>JBIQHQ010000037.1:0-24188 GCA_044508445.1 Deinococcaceae bacterium
CATCCTTGGCTGCGGTGTGGGCGGTCTGGTCGCGGCCGCGAGGCCGAGGAAAGTCCGGGCTCCGCAGGGCGAGGGTGCCAGCTAACGGCTGGGCGCGTAAGGCGACGGCAAGTGCAACAGAGAGCAGACCGCGCCGGCCGGCCTCACGGCCCCCGGCGTAAGGGTGAAAGGGTGCGGTAAGAGCGCACCAGTGTCCCTGGTAACAGGGGCAGCTAGGTAAACCCCACCCGGAGCAAGGTCCGATAGGGAGAGAGAGCCTGCCCGGCTCGCCAACATCTCCAGGCGACCGCTAGAGGCGCGCGGCGACGCGCGTCCCAGATAGATGACCAGAGGCCCCTCTCGGGGTCACAGAACCCGGCTTACAAGCCCACCCGCCACCTGATCGAGGCGACCTTCTCATCGGAAGGTCGCCTTTCTCATCTGCACATGAGAGTAGGCGGCGGCCCCCTCGGGCCGGCGGCCGCGGCGTCGACGCCGCGGCTCGTCCCCGCGGGTTCGCGTGCAGGACGCGGACGCTCCCCTCGTGGTCGGCGGTGGGAGAGATGCCACAACACGGGGCCCTCCCGGGTATCAGTGTGGGGGATTGTGGGAGACTGTGGTAGAGTCGGGTTCGTCCGTGAGGACCACGCCCACAGCGCGACGTAGGGCGCGGTACGCCACGCCGCCTTGCGCCAAGGAGCCAGATGCCGTTCGGCGAGTTCCAGTACAGCGTCGACGACAAGGGACGGGTGATCGTGCCGCCCGCCTTCCGCGAGTTCGTCGACGGCGGCATGGTCGTCACCCGCGGCATGGACGGCTGCCTCTTCGTCTTCCCCCTGGGCGCCTGGCAGCACATCGAGGGACACCTCACGGACCTCCCGCTCACCGACCCGAGCTCCCGCAACTTCGTCCGCTTCTTCTACTCGGGGGCGGCGAAGACGAAGCTCGACTCGGCCGGCCGCATCAGCATCCCGGCGCCCCTCCGCAAGTTCGCCGCCCTGGAGGGGAACGTCATGTTCGTCGGCGCCCCCAACCGGCTGGAGATATGGAACGAACAGCGCTGGCTCGCGAACCTCGAGGCAGTCCAAGAAGCGCCGCCCGCGCCCGAGCTGCTGAGAGAGCTGATCGGGTGAACGCGGTGACGGAGCGCCACGTCAGCGTCATGCCGCGGGAGGTCATGGACCACCTGCAGGTGGCGCCGGGGGGCCTCTACGTCGACTGCACCTTCGGCGCCGGCGGTCACGCCAGGCGGGTGATCGAGCAGGGCGGCGTGGTCCTGGCGATCGACAGGGACCCGCACGTGGCGGACGACCTGGATCGCGACCCCTACTGGCGGGCCTCGCTCGAGAGCGGCGCCCTGCGCTTCGCCCACGGCAACTTCAGGGACCTGGAGAGGCTCGCCTACGAGCGAGGCGTGCGCGCCGCCGACGGCGTGCTCATGGACCTCGGCGTCTCGTCGATGCAGCTGGACGAGGAGGGCCGCGGCTTCGCGTTCCGCCACGACGGGCCCCTCGACATGCGCATGCACGGGGAGGGCGAGAGCGCCGCCGACGTCGTGAACGGCTACCCCGTCGAGGAGCTCGCCGCGATCATCTTCAGGTACGGCGAGGAGCGCCACAGCCGCCGCATCGCGCGGCGCATCGCCGAGGCGCGCGCCTCCGCCCCCATCCTCACCACCGGGCAGCTCGCCGAGGTCGTGGCCGGCGCCTACCCGCCGGGACCGCGGCGCGAGCACCCCGCCAGGCGCACGTTCCAGGCGCTGCGGATACACGTCAACGACGAGCTGGGCGCGCTGCGGGAGGGCCTCGAGGGCGCCTCGCGGCTGCTCGTGCCCGGCGGGCGGCTGGTCGTGCTCTCGTACCACTCGCTCGAGGACCGCATCGTCAAGCGCTTCCTCCTCGACAGCCCGCGCTTCGAGGTCGTGACGAAGAAGCCCGTGACCGCCTCCGAGGAGGAGGTCGCGGCCAACCCGCGCGCCAGGTCCGCGAAGCTCCGCGCCGGCACGAAGGTGGAGCCGTGACCCACCTCGCCGTGCCGGGTCCGCGGGCCGGCGCGCGCGGCGGGGACGAGCGGGCCGCCGCCGAGGGCCGCGTCTCCGGCGGGCCGTTCCGTCTCGCGCTGCCCCTCTACCTCGTGCTGCTGCTCGCCCTCGCCGCGCTGGGCGGGGCCAACCAGGCCCTGGTGGCGCGCCGCGCCGCCTTGGCGGACCAGCGGGAGGCGCTGCTGGCCAGCGTCGCGCGCGCCGAGGTGAGGGCCGCCGCCGTCGAGGGCCCGCCGGCGGTGGCCAGGTGGGCCGCCGAGGCCGGCATGGTCCCGCTGCCCGAGGGCCACGTGTCCGACGTGGTCGCTCCCGAGCCCGCCCCCGCGGACGAGGCGCCGTCGGGGTCCCTGGAACTGAGGACCGTATGGCGCTGAGCACCTCCACCGTCTTCCCCCGCGCCCAGACCGCCGCCCCGCGGGCCCCCGCGCTGCGCGTGGCGCGCCGCGAGCCCACCGAGCTGGCCCTGCGGCGCGTCTGGCTCCTGCGCCTCGGCCTCGCCGCCCCGCTCCTCGCCGCCCTGCTCGGCTTCGCCGCCCACCAGCTACGGCCGGCCACGTTCCCCGCCCCGCCCACGGAGCCGGTGCCGCGCGGCGACATCGTCGCGTCGTCCGGCGAGGTGCTGGCGACGGGGCCCGTGGAGGCGCGCAGCTACCCGCTCGGCGTGGCTGGTCCACTCGTCGGCTTCACCGGCGCGGTGCAGCCCGACGGCAGGTACGGGCTCGAGGGCCTCGAGTACACGCTCGACGAGGTGCTGGCGGCCGGGCAGGACGTGCGCCTGACGATCGACGCCACCTACCAGGCCGCCGCCGAGCGCCACCTCGCCGAGGCCGCCCAGGCCTGGGAGGCCGAGAGCGGCTCGGCGGTCGTGCTCGAGGCGGGCACCGGCAGGATCCTCGCCGCGGCCAGCTACCCGGCCTTCGACCCCAACGACTGGTCGGACGCCGGGCGCGACCAGATGCGCAACAGGCCGTTCCAGGAGACCTACGAGCCCGGCTCCGTGATCAAGCCGCTGGTCGTGGCCGGCCTGCTCGAGTCCGGCCTGCTGCGCCCCGACGAGGTCGTGGACGCGCCCATGACGCTCCGCGTGGGCCAGCAGACCTTCAGGGACGTCGTCTGGCACGAGCCCGAGCTGAGCGTCGCCGACGTGCTCGCCTACTCGAGCAACTCGGGCGCCATACACCTGGGCCAGCGGTTCAGCGACGCCGAACTCCACGACTGGCTGATGCGCTTCGGCATCGGCCAGGACCTGCCCGTCTCGGGCAGCTACACCAGCTCCGGCCAGCTCAACCCCTGGTACCGCTGGGTGCCGCAGGACCACGCCTCGAACACGATCGGGCAGAACCACTCGACGACGGCCCTGCAGCTCGCGGCCGCCTACTCGGTCTTCGCCAACGACGGCCTCTACGTGCCGCCCGTGCTCATCGAGGGCGCACCGACGGCGCCGCCGCACCGCGTGCTCTCTCCCGAGGTGGCCGCCACGATGCGCGCGCTCCTGAGCCACGTCACGGAGGCGAGCGGCCTGCGCAACGCCAAGGTGAACGGCGTGAGCATGGCGGCGAAGACCGGCACCGCCGACGTCTTCGACCCCGCGGAGGGCCGCTACGTGCCCGGCGAGTACTCGCTTAGCGTCGCCGGGATGCTGCCGGCGGAGCACCCCAGGGTGATCGTCGTCGTCACGCTGCACAAGCCGCGGGAAGGCGCCACGAGCACCGTGGCGACAGGCGGCCTGTTCAAGGAGATCGTCACCGACGTCGTAGCGTCGTGGGGCGCCCTGCCCCGCCCCGAGGCGCTGGCAGCGCGTCAGTGAGCGCCGCCGAACCCAAGGCGACGCAGGCGGTCCCCCGCACCGGGCCGACACCGCATGCACATGATGCACACGTTGTGTAACGTGTGGATAGGATGGTGGGCGTGGGTGACGGTCGGTTCAGGGCGAGCGGGACCCGGGTCGCGAGGGCCGAGGACCTGCTGCGCCCCGAGGCCCTGGCCGACCTGCTCGGCGGCGACCTGCCCGGCGAGCCGCTGAGGCCCGGCACCGGCGTCGCCTACGACTCCCGCAAGGTCAGGCCGGGCGACGTCTTCTTCGCCCGCCGGGGCAGCGCCGGTCACGGCGTGGCCCACGCCGACGCCGCGCTGGCCTCCGGGGCGTCCTTCGTCGTCTCCGACGCGCCGCATCCCCGCGCCCTGCTGGTGCCGGACACCTGGTCGGCCATGTCGGCGCTGGCCGCGGCGGCCCGCGGCCTGCTGAGGTCGCCCGTCGTGGGCGTCACGGGCTCGGCCGGCAAGACCACCGTGAAGACCTTGCTCACCGCCGCCCTGGGCGGCCGCTCCACCCCGGGTAACCTCAACACCGTGCCGGCCCTCGCCGCCGCGCTCGTCGAGGCCGCGCGCACCGAGGCCGGCCTGGAGGTGCCCGGCGGCGACCTGGCCGGGTCCGGGGCGCCGGGGTCGCCCCTCGTGCTCGAGCTCGGCGTCGACCACCCCGGCGAGATGGACGAGCTCGTGGCCATCGCACGCCCGGACCACGCCGTGCTGACCACCGTGGGCGAGTCGCACCTGAGCCGACTGGGCGACGTCGCGTCGGTGGCGCGCGAGAAGGCGGCGTTGCTGGCCGCCGCCCCGGGCGCGCGCGTGGCCGGCGAGGCGGCCGCCAGGCACCTGCCGCCCGACGTGCTGCGCCGCACCACCGTGACCAGGCTCCTGCCGCCCCCGTCGGGCCGGGACGGCTCGGGCACGGCGCCCGGGCACGACGCCACGACCCTCCCCGCCCCTCCCCTCGGCGAGGTCGCCGGGCTGCTCGAGGGCCTCACGCTGCGCGCCTTCGGGCGCCCCTTCCCGATCCCCTGGCCGGGCCGGGCGATGGCCGAGAACGCGCTGCTGGTGCTCACCACCGCCCGCCTCCTGGGCGTGCCCCCGGCGGAGGCGTTCCCGGCGATGGCCGCGGCGCGGCTCGAGAAGGGCCGCCTGCGCGAGCTGCGCCTCCACGGGGTCACCGTGATCGACGACAGCTACAACTCGAACCCACTCTCCGCCGCCCTCGCCCTCGAGGTGCTCGCCTCCGCGCCGGCCCCGCGCGCGGCGTTCCTCGGCGACATGCGCGAGCTCGGGGAGGTGAGCCGGCGGCGCCACCTCGAGCTGGGGGCAGCCACGCGCGGCCTCGACCTCGTCGTGGCGATAGGCGAGGAGGCCGCGGCCGTCGCCGAGGCGAACCCGCGCGCCCGCCACGTGCCGGACTGGCGGGCCGCCGTCGGCCTGCTGGGGCTGGTGCCGCCGGGCGCCACGGTGCTGGTGAAGGGCTCGCGCTCGCTGGCGCTGGAGAACCTCGTCGCGGCCCTGGAGGAGCGTTTCGGTCCGGCGGCGGAGGGAGCCGCCGGGGCCACGACCTACGCCGCGCCCGCGCGGGGCGCGGGAGGTGGGCGATGAGGCGAGCTTCCCGCCGCCGGGGGGACCTCGCGTGACCCTGCTCGTGGCCGCCGCGCTGGGGCTCGTCGCCACCGGCTCGTTCGTGCAGCTCGCACGCGCGCGCGGCTGGGGCAAGGTCGTGCGCGAGGCGGGCCCGAGCAGCCACCTGAGCAAGGCCGGCACGCCCACGATGGGCGGAGCGGCGTTCCTGCTCGCCGCCGCGTGCGCGGTGCTCGTGCTCGGCCCTCGCGACGAGACGACGCTGGCGCTCCTCGCCACGACGGCGGCCGCGGCGCTGCTCGGCCTCTACGACGACGTCGCCTCGCTGGCGCGCAAGCGCCGGCGCCTGGAGGGCGAGGACGTGGACGCCGCCACGGGCCTGCTGGCCCGCTACCGGATCCTCGGCCACCTCGTGATCGGCGCCGGCTTCGCCGTGTGGGCCGTGAACGCCGGCCACCGCACGCTGACGCCGGCCTGGGCCGACATCGCCCTCTACACGCTGGCAGTGGCCGGGAGCATCAACGCCTTCAACTTCACCGACGGCCTCGACGGCCTGGCGGCCGGCGTGACGGCGATAGTCCTGCTCTTCTTCGTGGGCTCGCCGGTCGCGGCGGCCCTGCTGGGGTCGCTGCTGGCGTTCCTCTGGTACAACTCGCACCCCGCCCGGGTGTTCATGGGCGGGGTGGGCGCCGAGGCCCTGGGCGCCGCGGTCGCCGGCCTGGCCGTGACCAGCGGTACGGTGCTGGCGCTGCCGCTCGTCGCCCTGGTCCCGGTGCTCGAGGTCGTGTCCGTGGTGCTCCAGGTCGCCTACTTCAGGGCCACGGGCGGGCGCCGGCTGTTCCGGATGAGCCCGTTCCACCACCACTTCGAGCTAGCCGGCCTCTCCGAGCAGCAGGTGGCGATGCGCTTCTGGATCGTCACCGCGCTGTGCGTGGCGGCCGGCCTGGCGGTCACGGGGAGGGCGCCGTGGTGAGCGCCACCGCTCAGGCGGCCGCGCGGGGCGGCCTCCTCGTCTACGGCCTCGGCCGCAGCGGCGGCGCCGTGCTCAGGCGGGCGATCGGGCTCGGCGCGGACGTGGCGTTCTACGAGGCCAGGCGCGAGGGCCCCGACGTCGACGAGGCGATCTCGTCGGGAGCCGCGCGCGTCGAGGACGTCGGGTCCGTGGACCCCGCCGCCTACCCCACCTGCGTGGCCGCCCCCGGCGTGCCGATCGACCACCCCGACCTGGCCGCGCTCAGGGAGCGCGGCGTGTACGTGATAGGCGAGGTCGAGTGGACCTGGCGGCTCGTGCCCGGACGCTACGCCGGCGTCACCGGGACCGCGGGCAAGGGCTCCACCACGCTGTGGCTCACGGCGGTGCTGCGGGCGGCCGGAGTGGACGCCGTGGCCGGCGGCAACAACGACCCCGCGCTGGCGGCCGTCGCGCGTCCCGGAGCGACCCACGTCGTGGAGCTCTCGTCGTTCCAGCTCGAGCGCTGCCCCACCCTCAGGCCGGACGTGGCCGTGGCCCTGAACCTCGGCGAGGACCACCTCGACAGGCACGGCACCGTGGCGGCCTACCACCGGGCGAAGCGGGCCCTCATCGCCAACCTCACGCCTGCCGAGACGTTCGTCTACAACGCCGACGACCCGCTGCTGCGCGGCTGGGCGTCGGCCACCTCGGCCCGCGCCCTCTCCTACTCGCTGCGGGGCGAGGCCGACGCCCACCTGGACGGCGACGGCGTGCTGCGCCTGTTCGGGGCGCCGCTCCTGCCCGCCGCCGAGCTGGCCGTGAAGGGCGAGCACCAGGCGGGCAACGCCCTGGCCGTGGCGCTGGCCGCCACGGCGCTGGGCCTGGACCGCGAGCAGGTCGCCGACGGCCTGCCCCGGTTCGCGGGCCTGCCCGGGCGCTACGCCGAGGTGACCAGCGCCGGCGGCGTGACGTTCGTGGAGGACTCCATAGCCACGAGGCCGCTGTCGGTGGCGGCCGCGCTGCGCTCCTCGCGCCGGCCCCTCGCCTGGCTGGCCGGTGGGCAGGCGAAGGGCGCGGACAACTCCGCCCTCCTGCCGCTGGTGGCCGAGCGCGTGGACCTGCTCGTGGCCTACGGGGCATCGGGGCCGGACCTGGCGCGCCAGTTCGCGGGCGTCACCGAGGTTCTGGAGTGCCGGCAGGCGGACGGGCGCGAGGCCCTGGGCAGCGCCGTGCGCCTGGCCGTCGCGTACCTGCGCGAGCGCCACGGGGGCGGCACCGTCCTCCTCGCGCCGCTGGCCGCCTCCTTCGACCAGTTCGAGGACTACAGGCACCGCGCCAGGGTCTTCAGGGAGGTCGTCGCCGACGTCGCCGCGGAGCTGGGGGGCGGGGCGGACGCGAGCGGGGAGGGCGCGGACGGCCGCGGCGGCGGCGCCGGCGCGACTCGGCGGGCCGCGGCGGCGGGGGGTCGTCGCTGATGGACAGGACCCTGCTCTTCGTGCAGCTCGCCCTGGGGGCCCTGGGCGTCGTGGGCGTCGCCGCCGGCGAGCCGTCCGTCGCGTTCGAGCACGCCACCCGCGTGGCGCTGGCGCTGGCGCTCACCGTGGCGGTGGCGCGGCTCAGGCCGCGCGTGATCACCAGGCTCTCGCCCTACCTCTTCGTGGGCACCCTGGCGCTGCTGCTCGGCGTGCTGGCGTTCGGCATCACGCCGCAGGGCTCGGAGAGCCGGCGCTGGCTCGACGTGGGCGGCTTCACCCTGCAGCCGTCCGAGTTCATGAAGATCGCCGTGATCGCCTACCTCACGGCCTTCTTCCACAACCACCTGGGCGACTGGCAGATCTGGCGGCCGATGGTCGTGATAGGCCTGGCCGTCGCCGCGATCGTGGCGCAGCCGAACCTCTCCACGGGCCTCTTCATCTTCGTGCTGGCCTTCGCCGTCATGGTCATGGCGGGCATCTCCACCACGCGCCTCGTCTCGATCTCGCTGGCCGCCGGGCTGATCGGCGTGCTGCTCGGCGGGTCGTACCTCAGCCAGTTCAGCTACATGAAGGACAGGCTCGTGGGCTACGCCGACCTCTGGGGCGCCCAGGAGCGGGGCCAGGACGAGGCCTACCAGGCGTCGCAGGCGCGCGAGGCGATGGCGAAGGGCGGGCTCACCGGCATCGGGCCCGGCCGCGCCGTGGCGGTGCCGGAGGTCGAGACCGACTTCGTCGCCGTCGCCATCGCCCAGTCGCTGGGGCTCTTCGGCGTGGCCGCGCTGGTGACCCTCTACCTGGTCCTCGCCTCGCGCGGCATCGCGATCGCGCGGGCCGTCACGGGCCCGCCGGCGCTCCTGGCCGGCGGGGCCGTCGCCTACGTCTGCGGCCAGGCCGCCATCAACCTGCTCGTGGCCTGCGGGCTCTTCCCCGTCACTGGGATGCCGCTGCCCGGCGTCAGCTACGGATTCAACAGCCTGCTGTCCGTGGGCGTGGCCTTCGGCTTCGTCCACGTCGCCTACCGCCAGGCGTCCGCGGCGCACGCCGACGAGCGCCGGAACGCCGCGCTCGCGGGGGCGACGCGTTGACGTCCCCGGGACCCCTCGCCGGCGCGGACCTCGTGCTCGCCACGGGCGGCACCGGCGGCCACGTCTTCCCCGCCCTGGCCGTCGCTCGCGAGGCCGCCGCGCGCGGCCTCTCCGCGGTCGTCCTGGGCGCCAGGGGCGGCATCGAGCAGCGCCTGGCCGCGTCCGCCGGGGTGGCTTTCGTCGGCGTCAGCGCGGGCAAGTGGGAGCGCGGGCGCCCCAGTCCGCTGCAGGCCCTGCGCGCCGCAGCGGGCGTCGCGGAGGCGGTGCCGGTGCTGCGCAGGCTGCGGCCGCGCGTGGTCGTGGGCTTCGGCGGCTTCGCCTCGTTCCCCGGCGCGGCGGCGGCGGCCCTCCTCGGCCTGCCGCTGGCCCTGCACGAGGGCAACGCCTACCCGTCGGCCGTGAACCGCTGGCTCGCGGGACGGGCGCGCCTCGTGGTCCTGGCGCAGGAAGAGGCGCTCGGGCACCTCAGGGGCGTGAGGCGGTCGGCGGTCGCGCCCTTCCCGGTGCGGGAGGAGCGCCTGCCGCGCGACGAGGCGCGCGAGGCCCTGGGCCTGCCGCGCGAGGCCGTCGTCACCCTCGTCATGGGCGGCTCGCAGGGCTCCGCCACGCTGAACCGCGAGGCGCCGCGGGCCTACAGGGGCCTCGGCCCCACGGCGCCGGACGGACGGGAGCACCACGTCGTGCACGCCGCCGGGCTCGGCCGGTCGGGCGAGGTCGACGCCGCGGGGCTGCCCCGCTACCACGTGCACGAGTTCGTCGACGCCGCCGTCGCCTGGTCGGCCGCCGACCTGGCCGTGACGAGAGCAGGGATCGGCACGCTCTCCGAGGCCGCCTACCACGGCGTGCCGCTGGTGATGGTCCCGCTGCCCGGCAGCGCCGAGGACCACCAGCTCTACAACGCCCGCGCCGTCGCCGCGGCCGGGGCCGGGGTGGTCGTCGAGGAGAGGGAGGTCTCCGCCCTGGGGAGCGCCTGGCGCTCGCTCCTCGAGCCGGAGGCCAGGGCGTCCGCGTCCGCGTCCGCCGCGCGGCGGACGCCCGCCGGAGCGGCCCGTCGTATCTTGTGCGCCGTCATGGAGCTGGCGTGACCACACCTCAGACGAAGGCGCTGCGCGCGCCCGCCACCCTGTCGCAGCTACACCCCGCGACCACTCGCCTGCACTTCGTGGGCGTGGGCGGCGTGAGCATGCAGGCCCTCGCCCTGTGGTGCCGCCAGGACGGCTTCGAGGTCAGCGGCTGCGACCCGCGGCTGGGCGCCGCCCGCGAGGTCCTGGCGAGCGGCGGCGTGGTCGTCCACGACGGCCACGACGTGGGCCACGCCGGCGACGCCGAGGTCGTGGTGCACAGCATGGCCGTGCCCACCGACCACCCCGAGCTCGTCGCCGCCCGCGACGCCGGGGCCCTCGTCGTCAGGCGCATCGAGCTCCTCGGCGAGCTGTTCAGGCGGCGCCGGTCGATAGGCGTCACGGGCTCGCACGGCAAGAGCACGACGACCGGCATGCTCGCCACGATGCTCGTCGCGCTCGACGCCGGCACCTCCGTGCAGCTCGGGGCCAAGCTGCCCGCCATGGGCGGCAGCCACCGCTACGGCGACGGCGAGTGGCTGGTCGCCGAGGTGGACGAGTCGGACTCCGGCTTCGCCGACCTCGCGCCCGAGGTCGCCGTGATCACGAACCTCGAGGACGACCACATCGCCGGCGACTTCCTCGAGCGGCGCAACTACCACGCCAGCGTGGCCGACCTCGAGGCCGCCGCCCGGCGTTACGCGCACGCGGCCAGGGCGCTCGTCTACAGCGCCGACTGGCCCGACCTGGCGAGGGTCGTGGCCGGCCACCCCGCTGCCGTGACCTTCGGCGTGGCGGACACGGCCGACTTCCGCGTGGAGGGACTGGAGGTCAGCGAGAGCGGCAGCCGCTTCACGCTGCACAGGCCCGCGGGCGCCCCGCTGCCCGTGAGCCTGAGGGTGCCGGGCCGGCACAACGCCCTGAACGCCGCCGCGGCCATCGCCGCGCTCACGCAGGCCGGCTTCGACCCGGAGCCGGCGCTCGCGAGCCTGGCGGCGTTCGGCGGCGTGGGGCGCCGCTGGCAGGTGTGGGGCGAGCTGCGGGGCGCCCTGGTCGTGGACGACTACGCCGTACACGTCACCGAGGTGAGCACCACGCTGGGCGTGGCGCGCGCCACGGGGCGGCGGGTGAGGGCCGTGCTGCAGCCCCACAGGTGGGTCCGCACCGCCAGGCAGTGGAAGCAGCTCGCCGAGGCGGCCGCGGTGGCCGACGAGGTGCTGGTGCTGGAGGTCTACGCCGCCGGCGAGGCGCCCATCCCGGGCGTCTCGCCCGACCTGATCGTGGACAGGCTCACCGAGCTCGGCGTCAGGGCGTCGCGGCACGACCTCGCCTCGGCGACCAGCTACCTCAGGAGCGACGCCGCCGCGGGGGACCTCGTGATCACGCTGGGCGCCGGCGACGTGTGGCGCGTGGCCGAGGCGCTGGTGGCGGGGGACGAGGGTGCCTGAGCGCACCGCCGCGGCGCGTCAGGTCCGGCTCTCCGCCTACACGACGCTGAAGGTCGGCGGCCCCGCCGAGCTGTGGGAGGTGGAGGACGTGGCCGACCTGAAGGAGGCCACGCGCCAGCCCTACCGCGTGCTGGGCGGCGGGTCGAACCTCCTCGTGGCCGACGCCGGTGTGCCTGAGCGCGTGATCAGGCTCGGGCGCGCCTTCAACGACGTGCGGGCGTTCGACGGGCGGGCGGACGTGTGGCTCGGCGCCGCCACGCCGCTGCCCGGTCTCGTGCGGCGGGCGCAGAGGGCCGGGCTGTCGGGCCTCGAGGGGCTCCTCGGCGTGCCCGCCGTCCTGGGCGGCGCCGTGGCCATGAACGCCGGCACGCGGTTCGGCGAGCTCTCCGACACGCTGCAGGAGGTGGAGGTCTTCGTGGGCGGCGCGCTGGAGCGCCTGCCAGCCCACGAGCTGGGCCTCTCCTACCGCCGCGCCGAGCTGCCGCCCGGCGCGATCGTCACGCGCGCGCGCCTGCGGCTCACGCCGTCCACCCCGGAGGCCGTGCAGGCGTACATGGACAGGGTGGACGCCGCCCGCGCCGGTCAGCCGAAGGTCAAGTCGGCGGGCTGCGCCTTCAAGAACCCGGCGGGCGACTCGGCGGGGCGTCTCATCGACCTCGCCGGCCTCAAGGGTAGGCGCGTGGGCGACGCGATGGTCGCCCTCGAGCACGGCAACTTCGTGCTGAACCTGGGCGCGGCCACGGCCGCCGACGTGCTGGCGCTGGTCGAGGAGGTGCGCGCGGAGATGCGCTCCCGGGGCGTGGAGCTCGAGCTCGAGTGGCGCCTCTGGGGGTTCTGATGCGCGGCCTGCTCCTCGCCCTGCTCCTGCTGACCTCGGCGCTCGTCGTGACCAGCCGCTTCTGGCCGCGGGTCGAGCGCGTGGTCGTGTCGGGCAACGAGCGCTTCACGGCCGAGCAGGTCATGGACATGGCCGGCGTGCACGTCGGCGACCCGTTCCTGTGGGTCACGCGCCGCACGGTGGACAGGCTGGGCGAGGAGCCGTGGGTGCTCGCGGCGACGGTCGTGCGCCGCTGGCCCGACACCGTCTCCGTGCACGTGACGGAGCGGTCGCCGGTGCTGAGCGACGGCGTCACGACCTGGGCGGCCGATGGTACAGTCCTTCCCGGCGTCCCGGCCGATGAGGCTGCCGCGTTGCCTGTGCTCAGGGGGTGGGGCGAGGACCGCACCTCCGAGGCGCTGGAGCTGCTGAGGCTCCTGAGGCCCTTCGGAGTGCAGGTGATAAGCTACTCGCCAGAAGGATTCGAGATCCAGTTGATAGGCACAACGCTTAACACCCCGAGCGCCGAGGCCTTGCGCGAGCAATGGTCGGCCTTCGTCGACCACCGCGGCGGCACCGTGTCCGTCTACCCCTGGGGGGTGGCGACCAGCGATGAGTGACCTGCCCTGGAGGGCCCACGCATGAGCGACGAGCGGATCATCGTCGGGCTCGACATAGGTACCACCAAGATCTGCACGGTCATCGGCGAGGTGGCCAAGGACGGCGTCCTCGACATCATCGGCGAGGGGACGGTGCCCTCCGACGGCCTGCGCAAGGGTGTCGTCGTGAACCTCGAGCGCACGATCGTCGCCGTCAAGCAGTCGGTCGCCGAGGCTCAGCGCATGGCCGGCGTCGAGGTCAGGTCGGCGTGGGTCGGGGTGGCCGGCAGCCACCTCAAGGCGCTGACCAGCCACGGCATGGCGGCCATCCGCCGCGGCCAGGAGATCACCCGCCAGGACATCGAGCGCACGATCGAGAACGCCCGCGCCGTGCCGCTGGAGCAGAACATGGAGGTCCTCCACGTGATCCCGCAGGAGTACGTGGTGGACGGCAACGACGGCATCAAGGACCCGGTGGGCATGTCCGGCGTGAGGCTCGAGGTGGACGTCCACATCGTCGCCGGCGCCCAGGGCCCGCTGCAGAACCTGCGCCGCTGCGCCGTGGACGCCGGGGTGGAGGTCGAGGGCCTCGTCGTGCAGTCGCTGGCCTCGGGCCTGGCCGTGCTCAACCAGGGCGAGCAGGAGCTCACGACCGTGCTCATCGACATCGGCGGCGGCACCACCGACATCGGCGTCTTCCGCCGCGGCACGCTCGCCCACTCCGCCGTGATCCCCGTGGGCGGCGACCACGTCACCCAGGACATCAGCCAGCTCCTGCGCATCCAGTCGGACGAGGCCGAGCGCGTCAAGCGCCGCTACGGCGTCGCCCTGCCCGAGCTGGCCGACCGCGACGTCGAGCTCGAGGTCGCGAACCCCAACTACACGGCCTCGATCTCCACCTTCGAGCTGGCCCAGGTCATCAAGCCGCGCGTGGTCGAGATCCTCGACCTCGTGAAGAGGAACATCGAGCAGAAGATGGGCGCCCTCGAGCTGCTGGCCGGCAACGTCGTCATCACGGGCGGCGCCTCGCTGATGCCCGGCATCGACCAGGTCGCGAACGAGCGCTTCAGGCTGCCCGTGCGCATCGGCAAGCCGGACGGCGTCTCCGGCCTGGCCGACGTCGTGGCCAGCCCGGCGCACGCCACGGCCGTGGGGCTGGTGCGCTACGGCATGGCGCAGACGGGCGGCGCGGCGAGCGCGACGCGGCGCACGAAGAGGGAGGGCAACCTGGGCGGAGGCTGGTTCGACAGGGTGCGGAACGTCATCAAGGACTTCTTCTGAGCGGGTCAGGGGAGCGTGAGCGCATGGCGATGAGCTTCAGCGAGAACGCGGTCATACGCGTCATAGGCCTCGGCGGGGGCGGCAACAACGCCGTCAACCGCATGATCGAGACTGGTCTCAAGGGCGTCGAGTTCGTCGCCGCGAACACGGACGCGCAGGTGCTGGCCACGAGCCTCGCCGACGTGCGCATCCAGATGGGCGACCACATCACGAAGGGCCTCGGCGCCGGCGCGAACCCGGAGATCGGCGAGAAGGCGGCGATCGAGGACCGCGACCGCATCGCCGAGACGCTGCGCGGCGCCGACCTCGTGTTCATCACCGCGGGCATGGGCGGCGGCACCGGCACGGGCAGCGCGCCGGTGGTGGCCGAGGTGGCCCGCGAGCTGGGCGCACTGGCCATCGCCGTCGTGACGACGCCGTTCTCCTTCGAGGGCCCCCGGCGCATGCGCCAGGCCGAGGAGGGCCTGCGGAGGCTCGAGGACAAGGTCGACGCGCTCATCGTCGTCGAGAACCAGCGCCTGCTCTCCGCCCTCGACCGCAAGGTGAGGCTGAACGACGCCTTCCGCGTGGCGGACCGCGTCCTCTACCACGGCGTGCGCGGCATCTCCGACGTCATCAACGTGCCCGGCATGATCAACGTCGACTTCGCCGACGTCAAGGCGCTGCTGCAGGGCGCCGGCACCGTGCTCATGGGCATCGGCGCCGGACGCGGGGAGAACGTGGCCGAGGAGGCCGCGAACTCGGCCACGCACAGCCCGTTGCTGGCGCGCGGCGTCGAGGGCGCACGCAACCTGCTCATCAACGTCACCGGCTCCGAGGAGCTGACGCTGGCCGACGCCACCGAGATCGTCGAGAAGATCTCGGAGGCCACCGAGGTGGACGACGTCAACGTCCTCTTCGGCGTCACCTACGACGAGGACGCGGCCGACGAGGTGCGCGTCACGGTCATCGCCGCCGGCTTCGACTCGGCGCCCCAGACCCGCGTGCTCAGGCCCACCCACCTGCGCACGACGATCACGAACCGCACCTACGACCCCAGCAACTACGACATCCCCGCCTTCCTGCGCTACAACCCCGACCTGAACGAGAACTGAGGCGACACCCGCTCCGTCACCCGCGCCCGGGCGCCTAGCGCGCCCGGGCGTTCTGTTAGGCTTCGTGACCGTGCGAGAGGTCGTCTTCGCCGGGCGCATCGTCACCCTCGAGAGGCTGGACGGACGCTACGAGGTCGTGAGGCACGCCGACTCGGTCGCCGTGCTCGTCGCCGAGGGGCGCCGGGTGCTGGGGGTGAGGCAGCCGCGGGTGGCCGTGGGCGCCTCCACCTGGGAGGTGCCGGCCGGCCTCGTCGAGCCGGGCGAGACGCCCGCCGAGGCCGCGGCGCGGGAGCTGGCCGAGGAGGTGGGACTCACCGGCGAGCTCACCCCCATCACGTCCTGCTACGTCTCCCCCGGCTTCACCGACGAGCTGGCCCACCTCTTCCGCGCCCAGGGAACGGCTCCCATGAGCCTGCCGGCCGACGAGGACGAGGACCTGGAGCCCGAGTGGCGCGACGCGCTCGAGGTGTGGCGCGCCGTGCAGGCGGGCGAGGAGGTCACCAGCGCCACGACCCTGCTGGCGCTGGCCGTGCTCCTGGGCGCCAGGGGGGAGCTGCCCTGACCATGCGGGTGGTGCGCGCGATCGGCGAGCTCGACCTCAAGGGCGTGATGCTCTCGATCGGCAACTTCGACGGCGTGCACCGCGGCCACCGGCTGCTCCTCGGCCGCCTGCGCGAGCTGGCGGAGCGCCACGACGCTCCCTCCGTCGTCGTCACGTTCTTCCCGCCGGCGCGGGTGGTGTTCGGCGACGCCACCTACCTCTCCAGCGAGCGCGAGAAGCTCGACCTGCTCGCGGGGTTCGCGCCCACGGCCGTGGTGATGCTGCCGTTCAGCCGCGAGTACGCCCAGACCGACAAGGCCGCGTTCGTCGACGACCTCAGGCGCCTCTCGCCCCACACGATCGTCGTGGGCGAGGACTTCCGCTTCGGGCACGGCCGGCGGGGCAACCTCGACGACCTCTCCCCCATCGCCACGCGCCTGGAGGCCTTCGGGCTGGTGACGCACGGCGGCGAGGTCGTCAGCTCCTCGCGCGTCCGGGAGCACCTCGAGAGGGGCGACGTGGAGCGCGCGAACGACCTGCTCGGGGCCCCCTACCGCGCCACCGGCGAGGTCGTGCACGGCGAGGAGCGCGGCCGGCTCATCGGCTACCCCACGGCGAACGTAGCCACGGGCGAGCGCAAGGCGCTGCCGCCAGGCGTCTTCGCGGTGACCGTCGAGACGCCCTCCGGCACCTACGGCGGCATGGCGAGCTCCGGCCGCAAGCCGATGTTCCCCGACGAGCCGCCGACCCTCGAGGTGCACCTGTTCGGCTTCGACGGCGACCTCTACGGCAGCGAGGTCACGGTGCTCTTCCACGCCTTCCTCCGCGACCAGCGGCGCTTCGCCGGCCTCGACGAGCTGCGCGAGGCGCTGGCGCGCGACGAGGCGGACGCGCGCGCGGCGCTGCTTCGTCTGGGCCCGCCGGCGCGTACGTATACTCCCTGAGGTGCTCATCTACGGCCGCAACGCCGTCCTCGAGGCCCTGCGCCAGGGCCAGACGGCGCGCGTCATGGTGGCGCGCGGCGTCCACCCCAAGCTGCTGGCCGAGCTGAAGAAGGCGGCCGCCAGGGTCGGGGCCGACGTCGAGGAGGTGCCGCGCGTACAGCTCGACCAGGCGCTGCGGACGACGCAGCACCAGGGCGTGGCGGCCGAGCTGCCCGAGGTCGAGACCCGGGACCTGCAGGACGCGTTCGACCTCGCCGCGGCGCGCGGCGAGCGCCTGCTGCTCGTGCTCCTCGACCACCTCACGGATCCCCGCAACGTCGGGGCCATAGTGCGCAGCGCCGAGGCGCTGGGCGCCCACGGCGTGGTCACCGAGGAGCGCCGCAGCGCGCCGCTCTCCGCCGTGGTCGTCAAGGCCTCGGCGGGGGCGACGAGCCTGCTCCCCGTGGTCGTGGTCAAGAACCTGCCCAGGACCGTGGACGAGCTCAAGGACCGCGGCGTGTGGGTCTACGGCGCCGCGCCCTCCGGCTCCGACGCCGTGGCGCCGGAGCTCGTGGACTGGGACCGCGACGCCGCCCTCGTGATCGGGTCGGAGGGCAGCGGCATGCGCCGGCTGGTGGCCGAGCGCTGCGACGGCCTCGTGACGATACCCATGACGGGCCGCATCGGCTCGCTGAACGCCTCCGTGGCCGCCGGCATCCTGCTCTACGCCGTCGCCAGGGGACGCGAAGGCGCACGCGCGGCCGCATCCCGAGAGGAGAGAGATGGCGCGCGACCTCAAGGCTGAGGACCTCTACGGCCTCAGGTTCGTCTCCGACCCGCGGGTGTCGCCGGACGGGCGCACCGCGGCCGCCGTCGTGACGGAGACCGTGCGGGGAGACGGCGAAGACCCGCCGCGGTACCGCAGCCGCGTCCACCTCTTCGAGCTGCCGGAGGTGCCCCGGCCCGGCCGCCGCGGCCAGGGCGGCTGGCCGCGCCCGCTGCTGGGCGACGGCCGGGTGCTCACGCGCTCGGACCTCCGCGACGCCGCGCCGCGGTTCAGCCCGGACGGGCGCCACCTCGCCTTCCTCTCCGTGAGGGCCGAGAAGGAGCCGGCCCAGCTCTACGTGCTGCCGCTCGACGGCGGCGAGCCGTGGCGGGTCACGGACCACGCCGCCGGCGTGCAGGAGTTCGCGTGGCACCCGTCGGGCGAGCAGCTCGTCTACCTCTCGCGCGGCGACGAGAAGGACGACCGCGCCGAGAAGGGCCTGCCGCTGCGGGTGAGGCGCCTGCGCTACCGCGGCGACGGCCAGGGCTTCTACCCGCCCGGCGCCCCCGACCTCCACGCCGTGACGCTCGCCGGGGAGAGCAGGCTGGTGGCGCGGCTCGGGGAGCGCGCCCACGGCCTGGCGTTCGGTCCCGACCCCGACGTCGTCTACCTGGTCCGCCCGGACGGCGAGGAGGCGGAGGCTGACTTCCGCGCCGACGTCGTCGCCGTGGACCTGCGCCGGGGCGCCGAGCGCGTGGTCGCCCACGGGCTGCGCGGCGTCGAGGGCGTCGCGCCCTCGCCCGACGGGGCGCTGCTGGCCGTGACGGCCGCGCACAGGGACGACCTCGTGAGCCACGCGGGCGTCTTCCTCTTCGAGGCGGCCGGCGAGGCGAGCGGGCCGGCCGACGGGAGGCTCGTCTCCGGCGACCTCGACGTGAGCCCCGCCGAGGCCGGTGACTCGCGCCACGGCGCCCACCCCAACGTGCCCGCTTGGACGAGCCTGCCCACCGGCGAGCCGGCGCTGCTCGTGAACGCCTTCGCGGGCGGCGTCACGGGGCTCGGCCTGCTGGGCCTCGACGGGTCGTTCCAGCGCCTGCGGGCCGGCGACGAGCCGCGCGCCGTGACCTCCTTCGCCTCCCTGGGCGGCGGCGCGGCCGTGTTCGTCGCCGAGTCCCCCGTCCACCCCGGCGAGCTGTGGTACCGCGACGCCGCCGGCACCGAGGTGCGCCTCAGCGGCCTCAACGACGCCTGGTGCGCGCGGGTGGGCCTGAGGCGCCCCGAGGGGCCCTTCGCCGCTAACGGTCACGGCGTGCGCTACTGGGTGCTGAGGCCGCGCCGGCCCCGCGCCGACGGGGCGGCGGTGCTCGAGGTGCACGGCGGCCCCCACACGGCCTACGGCGCCGGGTTCGTGTTCGAGTTCCAGCTCCTCGCCGCCCGCGGCTACGCCGTCGCCTACGGCAACCCGCGCGGCAGCGCCGGCCTCGGCCACGACTTCGCGGCGCACGTGCTCGGCGACTACGGCGGCGACGACGCGCGGGACGTCCTGGACATCGCCGACGCCGCCCTGAGGACGCTCGGGGACGAGGGCGCGCCCCTCCACCTCACCGGCGGCTCCTACGGCGGGTTCATGACGAACTGGCTGGTGGGCGTCACCGACCGCTTCCGCAGCGCGGTGAGCCAGCGCTCCATAAGCAACTGGACGAGCATGTACGGCACCTCCGACATCGGCCCGTCGTTCGTGGAGCGCGAGCTTGGCGGTAGGCCCTGGTCCCACCTGGAGGACCTGTGGCGGCAGAGCCCCGTGCGCCACGCGGCCGACGTGAGCACGCCTCTCCTGCTCGTCCACTCCGAGGAGGACTGGCGCTGCCCCATCGAGCAGGCGGAGCAGTTCTTCGCGGCGATCAAGCGCGTGGGCCGGAGCGAGGTGGAGCTGCTGCGGTTCCCGGGCGAGGGCCACGAGCTCTCGCGGTCGGGCCGTCCGGACAGGCGCGTGTCGCGTCTCGAGGCGATCGTCGGCTGGTTCGAGGCGCACCCGTAGGGGCGCCGTGTCCCGGACAGGAGCGGGACACGTGGCGCCTGTGCTAGACTCCCTCGGTTGTCCCACGGGACGCCTCTGGCTCGGCATCGACATCTAACGACGGATCCGCGCCGGAGACCGATCTACGCAAGAGGAGTAAGGATGCCACTCACCGCCGAACAGAAGTCCGAGGTCGTGCAGGCCTTCGGCAGGGACGCCACCGACACGGGCTCCACGGCCGTCCAGGTCGCGCTGCTCACGAAGCGCATCGAGGAGCTCTCGCAGCACCTCCAGACGCACAAGAAGGACCACCACGGGCGCCGCGGGCTGCTCATGATGGTCGGCAAGCGCAAGCGCCTGCTGTCGTACCTCGAGAAGACCGACTACGAGGCCTACAAGGACCTCATCGGCCGTCTGGGCCTCCGGCGCTGACGTCCGGGGTCACATACGGGCAACGCCCAGCCGCGGCCGGCGCGGGCGAGGGCTACGCGACCATCCCTGGCGGCGGGGCGCTTCGCGCCTCGCCGCCTGCGGTTGGGCCGGCGGCGGCCGACCGCGGCGCGGGCCGCGGGCGGGCGGCGGAGCGGGAGCAGAAGGAGAGAGAGTGAACGCACAAGGACACGGACTAGCGGGCCACAGGGTCTACAGGACCGAGCTGGGTGGCCGCGAGCTGATCATCGAGACGGGCAAGTACGCCAAGCAGCTCCACGGCAGCGTGACCGTGCGCTGCGGCGACACGCTGGTGCTCGTCACCGCCGCCATGAGCGACGCCACCTCGCCGATGCCGTTCCTCCCCCTCACGGTGGAGTACGAGGAGCGCCACTACGCCGTGGGCAAGATCCCCGGCTCGTTCCTCCGCCGCGAGGGCAGACCGGGCACGCAGGCCACGCTGAACGCGCGCCTCATCGACAGGCAGATCAGACCGCTCTTCCCGAAGCAGCTCCGCAACGAGGTGCAGGTCATCGCGACGATCCTCTCGGCCGACCAGGTGAACGACCCCGCACCGCTGGCCGCGATCGGCGCCTCGGCCGCGCTGTCGATCTCCGACATACCGTGGGGCGGCCCGACGGCCTGCTGCACCGTCGGCTACCAGGACGGCCGCTACGTGCTGAACCCCAGCATGCAGGTGCTGCACGAGGGCCTCACGGACCTCGAGCTGACCGTCGCCGCCAGCGCCGACGCCGTGCTGATGGTGGAGGCCGCGGCCAGGGAGCTGCCGGAGGAGGCGATGGTGGGCGCCATCGAGTTCGCGCAGCGCGAGCTCGCACGCGTCGTGTCGCTCATCGCCGAGATGCGCGAGGACGTCGGCCTGCCCAAGCGCTCCTTCACGCCCGCCGTGGAGCTCGAGGCCGGCCTGGTCGAGGAGGTCACGCGCGCCGCGCGCGAAGCGGGCCTCAGGGACGCGCTCCTCACGAAGGGCAAGCACGAGCGCGAGGGCGCCGTGAAGGCGCTGCGCGACAGGCTCGTCGCCGAGCGCGTGCCCGACCCCGATGCTCCCGGCGCCGCCGAGCTGACAGAGCAGGTGAAGGCCGCCTTCGACAAGGCCGAGCAGGCCGAGCTGCGGCGCATGGTCCTCGAGGAGGACCTGCGCACCGACGGCCGCCGGCCGGACGAGATCAGGCCCATCTGGATCGAGACCGGCGTGCTGCCCATGGCGCACGGCTCGGCCGTGTTCACCCGCGGCGAGACGCAGGTGCTGGGCGTCACGACCCTCGGCACCGGCCGCAGCAACAGGCTCGTCGACGACCTCGGGCTGGAGCAGACCGAGGAGTTCATGCTCCACTACAACTTCCCGCCGTTCTCCACGGGCGAGGTCAAGCGCCTGCGCGGCACGTCGCGCCGCGAGCTGGGCCACGGCAACCTCGCCAGGCGCGCGCTCGTGGGCATGATCCCGTCGCAGGAGGAGTTCCCCTACGTGATCAGGGTCGTGGCCGAGACGCTGGAGTCGAACGGCTCGTCGTCGATGGCCTCGGTGTGCGCCGGCTCGCTCTCGCTGATGGACGCCGGCGTGCCGGTCAAGGCTCCCGTCGCGGGCATCGCGATGGGCCTGGTCATGGAGGGCGGCAGGTACAAGATCCTCTCCGACATCCTCGGCAGCGAGGACGCCCTCGGCGACATGGACTTCAAGGTCACCGGCACCGCCGACGGCGTCACGGCGCTGCAGATGGACATCAAGATCGCGGGCATCACGCCGGCGATCATGCGCGAGGCGCTCGAGCAGGCCAAGCGCGGCCGACTGCACATCCTCGGCAAGATGGCCGAGGTGCTGCCCGCGCCGCGCCCCGAGCTCTCCGCCCGCGCGCCGCGCATCATCCAGGTCAAGATCCCCGTCGACAAGATCGGCGTCGTCATCGGCCCCGGCGGCAAGCAGATCCGCGAGCTCGAGGCCCTCGGCGCCACCATCGAGGTCCTCGAGGACGGCACCGTGCGCATCTACTCCGAGGACTCCGAGGCCGCGAACGCCGTCAAGGCGCAGATCGAGGGCCTCACGGCCACGGCCGAGGTGGGCAAGGAGTACTACGGGAGGGTCGCCAAGACCACGGACTTCGGCGCCTTCGTCACCCTCTTCCCCGGCACCGACGGGCTGCTGCACATCAGCCAGATCGCCGAGGGGCGCGTCCAGCGCGTCGAGGACTACCTGAAGGAGGGCGACCTCATCAGGGTCAAGGTCCACAACATCGACGAGCGCGGCAAGATCGACCTCGTGCGCCCCGAGCTCGAGGGGAAGGTCGCGCCCCGCGCCTCGCGCGGGGGCGGCGGCGGTCGCGGCGGGCGCGGACCGCGCGACAACGGGCCCAGGGACAACGGTGCCCGCGACGGGCGCGGCCATGGGCAGCGCGGACCACGCCGCGAGGAGGGCTGAGGCGCCCTCCAGCCCCCGCCGGCGCGACGCCTCGCGCCGGCCTATCTTGCCTTCAGCCGCCACCTATGGGCGGCCGGGAGTAGCTAAACAGGAACCGCGCGGCCCGCTAGGGGGCCGCGGCGGACCCCGTGGCTCGGGGGACGCGGCGCGTGCCGCACCCGCGGGGCCGGCGGGGCCGGAAGCGGAGCAGTGATGGCAAGCAACGAACGGAAGCTGCGCATGATCCCCTTCGGGGGCATGGGAGAGATCGGCAAGAACATGTTCGCCTTCGAGTACGAGGACGAGGTACTGCTCGTCGACGGCGGGCTGGCCTTCCCCGACGCCGAGATGCTCGGCGTGGACATCCTCGTGCCGAAGATCGACTGGATCGTCGAGAACGCGCACAAGGTCAAGGGCTGGGTGCTCACGCACGGCCACGAGGACCACATCGGCGGCATCCCCTACATGATCAAGCTGCTGCCGAAGGTGCCGATGTACGGCGCGAAGCTCACGCTCGGCCTGCTGCGGGGCAAGTTCGACGAGTTCCGCATCAAGGAGTCCGACGTCGACCTGCGCCAGGTCACCACCGACGACCGCGTGAAGGTGAGCAAGAACTTCACCGTCGACTTCTTCCAGATGACGCACTCGATCCCCGACAACTCGGGGCTCGTGATCCACACGCCCATCGGCCGGATCGTGCACTCGGGCGACTTCAAGCTCGACTACCACCCGGCCGACGGCCGCACCAGCCACCTCCACAAGCTCGCCCAGGCGGGCCAGGACGGCGTGCTGCTGCTCATCTCCGACAGCACGAACGCCGAGCGCCCCGGCTACACGCCCAGCGAGCGCGACGTGATGAACGCCGTCGACGACATCGTGGCGCGCGCCAAGGGCCGCGTGATCGTCACGACGTTCTCCAGCCACGTGCACAGGCTGCAGAACTTCGTGAGGGTCGCCGAGAAGTACGACAGGCGGGTCGTCATGGAAGGCCGCTCGATGGTGAAGGCCGCGACGATCGCCCAGGAGCTGGGCTACCTCAAGGCCAAGAACCCCTTCGCGTCCACCGACACCCTCGGCGACATGCAGGACGACAAGCTGCTGTTCCTCTGCACCGGCTCGCAGGGCCAGCCCATGGCGGCGCTCTCGCGCCTGGCCTCGGGCTCGCACCGCAAGATCCAGCTCAAGAAGGGCGACACCGTCATCCTCTCCTCGAACCCGATCCCCGGCAACGAGGAGGACGTGGGCCGCGTCATCAACCAGCTCTACGAGCGCCAGGTCGACGTGTTCTACCCGCCCATGTACAAGGTCCACGCCTCCGGGCACGCCAGCCAGGAGGAGCTGAAGCTGATCCTCGACCTCACCCGGCCGCGCTTCTTCGTGCCCTGGCACGGCGAGATGCGGCACCAGGTGAACCACATGCGACTGGCCGAGTCGATGGCGCACCCGCCGCAGCGGTCGCTGATCCCCCGCAACGGCGACGTCGTGGAGGTCACGAAGGACGACATCAAGGTCGTCGGCCAGGTGGACGCCGGCGTCGTGCTCATCGACAGCGTGGGCGAGGTCACCGAGCCGGTGATCCGCGACCGGCAGGCCCTCTCTGAGGACGGCGTGATCGTGATCATGGCGCTGGCCAGCAAGCGCTCGCCGAACGTGGAGGTCATCACCCGCGGCGTCGTGCAGGGCCAGAACGGGCTGGTGCAGGAGGTCGAGCGCATCGCCCAAGAGAGCCTGCAGAAGGGCCTCCGCGAGAAGCGCTCGCTGGCCGACATCCGGGACGACATCTTCTATCCCGTCAGGCGCTACATCAGGAAGGCCACGGGCCGCAACCCGCTGATCGTCCCCACCGTCATCGAGGGCTGAGAGGTGAA
>JBIQHQ010000057.1:0-2942 GCA_044508445.1 Deinococcaceae bacterium
CGTAGCCCTCGAAGTCGGTCTGCAGGCTCGTCTCGTAGTCGTCGCCGAACACGGGCTCCACGCCGCCATCGCCCGACGGCTCGGCCGGCCGCAGGCGCGCCACCAGCTCGGCGAGCAGGAAGGCCGCGCCGGTGGCCAGGGTGGAGCCGATCATGTAGTAGAGCGCGCCGCTTATCACCCGCTGGTCGGCGGTGCCCACGGCCGCCACCAGCGTGCCGGCGGTGACCAGCGTGGCGTAGGAGGCGATGCGCGGGAGCTGCGTCGAGGCCAGCAGGCCCATCGACCCGAACAGCACCGTGGCGATGCCGCCGTAGAGGAGCCACGGGCTGAGGAACTGCACGAGGCCCGTCTCGGGCACGCCGGAGGCCAGCGCCACCACGCGCAGGAGCACGTAGGCGCCCACCTTCGTCATGATCACGAACATCGCCGACACGGGCGGCGTGGCCACCGGGTACGAGACCGGCAGCCAGAACGACAGCGGCCACACGCCGGCCTTGGTGAGGAACGCGACGCTGAGGACGGCCAGGCCGGCGCGGAACAGCGTGGCGTCGTGGGCCGAGAGGTCGGCGGCCACGCGCATGACGTCGACCATGTTCAGCGTGCCCGTCACGGCGTAGATGACGCCGGCGCCCAGCAGGAACAGGATCGAGGAGCCCAGGTTCACGGCTATGTACTGCAGGCCGGCCTTCACCCTGGCGCGGCCGGAACCGTGCAGCAGCAGGCCGTAGGAGCCGGCGAGCAGCACCTCGAAGAACACGTAGAGGTTGAAGAGGTCGCCCGTCAGGAAGGCGCCGTTGATGCCCATGACCAGCAGCAGGAACAGGCTGTGGAAGCGCGGGCTCACTATCGCCCAGCCGGAGACGGCGAAGACGAAGGCGGCGAGCGCCAGCAGGCTCGTGACCATCAGCATGAGCGCCGCGAGCCTGTCGACGACGAGGACGATCCCGAAGGGCGCGGCCCAGTCGGCGAGGCGGTAGACGATCACTCCGTCGGCGTCGCCGGCGACCTGGTTGAGGAGCACGAAGGAGACGAGCACCAGCGTCGCCATCGTGGCCGCGCCGAGGCCGGCCTTGAAGATGCGCCGGCGCTCGTCGAGCAGCAGCATCACCGCCGCCACGGCGAGCGGCAGGACGATGGGCAGCACGGGCACGTGCGGCGTGAGGTCGACGAGCTGCCCGGTGATGGGCCCGCCGATGCCGCGGGACGCCAGGTCGACCATCAGGCGTGCTCCTCCCCGTCCACGTGGTCGGTGCCCGTGAGCCCGCGGGCCGTGAGGAGGACCACGAGGTAGAGGGCCGTCATCGAGAAGCTGATCACAATCGACGTGAGCACCAGCGACTGGGGCACGGGGTCGGCGTGCGCGGCAGGGTCCGGCGCGACCACCGACTCGAGGACCGGCGGCGCGCCCACCTTCAGCCCGCCCATCGCGAGCAGGAAGGCGTTGACGGCGTAGGTGAGCAGCGACAGGCCGAGGATCACCTGGAACGTGCGCGGCCTCAGCACGAGCCACACGCCGGCCGCCGCGATCACGCCGATGCCGATGGCGGTGACGAGCTCCATCACTCGGCCTCCACCTCCTCGCGCTGCGGCTCGCCGCCCTCGCGCTGCATGGCGCGCGGCGCGCGTATCGACTGGTGGGCGAGGGCCACGAGCATCAGCACCGTGGCGCCCACGACGAGCAGGAGGACGCCGAGGTCGAAGAGCATCGCCGACGCCACGGGCACGCTGCCCAGCAGCGGCAGCTCCACGTGGTCGTAGTACGACTTCAGCAGCGGCCGCCCGAACAGCCAGGCGCCGGCGCCGGTCAGCACGGCCACGAGCAGGCCGGCCCCGATCCAGCGGACCGGCAGCACGCGCAGGCGCTCCTCCACCCAGCGCGCGCCGCGCGCCATGTACTGCAGGATGAACGCGATGGCCATGGCCACCCCGGCCGCGAAGCCGCCGCCGGGCTCGTCGTGGCCGCGCATGAACAGGTAGACGGCCAGCACGCCCAGCACGGGGAACATGAGGTGCATGGCCGTGCGGGCCACGTAGAGGAAGTCGGTGGCGGTGTCGCCCACCTCGCGGTCCCCTGCCGCCTCGTCGAAGGCGGCCTGGCGCTGCTGCTGCTTGGTGCCCCCGAGCAGCTCGCGCGGCGGGCGGAAGCGGCGCAGCAGCGCGAACACGGTGAGCGCCACCACGCCCAGCACCGTGATCTCGCCCAGCGTGTCGAAGGCCCTGAAGTCGACGAGCAGCACGTTGACGACGTTGTGCCCGCCGGCGCCGCCGTAGGCGTTCTCCACGAAGAACGTCCGCAGCGAGCCGACCCTCAGCCGGTTGGCGGGGTCGAGTGTCATGCCGGCGTAGGCCAGCATGGCCACCCCGGCCCCGGCGGCGACGGCGACGACGAAGTCCCGGACACGGCGTGCCCGCGCCCTGAAGACCTGGCCGCGCGTGCGCTCCTCGGCCGGCATCGGCCGCGGCAGCCACCTGAGGCCGAGCAGCAGGAGCACGGTCGTGACCACCTCGACTAGGAGCTGCGTGAGCGCCAGGTCCGGCGCCGAGAGCCACACGAACGACAGCACCATCGTGAGGCCCGTGCCGGCCAGCGTGATCATGGCGGCGAAGCGGTGGAACTTGGCCAGGTAGGCGGTGAGGCCGGCGAACAGCGAGCCCAGCGCCCAGACCGCCACGTAGGCGGGCTCGAGGAGGGCGCTGCGCACGGGCCCTATGGGCAGGTGCCAGCCGGCGCCGCGCATGGCCTGCAGCGCGAAGGGCCACAGGCCGGCCCCCAGCGCCACGAGCGTGAGTAGCAGCATCTGCGGCTGCAGGCGGGCCGTGCCCAGCCGCCTGATGCCGGCCGTCGCCCCGCGCACGAGCACGACCACGGCCAGGTCGAAGACCCTGCGTGCCCTCACGCGTCCGGCCCACGGGCGGCCCTCGTCGGGGCTGTCGGCGAGGTA
>JBIQHQ010000008.1:0-34821 GCA_044508445.1 Deinococcaceae bacterium
ATCCCATTCCGAACTCGGAAGTTAAGCACGCCAGCGCCGATGGTAGTTGGGGGGCGACCCCCTGCGAGAGTAGGTCAGTGCGAGGAGGTTTATCTTGATCAGGCGCGGCCTGGGCCCCAGGCCCTGCCGCGCCTGCTGTTAGCGGGAGTAGCTCAGCTGGTAGAGCACTACCTTGCCAAGGTAGATGTCGCGAGTTCGAATCTCGTCTCCCGCTCCACTTCCCGGGGCCCCGCCGCGCGCGGGGCCCTTCGTCGTACTGTGCCCCGCTGCCGAGGCTCGGTTCATCCGCGCTCCTGGACCGGCGGGCTCCGGTACTACGCTCTGTCCATGCTGAAGAGGGCTCGCGGGCGTCCGCCGGCGACGCGCCGCGGGGCGTGGACCCCGGCCGCGCGCCGCGCGTCGCGGACCGCCGCGTCGCGCCCCACCGTGCCTGCCGCCCCACCGCCCCGCGGCGCCCGCGCGGCCGCGGCGCCCGCTGGCGCGCTGCTCGTCGCGGCGCTGCTGGCGACCTGGGCCGCGCCGCTGTCGGGCCTAGGCGCCGCAGCCGGCGCGCCCGCCGGACCGGCCGCCCGCGACACCGCGGGGCTCATCGCCTTCGTCGACGACGAGGGCCAGGTCGCCGTCGTGGACCCCGATACGCTCGAGGTCACGGCCTACGGCGCCGGACCCAGGCAGGCGATCTTCCCCGCCTGGTCGAGCGCCGGCACGAGGGTCGCGGCCGTGGTGGCCGCCCCCGGTGGCTCGTGGGTCGAGGTCGTGGACGTGGGCCGCGGCGGCGACCCTGTCGTCGTGCTCTCGGCGCCCGACCGCGGCCCCATCTACCTCAACTGGTCGCCGGACGACAGGCACCTGGCCGTCCTGTCGAGCACGCAGGGCGAGGACCTGGCCCTCGACATCGTCGACGTGGCGCGCGCCATGGGCGGCGACCGCGGGGCGCGCACCACGCTGGAGTACGGCCAGCCCTTCTACTGGGTGTGGTCGCCCACGGGGCGCACCGTGCTCGTGCACCGCGACGTGCTGCGCGACACCGCCCTCGTGGGCGTGAGCCCGATCACCGCGTTCGCCGTGGCGTCGCCGCTGCCGTCCCCCGGCGCCTTCCAGTCGCCGGACATCTCGGACTCGGGGCGCTACGTCGCCTACGCCACGCACGCAGGCGGCGGCGACAGCGTCGTCGTCCTCGGCAACCCCGAGCGCGGCGCCGTCGGCGCGCCCGTGGCCGAGCTGGCCCACGAGGGCCTCGTCGCCTTCGCCTGGCGCCCGGGGCACGACGACCTCAGCGTCCAAGGCGCCACCGACCCCGGCTACTTCATAGGCCCGGTGGTGCTGGTCGAGGTGGCCAGCGGCGAGGCGAGAGTGGTCAGCTCCGACATCGTGGTCGGCTCGTTCTGGTCGCCGGACGGACGCTGGCTGGCGACGCTGAGCCTCGATCAGGACGGTGGTGGCGGCGGCAGGGTGGCGGCGGCCCCGTATGGCCTGTCTCCCGGCGCGACCGCGGCGAGCGGCGCGCCGGGCGGCCTAGCGCTGGTGCAGGCCCGGGTGCCCCTGCTCAGGCTCCGGTTCGTCGACGCCGACGCCGGCGACGTCGTGGACGCCGGGGAGTACCCGCTGTCGCGAGCCTTCCTCGCCCAGTACCTGCCCTTCTTCGACCAGTACTCGCGCTCCCACAGCCTGTGGTCGCCCGACTCCACCGCGCTGGTACTGCCGGTGGTGGGGGTGGAGGGTCGTCCGACGCTCGTCGCCGTGGGCGTCGACGGCAGCGCTCGCGAGCTCGTGCCGGGCGACATGCCGGCGTGGAACGTCCGCTAGGCGCCGACCGGCGGCCGTGGCCCCGCGAGGCGGGCGGCTACTGCGCCGCCCGGCGGCCGGAGGCCCGCGTGGTGGGCGGCGACGGCAGTGCCCGGCGGCTCGGGCCCCGCGAGGCGGGCGGCGACGGCACCGCCCGCGGGGGACGCTCGCGCCTACGTCCTGTTCGACGAGGAGCCCACCACCACCAGCACGAGGCCGGCCACCACGGCCACGCCCGCGGCGATGTCGGGGATGGGCACGGAGCGCTGCTGCTCGGCCTCCACCTCCACGGGCCCCACGTCGAGGACCGTCCGCTGCTCCCTGATCGTGATGCGGGGGACGACGAAGCCGAGGATGCCGAGGAGCACGAGTATCACGCCTATGGTCACCAGGCTGCGCATCGAGGACCTCCGGGCGCGGCGCAGCGGCGCGGGGCCGGCGGTTCCCGCCGCGCCCGTCAGTGGGTCCGCTCGTCGCGTCGGCGCAGGGTAGGGCGGTGTCACATGTCGTGAGTGAGCGCTGGATGTGCGCCTGGCACGGACTCCCGGGGGCCGCGGATTGTAACCTGCAGCCCATTGGCTTCGCGGCGGCGGACCTACTCTCAGTTGCTCGACTAACGCTGCGGGGCACCCTGTCCCGGTGGGGGCGGCGCGGCCGGCATGAGCGCGCCGGGGGACGGACGGGCCCAGGGACGGGAGGCCGACCATGAACTGTCCAGTCTGCGGGCACGCGAACGCTGCGGGCTCGCGCTACTGCTCGAACTGCGGCACGCGCCTCCAACAGGCCCCCGCGGCCGAGGGCGAGCGGAAGCTCGTCAGCGTGCTCTTCGCCGACGTGGCCGGGTCCACGGAGCTCACCCAGCGCCTCGGCGCCGAGGGCTGGGCCGAGGTGATGAACGGCGCGTTCTCGGTGATGAACGAGGCCGTCGCGTACTACGGCGGCACCGTGGCCAGGCTGATGGGCGACGGCATACTCGCCTTCTTCGGCGTCCCCAGCGCGCACGAGGACGACGCCGAGCGCGCCGTGCTGGCGGCGCTGCGCATCAGGGACGCCGCCGCCGAGTACGGCGAGGGCATCCTGGGCCGCGTGGGCCGCGGCGACGGCGACGACGCCCGCCCCTTCGCCGTCAGGGTCGGGGTGAGCACGGGCCAGTCTGTGCTCACGACCGTGGGCGACGACGTCAGGGCCGAGTTCACGGCCATGGGCGAGACCGCGAACCTGGCGGCGCGGCTCCAGGGGATGGCGGAGCCCGGCTCGGTGCTCATCGCGCACGACAACTTCGAGCTCGTGCGGCACGCGTTCGAGACCGTGCCGCTGGGCGCGCGCCCCGTGAAGGGACTGCGCGACCCCGTCAAGGTGTACGAGGTCCTCGACCCCATACCCGGCGGCGCGCGGCGCCGCGGCATCGAGGGGCTGGTGGCGCCCATAGTCGGCCGCGACAGGGAGCTGCGCGAGCTCAGGGAGCGCGTGTCCCGGCTGGGCCGCGGCGAGGGAGGCTTCGTCACCGTGGTGGGCGAGGCCGGCCTCGGCAAGTCCCGGCTGCTGGCCGAGCTGCGCGCCAGGGCGCACCGCGACCTGGGCCGCGGCGACCTCGGCTGGTTCGAAGGCCGCGCGCTCTCCTACGCGCAGGCCGTGCCGTACTTCCCGCTGCGTGGCGCGATCCTCGCGGCGCTGGGCGCCTCGCAGTCGGACGCGCCCGCGGTCGTGCGCGAGCGCCTGTCCGCCATGGCGGGCGCCGGCGACTGGGACGGCCGCAGGCACGAGCCGTACCTGCAGCTGCTGATGGCCGTGGAGGACGACGCCACGAGCGCCGCCACCGCCGGGCTCGACGGCGGGGTGCTGGAGAGCCGCATCACGGGGGCGGTGGGCGCGCTCTTGAGGCGCCTCGCCTCGCGTCCCACGGTGCTGGTCTTCGAGGACCTGCACTGGGCCGACCCCGCCACCGTGAAGGCGATCGAGGAGCTGGCGACCCTCACGGTGGAGCTGCCGCTCCTGATGATCGCGCTCATGCGCCCCGACAGGGACTCCCCGAGCCTGGCTCTGCCCGACGTGGCGGCCGAGCGGCTCGGCGAGCGCGCCCTGCGCCTCGACCTCGCGCCGCTCGACGGCGCGCACTCGCGCGACCTCCTCGTCCAGCTCCTGGGGGGCGGCGACCTGCCCGCCCCGCTCGAACGCGTCCTGGAGCGCTCCGACGGCAACCCCTTCTACCTCGAGGAGGTGCTGCGGTCGCTCATCGACTCGGGCCACCTCGCCAAGCAGGCCGACCGCTGGGTCGTCACCGGCGACCTCTCGGGCGTGGACATCCCGGAGACGCTCTTCGGCGTGCTCAGCGCGCGCATCGACAGGCTGCCGGAGCAGACCCGGCGCGTGGCCCAGACGGCCGCCGTGATCGGCCGCAGCTTCGAGCGGCGCGTGCTCGGCACGGTGCTGATGCAGGACTCGATCCCCTGGCGCGTCGGCGACGTGAGCCCCCACCTGATGACGCTCACCGACGAGGAGCTGGTGCGCGAGCTCGAGCCGGAGGAGGAGTACGCCTTCAAGCACGTCCTCACCCAGGAGGCCGCCTACGACAGGCTGCTCACCAAGCGGCGCATCGAGCTCCACAGGCTCGTGGCGAAGGTGCTCGAGCGGCTCTACGAGGGGCGCCTCGACGAGGTGGCGGCGGCGCTGGCCAGCCACTACGAGCGCGCCGAGGAGTGGGTGGCCTTCGCCGAGCACGCCGGGCGCGCCGCCGACCGGGCGAGCCGGCTGCACGCCCTCGACCAGGCGCTCGACCTCCAGCAGCGCGCCCTGGCGGCGCTCGAGCGCGTGGACGAGGCGTCGAGGGACGAGGCCTGGCGCCGGGTGCTGGCCAGGACCCTCATAGCCATCACCGACACGGAGACGCTGCTCAGGCGGCACGAGGACCCCGAGCTGCGCTGGGGCATGGCCGAGCGCTCCGGCCGCGCCGTGGAGCTGGCCCGGGAGCTTGGCGACGAGAGGATGCTCGTCAAGGCCCTGGTGCTGCACGCGAACGTGTTCATCCTGTCCGGCCACCCCAGCCAGGGGTTCGACGTGCTCACCGAGGCGCAGGACCTGGCCGCGCGGCTCGGCGACGACCACCTCTTCCTGCTCCCGTTCTGGGCCTCGACCGAGATCCTCCTGGGCGACGACCCCGCCGCGGCCGAGAAGCGGCTGGGGGAGGTGGCCGAGCTGGCCAGGTCGGTGGGCGACAAGGCGGTGATGTCGCACGCGCTGGGGTCGCGGGCCCTCGCGCTCGCCCGGCTGGGCCGCTTCGACGAGGCCTTCGCGATCCTTCCTCGGGCGCTCGCGGCGGCGTACGCCTCCGGCTCCACGATCAAGGAGGCCGACGTCGCGATGCTCGTGGGCAACGCCCTGAGGGAGATGGGGGACCTGGAGACCGGCATGCGGTTCATCGTTTACGGCCGCGACAAGGCCCTGGGCATCGAGGGGCGCGAGTGCGGCGCGAACGGCCTGTGGCTCTCCGGCATAGGCGAGATGACGCGTCGGGAGCTGCAGGTGGCGCTGCAGGACTTCGACAGGGCGCTGAAGGTGGCCGCGGGCACGGCCTGGGAGCCTCACCTCTACGGCGTGGAGGCGTCGCGCGCCGCCTGCCGCTTCCAGGTGGGTGACGTCGCCGCCGTGTCGGACCTGGGCACGCAGGTGGAGCGCGCCGAGTCGATGCGCGACGCCTACGGGCGCTGGACCGCGGCGCACATGCTGGCCGACGCCCTCTACGACCTCGGGCGCCACGAGGAGGCGCTACCGCACCTCGAGGGCGCCCTCGCCTGGTACAGGGACCGCGGCATGCGACCCTACGTGGCCCGCGCGCTGCGCGGCATCGGGCGCCTCAAGAGGGCGCTGGGCCGGGACGCCGAGGCCGACGTGGCCGACGCCGAGGCGGCGAGCGTGGAGGCCGAGCTCCCCAAGGGCCCGTTCGACACCTCGGTGCTCGGCGAGCCGGGCCGCATGCCGGAGGCGGTAGCAGGGTGAGCGCCGCGGGCTCCGCGTCCAAGCCGCTGATCGTGGCCGTCGACGACGACCCCGCCGTGCTGGCGGCCGTGTCGCGCGACCTGCGCCGGCAGTACGGCGAGTCGTACCGGGTCGTGCGCACCGACTCCGGCCAGCGGGCGCTCGAGCTCGTGCAGGAGGCCAGGCTGCGCGGCGACGCCGTGGCGCTCTTCCTCGCCGACCAGCGCATGCCGCGCATGAGCGGTCTGGAGTTCCTGGCCCAGGCGCGGGAGCTCTACCCCGACGCGCGGCGCGTGCTGCTCACCGCCTACGCCGACACCGAGGCCTCGATAAGGGCCATCAACGAGACGAAGCTGCACTACTACCTGATGAAGCCGTGGGACCCGCCGGAGGAGCGCCTCTACCCGGTCCTCGACGACCTGCTCGACGACTGGCGCGCGCAGTGGCAGCCCACCTTCAGCGGCGTGACGGTCGTGGGGCACGCGTTCGCGCCGTCCACCCACGCGCTCAAGGACTTCCTCACGCGCAACCTCGTGCCCTACCGCTGGCTGGACGTGGAGCTCTCCGCCGAGGCGGAGCCGCTGCTCAAGGCCGCGGGCGCGGGCCCCGCCGACCTGCCCGTCGTGGTGCTCGAGGACGGCGCCGCGCTGCTGGCGCCGGAGCTGGCGGAGGTGGCGGCCCGCGTGGGCCTCAAGCAGCGCCCCGAGCTGAAGAGCTACGACCTCGTGATCGTGGGCGCCGGTCCGGCGGGCCTGGCGGCGGCCGTCTACGGCGCCTCCGAGGGCCTCTCCACTCTGCTCGTCGAAGCCGAGGCGCCGGGGGGCCAGGCCGGGCTGTCGTCGGCGATCGAGAACTACCTGGGCTTCCCGTCGGGCCTGTCCGGCGCCGACCTGGCGCGTCGGGCCGTGACCCAGGCGCGGCGCTTCGGCGCCGAGATCCTCAACCCGGTGCGCGCCACGGGCCTGCGGCGCGAGGACCCGTACCGCATCGTCACGCTCTCCGACGGCGGCGAGGTGGGCGCCAGGGCGGTGCTCGTCGCCACCGGCGTCGCGTACCGGCGCCTGGACGCCCCCGGCGCCGACGAGCTCGCCGGCGCCGGCGTCTACTACGGCGCCGCCGTCACCGAGGCGATGTCGGTGACGGGCCGCCGCGCGTTCGTCGTGGGCGCGGGCAACTCGGCCGGCCAGGCCGCCATGTACCTCTCGCGCTTCGCCGAGGAGGTCCTGATGGTCGTGCGCGGCAGCGGCCTGGGCGCCAGCATGTCGAGCTACCTGATCGCGCAGCTGCAGGCCAACGACCGCGTGACGGTGCGGTGCCGCACCGTGGTGGCGGGGCTGCAAGGCGCGGGCCGCCTGGAGCGCGTGACCCTGCGCGACCTCGACTCGGGCAGGGAGGTGGACGAGGAGGCCGCGGCAGTGTTCGTGTTCATAGGGGCGTCGCCGCACACGGAGTGGCTGCCCGCCGAGGTGGCCCGCGACCCGCAGGGCTACGTCCTCGCCGGCGAGGACCTGGGCCCCTCCGGCGGCCAGGGCAAGCCCCAGCGCGGGTGGCTGGAGACGAGCGTGCCCGGCGTGTTCGTAGCCGGCGACGTGAGGTACAGGTCGGTGAAGCGCATCGCTTCTGCCGTGGGCGAGGGGGCGATGGCCGTGCAGGCTGTCCACCGCTACCTCGCGGGGCCATGACCGCCGAGCGTTCGGGCGCGTCGCCGGCCGCCGGCGCGCCCGGCGAGGACCCCATGGGCAGCGACGAGGCCACGCGCCGCGACTACCTGAGGCGCGTGCCGCTGTTCGCCGCGCTCGACGACGACCATCTCGGCGACCTGCTGGCGCGGGCCGACGAGATCGACGTCCCGGCCGGGCACGTCCTGTTCCGCGAGGGCGACGAGGGCGACAACCTCTACGTGGTGCTCGCGGGCGAGCTGGTGATCTCGAAGCGCGTCAGGGAGGTGGACGACCCCATCGCCTACCGCGGCCCCGGCGAGGTCGTGGGCGAGATGGCGCTGGTGAACGGCAGGCCACGCACGGCCACCGTCAGGGCCGACGTCGACTCGCGCCTCCTGCGCCTCGGCCAGCGCGCCTTCAGGGACCTGCTCGGCAGCTCCCCGGAGGCCGCCGCGGCGATCGTCGGCTGCATGGCCACGCGCATCGAGGAGGACCAGGCCAACCGCGCCCGCGAGGAGCGCCTGATGGCGCTGGGGACGATGGCGGCCGGCCTGGCCCACGAGCTGAACAACCCGGCGTCGGCGCTGGCGCGCGCCACCGCGTCGCTGGCCGCCGCCCACGAGGCGCGCGACGCGGCGGCCGTGGAGCTGTTCGCGCGCGACCTCGCCCCGAGCGAGCGCGAGGCCGTGCTGCGGCTCGGCGGCCTGGCGAAGGAGCGCGCCGCGAACGCGCCGCAGGGCCCCGGGCACCTGCCCGACCCCGCCGACGAGGACGAGCTCAGCGACCACCTCGAGGCCCTGGGCCTCGAGGCCCCGTGGGAGGCGGCGCCGGCGCTGCTGCAGGCCGGCTGGACGCTGGACGCCCTCGACGAGGTCCTGGCGTCCTTCGAGCCGCCGAACCGCGCCGCGGCCGCGCGCTGGCTCGCCGCCGACGCCGTGGCGCGCGGGCTCCTGGCCGAGATCGACCTGGCCGCCAAGGCCATCACCGAGCAGGTGAGGGCCGTGAAGGTCTCGAGCCACATGGACAGGGCCGCCTTCGACGTCATAGACGTGCACGAGGGCCTGGAGAGCGCGATCGTCATGGTCAAGCGGAAGCTGGGCCCCGGCGTGACCGTCGTGCGCGACTACGACCCCGACCTGCCGCGCATCGAGGCGTACCCCGGCGAGCTCAACCAGGTGTGGACGAACCTCATCGACAACGCCCTCGACGCCATGGCCGGCGCCGGCACGCTCACGCTGCGGACGCGCTCCGGCGAGGGGCAGGTGACCGTCGAGGTGGGCGACACGGGACCGGGGATACCCCCGGACGTGATGCCGCGCCTGTTCCAGCCCTACTTCACGACCAAGGGCGTCGGCGAGGGCACCGGCCTCGGCCTGCCGCTGGCGCGCAAGACCGTCGAGCAGAGGCACGGCGGCCGCATCACGGTAAGGTCTGAGCCTGGCGCTACCGTGTTCAGGGTCACGCTGCCCACCGTCCACCGTCGGCACGAACCGGAGAGGAGCGCGGACGGCGCCTAGGAGGCACATGCCGAGGCTGCACCGACCACTCTTCTCCCTGCTCGCCGTCTGCCTGCTCGCCGTCGCCGCGGGACCGGCGGCGGCGCAGGCGCCGGACTGCGGAGGGCTCCACCGCCCCATAGTCTTCGGCGACCTGGACTGGGAGAGCGCCCAGGTGGCCAACTGGATCGCCAGGCTCGTGCTCGAGGCCGGCTTCGGCTGCGCCACCGACGCGATCCCCGGGACCGTCGTGCCCATCTACCAGGGCGCCGTCCGCGGCGACGTGGACGTGATCATGGAGGTGTGGACCGACAACGTGCCGGAGCTCTGGACCGAGGCCGTGGCCGACGGCGTCGTCGAGGAGGCGGGCGTGGCCTTCGACGACGCGGTGCAGGGCTGGTTCGTGCCCCGCTACCTCGTCGAGGGCGACCCCGCGAGGGGCATAGAGGCGGCGGCGCCGGGGCTGCGCAGCGTCTTCGACCTCGAGGAGTACGAGGAGCTCTTCCGCGACCCCGAGCAGCCCGACAAGGGGCGGTTCTACAACTGCGTGATCGGCTGGCAGTGCGAGCTCGTGAACACCGTCAAGCTGCACGCCTACGGCCTCGACGACTCGTTCACGAACTTCCGCTCGGGCACCGGCGTGGCGCTGGCCGCGGAGCTGGAGGGCGCCTACCGGCGCGGCGAGCCGTGGGTGGGCTACTACTGGGGGCCCACCTGGGTGCTGGGGGAGCTCGACCTCTACCAGCTCGAGGAACCCCCCTACGACCCCGAGTGCTGGGCCGAGTTCACGGCCCTCGTCGACGAGCCGGAGCGCGCGACGCGCGCCTGCGCCTACCCCACCTCGCGGGCCGTCGTGGCCCTCGGCTCGCGCTTCAAGGACGAGGCGCCGCCGGGCGTGAAGCGGTTCCTCACCGCCTACCACGGCAGCAGCGCCATGCTCTCGCGCGCCCTCGCCCTCATGCACGACACCGGCGCCGAGCCCGAGGAGGCGGCCAGGCGCTTCCTCGCGACGGAGCCCGAGGTCTGGAGCGCTTGGCTCGACCCCGCGACCGCCGCGAGGGTCGAGGCGGCTTTCGGTCCCGACTGAGCCGTGGCGAGCCTGGGGCCCTCGTTCCCCAGCGGTTGGCGGGTGCCGCTGCGGGAGTGGGCTAACGCCCTCGTAGACCGCCTCGTCACCGACTACTCGGCGGCGTTCGTCGGCGTCTCCGACGCCCTGCTCTACCTGCTGGGCGTCCTCGAGCGCTGGCTGCTGGCGCTGCCCTGGTGGCTCGTCACGCTGGCGCTGGCCCTGCTCGTCTGGAACGCCACGAGGCGCCTGCTCGCCGGCGCGCTGGTGGCGGCGGGCCTCGTGCTGGTCGGGTCTTTCGGCCTGTGGCCCGAGACCGTCACGACGCTCGCGCTCATGGCGCTGGCCACGGTGCTGTGCGTGCTGCTGGGCGTGCCCCTCGGCGTGCTCATGAGCCGCAGCGCCCGCTTCAAGGCCGTGCTGCGCCCGGTCCTCGACCTCATGCAGACGCTGCCCAGCTTCGTCTACCTCGTGCCCGTCGTCATGTTCTTCGGCCTCGGCAACGTCTCGGCGCTGTTCGCGACCTTCGTATACGCCGTGCCGCCGGTGATACGCCTGACGGACCTGGGCCTCAGGTCGGTGGACAGGTCGCTGGTCGAGGCGGCCGAGACCGCCGGCGCCAGCGAGGCCCAGGTGCTGCGCTACGTGCGGCTGCCGCTGGCGCTGCCCACTGTGGCGGCCGGCGTGAACCAGACGATCATGCTGGCGCTGTCGATGGTCGTGCTGACCTCGATGATCGGGGCGCGCGGCCTCGGGCAGGTCGTGCTGCGCGGCCTCCAGCGCGGCGACGTGGGGTTGGGGCTCGAGGCCGGCCTGGCCATAGTGCTGCTGGCCGTGGTCATGGACCGCGTCACGTCCGGCTATGCCAGGCGTTGGGACAGCGAGGCGGAGGAGCGGGGCTAGGCCGCTGCGTCACCGCGAGGGGGACGGGGGCCGCCCCCGCGCACTACACTGCTCACTACCCTTGCCCCCGAGGAGGTCGGGACGTGTCGGTGCTGAACCGCATACTGCAGGTGCCCGAGGAAGAGATCACGCCGGAGGAGCTCTACGTCAGCCGGCGGACGTTCATGAAGGCCGCCGCGGCCCTCGCCGTGGGCACCGCGGCCAGCGCCGCCCTGGGGCAGGGGGCGGGCGAGGCTGCCGACGAGCTGATGGGCCTCGGCGACACCGACGAGGCGCTCACCGACTACGAGGCCATAACGACCTACAACAACTTCTACGAGTTCGGCTACGAGAAGTCGGACCCGTCGCGGCGCAGCGGCGACTTCGTCACCGACCCGTGGTCCATCACGGTGGAGGGGCTGGCCGAGAACACGGGCACCTACCCCCTCGAGGAGATCGTCTCCCAGTTCGAGATCGAGAGGCGCGTCTACCGCCTGCGCTGCGTCGAGGCCTGGTCGATGGTGATCCCCTGGAACGGCTTCATGCTGCGCGACCTCATCGAGCTGCTCGTCCCCAAGCCGGAGGCCAGGTTCGTGACGTTCGAGGCCGTCTACAGGCCCGACCAGATGCCCGGCCAGCGGCGGAACCTCCTGCCCTGGCCCTACGTGGAGGGCCTGCGCCTCGACGAGGCCATGAACCCCCTCACCCTCCTCGCCACGGGCCTCTACGACAAGCCGCTGAAGAACGCGAACGGCGCGCCCATACGGCTGGTCGTGCCCTGGAAGTACGGCTTCAAGAGCATCAAGTCGATCGTGAAGATAGGCTTCGTCGCCGAGCAGCCGCCCAACACCTGGAACATCTACGCCCCGCACGAGTACGGCTTCTACGCCAACGTGAACCCGAACGTCGACCACCCGCGCTGGAGCCAGGCCACCGAGCGCCGCATCGGCGAGTTCCGCCGGCGCCCCACACTGATGTTCAACGGCTACGGCGAGCTGGTGGCCGACATGTACGAGGGCATGGACCTGGTGCGCAACTTCTGATGCCTGCGGTCGCCGCCGCCCCGCGGGCCGGCGCGCAGGACAAGGCCAGGAGGAAGCGCTGGCAGCGCGCCAGCCATCTGGGCCTGTGGGCGCTCACGCTGACGCCGGCGGCTGTCACGCTCGTCGACGCCCTCACCTGGAACCTCGGGGTCGACCCCATCGAGACGCTCACGCACCGCACGGGCTGGTGGGCGATCCTCCACCTCCTCCTCACGCTGGCCGTGACGCCCCTACGGCGCCTCACCGGCTGGCACTGGCTCGTCAGGTACCGCCGCCAGCTGGGCCTGGGCGCGTTCGTCTACGCCTCGCTGCACCTGGGCGTCTACGCCTTCCTCGACCTCGGCCTCGACTTCTCGATCCTCTCCGCGGACGTGCTCGAGCGCCCCTTCATGACCATAGGCTTCGCGGCCTGGCTGATCCTCCTGGCGCTGGCCGTGACGTCCACGACCGGGTGGATCAGGCGGCTGGGACGCCGCTGGACGACGCTGCACAGCCTCGTGTACCTGGCCGCCGGGCTCGTCTCGCTGCACTTCGTGTGGGGGCGCAAGACGGTCCAGCCGGAGCCGCTGCTGTTCGCCGGCGGTTTCGCCCTGCTGCTGGGCGCCCGCGTGGTGTACTCGCTGCGGCGCCGACGGCTGGGCGGCAGGCGGCAGCCCGGGCGGGGCGCGGTCTCGGGCCGGGCGTCGTAACCTCGCCGGCATGGCCGACGGTCAGGAGGTCACTCTCTCCGGCGCACCCGACGGGCGCGGACTGCGCGTGGGCGCCGTGCCGGACGCGGCCGCGCTGCGCGCCTTCTCCGCGTCCGCGGCTGCGGACCGCCGGCGGCTCGTGGTGGGCGCGGTGGTCACCGACGGCGCCGGACGCGTCTTCGTGCAGCGCCGCACGCCGGAGCGCGACCTGTTCCCCGGCGCCTGGGACATGGTGGGCGGGCACGCCGAGGACGGAGAGGACGCGCTGGGCGCGCTGCGCCGCGAGCTGCGCGAGGAGACGGGCTGGGAGCTGGGCGCGCTGGGACCCGTCGTGGAGCTCATCGACTGGGAGGCCGGCGGCGTGATGCGCCGCGAGGTCGACCTCCTGGTCACGGCGAGGGGCGACCTCGCCGCCCCGGCGCTCGAGGCCGGGAAGCACGACGCCTGGCGCTGGCTGGGCCGCGGCGACACGGCGATCCTCGACGAGGGCCGCGCGCCGCAGGACGTGTGGCTGCGGGGCGTCATCGAGCGCGCGCTCGACCTGCTCGACAGGACCGGGTTCGGGGGACGCTAGTGGCTCAGTGCCCCGCGGCCACGGCCCCCGTGGCGAGCGCGGGGTAGAGGGTGCGGTAGACGGCGAGGTTCTCGTAGACCCGCTGCAGGTACTCGCGGGTCTCGGCGCGGTCGAGCTCGCGGTAGAACTCGGCCTTGTCGCCCGCGACGTAGTCGGCGGTGAAGACGCGACGTACGTAGCCCTGACCGCCGTTGTACGAGGCTATGGCCAGCTCGACGTCCCCGTCCCAGTAGTCGAGGAGCCAGCCCAGGTAGGTGGCGCCGTACTGGATGTTCGCCTCCACGTCGAAGGGGTCGCGCGGGGCCTCCTTCCGCAGCTCGGCGATCCAGCCCCAGGTGGAGGGGACCACCTGCATCAGGCCCTGCGCGTTGGCGACCGACACCGCGACCTCGCTGTAGGCCGACTCCTGCCGCATCACGGCCCAGACCAGGGCCGGCTCCACGCCCGCCTCCGCGGCGGCGGACAGCACGGTCTCGGGCCAGGCCGGCGGGTAGGCGAGGCGCCACGCACGCAGGTCGGAGACGCCGGACGCCAGCAGGTCGCGCGCCGCCCGGGCGCTCTGCCTGTACTCGTCCATGCCCTGCAGCGCCTCGGCCAGGTCCAGGACGGCGGCGACGTCGCCGGACGCCTCGGCGTCGCGCAGCGCGAAGAGGAGCTCGCCCACCGCCGCCTCGCGGTCGTGCACGGCCATGAGGGCGAAGGCGAGGTCGAGCGCCCCGGCGGCGGGGCTGGGCCGCGCCGCCAGCGCCATGTCGCCGCCCGCCACGGCCGCCCCGTCGGGCACCTCGGCCGTGGCCGGGTCCGGCACCGCCGGCGGGTCGCCCAGCACGAGCGCGAAGAACGAGCCGTAGGGCAGGAGCTCGCGGGCGCGGGCGGCGGCCGCGGCGTCGCCGAGCCGCTGGGCGAGCACGTAGGCGCGGAAGGCGGCGTCGTCGGCGTAGGAGCTGGAGCCGGCGGCGAGGCCGAGGTAGATGGGCAGGGCCTCGGCGTAGCGGTCGCGGGCCTCGAGTATGCCGGTGGCGAGCCACGCGGCGTCGGCCCGGCCGCTGGCCTCCAGGAGCTGCACGGCGCGGCCCACGTCGCCGGCGCGGTTGGCGAGCAGGCCCTGTCCGTAGAGGTCGCCCAGGGACGCGAACGCCGCGGCGGCCTCGGCGTCGCGTCCCAGGTAGTAGAGGCACCAGGCCTGGCCTGAGAGGGCCGTGTCGTTCCCCGGCGCCTCGTCGAGCCAGCGGCGGTAGGCGTCGAGCGCCTCCTCGTAGCGGCCGAGCGCGCGCAGCGACGGCGCCTCGATGGACGGCGCCGACAGGCCGGCCAGCGTCTCCAGCGCCCTGGTGTGCATGCCGGCGCGCTGGAACGCCGCCGCCAGGCGGTAGCGGTCCGGCGCGGTGCGCTCTGCCCCCTCGATGGCGCGGCCCATGGGCAGGGCGGCGCCGTAGGCGGCGAAGGCGGCCGCGGGGTCGCCCGCCTCCTCCCACAGCTCGCCCAGCTCCAGGTGCAGCTCTCGCTCCTCGGCGCGCCGCAACGGGTCCTGCACCCGCAGCTCGAGGGCGCGCTCCAGGGCCCTGGCGCGCACCTCGGCCGGCGCCTCCTCGGCCGCGGCGAGCTCCGTGGCGGCCAGGTAGGAGCTGTACGCGTCGCCGTCGAAGGCCAGCTCCTGGAGCCTGGTGAGGTCGCGCTCCGCGCTGGCCCGGCGCACCGCCAGGTAGGGGGCGAGGCGCGGGTCCTCGAGAGGGTTCAGCGAGGTGGCGACGATCCTGGGGTCTCCGGGGTCGGCGCCGTGCTGTCCGTACACCGCCGCGGCGGCGGCCACGGCGCAGGTGACGATGGTGAGCAGGGCCGCGGCGCGGAACGTCATCGCGGCGAGTGTAAGTCTGCCGGTCGGTCGTCTGGTGAGCAAGAATGCCCATCCAGCCGCGAGGTTCGTGGGAGGCGCCGGCGCCGCCGAGTGCCCCGCTCGTCGCTTGACATCGCCGCCGGGCGGGCGCCTTGGAGTATCATCTGGCTCACAGTTGGGGTAACGCACGGCTTGTCCCTCCAGGGGGGCAAGCCGCTTCCTAACGGGGCCAAGAAGAACTCCGGAGGTGCCACATGGCCATGAGAGTGCGCGTCACTCAAGAGGGGTACGAGCGCTTGCAGGCGCTGCTGAAGCAGGAGCGGGAGCGGCTGGAGGAGGCCACGCGCATCCTCCAGGAGCTCACGGGCTCGTCGGACGACTACGACGACTCCGGGCTCGAGGACGCCAAGACCGAGAAGGCCAGGATCGAGCAGCGCATCGACGACCTCGAGGACCAGCTCGGCAGGGCCGTGATCATCGAGGACCAGGCCTCCGACGTCGTGGACCTCGGCTCCGTCGTGAAGCTGGCCGAGGCGGGCAAGAAGCAGGACGAGTTCTCCGTCCAGCTCGTCTCTCCCGTGGAGGCAGGCGTGCTCGACGGCGACATCCCCAAGGTGTCCGACGAGTCGCCCCTCGGCAAGGCGCTCAAGGGGCGCGGCGTCGGCGACGAGTTCGAGGTCGTCATCGGCGAGAAGGTCGCTCGCTACGTGGTCAAGGAGATCGCGTGAGCGTCACCGCGCCAGGCGGCTAAGCTGGCGCGGCATGGACGACCCTACCGACCAACGCGACCAGCGCCTGCGCAACCTGCGGGCGCTGGTCGAGCGCGGCATAGAGCCCTACGCCTACTCGTTCCACCGCACGCACACGGCGGCGGAGCTGCGCGGCGCCCACCCGGCCCTGGAGCCGGGCGAGCGCGTCGAGGGGTCGGAGGTGAGCGTCGCCGGGCGCGTGATGCTGATGCGCATGCTCGGCAAGCTGACCTTCGCGACGCTGCAGGACCAGAGCGGCCGCGTGCAGGTCTCCTTCGAGAAGGCGAAGCTCGAGCAGTACGGCGCGCTGAAGAAGCTCGACCTGGGCGACTGGCTCGAGGTCACGGGGCAGGTGTACGCCACCAGGACGGGCGAGCTCACCGTCGACGCCAGCTCCTTCAGGCTGCTGGCCAAGGCCCTGAGGCCGCTGCCCAGCAAGCACCACGGGCTCCAGGACAAGGAGGCGCGCTACCGGCAGCGCTACCTCGACACGATCATGAACCCGGAGTCGCGCCGGGCCTTCGAGCTGCGCGCGCACGCGATCTCCTACATCAGGCGCTACCTGGACGAGAGGGGCTTCATGGAGGTCGAGACGCCGGTGCTGCAGGCGCAGCCGGGCGGCGCCGAGGCGCGTCCCTTCGTCACGCACCACAACGCTCTCGACCACGACTTCTACCTGCGCATCTCGCTGGAGCTCTACCTCAAGCGGCTGATCGTGGGCGGCTTCGAGGCCGTCTACGAGATCGGCAGGAACTTCCGCAACGAGGGGATCAGCTTCAAGCACAACCCCGAGTACACGATGCTCGAGCTCTACTGGGCGGGGCGCGACTACCTCGACGTCCTGGAGCTCGTCGAGGACCTCTACTCGAACCTCGTGCGCGACCTCACCGGCAGCACGAAGCTCGTCTACCAAGGCCAGGAGCTCGACTTCACCCCGCCCTGGCCGCGCGTGGACTTCACGGGCGAGCTGGCCGCGCGCGCCGGCCTGGACTTCGACGTCCTCGACGAGGAGAGGCTGCGCGCCTGGGTGCGGGAGCGCTTCCCCGAGCCGGGCGCCGGCGGCGAGCCGCCGCTGGGCGAGCGTCCGCTGGGCCAGGTCTACGCCAAGCTCTACGACCACTTCGTCGAGCCGCACCTGGTGGGGCCCGCCTTCGTCATGGACCACCCCGAGGTGATAAGCCCCCTGGCGAAGCGGCACCGCTCGCGTCCCGGCCTGGTGGAGCGGTTCGAGCCCGTGGCCGTGGGCATGGAGCTGGGCAACGCCTTCAGCGAGCTGAACGACCCCATCGACCAGCGCCGCCGCTTCGAGCTCCAGGAGGAGCTGAGGGCGGCCGGGGACGAGGAGGCGCAGCGCCTCGACGAGGAGTTCCTGGCGGCGCTCGAGTACGGCATGCCGCCCACCGGCGGCCTGGGCTTGGGCATCGACAGGCTGGCGATGCTGCTGTCCGACCAGCCCAGCATCAGGGACGTGATCCTCTTCCCGCTGCTGCGCCCGCAGTCGTGAACCCCACGGTCCCGGACTGGGTCAAGGACGCTGTCTTCTACCAGGTCTTCCCCGACCGCTTCGCCAGGTCCGAGCGCGTGCCCAAGCCCGCGAACCTCCGGCCCTGGGGCTCCGAGCCCGACCTCCACGGTTACCAGGGCGGCGACCTCTACGGCGTGGCCGAGCGCCTGGCGCACCTCGAGTCGCTGGGCGTGAACGCCATCTACCTCAACCCGGTCTTCAGCTCGACGGCGTACCACCGCTACCACACGCACGACTACCACCGCGTGGACCCCCTCCTGGGCGGCGACGCGGCGCTGGCGGAGCTCCTGGCGGAGGCCCACGGGCGCGGCATGCGCGTGGTGCTCGACGGCGTGTTCAACCACGCCAGCCGCGGCTTCCTGCAGTTCAACGACGTCCTGGAGAACGGCCCGGCCAGCCCCTACGTCGACTGGTTCCACGTCGAGCGCTTCCCGCTCAACGCCTACGGCGGGGGCGAGCTCGGCTACCGGGCGTGGTGGGGCCTGCCGGCGCTGCCGAAGCTGAACGTCGCGAACCCCGCGGTCCGCGAGTTCCTCTTCGACGTGGGCGAGCGGTGGCTCGCGTTCGGCGCCGACGGCTGGCGGCTCGACGTGCCGGCGGAGATCGACGACGACGAGTTCTGGCGCGAGTTCAGGCGCCGCTGCGTGGCCGTGAAGCCCGACGCCTACGTAGTCGGCGAGATCTGGGACGTCGCCGAGCGCTGGCTGCAGGGCGACATGTTCCACGGCGTCATGAACTACCCCTTCGCCCGCGCCGTCTACGGGCTCGTGGGCCGCGACCTCGACCGCGCCGAGGCGGCGAAGAGCGGGCTGGGGAGGATCGAGCCGCTCGAGCCGGCGGCCTTCGCCGCGCGCATGGGCGAGCTGCTGAGGGTCTACGCCGGCGAGACGGCCTTCGGCCAGCTCAACCTCCTCGGCTCGCACGACACGCCGCGCCTCGCCACGCTCCTCTGCGGCGACCAGGCGGCCGTGCGGCAGGCCCTGCTCCTGCTCTTCGCCTGCCCCGGCGCTCCCTGCGTGTACTACGGCGACGAGATAGGCCTGAGGGGCGGCCACGACCCCGCCAACCGCGCGGCGATGCCGTGGGACGACCGCGGGGCGTGGGACGAGGAGCTGCTGGCCTTCGTGAGCGCGCTCGGGGGCCTGCGGCGCGAGCTGCACCCGCTGCGGCGCGGCGGCGCCGAGGTCTTCGCCCAGCGGGGCGCAGTGGTCGTGAGGCGCGAGTCCGCGGAGGGCGTCGTCTGCGCCGCCGTGAACGCCACCGACCACGACGTCGAGCTTACGGGCAGGGCCCTGCCCGCCGGACGCTGCGTGGACAGGCTGGACCCCGGTCGAGGCGCGGCCGCCGAGGCGTTCGTGCTGCCGCACCGGGGCCTCGCCCTGCTGACGCCGGCCTAGGAGGCCGCCGGCAGCTCCACGGCCAGGCGACTAGGGGGCTGCAAGCGGCTCCACGGTCGGGCGCCTAGGAGGCTGCCAGCAGCTCGAGGGTCATGGAGGCCGTCCAGGAGAAGGTGCCGCCGCCGCAGGGGTCGGCGGTGAGGGGGTCGTAGTACTCCGCGAAGCCCGAGCCAGCCACGAGCTCGAGGCTGGCGTAGACGATCCGGCGGGCCAGGTCGGCCTCGCCCGCCAGCGCCAGCCCGTCGGCGATCAGGTGGTTGACGACGAGCCACACCGGCCCGCGCCAGTAGCGCTGGGGCTCGAAGCGCGGGTCGGTGGGGTCGTGCGAGGGCACCAGGTGCCTCACGCTCCGCGACCAACGCCCCAGGGTCTCGCCGATCCGCCGGGCGCGGCGCCGCGGTACGGCGGCGAACACGGCGAGGAGCCCGCCCACCGAGGCGCTGTCCACCAGGCCACCGCTCACGCGGTCGAGGCAGAGGTACTGGCCGCGGTCCTCGCTCCACAGGCCCTCCAGGGCCGCCAGCGTCCGCGCGGCGCGCGCCCTGTTGACCTCGGCGACGCGCCGCTCGCCGAGGGCCTCGGCCAGGTCGGCCAGGTCGGCGCAGGAGCGCGCGAGCACCGCGTTGAAGCCGGGGTCCACGACGCGGAACGGCGAGGCGTCGTGGAGCCTGGCCGCGTCCCAGCCCAGCTCGCGGAAGCGCTCGACGAGCCACAGGTAGCGGTCGTACTGCTCCTTCGTGGGCCTGTGCGCCGGGTCGGCGTGCTGCGTGTCGCGGCGCGTGTAGGGGGTGACGCCCTCGGTCGGGACCCGGCTCAGCGCCTCGTCCCAGTCGATGGAGTTGTCCCGCCCCGACTCCCACGGGTGGAGGACGGCGACGAGGCCCTCGCCGCGCGGGTCCCTGTACCTGTAGAACCACTCGTGCCAGGCGTCCACCTTGGGCAGCAGCGCCAGCGCCTTGGCCGCTGCCAGCTCCCTGTCGGCGGCGCGGTCGTGGAGCCTCCTCACCACGAAGCCGGCCACGGGCGGCTGGGTGATGCCGGAGGTGGGCGTGGGCCCGCCCGTGCCCCACACGTCGGGTCCGGGGAAGTAGCCGTCGGAGGGCTCGTGGAAGACGATGTGGGGCACCATCCCGTCGGGCCACTGGTGCGCGAACAGCGTCTCGACCTCGCGCCAGGCGCGCTCCTCGTCGAGGCGGCTCAGGCCCAGGGCGGTGAGGCAGGAGTCCCAGTTCCACTGGAACGGGTAGAGGCCGGCCGTGGGCACCGTGTAGCCGCCGCGGTCGTTGGCGCGCAGCACCGCCGCGGCCCGCGCGGCCATGTCCTCGGCGCTGGTCATCGCACCGCCGCGCCGGTGCCCGCGTCGAACCAGCGCAAGCGGTCCGGCTTCGGCACGAGGCTGAGGGCGTCGCCGGGCGCGACGTCCAGGTCGCTGCCGAGCACGGCGCGGAAGGGCCTGCCCGCCACCTCGGCGGTGACCAGCGTGTGCGCTCCCAGCGGCTCCACGACGCGCACGACGGCCGCGAGCCCGCCCGGCGCCACCTCCACGTCCTCGGGCCTGACGGCGAGCTCGAGGCGCTCGCCGGTCGCGGGGCCAGGCAGCCTCAGTCCGGCCGCGTCCCACTCGCCGGGACCGACCCTCGTGGCGGCGATGAAGTTCATGGGCGGACTGCCTATGAAGCTGCCCACGAAGCGCGCGGCGGGGTTGCGGTAGATGTCCACGGGCGTGGAGACCTGCACGATCTCGCCCTCGTTCATCACGGCGATGCGGTCGGCGAGCGACATGGCCTCCACCTGGTCGTGCGTCACGTAGATCGTCGTGGTCCGGCTGGCCTCCAGCACGCCCTTGAGCTCGGCGCGCATCTCGAGGCGCAGCAGCGCGTCGAGGTTCGACAGCGGCTCGTCCATCAGTATCACGTCGGGCTCCATCGCCAGCGCCCGCGCCACGGCGACGCGCTGCCGCTGCCCGCCGGAGAGCTGGCCGGAGTAGCGCTCCAGGAGCTGCTCGATGTGCATGAGCGCGGCCGTGCGGCGGACGCGCTCCTCCACCTGAGCGCGGGGGAGGCGCTTCATGCGCAGCCCGAAGGCGATGTTCTCGTACACGGTGAGGTGCGGGAAGACGGCGTAGTTCTGGAAGACCATGGCGATGCCGCGGTCCCGCGGCGGCAGCTTGTCGACGCGGCGCTCGCCGATCCACACCTCGCCGGCGCTGGGCGTCTCTAGCCCGGCGATGATGCGCAGCAGCGTCGTCTTGCCGCAGCCGGAGGGGCCCAGCAGCACCATGAACTCCCTGTCGGCGACGGTCAGGTCCAGCGAGCGCAGGGCCTGGAAGACCCCGAAGCGCTTGGCGACGCCCCTGATGGCGATCTCGGCCATGGCTAGCGGGAGGCGATGCCCCACATCGCGAACAGGTACCTCCGCACGGCGAAGATGAAGACCAGGGCGGGCACCACCAGGGCGGCGCCGCCGGCGAACTTGAGGTGGAGGGGCGAGACGTTGAGGCTCTGCACCAGGAAGGCGGGCAGCGTGCGGTTCTGGACCGTGAGCACGGCGGCGGCGAACACCTCGTTCCACGAGACTATGAAGGCGAAGACCGCCGAGGCGGCGATGCCCGGCAGCACCAGCGGCAGCACGACCTTGCGGAACGCCTGCCAGCGCGTGCAGCCGAGGGTCCAGGCGGCCTCCTCGAGCTCAAGCGGGATGCCGGAGAACAGCGAGAAGGTGATGAGGGCGGCGAAGGGTATGGCCAGGACCGTGTGGACGATGGCGAGACCCAGGGCCGTGTCGTCGAGCCCGGTGCGGATGAAGAGCACGGCCAGCGGCAGCGCCAGCAGCGGTAGCGGGAAGGCCCTCGTCATCACGATCAGCAGCCGGAACAGCTCCTTGCCGCGGAACTCGAAGCGCGAGAGAGCGTAGCCGGCGGGGGCGCCGAGGCCCAGCGACAGCACCATGGTCAGCGCGGCCACCAGCACCGAGTTCCACAGGGCCTTGAGCACGCCGGCGTAGGTGGCGAAGAACCGCAGGGAGCCCAGGTCGAAGGAAGGGAAGAAGCTCTTCGGGAAGGCCGTGACCTCCCGGGGTGAGGAGAGCGCGTTGACCATCATCAGGTAGATGGGCACCAGCACCCAGGCGCAGAGCACGACGACGGCGCTCACGAAGAGGAAGCGCCCGGCCGCGCCCACGGTGGGGGCCTCCCGCGGGGCGTCGCCGGCGGCGGTCGGGGCGTCCTGCGCGCGGGGCGCCCTCACGGCGTCGCCCCCTTCGGCACGCGCAGGGCGCGCAGGTAGAAGAGGGTCGCCGCCACCGAGACGGCGAGTATGACGAGCGCGTACGCGGCCGCGACGTTCCTGTCCCGCAGCATGAACTGCCACTGGTAGGTCTCGCCCATGAGCACCGGCATGGTGGTGCCGCCCAGCGCGACGACGACGGCGAACACCTCGAAGGCGTTCAGCGTGCGCAGTATCAGCGCCGACTGCAGGCTCGGGCGCAGCAGGGGCAGCGTGATCCTCGTGAACCTCTGCCAGGCGCTCGCCCCGAACACCTGGCCGGCCTCGTCGTACTCCTTGGGTATGAGCCCCATGCCGGCGACGAGGATCACCATGACGATCGCCGTGGCGCGCCACACCTCGGCCAGGACGACGGCGAGGAAGATCGTCCCCACGCTCTGGTAGCCGAGGAAGAGCTGGGGCCGGTCCACGAGCCCGAGGCGGAAGAGCAGCGAGTTGAGGAAGCCCGACTGCTCGAAGATGGCCAGCCAGATGATGCCGGCCGCCAGGTCGGAGAGGCCGAGGGGTATCGAGAAGAGGTAGAGGACCGTGTCGCGGCCGGCCTTGAGCCTCGTGACGATGGACGCCATGCCCAGCGCCAGCGCGAGCTGCAGGGGGACGACGACGACCGCCAGCAGCAGCGTCCAGCGCAGCGCGGGACCGAACTTCCAGTGGCCCACCATCGTCCGCAGCGGCCGCAGCGTGAAGCCGTCGGGCCCCGACACGGCCAGCACCGCGATCTGCACGGCCGGGTACACGAAGAACACCAGCAGGAACAGCGCTGCCGGCAGCATGAGGAGGTAGGGCAACGCCCTGGCGCGCACGGGTGGGCCTCAGCTCCCTGGGAGGGTAGGCGCCGGGCCGTCGGCGCCGCCAGGGGCAGCGCCGACGGCCGCGGCCTCTCGCCTCAGTCGACGGGGCAGGCGCCCTCCGACGGCTCGTCCGGCAGCCAGCAGGGCGCGTTCGCCTGGACCATGAGGTCGCGCAGGACGGCGGCCTGCTCGTCGAGCACGGCGCGCGTCGGCTGGCCGGCCAGCACGATGCGCTCGAAGGTGTCTATGTACACCTGGTTGAACTGGCCGCCCAGCTCGCCCAGGCCCACGGGCAGCAGCGCCGGCAGGGCGTCGGGAGACGTCGTCATGGCGGTGATCGCCGGACCGAGCGCCCGCGCCGCCGGCGGCAGGTCGTCGGGCAGGGGGGCATCGACGGTGGGGTAGAAGTTCGTGGCCAGGAGCGTGGCCACCTGTGTCTCGGGCTGCATCAGGTACCGCACCAGCGCCAGGGAGGCGTCGAGGTCAGGGGTCGTGACGGGGACGGCTACGCCCGCCAGCACCGGCATGAACCCGCGGCCGACGGGCCCGGCGGGAGCGGGGAAGGCCACGAAGTCGTCGGGCCGCTGGTTGAAGGCGTCGGCCAGGCGGGCGATGTGGTCGAACGCGATCCACACGTCGCCGGTGAGCAGGGGCTCCTGCATGAACCCGTAGGTGGTGGAGGCGGGGTTCGTGTGCTGCCACAGCTCCTTGAAGAGGTCCCAGGCCTGCTCCGCCTCGGGCGAGCGGAACCTCGTGACCGTGGAGCCCGTGAACGAGGGCAGCAGGAAGCCCTGGAAGAACCTGTGCCTGAGCCCCTGCGGACCGGCCGGGAAGCCGAACTTCGCCGTGCCGGTGGCCTCGTGGACGGCGGCCGCCCACTCGACGAGCTGCTCGTACGTCAGGGCGTTGAGGTCGGCGCCCTCCGGCAGGTACTCGAGCGCCTGCCGGTTCGCGGCCATGACGTAGTTCGCCTGCATCCACGGCAGGTACTTCTGCTCGTCGGTGCCCAGGCGGCCGAGCTCCATGAACGCCTCGCTCACCGCGATGCCGCTGAGGTCGACCCCGGAGAGGTCCACCAGGCTGTCCGCGTAGATGGCGAGGTCGCCGTGCAGCGCGCCGAGCACGCCGATCTCGCCGCGGCCGGCCTGCAGCTCGGCCTCGAGGCGCGTGTAGAAGGGTCCCGTGTCCTGGGCCTGGAAGTCGACGCCGCCGGGGAAGCCGGCGAGCACCATCTCGCGCATGCGCGCCGCCTCCTCGACGGGCGACGCCTGCGTCGACCAGAACAGGACCTGTGCGGTGGCGAAGGGCGCCGCCAGCGCCAGCGCCAAGCCTACAAGGAACCGCGAAGTCTTCTTCATCCCACAGTCCTCCCTCTCCTAGCGGCGCGTGCCCTGCGCGGGGCGGGGCCGTGGCTGCCTCTGAGCACGGGTTCCGGGGTGACGAGCCGCTGCAGCGGCCCGTCGCGGCGGCCCTCGACGACGGAGACGAGCATCTCGCCGATCTCCTTGGCCGAGGGGCGGGTGCGCGCGTCGAAGGTCGTGAGGCCCGGCGGGGCGTAGGCCGCCGCCGGCACGTTGTCGAAGCCGACGACGGACAGGTCCTGCGGCACGCGCAGCCCGGCGTGTGCCGCGCGCTCCAGCACGAGCAGCGCGAGCTCGTCGAAGAGGCCCAGCACGGCGGTGGGGCGGCCGGGCCCGGCGAGGAGCCGGTCTACCGCCGCCACCGCGGACCGGCGGTCGAAGCGCGGGGCGGCGGCGACCCGGAGGGACACGCGGTCGTCGCCGCGCCGCTCGATCGCCGCGCGCAGGCCCTGCTCGCGCAGGTGCCTGAAGGTCATGCGGTCGGTGATGCTCACGAGGCCGAAGCGGCGGTGGCCGAGCTCGTAGAGCAGGTCGAAGGCCTGGGCGAAGGCCGTGCCGCTGTCGGTGTCCAGCCAGCTCACGGGCGCCGCCTGGTCGAGCAGGCGTCCGTGCATGACGAACGGGACGCCCCGCTCGCGCAGGTACCTGACCCTCTCGTCGTCCTCGGCGATGCGCGCCACGACGACGCCGTCGGCGCGGCCGGACTCGATGACGTGCCTGAGGACGGCCAGCTCGGAGCGACCCTCCTGCACCGTGGCCAGGAGCAGGTCGACGCCGTGCTCGACGAGGCCCTCGCCCAGCCCCGTGAGGAACTCGCCGAGGTAGGAGTCCACGAGGCTCGGCCCGCGTACCGGCAGCACGAAGGCGACGAAGCCGCTGCGTCCGGAGACGAGCTGGCGGGCGGCGAGGTTCGGCACGTACCCGTAGCGCCGGGCAGCCTCCAGCACGCGCTCGCGCGTCCTCTCGGCGACCGCGGGGTTGCCCGACAGGGCCCGCGACACGGTCGCGATGGATACGCCCAGGTGCTGCGCCAGGACCTTCAGCGTGCTGCTGCGCTGGATCATGGCTCCTCTCGAGGCGCCGCGCGCCGCGGGAAGGCGAGGCCTACGGATGCAGGTCGGAAGGTGGCGGCCGAGGGCTCGCGCCTTCGCAAACGTTTGCAAGCCGAGATGCGATTTGGGTCACCTTAGCAACGACCTCGACGGGCGTCAACGCCGGGGGCGTCGGTGAGGCTGATGGCCCCTCCTCGCCGGCGTCGGGCGTCGACGTAGGCGGGGCCGGCGGTTCCCGCTCGTTCCGGTCGCGCGACCACGCCGGAGGGCGCGGACGCCGGGGTCGCCTCACCCCTCCCGCAGCTCGATGCGGCTCTCGTCGCCGACGATCAGGCGGTGGGAGCTGGGGCGGCCGTCGTGGCCGGAGAGGATGACGTCCTCGCCTATGAGGCTGGCCTGGATGCGCGTGCCCACGCGCTCTATGAGCGTGCGCGCGCCCACCACCGTGAACTCGAGCTCGGCGTCGCGGACCGTGACGTCGTCGCCCAGCGTCGTGAACGGGCCCACGTAGGCGCGCTCGAGCCGGACGTTGCGCCCCAGCAGGGCGGGGCCGAAGACCGTCGAGCCGCGCACGACGGCGCCCTCCTCGACGACGACCTCGCCCACGAGCTGGCTGTCCTCCACCGTTCCGGCCACGTGGCGGCGCAGCCGTCCCAGCACCAGGCGGTTGGCGTCGAGGATGTCCTCGGCCTTGCCCGTGTCCTTCCACCAGCCGGGCACGACCACGGGCGCCACGGTCCGGCCCGCCTCGATCATCCGCTGGATCGCGTCCGTGATCTGGTACTCGCCCTTGGCGCCCGGCTGGAGGCCGTCGATGGCCTCGTGGACCGAGGCGTCGAAGACGTAGACGCCGGCCACGGCCAGGTTGCTGGGCGGGTGGGCCGGCTTCTCGACGAGGCGCTCGATGCGGCCGTCCGCGACGACGGCCACGCCCAGCTGACGCGGGTCGGGCACCTCCACGAGCGCCAGCACGGCGTTCACGCCGCTCTCCGGCTCGAAGCGGCTCACGAAGTCGCGCACGCCGTGCTCGAAGAGGTTGTCGGAGAGGTACATGACGAAGGGCTCGCCGCCGAGGAACGGCCGCGCCACCTTCACGGCGTGGGCGAGGCCCATGGGCGGGTCCTGCATGATGTACTCGAACCTGGCACCCTGGTAGCCCTCGAGCGTGTCCCTGATGGGCGTCACCGTGGACGGGCCGACCACCACGCCGATGTCGTCGACGCCGGCCTCGACGAGGTTGTCCACCGCGTAGTGGATGAGCGGCTTGTTGGCGACCGCGATCGTCGGCTTCGGCCGTAGGCTCGTCAGCGGCCGCAGCCGCGTGCCGAGACCGGCCGCGAGGATCAGTCCCTTCATCGCCCTACCTCTCGGCGCCCCCGCGCCGCCGCGCCGCCCTCGGGGCGGCGGACCTCGGCGCTTCGCTGGGTGGGACGATAACCCGGCCGTCCCCGGCCGGCCTGAGAGCTCCTCACGCGCCGGCCAACGCGGCGCCGGCCTGCCTGCCCGCCGTCTCCCCGCCCGCCGGACCGCGCGGGGACGCTGTTAGCATGGCCCGATGGACAGCTCGGAGATCGTGCTGCGCGTGGTGAGGTCGGGGGACGTCGTCGAGGCCATCACCTGGCGCGCCGACGAGGCCCCGGAGCCCGGAGACCAGGAGGCGAAGGCCTTCGTCCTGGCGCTGTGGGACGCCAAGCGGCGCAGCGCGCTGCGCATCGACCTGTGGACGCGCGACATGACCGTGGACGACATGAACGATTTCTTCTTCCAGACGCTGATGACGATGGCTGACACCTACGCGAACGCCACCACGTTCCAGCCGCTGGCCGGCGAGATCAAGGTGTTCGCCCAGGAGTTCGCCGAGAAGGCGTCGCGCGCCGCCAGACGCGGCCTGGGGCAGGCGGGGTAGCGGACGTCCCGCGGGCGACGCCAGCGGACCGGCACGCGACGGTCGCGCCGCCTGACGAGCCCGCGGGCGAGGCGCCGCCTGACGAGCACGCTGGCGGCGCCCGCGGTCGCTCGGCCGGCCGCGCCTAGTGCCGCTCCCGGCCGTCCAGCGTGAGCAGCGGGCCGTAGAGGTCGGGCCGGCGGTCGCGGAAGAAGCCGAAGCCGGCCCGGAAGCGCTGAGCGCGCGGCAGGTCGAGGTCGGCGTAGATGACCGTCTCGGAGGACCTGTCGGCCTCGGCCAGGTACTCGCCCTGGAAGTCGCAGACGAACGAGCTGCCGTAGAACTCGGCCTCGCCCTCCTTGCCCACGCGGTTCGCCGCCGCGACGTAGACGGAGTTCGCCACGGCGTGACCGAGCATGACCCGGCGCCACATGTCGCGCGTGTCGAGGCCGCCGGTCTCCTCCGGCTCCGAGCCGATGGCGGTGGGGTAGAGGAGCACGTCGGCGCCCTTGAGGGCCATGGCGCGGGCGCACTCGGGGAACCACTGGTCCCAGCAGATGCCCACGCCGATCACGCCCACGCGCGTGCGCCAGGCCCTGAAGCCCGTGTCGCCGGGGTTGAAGTAGAACTTCTCCTCGTAGCCGGGGCCGTCGGGTATGTGGCTCTTCCTGTAGACGCCCAGCACCTCGCCCGAGGCGTCGACCATGGCGAGGCTGTTGAAGTACGCCTGGCCGGACCTCTCGAAGAACGACACCGGCAGCACGACGCCCAGCTCGCCGGCGAGACGGGCGAAGCGCGCGATGAAAGGGTGCTCGTCGACGGGGTGCGCCAGCGCGAACAGCTCCTCGCGCTCGAGCTGAGGGAAGTAGAGGTTCTCGAACAGCTCCTGCAGCAGCACGAGCCCCGCGCCGTTCGCCGCGGCCTCGCGCACGAACGCCTCGGCCTTGGCCAGGTTCTCCTCGAGGACTTCCGAGCAGCTCATCTGCACGACGCCTATGCGGAACGTGCCGGGGCGCTGGTTCATGCCTCGCCTCCCTCCGCGCCGGGCCCGAACCCGGCATCCACCGGCTCGGCCGGCGTGCCCTCGCCCTCCGCCTCAGCGGCCGGAGCGACCGCGCCGGCCGGCTGCTGCTGCGTGACGCAGTGGAACGCCCCGCCGCCCGTGATGAGCTCCGAGGCCGGCAGCGGGACCACGTCGCGGCCGGGGAAGAGCGGGCGCAGCGTCGCCAGGGCCCGCTCGTCGTTGCGGTCGTCGTAGACGGGCACGACCACGAAGCCGTTGCCCACGTACCAGTTCGCGTAGGTGAGGGGCAGGCGCGCGTCGCCGAGGTAGGCGCGCCGCTCCGGCAGCGGCAGCTCGACGATGCGGTAGGGCCTGCCCTCGGGCGTGCGCAGCGCGCGCAGGACCTCGAGGTTCTCCCGCATGGCGGCGTGGTTGGGGTCGTCCTCGTCCTCCTCCACGCTGGCCACGATCGTCTCGTCGCCGGCGAACCTCACGATCGTGTCCACGTGCCCGTCGGTGTGGTCGCCCTCGAGCCCGCCGTGCAGCCACACGACCCGCGTGACGCCGAGCCAGCGCGCCAGCAGCGCCTCGATGTCCGCCGCCGACAGCCCGGGGTTGCGCGTGGGCGTGAGCAGGCAGGAGCGGGTCGTGAGGCACACGCCGCGACCGTTCAGCTCGAGGGAGCCGCCCTCCATGACCGCGTCGACGGCGTAGCGGCGCATCCCCAGCCGGCGCGCCACGGCCTGGGGCGCGCGGTCGTCGTCGTCCCAGGGCGCGTACTTGCCGCCCCAGGCGTTGAAGCGCCAGTCGGTGAGGGCCACGCGCCCGTCGGCCTCGCGCACGAAGAGGGGCCCGTTGTCGCGGAACCAGACGTCGTCGAGGGGCACGCGGTGGAGCTCCACACGGGAGAGGTCGGCCCCGGCGGCGGCCAGCCTGGCGCGGGCGTCGGTCTCCGCCTCGTCGTCACGTACGTTCAGCACCACGGGCTCGTAGCGGGAGACCGTGGCGACGAGGCCGGCGAACTCGCGCCGCACCCCCTCGAGGTGGCCCTCCCACAGGTCGTCGTCGAAGGGCCAGCTCGTCCAGGTGGCCGCGTGGGGCTCCCACTCGGCTGGCATGCGCAGCTTCGGCGTCGTGGCGGGCGAGGTCGCGGCCATCGGATGCCGATGCTAGCAGCAGGCGCGAGGGTGGCGCGGTTCCGCCCACCGAGCCCGCCGCCAGGGGACCCTGCGCGTGCGCGCCAGGGGCTACCCTCTGGGGCGTGAGCAGGCTCTCCCTCGACCCAGGCTTCTCCATCGCGGACGCCGACGAGATCTACGGCATCAGGTCGTGGTCGACAGGCTACTTCGGCATCGACGACGCGGGCCGCGTGACGGTGTCCGACAGGGACGGCGCCCCCGTGCCCATCGTGGACATCGTCGCCGACCTCCGCGAGCGCGGCCTCGACCTGCCCCTGACGCTGCGCTTCCCCGACATCATCGAGGACCGCCTCGACCGCATCAACGAGTCCTTCGCCCGGGCGATCGCCGAGGCCGGCTACCGCGCCCACTACCAGGGCGTCTACCCGATCAAGGTCAACCAGCGCCGCGTGGTCGTGGAGACGATCGCCGGCTACGGCGCTCGCTACCGCACCGGTCTGGAGGCGGGCAGCAAGGCCGAGCTGGCGCTGTGCCTGGCGCACGACACCCACGACGACGCCCTGCTGTGCTGCAACGGCTTCAAGGACGACGACTACATAAGGCTCGCGCTGTGGGGGCGCAAGCTCGGCCGCAACGTGATCATCACGCTCGAGAAGCTGGGCGAGCTGGAACGCGTGCTGCGCATCAGCCGCGAGATAGGCGTGGAGCCGGCGCTGGGCGTGCGCTTCAAGGTGCACGCGCGCGGCACCGGCCAGTGGGAGTCGTCCGGCGGGGACGAGGCGAAGTTCGGCCTCACGGCCGCCGAGCTCGTGGACGTGGTCGAGAGGGTCAAGCGCGAGGGCCTCGCCCACGCGCTCCAGCTCCTGCACTGCCACATCGGCAGCCAACTCACCGACATCAGGCGCATACGCGTGGCGGTGCGCGAGGCCGCGCAGGCCTACGTGGAGCTGGCCGAGATGGGCGCCCAGGTGCGCTTCCTCGACGTGGGCGGCGGCCTGGCCGTGGACTACGACGGCTCGAAGACCACCTACTACGTCTCGGCGAACTACTCGCTGCGCGAGTACGCCGACACCGTCGTCTACACGGTCATGGAGGTGTGCGACGCCGCCGAGGTGGGCCACCCCGTGATCGTCACCGAGTCGGGCCGCGCGCTCACCGCGCACCACTCCGTGGTCGTGGTGCCCGTCGTCGACACGATCGGCCCGACGCGCGAGCCCATCGACCTGCCGCCCCTGCAGGGCGAGCCCCACCAGCTCGTGAAGGACATGCGCGACCTGGCGGGGTCCGTGACCGCGAAGTCGTACCGCGAGGTCTTCAACGAGGCCGTGGCGAACAAGGAGACGATGCACAACCTCTTCGACCTCGGCTACCTCAGCCTGCTGGAGCGCGCGCACTTCGAGCAGCTCTACCACCTCATCCTCGGCAGGGTGGAGAAGGTCGTGAGGGACCTCGACTACGTGCCCGAGGAGTTCGAGCTGCTCCCGCGCATGCTGGCCGACAGGTACATAGTCAACTTCTCTGTCTTCCAGACGCTGCCCGACCACTGGGCCATCAAGTCGCTCTTCCCCATCGCCCCGCTCACGCGGCTGAACGAGCGGCCCGAGCGCGACGCCACGCTCTTCGACATCACCTGCGACTCCGACGGCAAGATCGACAGCTTCATAGACCTGCGCGACGTCAAGCGGACGCTGCCCGTCCACGACGTCAGGCCGGGCGAGCCCTACTACCTCGGCATCTTCCTCACGGGCGCGTACCAGGACGTGCTGGCCAACGCCCACAACCTCTTCGGCAGGGTCCACGAGGCGCACGTGCGCCTCACGCGGGACGGGCGCTACGACGTCGAGCTGTTCATAGAGGGGCAGAAGGCGCGGCGGGTGATCCAGAACATGGGCTACGAGACGCCGGACCTCCACGCCGCCGTCCACGCCCAGGCCGAGGAGGTGAGGGCGCGGGGCGGCCTCACCGAGGGCGAGATGGCCGAGTTCCTCGAGCTCTACGACCGCGAGCTGGTCGGCTACACCTACCTCGAGGCCGTCGTGTGACGGCCCGTCGCCGCGCACGGTCGCGGCGACGCGGCGGGGCCAGGTCGGTTCGCGCCGGGGGCGGGGTGAGCCCGTGTCGCGCCGGGGGCGGGGCCCGGCCGGGTCGCGCCGCGGCCCGGGCGACCCGCCGACCTCGAGCACCCATGAGAAGCGCCTCCTCGTGTGCCTCCGCCTGGACGGGAGGTTCTCACCTCAGGCTGTGAGCGTCTCACGCCCCAGGTCCTAGAGTCGCACCCAAGGCTCCAAGCCTGACCGGTCTCGCCGAACAAGACAGTCCTCCGCGCGGAAGGTGGCGCGTCGCGGGCGCCGTGGTTCCGGGCGTGGGGGCGTGCTGTCCCTGCGCCGGCGGGCCGTCCGGCGGGGCCGGGGTGGGCGCCGTGCCAAGCGGCGCGCCGGTCGACCCTTGGGAGGGACCATGAACCGCAACAGCCGAGAACGCGAAGACCGGGCGCGCTACCGCCGCCCGTTGACCGCCCTGGCCCTGGCGGCCTGCCTAGGCCTGGCCGCGGCGCAGCAGATGGCGGCCTCCGGTGACCTGCGGGTACTGGGCTTCGGCGTGCCAGACGAGATCGCCTCGGTGCGCGTTGACCGCTTCGAGGAGCTCTACCCCGACGTGAACCTCCAGCTCACCGAGGGCGCCATAGACCAGCAGCAGCTGCTCACGGCCATCGCGTCCGGCAACCCGCCCGACGTCGTCTACCTCAACCGCGACGACCTCTCCACCTACGCGCGCCGCGGCGCCCTGCAGCCGCTGGACCAGTGCGTCGAGCAGGCCGGCATCGACATGGGGCAGTTCCGGCCGGCGGCCGCGCAGGCCGTGACCCTCGACGGCACCGTCTACGGCGTGCCCGAGTTCAACAACATCGTGCTGATGATCGTGAACACCGCCGCCCTGGACGAGGCCGGCATGTCGCTCGAGGACCTCGACACCAGCGACTGGGACGCCATCGCGGCGTTCAACGACCAGGTCACCGCCGTCGACGGCGGCGACGTCACGCGCATCGGCTTCGATCCCAAGCTGCCAGAGTTCTTCCCGCTGTGGGTGCGCGCCAACGGCGGCCAGCTCGTCTCCGACGACGGACGCACCGCCATGCTCGACAGCCGCGAGGCCGTCGAGGCGCTCGAGTTCGCCGCCGGCCTGCACGAGGCCGCCGGCGGGCGAGGACCGTTCATGGCGTTCCGCGACACGTGGGACTTCTTCGGCGCCGACAACCAGGTGGCCGCCGACCAGGTGGGCGCCTGGCCCATGGAGCAGTGGTACGTGAACGTGCTCGTCGAGTCCTCGCCCGACGCCCCCGTGGCCTTCGCCCCCTTCCTCGACAGGCAGGGCAACGTGCTCTCGTTCGCCACGGGCTCGGCCTGGGCCATCCCCACCGGCGCCGCGAACCCCGACGCCGCCTGCGCCTTCATGGCGACGATGACGAACCCCGACACCTGGTACGCGGCGGCGCAGGAGCGCGCCAGGCTGCGCGCCGAGGACGGCACCACCTACACGGGCACCTACACGGGCAACCTCGTGGCCGACGAGCGCATCTTCGGGGAGCTCGTGAAGCCCAGCGGCAACGAGGCCTTCGACCACGGCGTCGAGGTGATCCTGCAGGTGCAGGACGCGGCCTTCTCGATCCCGGCCAACCCCGCTGGCGCCGAGGTCAGGCAGGCGTGGACCGACGCCGTGAACCGCGTCCTCAACGGCGAGCAGACGGCCGCCGATGCCCTCGCGCAGGCGCAGCAGGAGGCGCAGGCGGCCCTCGACGAGGCATGGGCGCGCTGAGGACGGGGAGCGTTGCCTCGCTGCCCGCCGTGGGCCGGAGCGGCCTGCGGCGGGCCGAGGCCCGCGCCGGCTGGGCCTTCATAGCGCCGTGGGCCGTGGGCTTCCTGGTGTTCACCGCCGTGCCCATGGTCGCCAGCCTCTACCTCTCCTTCACCCAGTACGACGTCCTCAGGCCGCCGCTGCCGGTGGGGCTCGACAACTTTCGCGAGCTGGCCGCCGACCCGCGCCTGCGCCTGGCGCTGTGGAACTCGTTCCTCTACACGGTGCTCTACGTGCCGCTCTCGGTGGCCCTGGCGCTGGGCCTGGCGCTCATGCTCGACCGCGTCACGCGGGCCGCCGGCTTCTTCCGGACGGTCTTCTACCTGCCGTCGCTCACGCCCACCGTGGCGGTGGGCGCGCTGTTCCTGTGGGTGCTCAACCCGTCCGTGGGGATCCTGAACCGCGCGCTCGGCCTGTTCGGCATCCACGGGCCCGGCTGGACCACCGACCCCGCCTGGATCAAGCCGGGCCTCGTGATCATGAGCCTGTGGAGCCTGGGCGGCACGATCGTGATCCTCTACGCGGCCTTGAGGAACGTGCCGAGGAACCTCTACGAGGCCGCGCGCATCGAGGGCGCCTCCGGCTGGGCGGAGTTCAGGCACGTGACCCTGCCCATGATCAGCGGCGCCGTGTTCTTCGTGCTCATCGTCAACACGATCGCGTCCCTGCAGGTCTTCGACGAGGTCTACACGATGTACTTCGGGCAGATGGACTCGGGGGCCGGCGGCTCGGCCGCGCTGTTCTACGTCGTCTACCTGTTCAGGCAGGCCTTCGAGTTCCTGAACATGGGCTACGCCTCGGCGATGGCGTGGCTGCTCTTCGTGGTGATCCTCGTCATCACACTCGTCCAGCTCCGCTTCAGCCGGAGCTGGGTCTACTACGAGGGGCGGTGAGGCGATGGCGCTAGCCGAGGCCGCCGCACCGCGGCGGCAGGCCGTCACCCACGCCGTGGAGAGGCGCGAGAAGCGCGTGGGCCGGGCGGTGAGCCGGGTCCTGTTCCTCCTGCTGCTCAGCGGCGTCACCGTGGTCTTCCTGGCCCCTCTCGTGTGGCTGGTGAGCGCCTCGCTGAAGACGCGCTCCATGGTCTTCGACGGGGAGTGGGTACCTAACCCCGTGATGTGGAGCAACTACGTGAACGTCTGGCGCGCCGCGCCCGTGTTCTCATGGCTGCAGAACTCGTTCGTCGTGGGGCTGCTGGGCGCCACGGCCGTCACGCTGTCGAGCGCGGCCGTGGCGTTCGGCTTCGCCTACTTCCGCTTCAAGGGGCGCGACGCCCTCTTCGGCCTGGTGCTGGCGACGATGATGCTGCCGGGCGCCGTGACGATGATCCCCGTCTACCTCATCTGGAGCCGCTTGGGCATGGTCAACACGCTGGTGCCGCTGTGGGCCGGGAACCTCTTCGGCTCCGCCTTCTACGTCTTCCTGCTCCGGCAGTTCTACCTGGGGTTGCCGCGCGACCTCTTCGACGCCGCGCGGATCGACGGCGCCAACTACTTCCAGATGTGGTGGCGCGTGGCCCTGCCCCTCACCCGCACGGCGCTGATCGTCGTGTTCATCTTCGAGTTCAAGGCGCTGTGGACGGACCTCCTCAAGCCGCTCATCTACCTCTACGACAACGCCCTCTTCACCATGCCGCGCGGGATCAAGACGCTCATCGACCGCTTCGGGCAGGGCGGCGAGATGCAGTGGGAGCTCGTGCTGGCCGCCACCACGGTCCTCACGGTGCCGCTGGTGGTCCTCTTCTTCTTCGGCCAGCGCTACTTCATAGAGGGCATCGCCAC
>JBIQHQ010000008.1:34921-75235 GCA_044508445.1 Deinococcaceae bacterium
CGCCGATGACGAGGAGCAGCAGCGAGGGGAAGACCAGGCCGAAGAACAGGGCGAGCGGCTCGCGGGCGAAGAGCTTGGCTTCGGTCTTCGTGATGGTCAGCAGGGCCGTCATGTCATGCCTCCGCGTCGGCGGCGGGGTCGAGGCCCGCCACCCGCACGCTGCCCGAGTCCGGCCGCCTCGGGCCGGCGATCGTCTCGACGATCGTCGTCTTGCCGGCGCCGTTCGGGCCCAACAGCCCGAAGGTCTCGCCCCTCTCGACCGTGAAGCTGACGTCGTCGACGACGGTCCTGCCGCCGTACCTCTTGGTGAGTCCCTGGACCGTGATCATCGTCTTGGCCACGAGGTTGGCAGGGGAGCGCACCCGCGCGCGTCCACCCCACGGTCGCGCCGCGCCGCCGGAAGGTGGAAGGAGGTTGGCCGGACGGTGGACGGGGGCCGCGCCGCTGGCTACCGACGAGCCCTCAGAACTCGATCCTGTCGCCGTCGTGGCCGAGCACGGCGCCGGGGAAGGACTCGCGGGCCTCGTCGAGCCACTGGCCCTCCTTGCCGCCCAAGGGCGGCAGGTGCACGAGCACGAGCCTGGCCACGCCCGCCTCCCTGGCCACGCGCCCGGCCGAGGCCGCCGTGGAGTGGCCGGGCGCCACGCCCGACGCCTCGTGGAGCAGGAGGTCGGCGCCCTCGGCGAGCCTCACGATGGCCGGCTCGTACTCGGTGTCGCACGAGTAGGCCAGGACGCGGCCGCTGCGCTTCGACTCGAAGCGCAGGCCCACCACGGGCACCGAGTGGCGCCCGGGGGCGGCGCGCACGACGAAGTCGTCGTCCTCGAGGACCAGCGCGCCCTCCTCGTGCGGGAACTCGCGGTAGTCCAGCGCCGGGTAGTTGGGCCAGGTGTCGATGTCGAAGGAGTCGTGGATGCGCCGCGCCTGGTCGAGAGCCGTCCTGATGCCGCGCACGGCGAAGCTGGCGCCGATGCCCGCGAGCCACAGGCGCTCCATGAGCAGCGGGAAGCCCGCGACGTGGTCGGCGTGCTCGTGCGTGACGATGAGGTCGGAGAGCCTGGCGAGGTCGAGGCCGGAGGCGAGCAGCCTGTGGGCGGCGTCGCCGCCGCAGTCGACGAGGTGGAGCGACGAGCCGCCCTCCACCGCCAGCATCGTGGTGGTGCGCCCGGAGTCGGACAGGGCAGCGCCCGTGCCCAGGAGATGTACGGTGGCCACGCGACCTCCCTGCCAGGCCAGAGGATATCCGCGGGCCGCTGCCGCAGATAGGACGACTCGCACACGGGCGAGTCCTGCCCGCGGGCCCCGTCGCCCCGCGGGGCCGGGCCGGCGGCGCGCCTCAGGCCTCCTCCACCTCGCTGACCAGCACCCTCACCTTGCCCTTGGCGAAGCTCATGAGGTCGGCGGCGAGGCGCGCGTTCTCCTCCGAGCGCATCGCGGCCCTGAAGGCGTCCCTGTCGGCGAAGGACATCGTGGCGACGAGGTAGTGGGGCGGCTCGCCGCCGAAGGCGTCGGCGGTGACGCGCAGCAGCTCTAGCCCCTGCAGGCCGGGCAGCTCGCGCGTGAGCGGCGCGTGCACCTTCCTGTAGTGCTCCCAGAACGACGCCTCGTCGTCGGGCTTGTCGTAGATGGCGATGAGCTTGATCACGTGGCGGCACCTCCGGCGTGCGCGCGCGCCCTCTCGCGCAGGCGCGCGAAGTTGGCCTCGAGCCTCTCCCGCGGCAGGATCACCTGCACCGTCGCGCCCTCGCCGATCACGTCGCCCAGCTCGTTCACGGCCACGCAGTCGGCGTGGACGCGGTTCTTGACCATCTCGCGGAACCGCGCCTCCACGCGCACGCGCATGCCGGGCAACGCCGAGGCGAGGTGGGAGACCTCGACGCGGAAACCTATGCCCTCCTCGCCCTCCTCGAGGAAGGGCAGGATGACCTTGCGGCTGGCGAGCTCCATGTGCTTCGCCATCCAGTAGGTGGCGTAGACGGGGTGGAGAGCGCCGAGCCGGGGGTCGTCCTGCTCGAAGTCCACGGTCATCGCCGGGGTCACGGTCAGCTCGTGGGCCGCCAGGTACCCCGCCGGGATCTCCCTCACAGCTTCCTCTCGTCCACGATGCGTCGCAGCTTGCCGCCGGCCGAGCGCGGCGCGGCGCCGGGGGCCAGCAGCGTGACCTTGATGCCGATGCCGACGCTGTCCCTGATGCGGTGCTCGACCTCGTGCGCCAGGCGCTCCACGGGGTCCTCGACGTTGAGGGCGCCGTCCTCGCGCGGGGAGACGCCGAGCCGGGAGTACGTCTCCTGGTCGAGCTCCAGGCGCAGCTCGACCTCGTCCAGCGTCCTCTCGCGCCGCACGACGAGCTGGTAGTGCGGCGAGGCGTGGGGCACGTGCTGGAGCACGGCCTCGATCTGCGTGGGGTAGACGTTCACGCCGCGCACGATGATCATGTCGTCGCTGCGCCCGCGGATCATGCCGATGCGCGCGTGGGTGCGCCCGCTCGGCCCGACCTCGCGGGTGAGGCTGGTGATGTCGCCGGTCCAGAAGCGCAGCAGGGGGAGCGCCTCCTTCGTCAGCGTGGTGATGACGAGGACGCCGTCCTGTCCGTCCGGGACGGGCTCGCCGGTGTCCGGGTCGAGCACCTCAGGGTAGAAGTGGTCCTCCCAGACGTAGGAGCCCTCGCCCTCGCCCACGGCCTCGTTGGCCACGCCGGGGCCTATGACCTCGGAGAGGCCGTAGATGTTCGTGGCCTGTATGCCGAGGCCCCTCTGCACGTCCTGCCTTATCGCCTCGGTCCAGGGCTCGGCGCCGAGGATGCCGTACCGGAGGGGTATCTCGTCGGGCGCGATGCCGCGCGCGGCGAAGGCCTCGGCCAAGGTCTGCGCGTAGGACGGCGTGCAGGCGATGATCTCCGGCCTGAGGTCCATGATCAGCGTCACCTGGCGGTCGGTCATGCCGCCGGAGACGGGCACCACGCACATGCCGAGGCGCTCCCCGCCGCCGTGCAGGCCCAGGCCGCCGGTGAAGAGCCCGTAGCCGTAGGCGTTGTGGAACACCATGCCGGGCCTGCCGCCGGCGGCGGCGAGGCAGCGGGCGTTCACCTCGGCGAAGAGCGCGAGGTCGTTCCTGGTGTAGCCCACCACGGTGGGCTTGCCCGTGGTGCCGGAGGAGGCGTGGACCCGGGCCAGCTCCGTGGGGGGCACGGCGAAGAGGCCCATCGGGTAGTTGTCGTGGAGGTCCTTCTTGCGCGTGATGGGCAGGCGCCTCACGTCGTCTATCGACCTCACGGAGTCGGGTTCCACGCCCGCCTCGGCGAGCCTCCGGCGGTAGAAGGGCACCCGCTCGTGCACGTACCGCACGAGCCGCCTCAGCCGCTCGCCCTGCAGCTCCCTGAGCCTCTCCTGCGGCATCGTCTCGATCTGCGGGTCGAACATCTGTACTCCCGTGCCTGCTGCTCCCATCTGCCCTCCAGTGCCGGTCCGCGAGCGTCGCGCGCCCCAGGGCCCGGCGGACCTAGGCGCGCTCCACGACCATCGCGATGCCCTGGCCGACGCCGATGCACATCGTCGCCAGGCCCACCTCGACGTCGGTCTTCACCATCTCGTGGAGCAGCGTCGTGAGTATGCGCGCGCCCGAGCAGCCCAGCGGGTGCCCCAGCGCGATGGCGCCGCCGTTGGGGTTGAGGCGGGCGTCCTCCGCGTCCAGCCCCAGCTCCCTCAGCACCGCGAGGGACTGGGCCGCGAACGCCTCGTTCAGCTCGATGAGCCCCACGTCGTCGAGCGTCATGCCGGCGCGCTCCAGCGCCCTGCGCGAGGCCGGCACGGGGCCGATGCCCATGATCCGCGGCGGCACGCCGGCGACCCCGGTGGCCACGACGCGCGCCAGCGGCCTGAGACCGTGGGCCTCGAGGTAGTCGCGGGAGGCCACCAGCAGCGCGGCCGCGCCGTCGTTCAGCGAGCTGGAGTTCCCTGCCGTCACCGTGCCCCCCGCGCGGAACGCCGGCCTCAGCCTGCCGAGGGCGTCCATGCTGGTGTCGGTGCGCGGGCCCTCGTCGGTGTCCACCCTCGTCACGCCCTGGCGCGTTCGCACCTCGACGGCCACGGTCTCGTCGGCGAACCGCCCGGCGGCTATGGCCGCGGTGGCCTTGCGGTGGCTGGCCAGGGCGAAGGCGTCCTGCTCGTCGCGGGGGATGCCGTACTCCTCGGCGAGGTTCTCCGCCGTCTCGCCCATCGACTCGGTGCCGTACTCCTCCTGCATGCGCGGGTTCACGAAGCGCCAGCCGAGGGACGTGTCGTAGGCCGTGACGGAGCCCGTGGGGTAGCCGCGGCCCGGCTTCGGCACCGCCCAGGGCGCGCGGCTCATCGACTCGACGCCGCCGGCGGCGTAGAGCTCGCCGTCGCCGAGCATCACGGCGCGGGCGGCCTGCGCCACGGCCTCGAGGCCGGAGCCGCACAGCCTGTTCACCGTCACGCCGGGCACGGACACCGGGTAGCCGGCCAGCAGCGCGCTCATGCGCGCGACGTTCCTGTTGTCCTCGCCCGCCTGGTTCGCGCAGCCCAGGACCACGTCGGCCACGTCGCCCTTGGGGACGCCGGCCCGGCCCGCCACCTCGTCGAGCACGAGGGCCGCGAGGTCGTCGGGCCTCACCTCCGCCAGCGCCCCGCCGTGGCGGCCTATCGGCGTGCGCACCGCCGCCACCAGCCAAGCCTCCCTGACGCTGCTCACGTCACCCTCCCGACGGCCTCGGGCAGGCCGGACGCGCCCGCGGACGCGCGGCTCAGCAGCCACGGGTGTGGGGCGAAGCGCGCCTCCATGGTCACCTCGGCCAGGGACCTGAGGGCCATCGTCACGTCGACCGAGCCTAACGCCTCGCCCCACTCGAGCGGCCCGGCGGGGTAGTTCACGCCCAGGCGCATCGCGAGGTCGAGCTCGCGCCGCGGGGCCAGACCCTCCAGGAGCGCCCGCACGGCCTCGTCGAAGAGCCGGCCCACGACGCGGAACGCTACCCCGCCGGGGACGTCAGGCACGACCACCACGCCCACCCCCGCCGCGGCCAGCGCCGCCGACGCTCGCGCCAGCGCCGGCGTGGGCGCGTCGCCGGGGAGCGCGCCCGCGGCGCACAGCTCGACGGTGAGCGCGCCGCCGCCCGGGGGCGGCACCGCGCCGAAGCCGAGGGACGCGCCGGCCGCGGCGGCGCTGCGGCCCCAGGTGAGGACGGCCTCGTCGTCGCGTCCGCCGGTGGGGGCCCCGTCGAGCCTGGCGTCGAGGACCAGGTCGGCGCCGGCCTCGTCCGCGGCGAGCGGCAGCGTCGCGCGCAGAGCGCGGGCCACGGCGCCGTCGCCGCGCACGGCGAAGGCCGGGGTGGCGCCGCCGCGCCAGGAGTGGGGGCCGCTCGCCGCCGGGCCGGCGGCGCCGGCGGCGGCGACGCGCTCGCCCCTCTCGTCGTAGGCGTAGAAGCCGCGCCCGGTCTTGCGGCCCAGCAGCCCGGACGCGACCATCGCGCGCTGCAGCGGATGCGGACGGAAGCGCGGCTCCTCGTAGAACGCGCGGTAGACGCTCTCGCTGGCCGCGAGGTTCACGTCGATGCCGATGAGGTCGAGGAGCTCGAAGGGGCCCATGCGGAAGCCGGCGCCCCTCAAGGCGGCGTCGACGGTCTCCACGGGCACGCCCTCGGCGTGGAGCCTCACGGCCTCGAGGTAGAAGGGCCGCGCCAGGCGGTTCACGACGAAGCCGGGCGCGTCCCGCGCCACTATGGGCTCGCGGCCGAGGCGCCGCGCCAGGTCCACGGCCGCGGCCACCACCGCGGGGGCCGTGCGCACGCCGGGCACCACCTCGACGAGGCGCATGACCCCGGGCGGGTTGAAGAAGTGGAGGCCCACCACGCGCTCCGGCTCGGGGCAGGCGGCGGCGATGGCGGTGACCGAGAGCGTCGAGGTGTTCGTGGCCAGCCGGGCTGCCGGCGCCGCGGACGCGGCGCGGGCGAAGAGGTCGCGCTTCAGCGCCAGGTCCTCCGGCGCCGCCTCGATGACCCAGTGAGCGCCGGCGGCGGAGCGCAGCTCCCCCGAGGTAGATAGGCGCGCCAGCAGCGCGTCGGGCGCCTCGCGAAGGCGACCTTTGGCCGCCAGGCGCGAGAAGATCTCGGCGAGGCCCGCGACCGCGCGCTCGAGCTGCGCCGCGTACGGGTCGACGAGCGTGACGTCGGCGCCCGCCTGCAGCAGGAGCTGGGCTATGCCCATGCCCATGGTGCCGGCACCGAGCACGGCGGCCCTCAGCGGCGGCCGGTCGGTCACGCCCCGCCCTTCGTCGGGCGCCCGCGGGTCGCTCACGCCGCGCCCTCCCGCTCGAGCATCGCGTCGATCTGCTGGGCCAGGTAGAGCTTGGCCAGGGTCTCGGGCCGCGAGAGGTCGGCGCCCAGCAGCGCCGCGATGCGCTTGAGGCGGTAGCGCAGCGTGTTCACGTGCACGTGCAGCTCCTCTGCCAGCGCGCCCAGGTCGCCGGGCGCGCGCAGGTAGGCGGTGAGCGTCCGCCACAGCTTGCCGTCGTCGGCCTCCTTCACGGGACCGACGAGCCTGTCGCGCAGCGTGGCGAGGTTCGCGGGCGGCTGCTGCTTGAGCACCCAGTAGACGGGGTCTATGAGGTCGAACCAGGCGAGCCCGTCCGGAGCGGCCAGCGACTGCACGGCCAACACGGCCTGGTGGTAGGCGTCGGCCACGCCCGTGAGGTCGCTGCGCGGCAGGCTCAGGCCGAGGCGCACCGGGGTCCCGGCGCCGGCCGCGGAGCGCAGCGCCCGCAGCAGGGGCTCGGCCTGCGCGCGCGTGGCGCCGCCCGAGTAGACCCACACCACGTGCTCGGCGCGGGTCTCGGAGAGCGAGCCGTAGCCGCGGGTCCGGAAGTACTCGTCGGCGGCCTCCCTCAGCCTCTCGAGCAGCGCCTGGCCGCGCGCCGCCGCCATCCTGCCGCCGCGCGCCCGCGAGCCCGCCTCGGCGACGGCGACCACGTACTCGCCCTCCTCCTCGATGCCCGCCGCCACCAGGCGCGGCAGCAGCATCGGCGCCGCCTGCGGCCCGGCCAGCCACTCCGCCAGCAGCGCGCCCTTGCGGCTCCTGTCGTGCTGGGCCTCGGCCGAACGCTGCAGGGCGGCCGCCACCAGCAGCGAGCGGGCCAGCTCCAGCCAGGTGGCCGAGCCGGGACCGGCGTCGAAGCCCACGAGCGTGAAGCGCACGCGTCCGCGCACGGCCACGCGGGCCACCAGGGCGTCGCGCCCGCTGAGGCGCACGCGCCCCTCGGACAGCGCCGAAGGGTCCCCGCCGCCCAGGCGGCCCGTGGTGTCGCCGGCCCTGGCCACGACCTCGCCCCACGGGCTCAGCGCCGCCAGCCCCATGCCGGAGAGGCGGCTCACCCGCTCCAGCACCTCGCGCTCCGGCTTCGGCCCCTCGAGGGTCGCCAGGAGCCGGCGCTGCAGGGCGGCGAGGCCGGTGAGGGCGGGCCCGGCGCTCTCGACGAGCAGGCGCAGCGCCGCCTCCTCCACCGCCCCCGGGCCGACGGTGGGCGGCGAGGCGACGAGGGCCACGCCGGCGGCGCGGCAGCGCTCGACGAGGGCCCGGGGGACGGTGCGCTGGCGGGGCGCCAGCGCGTGGAGCACCGCCGCGGGGGGCGGGTCCAGCACGGGGTCCGACGGCGGGCGGGGCAGGGTGAACCCGCCCTCGTGCAGCCGCAGGTCGGAGGGTGCGAGCCAGGGCCTGTCGGCCTCGCGGCCCACGACGGCCACCGACCCGTACGCGGTCTCCGGGTCGCCGTGCAACAGCGTGAGCCCCAGGTCCTCCCGCTCCAGGAGCGGCCTCAGTGTCGGCGGCATGAGCTCTATGGGGAGTCTACGCCCCTCCCGCCCCGGGCGTTGTTGTGGCCCAGCACCAAGAGAGCGACGACCCTTGTGCCGGTACACGATTGACCGTCCCGACGGACGCGCCTACACTCCGACGATGAGCCTAGCCGGCGTCCGCTCCGCGTCGCTCGACCAGGGCGCCGCCGCCCTCGACGAGGTCGAGCGCGGCTTCGACGAGCTGGACTTCCGGCGCGCCATGGGCCGCTTCCCGACCGGCGTCACCGTCGTGACCATGCTCGGCCGCGCGGGCGAGGCGTACGGCGTCACCGTCAACGCCTTCATGTCGGTCTCGCTGGAGCCGCCGTTGATCGCCGTGTCGCTGGGCATGTCGGCGCGTGCGCACCCCACCATGTCGGCCAGCGAGCGCTTCGCCGTGAGCGTGCTCGCCGAGGACCAGCGCGACCTCTCCGACCTCTTCGCCGGCCGCCGGTCCCCCTCAGGCGAGGACCCCTTCGTCTCCTTCCGGGGCTTCCCGGTCATCGCCGGGGCCGTCGCCCACGTGCTCTGCCGCATGCACTCGCGGTTCGACGCCGGCGACCACACGATCTTCGTGGGCGAGGTCGAGGCGCTGCGCACCTCGCCGGGCGCGCCCCTGGTCTTCCACCGCGGGCGCTACGGCGCGCTCGACAGCGCCGCCGAGGGCGGGCAGGCGGGCACGGGCCGCGGCGTCGGCCTCGAGCCGGCGGCGGACGGCGGCCGGGTCCCGGCGGGCCGCGCCGGCGGACCGGACCCGGGACCCGACGGCGCTAGCTGAGCTCCTCTCACGTTGACGCCCCGCCGCGCCGCGGATAGGTTGTGGCGTGGACAACGCAGAGCCAGCCCTGGAACAGGCCTTGCGTCACGTCGCCGGCAGCGAGGAGCGCTACGTCTCCGACCTGCTCGAGTACGTGCGCATCCCAAGCGTCAGCACCGAGCCGCAGCGCCGGCCGAGCGTGGATGCCGCCGCGCGCTGGACCGCCGAGCGTCTGCGGCGCGCCGGCCTCGACGACGTGCGCACGCTGCCGACGGCGGGCCACCCCGTCGTCGTGGGGCGGCTCCACCACGACCCCTCGCTGCCCACGGTCATCTTCTACGGCCACTACGACGTGCAGCCGGCCGAGCCGCTGGAGCTGTGGCAGAGCCCGCCCTTCGAGCCCGAGGTGCGCGACGGCAAGGTCTACGGGCGCGGCGCCTGCGACGACAAGGCCGGCGTGCTCACGGCGGTGCAGGCCGTGGAGGCCTACCTGGCCACCGGCGCGAAGCCGCCGGTGAACGTGACGTTCCTCATCGAGGGCGAGGAGGAGATCGGCAGCCCTAACCTCGCGCCCGTGCTGCGCGAGCACGCCGAGCTGCTGCGGGCCGACCTCGCCGTCTGCGCCGACGGCGGCATCTTCGGCGTCGGCATACCGTCGGTGACGGTGGGCTCGCGCGGGCTCGTGGGCGCCGACCTCGTGGTCGAGGGCGCGTCCACCGACCTCCACTCGGGCATGTACGGCGGCGCCGTCGCGAACCCCATCGCGGCGCTGGCGCGCATCATCGCCAGCTTCCACGACGACCAGGGCCGCGTCGTCGTCGAGGGCTTCGAGGCCGGCGTGCCGCCGCTGGCCCCCGAGGTCAGACGCGCGATCGCAGACCTGCCCCTCGACGAGGCGGCTGAGCTGAGACAGCTCGGGTTGAGCGGGTGGTGGGGCGACCCCGACTACACGCCCGAGGAGCGCCGCACCGTGCGGCCCACGCTCGAGGTCAACGGCATCGGCGGCGGCTACCAGGGCGCGGGCGTGAAGACCGTGCTGCCGAACCGCGCCTTCGCGAAGATCACCTGCCGCCTCGTCGTGGGCCAGGAGCCGGAGGCCGTGTTCGAGGCGCTGAAGAGGCACGTCGAGCGCCACACTCCGCCCGGCGTGAGGGCGACGCTGACCCCGATCCCGGGCAGCGGCCGGCCGTACCAGATGCCGCTCGACCACCCCGCGCTGGCCGTCGCCGGCGACGCCATGAGCGCGGTGTTCGGCCGCACGCCCTTCCCCGTGTGGACCGGCGGCACGGTGCCGGTGGCCGAGCAGTTCCAGTCGGTGATGGGCATCTGGTGCCTCTACTTCGCCTTCTCCGAGCCGGACAACGGCCCGCACGCCCCGAACGAGTTCTACAGGGTGAGCATGCTGCGCCAAGGCACGGAGGCCACGGTGCGGCTGCTGGACGGGCTGGCTCGCCGCCGGGAGGCGCTGAGGCCCGCGGCCTGACAACGTGACGTTGGCTCACTGTGAGGAGCTACAAGTCGGGAGGGCCTACTTGTAGCTCCCGACGATTGTCGCGCGTCGCCCCCCGCCGTAACGTCTAGCCATCGACAAGCGGCACGCGGCCCGCCCGGCGCACTGGGGACGCCGGGCCCGACCGCGGCGCGGGAGGCGCATGCGGGTACCAAGAGGCTCGATCGTCCCGCTACCCACGCCCTTCACGGGCGACGACGCGCGCATCGACTGGGACGCGCTGGCGAGGCTGATCGAGTTCCAGATCGCGAACGGCAGCCACGGGCTCTCGTGCACGGGCACGACGGGCGAGCCCAGCTCGCTCTCGCGCGAGGAGCGCAAGGCGGTCGTGGAGTTCGTCGAGGAGCGCGTGGCCGGCCGCGTGCCGTTCGTGCCCGGCACGGGGTCGAACAACCTCGACGAGACTCTCGAGCTCACCCGGCACGCCGTGGAGCTCGGCGTCGACGGCGTGCTGGTCATCGCGCCCTACTACGTGAGGCCCAACCAGGACGGCCTCTACGGCTACTTCGCGCGCGTGGCGCGCGAGGTGGCGGAACTCGACGACCAGGTGCCGGTGATCCTCTACAACATCCCCGGGCGGGCGGCCGTGGACATCGCCCCGCGGACGATAGCCAGGCTGCGCCGCGACCACCCCAACGTCGTGGGCGTGAAGCACGCGACGAAGAACCTCGATGACGTCTCCTACACGCTCAAGGAGGCGGGGCGCGACTTCGCCGTCTACTGCGGCGCCGAGACGATGACCTACCCGATGCTGGCGCTGGGCGGCAGCGGCCACATCAGCGCCACCGGCGTCGTGGCGCCCAGGCAGGTGGCGCGCATCTACGACCTCGCCGCCGCCGGGCGCTGGGACGAGGCGCGCGACCTCCACTACGAGATGCTCGAGCTCAACGACGTCCTCTTCATCGAGGTGAACCCGGTGCCGCTGAAGACGGCCCTGGCGCTGATGGGCCTGTGCGAGGCTCGCTGGCGACTGCCGCTGGGGCCGATGCTGTCCGAGAACCGCGACCGGCTCGTGGCCACGCTGAGGCGCTACGGCCTGGTGGGCGACGGGGCCGAGGAGGGGGCGGCGGCGCCGTGAGCGCCGACGCGCTGGGCGCCGGCTGGGCGCACTCAGGCGGCCACCTGCCCTGGGGCCGTGCCCTCGTGGACGGACGCGAGGCCGCCGTGCTGCTGCAGGAGGACGGCGCGCTCACGAGCGGGGAGGGCGAGCCGCTCGACGAGGCGTCGCTGACCTGGCTGCCGCCCATCGAGGCCCGCACCGTCATCGCCATCGCCCTCAACTACCGTGACCACGCCGCCGAGCTGGACCTCTCCGAGCCCGAGCAGCCGGCCCTGTTCCCGAAGTTCGCGAACGCGATGGTGGGGCACAGGCAGCCGGTGGTGCGCCCCCGGGGCATCAGGTTCATGCACTACGAGACCGAGCTGGCGGTCGTCATGGGCAGGCCGGCCCGACGCGTGCGGGCCGAGGACGCCCTGGCGCACGTGGCCGGCTACACGATCGCGAACGACCTCGTCGTGCGCGACTTCGTCATCGACCACTTCCGGCCGCCCGTGAAGCCGAAGAACTTCGACACCTTCCTGCCCATGGGCCCCCTCGTCGCGCCCGCCGGGCGCGTCCCCGACCCGCAGGACCTGAGCGTCCGCACCTACGTGAACGGGGAGCTGCGCCAGGAGGGCAGCACCCGCGACATGGTCCACGGCGTCGCCGACCTCATCGCCTACGTCAGCGAGTTCATGACGCTGCGGCCCGGCGACGTCCTGCTCACGGGCACGCCCAAGGGCATCAGCCACGTGCACGCCGGCGACGTGCTGCGCTGCGAGGTGGGACCGCTGACGCCGCTCGAGAACCCCGTGGTGGCCGAGGAGGACGTCGCCGGGGCGCCCGCGGCGGCCGGGGCGGGGGTGGCGACGTGAGGCGTCGCCCCACTGCCGCGAGCGCGGGGGAGACGACGTGAGCGCCGAGGCCACGGTCACCGACGTCGCGGCCCGGCGCGAGGCGGCGCTGGCCGCCGTCGCCCGGCTCGTGGAGGCCTCGGGCGGCTCGCTGGTGGGCAACCTGGTGGACGGCGAGTGGCGTCCGGCGCGCTCCGGGGCCACGTTCGCCACGCTCAGCCCCGTGGACGGACGCGAGCTGGCGCGGGTGGCGTCCTCCGACGCCGCCGACGTGGCCGACGCCGCCGGCGCGGCCGCGCGGGCGTTCCCGGCCTGGGCGTCCCTCGACCCGCGGGAGCGCAAGCGCCTGCTCCTGCGTCTCGCCGACCTCGTCGAGGAGCACGCCGAGGAGATCGCGCTGCTCGAGGTGGTGGATACGGGGCAGCCGCTGCGCTTCATGCGCCAGGCGGCGGCGCGCGGCGCCGAGAACCTCAGGTTCTTCGCCGAGCGCGCCCCCAGCGCACGCGACGGCCTGAGCCTGCCCACGCCGGAGCTCCTCAACTACACGACCCGCAAGCCCATAGGGCCTGTGGGCGTGATCACGCCGTGGAACACGCCCTTCATGCTGTCCACCTGGAAGGTCGCTCCGGCCCTCGCGGCCGGCTGCACCGTGGTGCACAAGCCGGCCGAGTGGGCGCCCCTGTCCGGCGCCTGCCTGGCGCAGCTCGCGCTGGAGGCGGGGCTGCCGCCGGGGGTGCTGAACGTCGTGAACGGGCTCGGCGAGTCGGCGGGCAAGGCCGTGACAGAGCACCCCGACGTCAAGGCCATAGCCTTCGTGGGCGAGAGCGTCACGGGCGCCCGGATCATGGCCCAGGGCGCGGCCACGCTGAAGCGCGTGCACTTCGAGCTGGGCGGCAAGAACCCCGCCGTGGTCTTCGACGACGCCCACCTCGGGAGGGCCCTCGACGCCGTGAGCTTCATGATCTACAGCCTCAACGGCGAGCGCTGCACTTCCGGCAGCCGGGTGCTGGTTCAGCGCGGCGTCTACGACGAGTTCACCGACGCGCTCGCGGCGCGCGCCCGCGGCATCAGGGTGGGCGACCCGTTCGACCCCGCCACCGAGGTGGGGCCGCTCGTACACCCGGACCACCTGGCCAAGGTGACCTCGTACTTCGACGTCGCGCGCGCGGAGGGCGTGGAGGTGGCGGCGGGCGGCTCGCCGCTCCCCCACCTGGGCCCCTTGTACGTGGCGCCCACGCTCTTCCGGGGCGCGAGCTCGGCCACGCGCGTGGCCCGCGAGGAGATCTTCGGGCCCGTGCTCACGGCGATCCCGTTCGAGGACGAGGCCGAGGCACTCGCCATCGCCAACGACGTGGACTACGGGCTGGCCGCCTACGTCTGGACGAACGACGTCGCCCGCGCTCACAGGTTCGCGCAGGCGCTGGACGTGGGCATGGTGTGGGTGAACTCGCACAACGTCCGGCACCTGCCCACGCCGTTCGGCGGCATGAAGGCCAGCGGCATCGGCAGGGACGGCGGCGACTACAGCTTCGACTTCTACATGGAGACCCAGAACATCGCCGTGGCGCTCACGGAGCACCGCGTGCCCCGGCTGGGCGGCTGAGGAGGGGAGGGAGAAGGTGGCGGCACGCACCGGCAAGGAGTTCCTGGAGGGCCTGAGGAGGCGGCCTCCGACGATCTACCTGAACGGCGAGAGGGTCAAGGACCCCACGACGCACCCGGCCACCGCCGGCATCGCGCGTTCCATAGCCGAGCTCTACGACCTACAGCACCGCCGCGACCTCGTCGACGTCATGACCTACGAGGTCGAGGGCGTGGGGCGCGTGGGGATGAGCTTCCTCGAGACGACCACGAAGGACGACCTGAGGCGGCGCTCCCGCATGCACAAGGTGTGGGCCGACCACAGCCTGGGCTTCATAGGCCGCAGCCCCGACTACCTGAACGTGAACCTCATGGCCGCGGCGCGCGCTGCCGACTACTTCGCGCAGAACGACCCGCGCTTCGGCGAGAACATCAGGAACTACTACCGCTACGTGCGGGACAACGACCTCTGCCTCACGCACGCCCTCACGAACCCGCAGGTGAACCGCAGCGTGCGCGCCGACCAGCTCCCCGACCCCTACATCGCGCTGGGCCTAGTGCAGGAGACGGAGGAGGGCATCGTCGTGCGCGGCGCGCGCATGCTCGCCACCCTGCCCATCGCCGACGAGATCCTGATCTTCCCCTCCACCGTGCTCAAGGAGCAGGAGGAGCTGACGCGCTACGCGCTGGCCTTCGCCGTCCCCTGCGACACCCCGGGCCTCTCCTTCGTGGGGCGCGAGCCTCTGGACCAGGGGCGCAGCCATCGCGACCACCCGCTCGGCTCGCGGTTCGACGAGATGGACGCCCTCGTCGTGTTCGACGACGTCCTCGTCCCCTGGGATCGCGTCTTCCTCATGAACGACGTGCGCCTGGCGAACCGCGCCTACCAGGAGACCGGGGCCGTGCTGCACATGGCCCATCAGGTGGTGAACGTCAAGATCGCCAAGGCCGAGGCGTTCCTCGGCGTGGCGAAGAAGGTCGTCGACGCCATCGGCTCCGACCAGTTCCAGCACGTCCAGCAGAAGATGGCGGAGCTGATCATCGTCCTCGAGGTCCTCAAGGCCCTGCGCACCCAGGCCGAGGAGACGGCGACGCTCGACAGGTGGGGCACCATGACCCCCGGCAAGGATGCCCTCAACGTCGCACGCAACTACTTCCCGCAGGTCTACCCGCGCACGGTCGAGGTCCTGCAGCTCCTCTCGGCCAGCGGCCTGATCATGATCCCCACCGAGGCCGACCAGGGCGGGCCCATGGCCGACGCCATCGACAGGTTCCTGCAGGCGTCGAACGCCACGGCGCAGGAGCGCATCCAGCTCTTCCGGCTGGCCTGGGACATGACGATCTCGTCCTTCGGGGGCCGGCAGAACCTCTACGAGAAGTTCTTCTTCGGCGACCCGGTGAGGACGCAGGGGGCCCTCTACCAGGGCTACGACCTCGCGGACCTGGTGGCGCGGGTGGACTCCTTCCTCGAGCGCGCCGCCGAGCCGCGCGAGGAGCTCATGGCCGCGGGAGCGGCCGACTGAGGTGCCCCTCACCCCGTCGAACCCGCGGCCGCCCTTCGACGTCCTCCGCGTCGCGCACGTCGAACTGGGCGTGTCCGACCTGGAGCGCTCGCGAGCGTTCTACGAGGACGCCCTCGGCCTGGTCGTCACGGCGCGGGACGACGGCGCGCTGTGGCTGCGCGGCCTCGAGGAGTCCTGCCACCACTGCCTGGTGTTGCGCCGGGAGAGCCCGGGCTCCTGCCTGCGCGTGGGCTTCCGCGTGAGGACCGAGGCGGACCTGGACGCGGCCGCTGCCTACTTCGCGGCCCGCGGCCTGCCCGTGGAGGAGGCGCGCCCGCGCGGCCAGGGGCGCACGCTGCACGTGCGCGACCCCTTCGGCGTGCCGCTCGCCTTCTACGAGCGCCAGGACACCGTGGAGAGGCGGCTGCAGGACTACCAGCTCTACCGGGGCGCCGCCGTCCAGCGCCTCGACCACGTCAACGCCTTCGCCGCCGAGCTGCAGGCCACGCACGACTGGCTGGCCGGCGAGCTCGGCTTCCGCGTCAGCGAGTACACGGAGACGGAGGAGGAGGAACCGCGCCTGTGGGCGGTGTGGCTGCACCGCAAGGGCAACGTCCACGACATCGCGCTCACGAACGGCCTGGGACCGCGGCTGCACCACGTGGGCCTGTGGGTGCGCGGCGAGATGGACGTGATCCACGCCTGCGACGTGCTGGCCGCCTCCGGCTGGGTGGGCGCCATGGAGCGCGGGCCCGGCCGCCACGGCATCTCGAACGCGTTCTTCCTCTACCTGCGCGACCCGGACGGGCACCGCGTGGAGCTCTTCACGGGCGATTACCGCACCATGGACCCCGAGTTCGCGCCCATCAGGTGGACGCTCGACGACCCGCGCCGGCAGACGCTGTGGGGCCATCCGGCGCCCAAGAGCTGGTTCGAGGAGGGCAGCCCCTTCGTGGGCGTGACGCCCAGGGAGCCCCGGCTACCGGTAAGGCCGGTGGTCGCGAGGTGACTCGCGCCGCCGTCTATGGAACCAAGGGAGGAATGAGGATGAGAAGATCGTTGCCCACGCTGCTGGCCCTCGCGCTGCTCCTCACCCCGTCGGCGCTGGCCCAGACGCTGCGCATCGGCGCGGCGGCGGCCGCCACCGGCGCCGCCTCGGCGCTCGGCGAGCCCGAGGCGAACACCTTCCGCATGCTCCAGGACCAGATCAACGCGGCCGGCGGCATCAACGGCGTGCCGGTCGAGATCGTCTTCCTCGACACGGCCTCCGACACCGCCCAGGCCGTGACGGACGTCAACCGCCTGATCCAGGAGGACGACGTCCACGTCGTCATCTGCTGCACGATCTCGGCGAACAGCCTGGCGATCATCGACACGGTCCAGGAGGCGGGCGTGCCCAACATCAGCATGGCCGCGGCGGCGAACATCATCGAGCCCGTCGCGGAGCGCCATTGGGTCTTCAAGACCCCGCAGACCGACAGGCTGATGATCCACGGCATCGTCCAGGACATGGTGGCGCACGACCTGCACACCCTCGCCTACCTGGCCATCGACGACGCCTACGGCGAGGGCGGCCTCACCGAGCTGAACGCCGCCATCGAGGGCACCGACATCCAGGTCGTCGCGGTCGAGCGCTACGGGCGCTCCGACACGAACGTCACCGCGCAGGTCCTCTCCGCGATCCGCAGCCAGCCCGACGCCGTGCTGATCTGGGGCGTCGTGCGCGACACGGCGCTGGTCGTCGAGGAGCTCGCGAACCGCGGCTACGAGGGCCAGGTCTACGTGAGCCACGGCGTGGGCAACCCGAGCTTCCTCGAGCTCGCCGGTGACGCCGCCAACGGCGTGCGCCTGCCCATAGGCCCGATGATCGTCGTCGACGAGCTACCGGCGGACAACGAGATCGCGCCCGTCGCCGCCCAGTACGTCGAGGAGTACGAGGCCCTCTACGGCGAGGGCACGGCCAGCACCTTCGGCGGACACGCCTGGGACGCCGTCAAGGCCATCCAGCTCGCGCTCGAGTACGCCATGGACCAGGGCGAGCTGGACTGGGACGACACGGCCTCGGTGCGCCAGGCCCTGCGCGACGCGCTCGAGGAGATGGGACCGTTCACGGGCGTGGGCGGCGTCTTCGACTTCACCGCCGAGGACCACCTGGGGCTCGACGAGCGGGCGCTGGTGATCGTCGAGATCCAGAACGGCGACTGGACCCTCGCCCGCTGAGGTGAGGCGCTAGGCGCAGCGCCGGGAGAGCCGCGGGGCGGGCGCCGCGTGACGCCCGCCCCGCCCCTCCGGCAGCGGAGGCCGCTTGCTCGACATCCCGCTGATCCTCCTCTTCGAGGGGCTCACCAACGGGGCCATCTACGCGCTCATGGCGCTCGGCCTCGTCGTCCTCTACGCCGTGACCGGGGTCATCAACGTGGCCATCGGCGAGTTCGTGATGATCTCGGCGCTCACGGTGGCGAGCCTGCGCGCGGGCGCCGTGCCGGGCAGCGTCTTCCTCCTGCTGGCCGGCCTGCTGCTGTGGGCCCTCTACGACGGCATCCGCTTCGCCCGCGAGCGCCGCGCTGGTCGCGCCGCCCTGGGCCTCCTCTGGCCCGTGGCCGCCGCCGTGGGCGCCTACCTGGCCGTCGTGCTGGCTAGCCGCGCCCAGCTCCCCTACGCGGCCCACATCGCCGTGGCCGTGGCGCTCACCACGGCCCTCGGGCCCGTCTCCTACCGCGTGATCGTTCAGCCGCTCCCCAGGGCGTCCGCCCTCGTCTATCTGATCATGACCATCGGCCTGCACCTGGCGCTGACGGGCCTCGGCCTGGCCTTCTGGGGGCCCCAGCCCTACACGCTGCCGCCGTTCACCGCGGGACGCGCCCGTATCGGCCCGGTGCTCTTCGACCACCAGGACCTGTGGCTGCTCGGCCTGAGCGCCGTGCTGCTCGTCGCGCTGTGGTGGTTCCTCGGCCGCACGCTGCACGGCAAGGCGCTGCGGGCCGCGGCCGTCAACAAGCTCGGCGCCAGGCTCTCCGGCATCTCCGTGGTGCGCGCGGGCTCCACGGCGTTCACGATCTCGGTCTTCCTCGCGGCCGTCGCCGGCGTTCTCATCACGCCGATCACGAAGATGGCCTACGACTTCGGCTTCCTCATCGGCCTCAAGGGGTTCGTCGGCGCGATCATCGGCGGCCTCAGCAACCCGGCCGTGGCCGTCGCGGGAGCGTTGTTCGTGGGCGTGGCCGAGCAGTTCAGCGCCTTCTACGTCTCCTCGGCCTACAAGGACGTGCTCGTGTTCCTGCTCGTCATCCCCGTGCTCCTGGCGCGCTCGCTGCAGCACGTCGACTTCGAGGAGCACGTCGAGTGAGCCGCGCGCCTCGCCGGCGCGGGGGCGCTGCCGGGCCGGTCGGCGAGCGCGGCGCCGTGGGCACGTGGCTGCGGCGCGGCCTGTTCCTGGCGTTCCTAGCCCTCGTCGTCGCGCTGCCGTACCTGACGGGCGCGTTCGGCCTGCGGCTCGCGAACCTCATAGGCATGTACTCGCTCGTGGCGCTGGGGCTCGTGCTGCTCACCGGCTACGCCGGCCTCGCCTCCCTGGGGCAGGCGGCCTTCGTGGGCACCGGCGCCTACACGGCGGCGATACTCGCGAGCCGCTTCGGCCTCGACCCCTGGCTCTCGATCGTCGCCGGCGTGCTCGCCTCCGTGACCATCGCCTGGCTGATGGGCCTCATCACGCTGAGGCTCAAGGGCCACTTCCTCGCCCTCGCCACCCTCGCCTGGGGCCTCGTGATCACCGGCGTGCTGCGCAACTGGATCCCCGTCACCGGCGGCAACACCGGCTTCGGCAGCGCGACCGGCAACCGCATCCCGCCGCTCACGCTGCTCGGCGACCCCATACGCGGCGACCGCGAGTACTACGTGCTCGTGTGGGGCGCCCTGCTGCTCACGCTGTGGCTGGTGACGAACCTCATGCGCTCGCGCGTGGGGCGAGCGATCAAGAGCCTGCGGACGGGGTCGGTGGCGGCGGCGAGCTTCGGCGTGGACGTCCAGCGCGTCAAGATGACCACCTTCCTCCTCGCGGCCGCGCTGGCCGCGCTCTCGGGCGGGCTGCACACCTACCGCGAGCTCTTCATAGTCCCGAACCTCGCTTCCCTGAGCGACAGCATCGACTACCTGATCATGGCCGTGATCGGCGGCCTGACCAGCGTGTGGGGCGCGCTCGTGGGCACCGGCGTCTTCGTGCTGCTCAAGGAGCAGCTCCAGCAGGTGCTGCCCGCGCTGCTGGGGCGCACCGGCAACTACGAGATCGTCGCCTTCGGCTTCATCCTCGTGCTCGTGCTGCAGTACGCGCGGCGCGGTCTCGTGCCGATGGTCGACTCGCTCCTGCCGCGCCAGCCCGAGCGGCCCGTGCGCCTCGACGCCCCGCCACTGCCGGCCCGCGAGCGCGTCCAGGCCGACGGCCCCCTGCTCGAGCTCGAGGGCGTCACGCGGTCGTTCGGCGGCCTCACCGCCGTGCACCGCCTCTCGTTCGCCGTCGGCCAGGGCGAGGTGGTGGGGCTCATCGGCCCCAACGGGGCCGGCAAGACCACTGCCTTCGACCTCGTCACAGGCGTGCTGTCGGTGGACGCCGGGCACGTGCGCTTCGCCGGGCGGGACATCACGCGCCTGCATCCCCACCAGATCGCCCGCCTCGGCCTGGCGCGCACCTTCCAGCACCTCAACCTCAGCCCCGGCCTGAGCCTGCTGGAGAACGTGGCGCTGGGCGCCTACACGCGCACCAGCTCGGGCCTGTGGAGCGGCCTGCTCGGCCTGGGCAGGGCGGAGGAGGAGCGTGTGCGCGCCGAGGCCCTCAGGCAGCTAGGGCGCGTGGGCCTGGGGGACGACCCCTTCGCCCGGGCGGGCTCGCTGCCGCTCGGCAAGCTCCGCCTGCTCGAGGTGGCGCGCGCCCTCATGGCCGACCCGGTCCTGCTGCTCCTCGACGAGCCCGCGGCCGGCCTGAGGCGCCACGAGAAGGAGGACCTCAAGGCCCTGGTGCGGCGCCTGCGCGACGACGGGGTCACGGTCCTGCTCGTGGAGCACGACATGGACGTCGTCATGGACCTGGTGGACCGCATCGTCGTCATGAACCACGGCGAGCTGCTGGCAGAGGGCACGCCGGCGGTCGTGAGGCGCGACCCGGCGGTCATCGAGGCCTACCTCGGGCGGGAGGTCGCGTGAGCGGCTCCGGCGCCGCCCGGCTCGCGACGGGCACGGACGAGGTCGCCGGGTCGCCGGCCGGCGTGGCGGGTGCCGCCGGGTCTCGGGCCGGGGTGGACGGCGCCGCGCCGCTCCTCGTCGTCGAGGGCCTGAGCGTGAGGTACGGCGGCGTGCAGGCGCTGAACGAGGTGGACCTCAGCGTGGGCCGCGGCCAGCTCGTCACCGTGATCGGCGCGAACGGCGCGGGCAAGTCGAGCCTGGTGAACGCGATCGTCGGCGTCGTGCCGAAGGCCGGCGGGCGCGTGCTGCTGGGCGGCGAGGACGTCACGCAGGCGACGCCGGAGGCGCTGGTGGGCCGCGGCGTCGTGCTGGTGCCGGAGCGCCGCGAGCTCTTCGCCGCGCTGGCCGTGGAGGACAACCTGCGCCTCGGCGGCTACCGACGCTACCTGCGCGGGGAGCGCGACCTGCGGGAGTCGCTCGACGAGGTCTACGCCACGTTCCCGCAGCTCGCCGCCAGGCGCCGCCAGGTGGCGGGCACGATGTCCGGCGGGGAGCAGCAGATGCTGGCCATGGGCCGCGCGATGATGGCCCGCCCCCGCCTCCTGCTGCTCGACGAGCCCAGCCTGGGCCTCGCGCCGCTGATCGTGGAGGAGATCTTCCGCGTCGTCGCCGCGCTGCGCGACGCCGGCGCGACGGTGCTGCTCATCGAGCAGAACGCGCGCGCGGCCCTCCGCCTCGCCGACCACGGCTACCTGCTCGAGACCGGCAACGTGCTCCTCTCGGCGCCGGCGGACGAGCTGGCGCGCGACGAGCGGGTGGCGTCGGCGTACCTGGGCGGGTAGGCCCGCCTCGTACCGCGTCTCACGCGGGACCCCTACCCTGCGGGCGGGCGCCGGAGACCCCGGGCCCGCCGTGGGAGGGAGCATGTCATGGGTGGTCTAAGGACGGTCGCGCTGGTGCTCGTGATCATCGGAGCCATCAACTGGCTGCTCGTCGGGCTGTTCGGGTTCGACCTCGTGGCGGCGATCACCGGGAACGACTTCGGAGAGAAGAACACCATCTCCTCGATCATCTACGTGATCGTCGGCCTCGCCGGCCTGGTGCTGCTGCCGGAGCTGGGCCGCAACCCGACGCCGGACGTCACCGTGAGGCGGGACACCACGGCGAGGGACGACATGCGGCCGCGGTAGGGCCCTACTCCCTCAGCCTCCTGAGCCTCTCCATGTCGCGGGCGTGACCCTCGTCGTCGTCGCCCATGGGCGTCTCCAGCACCATGGGCAGGTCGGCGAGGCGCTCGTCGGCGAGCACGCGGGCGAAGAACGCCTCGCCGATGAGCCCCTCGCCGACGTTCTCGTGCCTGTCCTTGCGGCTGCCGAGGGGGTGCTTGGAGTCGTTGAGGTGGATCGCCTCCACGCGGGCCAGGCCGAACGCGGCCTCGGCGGCCTCGATCGTCGCCTCGTAGCCGTCCTCCGTGGACACGTCGTAGCCGGCCGCGAAGGCGTGGCAGGAGTCGAGGCAGACGCCCAGGCGGTCCTTGGCGTCCACGAGCGCGATGATCGCGGCCAGCTCCTCGAAGCGCGAGCCCAGGGCGGTGCCCTGCCCGGCGGTGTTCTCCAGCAGCACGCGGGCGTCGCCCGTCTCCGGCTGCGACAGCACGGCGTCGAGCGAGCGGGCGACGAGCTCCACGCCCGCCTCCACGCCGGCGCCCAGGTGTCCGCCGGGGTGCAGGACGAGCCCGCGCAGGCCGAGGCGCGCGCAGCGGGCGAGCTCGTCGCGCAGGCCCTCGACGGAGCTCTTGAGGATGTCCTCCTTCGGCGAGGCCAGGTTGATGAGGTAGGCGGCGTGGGCGATGACGGGCTGGCCGTCCTTGCCGTGCCGCTCCTGGAAGGCGGTGACGTCGTCGTCGGTGAGCGCCTTGCCGCGCCACTGGTTGGGGCTCTTGACGAAGACCTGGAGGCTCTCGCAGCCGATCGCGTCGGCCCTGTCGAAGGCGGTGGCGAGTCCGCCGGACGTGGAGACGTGAGCGCCGATGAGGCCCATGGGGGCGAGTCTAACCGGTGGTACGCTTCACGCCGTGCTGCGCGCCGTGCTCACGCAGCCCGCCCCTGACGAGCTCGTCGAGTTCCTGGAGGAGGCGCTCAGGGACAAGGGCGCCGTGGTGCAGGTGGCGGGCGAGTTCGAGGTGTTCTACAGGGGACGCGCCGCCTCGGTCGCCGAGGCCGGCGACTACCTGCTCATCGTCAAGCCCGACGGCAGCGTGCAGGTCCACGGCCCGCGCGGCGTGAAGCCCGTGAACTGGCAGCCGCAGACGGACGACGTGCGCGTGGCGTGCGAGGACGGCAGCGCGGTCCTCACGGCCGAGCGCTTCGCGCCCCCCGAGACGCTGCGCGTGGGCTTCCTCGCGCCGGCCTTCGCGCAGTCGTTCGAGCTGAGGGACGGCGGCGGCTTCGTGCTGCTGGGCAGCGAGGCCGAGATGCAGGCGGCGCTGGCCTCCGACCCCAGCGTCATCGAGCCGGGGCTCACGCTCGTGGACCTGGAGATCCCCACGGACGTGGGCGGCATCGACCTGCTGGCGCGCGACGCGTCGGGCGCCCTCGTCGTCGTGGAGCTCAAGCGCGGCAAGGCGAACCACGAGGCCGTGCACCAGCTCGCGCGCTACGTGGAGAGCGTGCGGTCCTTGTGGCCCGGACGGGTGCGGGGCGTGCTCGCCGCGCCGGCCGTGACCGCCCCCGCGCTCAACAGGCTCGGCGCCCTGGGCCTGGAGTTCCGCGAGGTCACGGCGCTGCCGGGGGCGCCTCGTGAGTCGGCCGTCCAGGAGGCGCTCTTCTAGCCCACGGGCACGTCGCGAGGCGTGGCGGAACCGACGCCGGGCCGCGGGGGGCCGCTGCTAGACTCCGGCTGTGCCAGTGTTCCGCAAGGACACCTTCGGGCGCGCCTGGGTGCTGCTGTCGCCCGAGCGCGGTCTCCTCGCCTCCGACTTCGGGAGCGTGCCCGAGGGTCCCGAGCGCAGCCCGCTCTCGCCGGGCTCGCGCGCCGTCACGGAGATAGCCGCCTTCGGCGGCGAGGGCGGGGCGCCGTGGAGCATGAGGGTCGTGGAGTACCCGCACGACGCCTTCAGCGAGAGGAGCTTCGCCGAGGAGGGCGACGCGCTCTTCAGGTACGGGCCCTCGGCCGGCTACCAGGAGCTCATCGTCGAGCACCCGGACGCGCGCCAGACCCTCGACAGGATGCCGCGCTCTCACCTCGTGGACGTGCTGCGGCTCTACCGCGACCGCATCGCCCTGCACGGCGACAGGCCGGGCGTGAGGCACGTGCAGCTCACGCGCAACGTGGGACGCGCGGCGGGCGCGCTCTTCGACCACCCCCACGCCCACCTGCTGGCGCTGCCGGTGCCGAGCCGCTGGCTCGAGGAGGAGCTGGAGGCTGGCAGCCAGCACCACGAGCGGCACGGCCGGTGCCTGTTCTGCGAGGTCCTGGAGCGGGAGCTCGAGGCCCGCGAGCGCGTCGTCACGGCCAACGAGGAGTTCGTCGCGCTGGCGCCCTTCGCCGCCAAGACGCCGTTCGAGACCTGGGTCCTCCCGCGCCGCCACGGCAGCAGCTTCGCCGCGGTGGCGTCGAACCACCTCCCGCTGCTGGCTGATATCCTCCAGGACGTGCTCCGCGCGCTCAACTACGCCCTGGACAGGCCGCCGTACAACATGGCCTGGCACATCGTCCCGGGCCCGGAGCGGCCCTCGTTCCACTGGCACGTTGAGGTGCTCCCGCGGCTGACCACGCAGGCCGGCTACGACTGGGGGGCCGGCTTCTTCGTCAACCCCACGCCGCCGGAGGACGCCGCGCGCTTCCTGCGCGAGGCGCTGGCGCTGCAGGAGGTCGCGGGGTGACGGACCTGCGCAGCAGGCGGGTCCACCCTGCGCTAGTCGTCCTGGCCGTGGCCGGCTGCCTGCACCTGTTCTTCCTCCTCGGCGTGGAGCTCGACCGCAACCTCGTCTACAGCCGCGACGTCGCCAGGCTCGAGGCCGAGGTGGGCGCGCTCACGAACGAGCTCGCGAGGCTCGACGAGGTCGCCGCGCACGGCGACGACCGCGCCTTCCGCGAGGCGCTGGCGCGGCGGCAGGGCTACGTCTACCCGGACGAGGACCTCGTGTTGACCGCGCTCCCGGAGCGCTAGGTGGACCTGGGCATCGCCTGGGGTGACGCCGGGCCCGCCCTGTCGCGGCTCGCCCTCAACCTCTTCACGGCCGCGGTGATCCTCGTGGCCGGCTACCTCGTGGCCAAGCTCACCGAGCGCCTCACGCGCCGGGCCGTCGAGCGCTCCACGGGCATCAGCTTCGACCACACCCCCACCCTGGCGCGGGTGGCGCGCGCCGTGGTGCTGATCCTGGCCGCCGTGGCGGCTCTCGGTCGCCTGGGCGTGCAGACGGCCAGCATCACGGCCCTGGTGGGCGCCGCCGGCCTCGCCGTCGGCCTGGCGCTGCAGGGCACCCTGTCGAACGTAGCCGCCGGCATCATGCTCATGACCCTGCGCCCCTTCAAGCTCGGCGACGGCATCGAGGTCGGCGGCACCGCCGGCACCGTGACCGACATAGGCCTGTTCATGACCCGCGTCGTCACCTGGGACGGCGTCGTCGTGTACCTGCCCAACGGCAGCGTGTGGGGCGCGAAGATCGTGAACTACACGCAGGCCGTGAGGCGGCGCTTCGACCTCGTCGTGGGCATCAGCTACGCCGACGACGTGTCGCGCGCCCTGGCCGTGCTGCGCGAGGTCGTGACCGCGGACCAGAGGGTCCTCACGCATCCGGCGCCGCTGTTCAGGACGAGCGGGTTCACCGACATCTCCGTGAGCCTCCTGGCGCAGTACTGGACGACGGCGTCCGACTTCCTGGCCACGCAGTCCGACCTGACGAAGCGCGTCAAGGAGCGCTTCGACGCCGAGGGCATCACGATCCCCACGCGGCAGGTGCAGGTGGTGGGCCGCTGAGCCAGGGCGAAGTCAGCCGAGCTCGCGCAGGTCCTCCATGAGCTGCCAGCCCACGCTCGCCGGCGTCGCCTCGAGCCGGGCCTCCACCAACGGCGCCACCTCGACCAGCACGCGCGCCGGGTCGACGCCCGGCGGCACGATGGCCAGCAGGGTGAGCTGGTAGACGACCTGGGTGCTCGAGAGCGTGCCGTCGTCGAAGAACGCGAAGGGCGCGCGCGGCATGGCGTCGAGGAGGAGGTGGACGTCGTCGGCGACCTCGCCCGCGAGCTGGGCGGACAGGTCGAGCCCCGCGTCGCGCGGGTGCCACACGTAGCCCTGCAGTAGCTTCACCGGCCGCGGCGCGTCGTCGGGCCCGCGCCACAGGTCGCGGTCGTCGCGTGCCTCGCTCACGCGGCCACGTTACCGCGCGCCGTCCCGCGGCCGTGTCCCGGTCAGCCCCAGGCGGCGGCCGCGAGGCGGGGCGGCAGGGGGATGCCCGGCACGGCCTCGCGCCAGCGCCGCGGGAACTGGGCGTCGAGCAGGACGCCCACGATGCCCTGGTCGCGGGCCGCGGCGACGTTCGAGGGGTTGTCGTCGACGAAGACGACCTCGCCCGCGTCGGCGCCCAGGGCTTCGAGCAGCGCGCGGTAGGCGGCGGGGTCGGGCTTGCGCACGCCTATCTCGTTGGAGAACACGAAGGCGCTCACGCGGCCGAGCCGCGGGTCGCCGCGCACCAGGTCGCACAGCTCGGCCACGTTGTTCGAGAGCACGCCCACCCTGACGCCGTCGGGCAGGGCCGCGACGAGGTCGTAGGCCTCTCGGCGCTCCCTGACGGCGCCGAGGAACGCCGCGCGGAACTCCCCGAGACCCGGCCGCCGGCCGGTGGCGGCGCAGAAGCGCTCGTGGAAGCCGGGGAGGTCGAAGGCTCCGGCCTCGAACTCGGCCATGAGGGCGAGGTAGGCGGGCTCGAGGTCCGCCGCCTCGGCGCCCACGAGGCGCGCCAGTGCCCTCACGGCGCTCGAGTCGAAGGTCCCCACGGTGAAGACGCCGCCCCAGTCGAAGGCCACGGCCGTCGGCGCGCCGCGCGACCCCCGGCCCACGGTGTCACGAGCGGGCGCGTCGCGGCTCAACGGCGGCTCGTCTGCCGGCGCCTCAGGGGTGGGCGCCCTGCCGGACCGGCCCGCCGGGGCCGCCGGCGTCGGCGGAGGGAGCGAGCTCGCTGCGGTACCAGTTGAAGAAGGTGATGACGAAGGTGATGCCGAACGCGAAGAGGCCGAAGACCTTCATGATCACGCCGGCCAGCGCCTGGTCCTGCAGCACGCCCAGTCCGAACGCCCGCACCGGGATGACCGTGTAGGCCCTGTACAGCGGCACGTCGGAGAAGGTCACGCCGCCGAAGATCGGGAGCTGCGCCACCGGCAGGAGGAAGACGTAGACGAGGCGCGGCAGGAACGCCGGCTTGGGCAGCGCCGGCACGCCGCCCATGAGCGGCCACCACATCATCAGCGACACGACGAGGATCACGAAGTGCACGGCGTGGTGGAGCGACGTGTTCGCGAGGGCCAGGTCGTAGACGGCCGGCACGTGGTAGATGGCCATGGCCAGGCTGAAGGCCAGGAACGTCACCAGCGGCTGCAGCAGGAACCTGAACAGGGGCAGGACCCGCCGCGAGGCGAACATGGCCTCGAGGAGCCAGGTGGGCATCCCCGCCAGCAGCACGGGCGCGACGGCGTAGGAGAGCAGCAGGTGCTGCACCATGTGCGCCGAGAGCAGGTAGCGCTCCGCCAGGTCGTGCAGCGGCGAGCCCTCGTTGAGGAACAGCATGAGGAGCCCGAGCCCGAAGACCACGGCCCTGCCGGTCGGGTAGCGCTCCCCGGGCGCGACGAAGCGCCGCAGTGGCCCGACCGTCAGGTAGTAGGCGACGGCGGCAGCGACGAGCCCGCCCACGAGGACGGGCTCGAGCTGCCAGCTCAGGTAGAGGACGTCGCCCATCGGCCTCGACTCTAACCGTCAGTCGAGTCCGAGCTGGTCGCGCACCCCGTGTACGTCGGCGGAGGAGAGGCCGTCGCCGCGGTGGGCCGCGACGTCGTCCGCGGTGTAGGGCACGAAGCCCTCCGGCGCGTCGCCGAGCTCGGCGACGACGTGGTTGATGACGGCGGCGATCTGGTCGTCGGACAGGTGACCCCACGCCGGCATCACGCCGTTGTAGGTCATGCCCTCCACCTGGATCGGCCCCTGGAGCCCGTAGAGCAGGACCTGGGGGAGGTACTCGCGCCCGCCGGCGGCGTACACCTCGGCGGCGTGGCCCGCCAGGGGCGGGAAGGCGCCGGGGAGGCCCTGGCCGTTCGCCTGGTGGCAGCCGACGCAGTTGGAGGCGAAGACCTGGTTGCCCAGCTCGCGGTCCCAGTCGGCGGCCTGGGCGGCCTCAGGCGCGGCGGCAGGCTGCTCGCCCTGTCCCGCCGGCTCCTCCTGGGCCTGCGCGGCGGCAGGGGGAGCGGCGGCTGCCGGCTCGCCCACCTGGTAGCCGGAGGCGTCGTTGGCGGCCCGCGGGGCCTCGATGGGCACCGAGCGGTCCACGGGAGCGGGGACGTCGGCGCGCTCGGCGGCCGGGCGCGAGGCGCCGTCGGTCTCGATGAGCGCCTCCACGTCCTCGGGCACCGGGGCCTCGCCGTGCGCCGCCCTGCCCTCGAGGCTCTCGGCGCGCTCTCGCGCCTCGCCGTAGCTCATCGTGCGGGGCAGGAGGAACATCGCCGTCAGGGCGATGAAGGTGGCCAGCGCGATGACCATGCCGCTGGAGAAGAAGCCGGAGTACATGCGGTCGTCGTTCTTCAGGTGCATGAAGAACATGACGACCAGCACGAACTTGAGCACGGACAGGGCGGCCAGGGCGACGTAAGTGCCCGTGGAGCCGAGCCAGGCCTGCGGGTACTCGACGAGCGCGAACTCGAAGTACGTGATGACCCCGAGGATCAGCGCGATGAGTATGTAGGTGCCTACGGAACCGTGGTTGTCTCTAGCCATGTCGGGTATCCCGGCTCACACGAACTCGACGAGGTAGACGACCGTGAAGATCACGATCCAGACGATGTCGACGAAGTGCCAGTAGAGGCCGGCGATCTCCAGGTACACGGCGTCCTTGCTGCTCGTCGGCCTGACGTAGGACTGCACCAGGAACGAGAGCAGCCACAGCACGCCGACGGTCACGTGGATGCCGTGCGTGCCGGTGAGGATGAAGAACGTCGTGCCGAAGAGGTTCTGGTGGATCGACAGGCCCTCGTTGACGAAGTGCACGAACTCGTACACCTGGAAGCCGAGGAAGATCGAGCCGAAGAACGCGACGCCGGCGGTCCAGAGCCGGAACTTGGGGATGTCGTCGATCCGCAGCGCGTGCAGGGCGAGCACCATGAGGAAGCTCGACATCAGGAGCACGAACGAGCTGACCGTCGTGAGCGGGATGTTGAGGACGTCGACGGGGAACGGCCCGACGAGGCTGCGGTTGTGGTAGGCGAGGTAGGTGCCTATCAGCGACCCGAAGAACATGCAGTCGGACGCCAAGAAGATCCACATCAGGAGCTTGACGTCGGGCAGTCGGGTGCTGCGCCAGCCGTGCGCGGTGAGGGCGCCGCGGGTGCCGGGCTGAACGGGCGCCGCGGTGTCGACGGCGTGCGCGCTCATGCGGTCTCTCCTTCGAGCTCAGGGTGCACGTGATGTCCGCCGACGCCCTCGAAGGCCCAGCCGAAGATCGTGAAGACGAAGAAGAAGCCGCTCACGATGGCCAGGACCCAGTTGTCGTAGATCAGCCCGTACGAGCCGACGACGATGGCGAGGGACGCCAGCAGCGGGTACCACGACTGGCCGGGGACGTGGATGCCGTGGGTGTCGTACTCCCGGCCGGCCTGGCGCGGGTCGATGGGCTCGACGTTCAGCGTCTCGGGGTGCTTGTAGGCCCAGAACGCGTCGAGCGAGTTCACCACGGGCTGCGTGGCGAAGTCGTAGTAGGGGGGCGGCGAGGTGGTGGCCCACTCCAGCGTGCGCCCGTCCCACGGGTCGTCGCCGGCCGGCTTGCCGGCGCGGAAGCCCCGGATGACGTTGTAGAGGAACACGATCAGGCCGACGCCCATGATGAAGGTGCCGAACGTCGACATGAAGTTCCAGACCTCGAGGCCGATGCCGGCCGGGTAGGTCTGGATGCGGCGCGGCATGCCCATGAGGCCGGCGAGGTGCTGCGGGAAGAAGATCGTGTGGAAGCCGATGACGATGAACCAGAAGGCGACCTTGCCCAGGCGCTCGTCCAGCAGCTTGCCGGTGATCTTCGGGAACCAGTAGTGCACGGCCCCCAGGAACGTGAGCAGCGCGCCGCCGCCCATGACGTAGTGGAAGTGCGCGACCACGAAGTACGTGTCGTGCACCTGGGCGTCGAAGGTGGGCATGGCGACCATGATCCCGGTGATGCCGCCGAGCGTGAACGTGACGATGAACGCCAGGCTGTACATCAGCGAGGTCGTGAACCTGATGTTGCCGCCCCACAGCGTGCCGAGCCAGTTGAAGATCTTCACGCCCGTGGGGATGCCGATGGTGAACGAGGTGAGCGAGAAGGCCGTGTTCACCACGGGGCCCAGGCCGGTCGTGAACATGTGGTGCGACCAGACGGCGAAGCCCATGAAGGCGATGAGGATGGCGGACAGGATCATCACCGGGTAGCCGAAGAGGGGCTTCCGGGAGAAGGTCGGGATCATCTCGGAGATCATCCCGAAGGCGGGCAGGATGATGATGTACACCTCCGGGTGCCCGAAGATCCAGAACAGGTGCTGCCACAGGATGGGCAGCGCGCCCGCCTGGGGCACGTAGAACAGGGTGCCGAAGGTGCGGTCGAGGATGACCTGCACGAACGCGATCGTCAGCGGCGGGAACGCGAAGATGATCATGAACGAGGTGATCAGCATCATCCACACGAACACCGGCATGCGCATGAAGGTCATGCCGGGCGCCCGCATGTTGATGATGGTCACGATCAGGTTCATGGCCGTCGCGGTCGTGCCGATCCCGCTGATGAAGAGGCCGAACATGTAGAAGTCGACGCCGAGGCCCGGGTTCGCCGAGAGGCTGGTGTTCGGCGCGTAGCCGGTCCAGCCGACGTCGGGCGCGCCGCCGAGGAAGAAGCTCGTGTAGAGCATCAGCCCGCCCAGCGCGTAGACCCAGTAGCCGAAGGCGTTGAGGCGCGGGAACGCCAGGTCGCGCGCGCCGATCATCAGCGGCACGAAGTAGTTCGCGAGCCCGATGCCCAAGGGCATGATGGCGAGGAACACCATCGTCACGCCGTGCATGGTGAAGAGCTGGTTGAAGGTGTCGGGCGAGACGAGCTGCTGCCCCGGCCTCATGAGCTGGAGCCGCATGAGGAACGCCTCGACGCTGGCGAAGGCCATGAACGTGAAGCTCGACAGGATGTAGAGGATCCCCAGCTTCTTGTGGTCGACCGTCGTCAGCCAGCTACGCAGTCCGGTCTGCCAGGTGGGCCTGACGAACAGCGCGGGCCTGGCGACGTTCGTAGACGTAGCCATCAGTTACCTCCCGGCGCGCCCACGGCCAGTGCGTCCCCCACGTCAGCGGCCTGCTGCTCGACGCCGAGGCTGAGCAGGTAGGCGGCTATCGCCGTGGCCTCTTCTTCACGGTTCGGGTCGTCCTCCGCCCACAGCGTGGGCATGTGGTTGCCCGGCTTGACGTCCTGCGGGTTCATGATCCAGCGCGCCACGTTCTCGAGCGTGGCGTCGAGCACGCCGGCGCCCACGGTGTGGCGCAGGCCGAAGTTGGTCAGCTCGGGGAAGGTGGGCTGCCCGTAGGAGACGCCCTCGGCGTAGTTGCGGAGCGTGTGGCAGCCGATGCAGCCCTTCTGGGCGAAGAGCGTGCGGCCCTGCTGCACGCGCTGGTCGCTGGAGACCGTCTGCACCACGGGCTGCTGGAACGACTGCACCCAGCGGTCGAAGTCCTCCTGCTCCTCGACCACGATGCGGAAGCGCATGTAGGCGTGCGCGCCCAGGCAGAGCTCGGCGCACTGGCCGCGGTAGACGCCAGGCTCGTCTGCCTCGAGCCAGAGCTGGTTGTCCTGGTGGGGGATGAGGTCCACCTTGCCGCCGAGCCGGGGCGCCCAGAACGCGTGCAGCACGTCGCCCGACTGGAGGTCGAGGACGACGCGCGCGCCCACGGGGACGTGCAGCTCGTTGGCCGTGGTGATGCCGTACTCGGGGTACTCGAACTTCCACCACCACTGGTACCCGGTGACGGTGACCTCGACGTCCCCCTCGCCCGCCTCGATGTAGGACTGGGTCGCGAAGACCGAGCGCACCGTGGGCACGGCGACGAGTATGACGATCAGCACCGGGATCGTGGTCCAGACGACCTCGAGCAGGACGTTGCCGTGGGTCTGGCCGGGTATCGAGTCGTCACCGCGGCGACTGCGGTAGCGGACGATCACGTAGACCAGTACCCCCCCGACGAGGAGCATCACCGGGATGCTCAGGTACCAGGTCCACATGAACAGACGGAGCTGCTCGGACGCCAGCGGGCCCACCGGCGCGAAGACCGACTGTTCGCCCACCAGCGAGCATCCGCTGAGGACGAACGTCAGCACTGCGCCGGGCAGAGCCCGCCACAACCAGCCTCTACGCACGACTATTCCCTCCTAGGGCGCTTGTGATGAGGGCATCTGAACGGCGCCCCCTAAGGATACCCGGCCAATCTATCACAGGGCTCAGAGCATATATCTCGGTCCCAACGCGGTGTTCTGGCGTAGTGACGGACGCCACGGGGCCCCGCGGGAGGGTAGGGACATATGTCCCGACGGACCGCCTCGAGCGCGTCCCGGGACCGGTCGGGGGGCCCGTCCGCGCGCGCCCCGGGTCCGGTCGGGAGGGGGCCCCGCCCGCGCGCCGCGGCGGTGCGTCAGGCCCTGAACGCCGCGGCCTCGGCCAGGTGCTCCGGCCCCACGGAGGCCGCGCCGGCCAGGTCGGCGACAGTGCGCGCCACCCGCAGCAGGCGGTCGAAGCCGCGGCCGGTGAGGCGCAGCCTGTCCACGAGGTCGCGCAGCAGCGCCGCGCCCTCGCCCCTCGGCAGCGCCAGGCGCCGCAGCTCGGGCCCGGCGAGGTGGGCGTTGAGGCAGCCCTGCCGGTCGAGGGCCAGCCGCCGGGCCGCGGCCACGCGCGCCGCGACCACGGCGCTCGGCTCGCCCGGCGACGACGCGAGCAGCTCGTCGCGCGTGAGGCGCGGGACCGTGAGGTGCAGGTCGACGCGGTCGAGGAGCGGCCCCGACAGCCTCGCCGCGTAGCGCAGGCGTTCGGACTGCGAGCAGGTGCAGGACGTGGGGTCGTCGTCGAGGGCGCGTCCGCAGGGGCAGGGGTTGCGCGCCGCCACCAGCTGGAAGCGCGCCGGCAGGGCGACGGCCCCGCTGGCGCGCGAGATGACTATGGCTCCGGACTCCAGCGGCTGTCGCAGGGCCTCCAGCACGGGCCTGGCGAACTCCGGCGCCTCGTCGAGGAACAGCACGCCGAGGTGGGCCAGGCTCGCCTCTCCCGGGCGCACCGAGCTCCCGCCGCCCACGATGCCGGCCTCGGAGCCGCTGTGGTGCGGCGCCCTGAAGGGGGGCGAGAGGTCGAGGCCCGGCCCGCGCGACAGACCCGCCGCCGAGTAGACGCGCCCGACCTCCACGGCGCTCCGGGTGTCGAGGGGCGGCAGCAGGCCGGGCAGGCGCGTGGCGAGCATCGTCTTGCCCGCGCCCGGAGGGCCCGTCAGCAGCGCGTTGTGACGGCCCGCGGCGGCGACCTCGAGCAGGCGCTTGCCCAGCTCCTGGCCCCTGACGTCGGCGAGGTCGGGGTGCTCGGGCGCCTTGCCGGCCGGCGGCGGCGCCACGGGGGCGAGCTCGCGCCGACCGCGCAGGTGCTCGACGGCCTCGGCCAGCGTGCGCGGGCCGAGGGCGGCCACGCCGGGGACAGCCGCGGCCTCGGCGGCGTTGGCGGGGGCGCAGAGCAGCGCCAGGTCGCCCCCCAGCGCCTCGACGGCCACGCTCACCGCCCCTCTCACCGGCCGCAGCGTGCCGTCGAGGGCCAGCTCGCCGAAGGCCAGGTGGCCGGCCAGGCGCTCGGCGGGCACGGCGCCGGCCGCGGCGAGCAGGCCCAGCGCGATGGGCAGGTCGAAGGCGGGGCCGTCCTTGCGGACGTCGGCCGGCGCCAGGTTGACGGTCACCCGGCTGGGCGGGAGCGGCCTGCCGAGGCGCTTGAGCGCGGCGCGCACGCGCTCCCGCGACTCCTGCACCGCCGCGCCCGGCAGCCCCACGATCGTGAAGCTGGGCAGGCCGCCGCTGACCAGGACCTCCACCGTCACCCGCACCGCGTCGACGCCCACGACGGTGGCCGAGGCGACGCTCGCGTACATCGCCCGGAGGCTAGGGCGCGGCGGCGTCGCCGACGGTCCCTCGTGGGCTCGGGCGCGGCGCCTCTCGGCGGGCGCCGAGGCCGCGTGGGCGGACGCCGCTCGGCGCCAGGTAATAACCTGGCCCCTGTCGGGCATCGACCACAGGGCGGGGCCCTGGTCAGCGCCGGTCCCGCAGCCACAGACAGAGCAGGAGGCGAGCATGAAGACGACACCTGGACGAGCCACGACCGCACCAGCCGCCCGGCGCGCGGGCGCCGCGGCGCTACTGGCCGCCGCGCTGGCGGTGGCACTGGCCGGCTGTGGCCTGGTGCCTCCCGTGGAGGTGAACGACCCGCTGGGCCTCGACGGCGAGACGGCCGACATCGCGTTCGGCGCCGACGCGCTCACCGCGTCCCTGGCCCCGGCTGCGGTGGAGGGCTCGGGCGAGATCACCATCGACTTCGCCGACGCGGACTGGCCCGACGTCCCCCTGTCGCCCGGCCGCCTGGCGAACGAGCTCAGCATCGCCACCGCCACGCTGGACGCCGGCGAGGGCGCGGCGCCGGAGACCATCACCCTCTCCGACATCGACGTCCACGTCTACGTCTGGCACGGCGCGGCGACGTACGACGCCGCCGCGGCCGAGAACCGCGCCACGGCCAGCGTGGAGGGCGCGGGGCCCGTCACGCTCGAGCGCGGCGCCTGCGGGCTCGACAGCTGCGAGTACGCCTACGACGGGTCCGTTCCCGCCTTCGGCGAGGTCACCTTCACCGGCGACGACGTCGCCCGGGCCGTGAACGTGATCACGAAGTCGCCCGAGCCGAACCACGTGCGCCTCGTCGTGACGCTGCAGGGCGAGCCGGAGGGTAGCCTCGCCGGCAGGACCCTGACCGTGGAGATCGACGGGTCGACGGGCAGCGTGGGCCTCTAGCGGCCCGAGCCCCGGCGGCGCGGGACGACGAGCGCGTCGAGGGGCGGCCGCGCGGCCGCCCCTCGCTCGCCCGCGCGGTTAGAGGACCTCCTCGTGGGCGTAGATGCCGAAGGTGCCGGGGCCCACGTGGCTGGCGATGACGGCGCCTATCTCGGCGATGCCGCGGAGCTGGTACTGGACGCCGGCGGCGGCGATGCCGGCCTCGAGGTCCCGCGCCGCCCCCTCGTCCTGGATGTGGATGAGGTTCGCCACCACGGGCCTTGACGCGCCCTCGACGTAGCGCGCGAAGCGCTCGACCAGCTCCTGCTGGGCCTTCCTCAGGCCGCGGGCGCGCGTCACGGGCTCGATCCTGCCGTCCTGCAGCGTCAGGATCGGCTTGATGTTGAGCAGGCTGCCGAGGAGGGCGCTGGCGCGTCCTATGCGCCCGCCCTTCTGCAGGTACTCGAGCGTGCCCACCGTGAAGACGACGAAGTTCGTGTCCCTGATGCGCTCCAGCGCCGCCAGGATGTCGTCCAGGGAGGCGCCGCGCTCCCGCAGCGCCGCGGCGGCGCGCACCATCTCGCCGTGGCCGAGGCTCGCGCCCCTGCCGTCGAAGACGGTCACGGGCACCGGGGCGTCCTCGGCGGCGATCAGCGCCGACTGGTAGGTCCCCGACAGCTCGGCCGAGATCGTCACCACCAGCACCTGGTCGGCGCCCGCCTCCGCCACGCGCCTGTAGACGGCGGCGAAGTCCTCGGGGCTGGGCTGGCTGGTCGTGGGCAGGTCGGCCCCGGCGGCCACGCCCTCGATGATGTCCTTGGGCGTGATGGCCACCCAGTCCGCGCGCGTCTCGCCCTCGAAGTGCACGTAGAGAGGCACGCGCTCCACGCCCAGCCGCTGCAGCTCCGCGGCGGTGAGGTCCGAGGTGGAGTCGGTGACGATGGCCAGGTTCATGTCGCTCCAGTGCGCCGGGCGAGGCCGGCGAGCCGGATGGGGCCTCAGCGCTAGGTGACGTGGTCTGGCGGCATCATACAGCCAGTGCCTTCCCCTGCGTCCCCGACGCGGTGTCCGCCCCGTACAGCGCCTCGGCGATCTGCACGGCGTTCAGCGCCGCGCCTTTCCTGATCTGGTCTCCGGCGACGAAGAGCGCCAGCCCGTTGGGCAGCGCGGCGTCCTCGCGCAGGCGCCCCACCAGGGTCTCGTCGGTGCCGGCGGCGTCCAGGGGCATGGGGAAGGTGTTCGACTCCCTGTCGTCCACGACCCTCACGCCGGGCGCCCGCGCCAGCACCTCGCGCGCCGCGGACGCGGTCACCGGCCTCGCGAAGGAGGCGTGGATGGCCTCGCTGTGCGCGCGGTACACGGGGACGCGCACGCAGGTGGCGGAGACGACTAGGTCGGGCAGGCCGAGGATCTTGCGCGACTCCCGGAGCAGCTTGCGCTCCTCGGCGTTGTAGCCGTCCTCGCCCACGGCGCTGTCGTGGCTGAACACGTTGAACGCGATCTGGTGGCCGAACCGCTCCCGCGCCACGGGCTCGCCGGCGAGCGCGGCAGCGGTCTGCCTGCGCAGCTCCTCTATGCCCCCCAGGCCCGCGCCGGACACGGCCTGGTAGGTGGCGACCACGGCGCTCCGCAGGCCGAAGGCGCGGTGCAGCGGCGCGAGCGCCATGAGCGCGATGATCGTCGAGCAGTTGGGGTTCGCGATCACGCCGCGGTGGCCCGCCAGGTCGCCGGGGTTCACCTCCGGCACCACCAGGGGGACGCGGTCGTCGAGCCGCCAGGCGCTGGTGTTGTCCACGACCACGGCGCCGTGCTCGGCCCACCGCCAGGCGCCCTCCCGCGAGACCGCACCGCCGGCGGAGGAGAAGACGACGTCGGCGCCCAGGTCGCCGTCCTCCGGCAACGCCTCGACGACGACCTCCTCGCCGGCGAAGGCCACGCGGCGGCCCGCCGAGCGCGGCGAGGCGAAGGCCCGCAGGGTGGAGACCGGGAACGAGCGCTCCTCGAGCAGGCCGAGGAGCTCGGTGCCCACGGCGCCGGTGGCTCCGACTATCGCGACCCTCACCTAGACGCACCTCCTGGCCGGTGACCCGGCCTTGGCGCGGGAGTCTAGCACGGTCCGCGGGCCGCTCCGGCGGGCGTAACATCGTCCGCATGCCTGTCCTCGGGCGCACCATGCGGCGTCTCGTCGTCAAGGTGGGCACGTCCACGCTCACCGACGAGAGCGGGCGGCTCGACCCGGCCAGGCTGGCCGACGTGGCGCGCGGCGCCCGCGCGCTGGCCGGCGCGGCCGGCGCCGGGGGGCGACCCGCCGAGCTCGTGCTCGTGTCATCGGGAGCGGGCGCGGCGGGACGCGAGCGCCTCGGCCTCAGGCTGCCGCTCACGCTGCCCCAGAAGCAGGCCGCCGCCGCCGTGGGCCAGGCGCGGCTCATGCACGACTGGGCGGGCGCCTGGGACCCGACGCCGGTGGCTCAGCTCCTCCTGTCGGCCCACGACGTGCGCACGCGCCGGCGCTACGTGAACGCGAAGAACGCCCTCGAGGCGGCGCTGGCGCTGGGCGCGGTGCCCATAGTCAACGAGAACGACAGCGTCGCCACCGCGGAGCTGAAGGTGGGCGACAACGACACGCTCTCGGCCTGGGTCGCCTACCTCGTGGGCGCCGACCTCCTCGTGATCCTCACCGACGTCCCCGGCCTACACGACGCCGACCCCAGGCGCGTGGCCGGCGCGAGGCGGCTGAGCGTCGTGGAGGACGTGGCCAGCGTGGCGCCCCTGGCCGGCGGCGCCGGCAGCGACCGCGGCACGGGCGGCATGGGCACGAAGCTGCAGGCCGCGCGCATCGCGGCCGACGCCGGCATCGAGACCGTCGTGCTCGGCGGCGGCGGGGCCGGCCTCGAGGCGCTGGCCCGCGGCGAGGACGTGGGCACGCGCTTCCTGGCGCGAGGGGGCGTGCCGGCCCGCAAGGCGTGGATACTGAACCAGCCCATCGCCGGCGCCGTGCTCGTGGACGCCGGCGCCCGCGACGCCCTGCGGGCCGGGCGCAGCCTGCTGCCGCGCGGCGTGGTGGGCGTGCACGGGGAGTTCTCCTTCGGCGACGCCGTGGCCATCGAGTGCGAGGGCGAGCGCGTGGCCGTGGGCCTCACGAACTACGGCGCCGCCGACCTCTCCCGCATCGCCGGCCGCCACACGCGCGAGATCCCAGGCCTGCTCGGCCCGCATCACTACGACGAGGCCGTGCACCGCGACAACCTCGTCCTCGACAGGTCCCGCTCCGGTGGTACCATCGTCACTCCATGAGGGCACCCAGGGGCGCCAGCGAGCCTCCACCCGTCGAGCCGGCGCCCGCCGGACGGCGGCGGCCCACGCGCAGCCAGCTCGCCTACGTCGCCGCCGGCGTGGCCATCCTGAGCGGCCTGCTGGGCCTGCTCAACCCGCTCCTGGCGGTGAGCCTCTACGGCCTCGAGGTCGTCGAGCCGCGCGGGCTCAGCCAGGCGCGGGCCACGTTCGGCGGCCTCTACCTCGCCCTGGGCGGGATGCTGCTGTGGGCGGCGACCCCGCGCTCCGAGGGCGGGGCGGGCGTGCGCCCTTACCTCCGGTCCGCGGCCCTGCTCGTCGGCAGCGTGGCGGCGGGCCGGCTGCTGTCGATAGTCATAGACGGCGTCCTCTCGCCCCTGAACCTGCTCTTCCTCGCCTTCGAGCTCGCCGTCTGCGTCCTGTCGCTGCTCGCCAGCGCCCCCCGCCGACCGGCCGCGCCGTGAGCCCCACCGCGCTGCCCGAGGGCGTGCGCTTCCTCGCCCCCGAGGAGGCGGCGGCGCGGGCCGCTGCCGTGGCCACGCTGCGGGACCTCTACCGGGAGTGGGGGTACCTGCGCGTCGAGGTGCCGGCGCTCGAGCGGCTGGAGGCCGATCACCCCCGCGCCTCGAAGTCCTTCAAGCTCGTGGACGTGGGGGGCGGCGTGCTGGCGCTGCGCAGCGACTTCACGCCCGCCCTGGCGCGCCTCGTGAGGTCCGCCTACCCGGCCGTGGCGGCAGGGGAGGAGCGGCCACTCCGCCTCTCCTACGACGGGCTCGTGTGGCACGCGATAGACCCCGAGCTGGCGCGCGGGCGGGAGTTCACGCAGGTGGGCATAGAGCTCGTGGGCGTGAGTTCGGCGCGCGCCGACGCCGAGCTGATCCACCTGGCCCGCGAGTCGGTGCGAGCGCTGGGCCTCACGCCGCGCGTCGAGGTGGGCAACCCGGCCTACGTGACCGCGCTCTTCGACGCGGCCGGCGTGCCTCACGGCGCGCGGGGCGGCCTCGCCGACGCCATCGACCGCAAGGACCAGAGCGGGGTGCAGGCGCTCGTGGCCGCGCACGGACTGCGCGGGGCCGCGGCCGACGCCCTGGTGGCGGTGCCTGACCTCTACGGCGGGCCCGAGGTGATCGACGAGGCCTTGGCGCGCGTGCCCACGGCCGCGGCCGCGAGCGCCCTGGAGCGCCTCGCCGGCGTGCTCGAGGAGTTCGAGGACAAGGGCGAGCTGATGCTCGACCTGGGCATGGCGCGGCGCCTCTCCTACTACACGGGCGTGACCTTCAGGGCCTACACCTTCGACTTCGGCCAGCCGCTGCTCGGCGGCGGACGCTACGACGGCTCGCTGCTGCCGCGCGCCGCCGGGTTCGCGCTGGGCCTGGGGCGGGTGCTGGCGGCCGTGGAGGCGGCGCGGGAGCAGCGCGGGGACGGCGGGGGGAGGGTCGGCGGCGCGGCCCGGCGGGCCGCGGACCCGCTCGTGGCGTCCCTCGACGACCCGGCCGCGCGCGCCCTGCGCGCCGCCGGCGTGCGCGTGGTGCGGTGCGTGACGGCCGACCCCGAGGCCGCGCGCGCCGAGGCCGTCACCGTGGGCGCCGACTTCCTCCTGGTGCCGCGCGACACGGGCGGCAGCGCCGCCGAGCGCCTCGTCGCCCTCCGCGACGGGCTCGACCCCGGCGTGGCCCAGCGCCTGCGCGCCCTGCTGGCCGCGGAGGGCGAGTGAGGGCCGAGCGCGCCGCCGGGCGCCCCTGGCTCGTGGTGGCCCTGCCCAAGGGCCGTGTCCTCGACAGGGCCCTGGACGCGCTGCGGCGCGTGGGCGTGGCCGTGGACGTGCCCGACGACCCCCGGGCCCTGCGCTACGAGGGCGACGGGGTGAGCGCGCTCGTCATGCGCAACGCCGACGTGCCCACCTACGTGGACCTGGGCGTCGCCGACGCCGGCGTCGTGGGCTACGACGTCCTCCTCGAGTCGGGCAGCCGCCTCTACGCGCCCGTGGACCTGGGCTTCGGCCGCTGCCGCATCTCGCTGATACGCCCGCGCGGCGCCGGCGGACCGGTGCGGCGCGTGGCCAGCAAGTACCCGCGCATGACCGCCGAGTACCTCAGGCGCCTGGGCAGCCCCGCCGAGGTCGTGGCGCTCTCCGGCAACGTCGAGCTCGCCTGCCTCTCCGGCCTCGCCGACGCGGTCGTGGACGTGGTGGAGACCGGCGCTACGCTGGCCGCGAACGACCTCGAGGAGGTCGACGTCATAGCCCTGAGCTCCGCGCGCTTCGTCGTGAACCGCGCGGCCCTGAAGCTGAAGAGCGCGCGCCTGAGGCCGCTCATAGCGGCGCTGCGCCAGGGCGCCGGGCCGTCCTAGGGCGGCGCCGGGCGGCCCGTGGCGGGCCGGCGCCGGGTCCCGCCCGCTCCGCCGCTAGACCTTCTTGCCCGTCCTGAAGCCGCCGCCGCCGACGCGGCCGCCGGTCCTGAAGCCGCCGCCGGACGAGCGCGAGCCGCCGCCGGACG
>JBIQHQ010000008.1:75335-115299 GCA_044508445.1 Deinococcaceae bacterium
GCCGCCCCCGCCCGACGAGCGGGCCCTGCCGGTGCCGCCGAAGGGCCCGCCCCACGATCCGCCGCCGCTCCAGCCCCTGCCGCCCCCGCCGAGGATGTCGCCGAGGCCGCCGAGCACGTCCTCCAGCACCTCGCGTCCGGCGTCCCTGCCGGCCCGGCGCACCGGGCCCCACACGGAGCCGCGCCCGAAGCCGCCGGAGCCGAAGGTGGGGTCGGCGCGGCGCTGGCTGTAGGTGTGCTGCTGCTGCAGGACGCGCCAGAACGCCTGGCTCGTCAGCGCGCCCATGAGGAGCTGCGTCAGCACCGTGCCCACGACGCTGCCGTTCGAGAACGCGGAGCCAGGCACGTCGTACTGGCGGCGCGTGAACTCGCGCCTCACCTGCTCCAGCTCCGAGAGGCGCTTGCGGTTGGCCTCGGCCACCTCCTTGAGGTCGGCGAGCGTCTTGGCTTGGCGCTCCTTGGCCGCCTCGACGTCCAGCAGGCGCGCGACGATGACGTCGTCCTCGGGGAACGGGGTGGCCAGCGCCTCGCGGCGCAGGGCCTTGAGGTCGTCGCGGCCGAACTCCGAGGAGAGGTACTGCACGGCCTTCTTGAACTGTTCGTCCTCGCCCTTCGCGTAGCGCTCGAGCTCGGCCAGCGCGCCGGTGACGGCCTCGGCCACCTCGGCGATGGCCGCGTCCACCTCGGCGACCGCCGCCTCGGCCTCCGCGCGCTCCGCCTCCAGCTTGTGCACGCCGGCGGCCTCCAGGGCCTGCTCGTCGAGCGCCTTGAGCTCGGCGAACTCGGCGTCGGCCTGGGCGCCCATGCGCTCGGCGTGCTCGCGCAGGCGCACCGGCAGCTCGACGAGCCTGGCGTAGTTCGCCTGGGCCTCGGCGTAGCCGATGAGCCGCGCCACCTTGCCGTCGAGCCAGCGCACGATGCCGCCGGCCCGGTACCGCGGCGTGAGGTAGCCGCGGTTCCACAGGTACATGAACAGGGGGTCGGCGCGGTACGCCTTGCCCTTGTTGCCCTGCTCCTGCTCGGAGAGCGTCGCCTTCTCGTCGGCGTGCACGGCCACGCGCTCGGCGGCCTGCGCGGCCTCCTTCTGCGCCACGTAGGCGGGGTCCTGCGCCAGCCGCGCCTGCGCCTCGGCCTCGGCGTCGTCGATGGCCTCGGCGATCCTCTCCACCTGCCGGCGCAGCTCCTCGCGCTTGGCCTCGAGGTCGGCGCGCCTGGCCTGGAGGTCGTCGAGGCGCTGCTGCACGGTGCCGGTGGAGGCCTCCCGCGCCTCGAGCAGCTTCAGCACCTGCTCGTCCCCCCGCTGCAGGTCGCTGGCCGCCTGGGGCGAGAGCAGGTACTTCACGCGGACCTCGGCGAGCTGCCCGAGGAGGCGCTTGCGCTCGACGTCGAGCTCCAGGAGCTGCGCGTTCGCCTTGGCGAGGTCGGCGTCGAGCCGGCGCGTGCGCTCCTGCTCCTGCCTTATCGCGTCGGTGATGGCTGACAGCGCCTGGGCGCCGCTCATCGTGGCCATGTCAGTCCCACTCCGTGATCGCCCCACCCAGGGTGGGGAACTCGTAGTCCGGCTCGAGGCGCCCGGGGCGCTTCACCCCGAAGGTGGAGTCCTGGACGATGCCGTCGTCGAGCTTGTCCTGGGCCACGCGCTCGAAGGTGGCCTCGTCGACCCTGACGCCCCACGTGCTCACCTCGCGCACCTGCCCGGTCTCCTCTGACTCGATGGGCACGCGCACGCGCTGGCCGTTCGGCCCCACGGCCTCGACGATGACGTAGTAGTTGCTGGCCTCCTCGTTCACGGCCGGTATGCGCTCGACGGCGGTGACCGGGTCGTTGACGATGCGCAGCGTGTAGGCCTGCTCCAGCCGGGCGCGCAGGTCCTCGAGCGCCGCCAGCACCTGCCTGGCCTGGTCCTGGTCGCCGCGGCCCAGAGCGACCTGGGCCTGGCGGTAGAGCTCGTTGGCCCGGCCGGTGGCGTCCGGCACCTCGGAGAGCGCGATGATGGCCGCCCTGGTGCCGTCCAGGTCGCTAACCAGGGCGCGTCGCGGGGCGCGTACGGCGGCGTCGTAGGCGTAGAGGCCGGCGGCGACGAGCACGACGAGCCCGAGGGCCAGCGCGGCCACGCGACCGCGCCTGACCCACAGCAGCGCCCAGCGGCGCGCGCCCGGGGAGCCCTTGGGCGTGTAGACGAACCTGTTCTCGCGGAGGGCGGAGACGCCCTCCTTGAGGATGCTGTCGGGCACCTCGATGCCCTGCGCGGCGTAGACCTGGCGCAGGCGGGCGACCATGTCCTCGTCGCGGGCGCCCTCGGCCAGCTCCTTGGCGATCAGGTGCTCGCGGTGGCGCAGCGTGTCGACGACGTCCATGGCCAGCATGACGTCGTCGAGCTGCACCGGCTCCTTGGCGTCGGGGGCCACGTCCGCCGCCCCGGCGGCCACGACCGCGTCGGCGGTCGGGTCCGCGGCGCCCCCGCCGACGACGTCGGCGTCGTCGCGTCTGTCGGCCATCTAGCCCTTCAGCCCGCCCGTTCGGGTCGCGACGGCTGCTCGGCCAGGCGCTCGCCCACCCTGGCCAGCTTCGCCAGCCGGCGCTTGCCCTCCTCGACGGCGTCGCGGATCTCCGCGGCGTTCTTCGTGGAGAGGTCGCGCATCTCGGCGATGATGTCCTTGCTGCGCTCCTGGTACTCGACCACGGAGTCGACGAGCTTCTTCACGGCATCGGCGCGGATCGTGGGCCCGTAGCCGGCCTTCAGCGCCTCCTCCTGGATCTTGCCGCCGATCTCGGAGAGCGTCTCCAGCGACCGGCTCACGCCCTCCTTCATGGCGTCCACGGTGCGGGTGGCCTCGTGCAGGCCGAACATGCCGGTGAACGACGCGGAGAGCGCGGTGAGGACCGTCTCGTTCGTGCTGAAGAAGCTCACGGCCTGGGCGCGCACGCGCTCCTTCGCCGTCGTCGTCTGCATGAGGCGCGCCATGACGACCTCCGACGTGTTGTAGCTCACGGTCAGGTTGTCGGAGAGGTCCTTGGCGATCTGGTAGCGGGCGTCGGAGTCCTGCAGCGCCCTCACGGCCTCGTCGCGGGCCAGCTCCAGCCTGGCGCGCTCGGCCAGGTCCTCGCCAGCGTACGACTCCACCTCGCCGTTGCGCTGCTCCACGAGCTGCCTGGCGGCCTCGAGCTCGGCCTCGGCCTTCTTCAGCACCTCGAAGGCCAGCACCTCCGACTCCTTGAGCGCCCCGCGGAAGTCCTGGTAGGCCTCGAGGATCGTGCGCTCGCGCCTGATCTGGTCCTGCGTGTCGGACGTGACGTCGAGGTAGGTCCTCTTGATCCTGTCGAAGCGCGTGGCGATGTCGCCGCGGGTGAACTTCATCCACATGTTCGCCAGGCGCTCGAACGTGGAGACCTTGCCGTCCTCGATCTGGTCCACGAGGGCCTTGGCGTCGTCGCGGATCGAGTCGAAGGACTGGGCGATCTGCTCGTAGCGGGTGCCCACCTCCATGGCCGCGACCTGCTGGCGCACGACGTCGTTGAAGAGCGAGGCCTGCGAGAGCGTGCGCGTGATGGCGATGACGCGCTCCTCGTCGAGGTCGCTGATCTGCTGCAGCAGCGCCACTATGGGCGCCTCCTGCGTGGTGTCCCCGTCGCGGACGAGCCCGAGGTCGCGCAGCGCGTTCATGGCCTTGTCGAGGTAGCGCATGGGGGAGAGGCTGGCGGCGCCCTGGGCTGGGCTCGTGGTGGTCTCGGTCCTGGAGGCTTCCGTGCTGTCAGTCATGTGAGTACGCTCCTCTCCCGCTCCCAGCGCGGGCGTTCATCATAGGGTCGCCGGATGGGAGCGGGCATCAGCCGAAGGTAGGGTCGGTGATCGACCGCGTACGGCCTCGCGGCGAGCGGCTCGGGCGACCGGCCCCGTTCCCCGACCGCGCCGCCGCCCGCCTCAGCCGGCGCCGCTGAAGCCGTCCAGCACGTGGTAGACGCCCTTCACCGCGGCGGGCCAGCGCGCCTCCGCCAGCGGCAAGGCGGCCAGGCGCTCGGGCGGCCCCTCCGCCGCCGCCTCCTCCACGGGCACCCCGGCCGTGTAGCGGCCCTTGACCGTCTCGTAGACGTCCTCGATGAGAGACCGCTGCCAGGCCAGGGTGTTGGCGTCGCCCAGCGGCCCGTGGCCCGGCACGACGTGCGTGGGCGACAGCCGCTGCAGGCGGTCGAGGGCCGAGAGCCAGCGCTCGACGTCCTCGCGCACGACGGGGAAGAGGCCGTTGAAGACGACGTCGCCGGTGACCGCCACGCCCTCGGTGGGCAGCCAGGCGAAGCTGTCGCCGGCCGAGTGCGCCGGCCCGACGTAGGTGACCTCGACGGGGAGGTCCCCCAGGTCCGTCTCCCAGGCCGCGTCGAAGGGCTCGTCCACGCGCGTCACGCCGCCCTCGGCCAGGCTGCGGTGGGCGACGACGCGGGCCTCCGCGAACGCGCCGTTGCCGCCGACGTGGTCCCTGTCGCCGTGGGTGTTCAGCACGATGGCGACGGGCCTCCCGCCCAGGTCGACGGCGGCGATCCTGACGGGCGCGACGAGCTCCTCCGAGATCATCGTGTCCACGACCATGGTCGCGCTCGCCCCGGCCACGACGGTGCTGTTCGACAGGGCGCGTTCGCCCTGCACGGGCCCCAGGCCCACCAACACGCGCTCGGTGAGGCGGTGGAGGGTGAGGGGGCGGTCTCCGGGAAGCGGTGGTGCTGCCACGTCGTGCAGGGTAGCGCCCCGGAATGAGAGCACGCGTCACGCTGTAACCTCTGCTGTGCCGCGAGAAGGAGCGACCGTCCCCGGCGTTTTCGTGGGGCGCGAGGCCGAGCTCGGCCGGCTGCTCTCCCACTGGGAGCGCGTCAGGGCCGGCGAGGGCCCGCGGGTCGCGGTGCTGCTCGCCGAGCCCGGGCTGGGCAAGACGCGCCTGGCGCAGGAGCTCTACGCCCGCCTGGTCGCGGACGAGCAGGGCGGGACCGGCTACTGGCCGCCCGCGCTCGGCGCCGAGGGCGACAACCTCAGGGTGAACCCGGCGGTCGAGGCCTGCGACGGCGCCGCGGACCTCCCGTTCCTGTGGTGGGGCGTGCGCCTCGCCGACCCTGAGGGCCACAACCAGGCGGTGTCCGGCGCCTTGGCGGGGCACGTGGAGCCGTACCTGGTGCCCCACCTCGAGCCCTTCCACCGCGCGCAGCGCCGGCGTCGTCGTCTGGTGAGGGCGGCCCGCCTGGGGGGCGCCGTGGCGGCCGACGTGGTGGGCGACCTGGTGCCGTTCCTCGGCCTGCTGAAGAAGGTGGGTGAGATCGGCCTGGAGGTCAAGGGACTGCACGACGAGTGGCGGCGCGACGCCGTGCCGCTGGACGTGGCCGCCGTCGCCGGCGCCAGGCGCGCCTCGCTGGCCGAGCAGGTGACGAGCGACCTGGGCACGCTCTTCGGCGCCGGTGCCGGCGTGCCGGCCGTCGTGCTCCTCGACGACCTGCAGTTCTCCTACGCCGACCCCGGCGTAACGGCCTTCGTGGAGGAGCTGACGCGGGCGATGGTCTCCGGCCGCTGGCCGCTCCTGCTGCTCGTCACGCACTGGGAGCGCGAGTGGCTCGTCGCCGGCGGCGAGGCGGAGCCCGACGGCACGCCGGCGTCCCCCGCCGGCGCCGCGCTCGCCGCGCTGGCCCGGCGGGAGCGGGGCCTCGTGGACGTCATGCGGCTCGGGCCCGTGGAGGACCTGGCGCCGCTGCTGCGCCGGGCGCTGCCCGGGCTGACCCCGCCCCAGGAGCGCGCCCTGCTGGAGCGGTCGGGCGGCAACCCCCGCGTCCTCGACGAGCTGCTGCGCTACGCGCTCACGCAGCGCGGGCGCGGGCTGTTCGTGGGTCGGGACCCCTCGGGTCCGCTCACGGAGAGGGGGCTGGAGGAGCTCCTGAGCCGCGGCTCGAGCCTCGAGGACCTCGTGGCGCGCCGCTTCGAGGAGGCGCCGGAGGACGTGCAGCGCGCCCTGACCCTGGCCGCGCTCCAGGGGCACGAGTTCGAGGAGTGGCTCGTGGCCGAGGTGGCGCGGGTGCTGGCCGCCGACGAGCCGGCAGGGACGAGGCGGGCGCTGCGCGCGTCCGCGAACCCCCACGCCATGACCGCTCGGCTGGCCGAGACGCGCTCCGCCTTCGCCCAGCGGGTCTACAGGACCGTGGCGCTCGAGGCGCTGCGCGGGTGGTTCGACGAGGACGAGGCCCGGGAGGCCCTCGCGTCCGTGCTGAGGGCGTGCCTGCTGGAGCGCGTAGAGGTGCCTGACGACCCGGCCAGCGTGAGGGGGCTGATGGCCGCGGCCGCCGCGGCGTTCGAGGACGGGCCTGAGGACGCGAGGTTCGCGGCGGCCGCGCTCCACTGGCTGGTGAGGGACGCCTCCGCCGCCGGGGACGTCCACGGGGCGGCCGCGCTGGCGCGCCGCCTGGCCGCGGTGCTGGAGACGCTCGGCGACGACCAGGACGGCGACCTCTCGTGGCTGCGCGACGCGCAGGGCGCGCTGGCGCAGGCCGGCGACGAGGCGGCCAGGCGACCCCTCCTGGCGCGGCTGCTCCGCCTGGCCGGGGACGCCTACGACGTCGCCGTCACCGAGTGGACGGCAGCGCTCTACCTGAACGCCCTGCTCGACGTCGCCGCCTTCCACGAGGCCGCCGGCGACGAGGGCAGGGCCGGGGAGGCGCTGAGGGAGGCGCTCCACGTCGTCGAGGCGTCGGCGCCGCGGGTCTCCGCCGACGACGTGCGGGTGCTGGAGGCCTTCGCCAGGGTGCACGAGGCCGTGGCCGCGTGGCACGCGTCGCGCGGTCACCTCGAGTACGCCTCCGCGCTGCGCGTCGACGCCCTGGCCATCGTCGAGCGCATCGCGGCCCTCGAGCCAGGGCCGGACGGCCCGCTGCGCCTGGCCGCGGCGCGGGTCGAGGTGGCCCGCCTGAGGGCGGCGGCGGGGGAGTGGGAGGAGGCCGCGACGCTCGTCGAGTCCGCGCTGGCCGCGCTGCGCGACCGGCTCGGCCCAGGCGGCGACGTGGTCGTAGAGGCCGGGCTGCGGGAAGCCCTCGACGTGGCGGCCCACGTGGCTCACGCCCGCGGCGACGAGGCCGCGGCGCTGGACCACCTCGAGGAGGGCCTGGCGATCGCCCGCCGCCACCACGACGCGGCGCCGGGGGCGCCCGGCGTCACCAGGGCGCTGGCCCACGCGCTCGGGCGCGTGGCCGCGCAGCGAGAGCGCGCGGGCGACCCATCCGGAGCGTGGTCGCCGGCTCGCGAGTCCGTGGAGCTGCGCCGGACGCTGGCGGGCCGCGGCGGCGGGGACGCCCTGTGGCTGGGCGTGAGCCTGTACGCGGCGGCCAGCCTGGCGGCGCGGCGCGAGGAGCCGTCCCTGGCCCACGGACTGGCGCGCGAGGCGCTGGAGGTCCTGCGTCCGCTGCCCGTGGGTGCCGGCACCGCGCCGGGCGGGGAGCCTCTGGCGGCCCGCTGGCACCTGGTGAGGGCGCTGCTCACGGCGGTGCCGCTCACGCTCGCGGTCGAGGGGCGGGAGGCGTCCGCCGCGCTGCTGGAAGAGGCCCGGGGCCTGGCGGAGGGCGCGCCGGAGCAGGCGCGCGAGGCCTTCGCGGACCTGCTGGCCGACGTGGCGACGCTGGAGGAGCTGGTGGGGTCAGCCGCGCGCACGTCCTGAGCGGGGCGCTACGCCGAGGGGCCCCTGGCGCGGTCCGCGGGGCCCGGCCCATGCTCCGGCCTCGGCCGTCCCTGCCGCGCCTCGCCCACGCTCCCGCTTCGGCCGTCCCCGCCGCGCCCGGCGCCCTCAGCGACCGCCCTTCGACCAGCCGAGGAAGACGACGCCGGCGCCTATCATCGCCAGCGGCACGACCCAGCGCGCCAGGCCGCCCCAGGGGTCGTTCACGGCCAGCGTGATGAAGGCCCAGGCCAGCGCCGGCCACAGGGCCCAGCGCGCGCCGCCACGCTCGCGCGGCACCAGGTAGACGGCGGTGAACGTCGCGGTCATGCCGAGCACGAACACCACGCCCTCGTCCCAGCGCGGGAAGAGCGCGTCCACGGTGGCCGTGGCGGCCACGCTGGCCAGCACGCCGAAGGCTATGAGCGGCCAGGTGCTGCGGCGCCGCCGGCGGTAGGCGGCGTAGAAGGCCAGCGCCAGGCCCCACAGGATCGCGGGGCCCGTGAACCTGTCGGGGGCGAAGGCCATGAGGCCCACGACGAGCAGCGCGGCCCCCACGACCTGGCTGCGGTTCACGGCCTCACCTCGGGGCCCACCAGCGGCGCCTCGACGCGCACCGTGGTGCCGGCGCCCGGCGCGCTCTCCACCTGCAGGCTCCCGCCGAGGGCGGCGACGCGCTCGTGCATCGTGGTGAGGCCGAGGTGCCCGGGACGCGCCGTCGCCGGGTCGAAGCCCACGCCGTCGTCCCTCACGACGATCACCACGCGGCCGTCCGCGGTGCGCAGGCTGGCCGTCACCACCCCAGCCCGCGCGTGCTTGGCGACGTTGTGGAGCGCCTCCTGCACCACGCGCAGCAGCTCCTGCTTGGCGGCGAAGGGCAGGTCGGGCTCCTCGCCCAGCTCGGCCTCGGTGCGCAGGCCGTGGCGCAGCTCGAGGCCGTCGAGCTGACGGCGCAGCGCCCCCACCAGGCCGATCTCGGCCAGCGCCTCGGGCCTGAGCTCGAAGATCAGCGCGCGCATCTCGGCCAGCGCCCCCTCGGCCAGCTCGATGGCAGAGTCGAGGGCGGCGCCGGCGCCGGCCGCGTCCTCGTCCTCGAGCTTGCGCCTGGCCGTGTGGGCCGAGAGGACCACGGCGTAGATCGCCTGGCTCACCGAGTCGTGCAGCTCGCGGGCCAGGCTGCGCCGCTCCTCGTCGGCGGCCTGGCCCTTGGCGCGCTCGTAGAGGCGGGCGTTCTCGATGGCCACGGCGGCCTGCGCCGCCAGGCCCGCGGCGAGGTCGAGGTGCTCCTCGTCCCAGCCGCGGCCCGGAGGGGCGTAGGCGTGCAGGACCCCGACGACCTCGTCGCGGGCCCGCAGGGGCAGCGCCAGGGCGTCGCCGTCCACGACCGCCGCCTGCGCGATGCGCGAGGCGGCGGGAGGCGCGGGCTCGCCCTCGGCCACGGCCAGGCGGCTCTCCGGCACCTGGCCGAGCGACGCGACGGCGCGCAGCCTGCCGCCCGGCTCGAGCTCCAGCACCTCGCCGGCCACGGCCGAGCCCGTCTCGACGAGCCTCTGCAGTACGGCCTCGAGCTGCGGTCCCAGGTCGGTGGTGATGGCGATGGTGTTCGACAGCTCGAGGAGGGCGCGCAGCTCGGCCGTGCGGGCCGCGACGCGCGCCTCGAGCCTGTCCTGAGCGGCCGAGAGGGCGTCGGCCATGGAGTCGAAGGAGCGCGCCAGCAGACCGATCTCCGAGGCGCTGCTCAGGCCGGCCCTGGCGCTCCTGTCGCCCGAGGCGAAGGCCCGCGTGGCGGCGGTGAGGCGGGCCAGGGGGTCGGCGAGCAGCGAGCGCGAGAACGCCGTCGCCGCCACCAGCGTGACGGCCACGACGACGGCGAGGTTCACCAGGGTGCTGCGCAGCACCGCGGCCGCCGCCCGCGCGTCGATGGCGCCGAGGCCCTCGAGGCCGGGCCCGACGTCCACGCCCGAGAGCCTCACGACCTGGGCCAGGGCCCGCCACAGCAGTACGCCCATGGCCGCGGTGAGCACGGCGACGACGCCGAGCAGCAGCAGCGTGAGGCGTATCGAGAGGCGGTGGGTCCACGGCACCGCCGGGCCCGGGTCCAGGTGGGTCACCGCTGGCGCCCCCTCCGCGTCCTGACGCGAGCGACGGCCCGCGCCGACGGCTCAGGCGTCACGGTCGACGAGGCCCTCGCGCAGGGCGAAGAGCGCCGCCTGCGTGCGGCTCTTCAGGCCGAGCTTGGCGAGGAGGCTGGAGACGTGCGACTTCACCGTGGCCTCGGCCACGTCGAGGCGCTGGGCGATGGCCTTGTTCGTCAGGCCCTTGGCCACCAGGGCGAGCACCTCCGACTCGCGGTCGGTGAGGGGCTCGCGCAGCTTGGGGCCGCGCACCTCGCGCACCAGCCGCGCCTGCGCCCGCGGGTCGAGCCGCACCTCGCCGCGCGCCGCCGCACGCACGGCCTCGAAGAGCTCGTCGGGGCGCGACTCCTTGAGCATGTAGCCGGCCGCGCCGGCCTCGATCACGTCCACGACGAGGCGGTCCTCCAGCACCGAGGTGAGGGCCACGACCTCCACGTCGGGGAAGCGGCTCCGCAGCTCGCGCGTGGCCTCCACCCCGTCCATCACGGGCATGAGCAGGTCCATGACCACGACGTCCGGCCTCAGGCTCGCGACGAGCTCGAGGGCCTCGCGCCCGTTCCCCGCCTCGCCCACGACCTCCAGGTCGGGCTCGAGGCCGAAGGCCAGCCTGAGGCCCCTCCTCACCACGGTGTGGTCGTCTACGAGCAGGACGCGGACCTTGTCCATAGGTAGGTTCTCCCCGACAAGGCTACAGCCCGCGCGCCGGGCGGGGCGTCCGACTTTCGGCGGAGCCGCCGGCCCGCCCTCCGGCAGTCCCGCGGCCCGACTTCCTCCTCTACGACGCGGGGCCGCGCCCGACCTACGCTCGGCGCAGAAGGAGGGAGCGACTTTGAACTCGTTCAGGGACAGGAACTCCACGGCGGCGATCGTGCTCATAGCCATCGGCGTGGTCGCGCTGCTCGGCACGTTGGGGGTGTTCAGGTTCATCGCCGACCTGCTCGGCGCGCTGCTCTTCGGCGGCCTGGCGTACTTCGCCTACACCGAGGGCCGGCGCCGCGGCAGCGACACCTGGCGCCTGGCCGCCTTCCCGCTGGCCGGCCTGGCCGTGGCCGCCATCGCGCCTTTCGGCCTGGGCGGGGGTGCCTTCCTCGCGTCCCTCGGCCTGGCCTTCGCCGTCTACTGGCACGAGGACAAGACCCGCTGGTGGGCGCTGATCCCCGCCGGCACGCTGGGCACCCTCGGCCTCCTCGAGTCGTTCGACGGCATCTTCGGCGGCTCGCCCGGCTGGCTGTTCCTCGTGGGCATGGCGCTGACGTTCTTCGCCCTCACCCGCCTCGAGGTGGAGCCTCAGCCGTGGGCCGTGTGGCCGGCGGCTGGCCTGGGGCTGCTCGCGCTGCTCTCGCTCCTGGACGGCGGCGGTTGGGTGCTGCCCCTGCTGCTCATAGGCGCCGGCGCCGCGATGCTGCTCCGCCCTCACGGCCTCTTCGGCGTGAGCGTGAGGGTCGAGCGCTCCGGCCCCCGCCCGCCGGCGCGGCAGGAGCCGCCGACGGTGGACGTGCCGCCGGCCCCCCAGCCGCCGCGGCAGGAAGGCGCGCAGGACGCCGGCTCCGGCCACGCCTGAGCGTGGCCGGAGCCCGGCCGCCGCGCGGGCCCCGACGACCCGCTACTCGAGCAGGGTGCGGGCGTCGGGGTCCAGCACGTAGAAGCCTTCCTCCTCGGTGAGGCGGCGGCGCCAGGCCAGCGTCTGCTCGTCGGGCTCCGGCGCCCCCGGCTTGGGCTCGAGGGTCTCGGTGTCCCAGAGCTTCTCCCACTGGGCGAAGAGCGTGGCCGTCTGGCTGCGGTGCTCCCTCAGCGCCGCGATCTTCCGCCTGTAGACGGCGCGGATGTCGCTCACGACCTGCGGCTCGCCCAGCGCCCCGCCCTCGGTGTTCCAGCGCGGGTTGTTCTTGCCCCCCACGGCCACGCCCAGCAGGCGCGGGCGCTCCTCGCGGGGCAGGCCGCGCACCGCCAGCACAGTGGCGTGGCCTATCGCGTCGTGGTCGGGGTGGACGCCGTAGCCCGGGTAGAAGGTGACGACGGTGCTGGGCTCGAGCCGCTCGATGACCTCGCGCACGCGGGCGCCCAGCTCCTCGGGGTCCTCGAACTCCACGCACTTGTCGCGCAGGCCCATGAACTCGACCTCGATGCCGAGCACCCGGGCGGCCGCCAGCACCTCGGCCGTGCGTATGTCGCGCAGCGACTCGCGGCTGGCGAAGGGGGGGTTGCCCATGCGCCTGCCCATGTCGCCGTAGGTGCCGCAGAGGTAGGTGGCGGGCACGCCCGCGTCGGCGCAGCGGGCCAGGGTGCCGCCGGTCGAGAACGTCTCGTCGTCCGGGTGGGGGAGCACCACGAGCAGGCCGCGCTCCTCGGCGGGGTCGAAGCGCTGCACGTCGGTCCTCCTCTCCGGTTCCGTCATCTGCTCCCGTCGTTCCACCTCAGGCCTCCCTGAAGGGCGTGCGCGAGAGCTCCAGCGCTACGGTGAGCTGGCCCTCCGGGTCGTAGCCCGCCATGAGCAGCTCGTCGCGGTCGTTGACCTCGAAGTGGGTCAGGCCGTCGGCGTACACCCAGCCGGCCTCGAGCTTGAGGCCCACGCGGTAGGGCCCCTCGCCCTTGACGACGCCGCGGCCGTAGTTGACGCGCGCGTTGCGGACGAAGGCGATGACCGGGGGTCGCTTCTCGGGTCCCATGATCGTGTAGGAGCCCGTGGTCGTCTCGAGGTGCAGGTAGACGTCGGACTGGGCGCGGCGGTCGAGCTCCGCCTGCACGGCCTGCCTGTCGATGGGTCGCACATCTCCCTCCACGGCCCGCCCCCGGCGGACGGTCGAGCATAACGCGTACCATCGCGCTCCCCGGCACCGGGTGAGGGGCGCGGCCGGTACGCCCTTGGGCCCGCGCCGCGCGTCCCCGCTGCCGGCCGGGCGGCGCGGCCGAGCGCGCCCCGGGCGGTAACATCGCGCCATGAACGAGCTTCGGGCCGTCCAGGGCGAGCTCCAGCGCTCCGGCATAGACGGGTGGCTCATCTACGACTTCCGCGGCTCCAACACCGCGGCGCGGCCGCTGCTGCGGGCGCTGCTCGGCGAGCGGCTCGGCTCGCGTCGCGTGTTCCTGGCCGTGCCGGCCGAGGGCACGCCCGTCCTCCTGGCGCACGCCATCGAGGCCGGCACGCTGTCCGGCGCCCGCGGCGTGACGACGCGCGTCTACGCCAGCAGCGAGAGCCTCGACGCCGAGCTGCGCCGGGCCCTGGCCGGCATGAGGCGGGTGGCCATGGAGTACTCGCCGCGCGGCGACAACCCCTACGTGGGCACCGTCGACGCCGGCACCGTCGAGCGCGTGCGGGAGCTGGGCGTCGAGGTGGTCAGCTCCGGAGAGGTCGCCCAGGTGCTGCAGCTCTGGGACGAGGAGCGCCTGGAGCAGCACCTGCGCGCGTCGGAGGTCGTGATGCGCGCGAAGGACGCCGCGTTCGGCTTCGTGGGCGAGGCCCTCGCCCTCGGCCGCAGCGTGAAGGAGACCGAGGTCCAGCGCGTGATCCTCGACGTCTTCGAGCAGGCCGGCTGCGTCTACGACCACGCGCCGAACGTGAGCTTCGGCGCCCACGCCGGCGACCCCCACCACTCGCCGACGCCGGGCGGGTCCGACGCCGAGCTGCGGCAGGGCGAGGTGGTGCTCATCGACCTGTGGTGCCGCCTGCCCGAGGACGGGGCGCCCTACGCCGACGTGACGTGGATGGGCCACGCCGGTCCCCCCGGCGAGCGGGTGACAGCCGCCTTCGCGGCCGTCAAGGAGGCGCGCGACGCGGCCTTCAGGTGCGTGACCGACGCCTACGCCGCCGGCCGCTGGCCCACGGGCGCCGAGGCCGACAGGGCGGCGCGCCGGGTGCTCGAGGCGGCCGGCTACGGCGAGGCCTTCAAGCACCGCACGGGCCACAGCCTCGGCTCGGCGTCGGCGCACGGCTCGGCCGCCCACCTCGACTCCTACGAGACGCGCGACGAGCGCCTGCTGCGGCCGGGCCTGGGGTTCACGATCGAGCCGGGCGTCTACTTCGAGGACTTCGGCGTGCGCTGCGAGATGAACGTGTACGTGGACGAGGACGGTCCGCGCGCGACCACCGACATGCAGGGCGACCTGGAGGTGCTTCCGTAGACGACCGGCGCGACGCTCGGGTGCCCCTCGTCGTCGTGGGGGACTACGCCTGGGACGTCCTGATCCAGGCGAACACGGAGCTGCTGGCGGGCGGCGACATCTACGGTGAGGTGCAGCTCGCCCCGGGCGGCAGCGCCGCCAACACGGCCGTGTGGGCGCGGCGCTGCGGTCTCCCCACGCGCTTCGTGGGCAAGGTGGGCAACGACAGGTTCGGGCGCCTGGCCCAGGAGGAGCTCGTCGACGAGGACGTGCGCGCCGTGTGGCTGCACTCGGACACGCACCACACGGGCTCGGTGGCGGTGTGGATCGACCACGCCGGCCAGCGCTCGATGGTGTCCGGCAAGGGCGCGGACCACTACCTGCTGCCTTCGGAGCTGCCCCTGCGCCTCCTGAGGCGCGCGCGCCACGTGCACCTGTCGGCCTGGTCGTTCTTCGGCGACCCGCCCCGCGCCGCCGCCAGGAGGGCCGCCCAGGTCGCGAAGGAGGCCGGCGCCACGCTCTCCTTCGACCCCGGGTCCTTCCAGATGATCCGCGAGATGGGCGTGGACGCCTTCGTGGGCTGCACCGCCGACCTCGGCTTCGACCTCCTGTTCCCCAACGCCGAGGAGGGCGAGGTCCTCACCGGCGAGACGGACCCGGAGCGCGTCTGCCGGCGGCTCGTGGAGCTCTACCCCGGAGCCGCCGTGGCGCTGAAGCAGGACGCCGAGGGCGCGTACTTCCACGCCGGCGGGCGGGGGACGGCCATAGGTCCCGCGCCGGGACGGCTCGTGGACGCCACCGGGGCCGGCGACGCCTTCGCTGGCGCGTTCCTCGCCGCCTGGCTGCGCGGCGTGACGCCCGTGCGCGCCGCGGCGCTGGCGAACAGCGTCTCGGCGTGGGTCATAGAGCGCGTGGGCGCCCGGCCCGCGCCCGACCGGGCACTGGTGCCGGCCCTGGCCGCTTTCGACGAGGCCGTCAGGGAGGCCGGCTGGGACGAGGCGGGGGACTGAGGACGCCGCCCCGCCCCTCGGTCCTCGTCGTGCTCTGCCACCCCGCCGAGGGGAGCCTGGGCGCCGCGCTGGCCGGCGCCGTCGTCGCGGGCGCGCGGGGGTCCGGGGCCCGCGTGACCGTCCAGGACCTCTACCGCGACGGCTTCGACCCGCGCCTGTCGACGTCGGAGCTGGAGGGAGCGTCCTTCGCCGACGGCCTCGCCGCGCGCTACGCCCGCGAGCTGGTCGCGGCCGACGCCGTGGCCGTGGTGCACCCGGTCTGGTTCTTCGGGCCGCCGGCGCTCCTGAAGGGCTGGGTGGAGCGCGTCGTGCGCGAGGGCGTGGCCTTCGACGTCGGTGAGGACGGCGCGGTCGTGGGCAGGCTGAGGGCGCGGCAGGCGCTCGTCGTCACCACGGGCAACGCGGGCCGTGCCACGGAGGAGGCGCTGGGCGACCCCGTCACGCGCTTCTGGCGCGACGTCGTCTTCACGCCCGCGGGCGTGCCGGAGACGCGCCGCCTGGCGTTCGCCCCGGTGCGGGCCAGCGCCGCCGAGGAGAGGTCGGCCTGGCTGGCGGAGGCGCGCCGTGAGGCCGCGACCCTCGTCGGAGCCGTCCGGGCGTATCTTGGCTCGCATCGTGCCGAGCAGCGACGCCCTGACGAACCGAGCTAGCGCCTCCGCCCCACGTGCGCGGGAGGCCGCGGAGGCCGGGGTCGCCCCGGTGGAGGAGGCCGCAGCGACGCCGCCCCGGCGCGGCATCGTGCTGGCCTTCCTGATGACCACGATGGCCCTCGGCTCCATCGAGGGCACGATCGTCGCCACGGCGATGCCCAGCATCGTGTCGGCCCTCGGCGGCTTCGAGCTCTACTCCTGGGTCTTCGCCTCGTACCTGCTCACCCAGGCCGTGTTCACGCCCATCTCCGGGGGCATCGCCGACAGGCTGGGGCGCAAGCCCGTGCTGATGGTCAGCGTCGCGCTGTTCCTGGCGGCGTCAGTGGGCTGCGGCCTGTCGGGCTCCATGGGTCAGCTCATCATGTTCCGCTTCCTGCAGGGGGTCGGCGCGGCGGGCTTCAGCACGATGGTCGTGACCCTCGCCGGCGACCTCTACACGGTGCGCGAGCGCGGGCGCATCCAGGCGTACCTGGCCAGCGTGTGGGGCGTCTCCTCGGTGCTGGGGCCGCTGCTCGGCGGCCTCATCGTGGCGAACCTCCACTGGGCGTGGGTGTTCTGGTTCAACCTGCCCTTCGGCCTCGTGGCCCTGGCCGGCCTGGGGCGCTTCCTGCGCGAGCGGGTGACCCACACGGGAGCGAAGGTCGACGTGCTGGGCTCCGTGCTGCTGCTGCTCGGCGTCTCCGGCCTCATGGTCCTGCTGAACATGGGCGGACGCCTCGACGCCCCCCTGCGCTGGTCCCTCGCGGCCGTGGTGCTGGCGTCGCTGGCGGTCCTCGGCCGGCACCTGTGGGCCAGGCAGGGCGGCGTGCTGCCCGTGGACCTGTGGCGCGACGGGCTCATCCTGCTGGCGAACCTCAGCGCCTTCGTGGCCGGCGTGATCATGATCGGCGTGATCACCTACGTGCCGCCCTACGTGCAGGGCGTCATGGGCTTCGCCCCGCTGGTCGCGGGCTTCGCGCTCTCGACGATGTCGCTGGGCTGGCCCGTGGCGTCGTCGATCTGCGGCCGCCTGCTCATCCCGCTGGGACCCGCCACCACGGCGCGCATCGGCGGGACGGCCGGCGTGGTGGGCGGGGTCATGTACCTGCTGCTGCGGCCCGAGCTGGGGCCCGTGTGGGTGGCCGTGGCGTCCTTCTGCGTGGGCGCGGCCATGGGCTTCATCAACACGTCCTCGATAGTGACGATCCAGGCCACGGTGCCGTGGGAGCGCCGCGCCAGCGCCACGGCGGCGAACCTGCTCATGCGCCTGGTGGGGAACTCGGTGGGCGCGGCCCTGCTCGGCGGGGTGCTGAACGCGGCCGTCATCGCCGGCATCGCGCGCGCGGGCGCGTCTGACACGCTCGACCTGAGCTCCGTGGAGCGTCTGCTCAACCCCGCGGGCGCCGCCGCCGGCGGTCCCCAGCTCCCGCCGGCCGCCGCCGACCTCCTGCAGCAGGTCCTGGCCGGCGGCATCGAGAGGGTCTTCGTCGTCACCGCCGGAGGCACGCTGCTGCTGTTCCTGCTGTCGCTGCTCTGGCCGCGCTCGCGGCGCCTCGAGTAGTCCTCGGCGGGCGCTCGTCGCCCGCGGGCGGTCCCTCAGCCGATGAGCCTGTGCAGGGCCACGATGACCGCGAGATGGGCGGGGTAGAAGACCCACGGCAGGCGCCCGCTGCGCGGCAGGCCGAAGGGCAGCCGGGAGGCGAGGTACGGCAGCGGCAGCGCCGCCAGCCCCGCCGGCCAGACGGTCCACGGGTAGTTCTGCCAGGCCACCATGAGGGCGGTGGCGAGCAGGGCCAGCGGCTCGCCGGTGCGCAGCGCCCACCACCAGACGACGACGAGCCCGACCCCCTGCGGACCGTACTCGACGAACGCCGAGGCGACGAGCGCGGCCGCCAGGCCCAGCGGCACCAGCAGCGGCGACCTGGCGTCGAGCTCCTCGCGCCGGCTCAGGAGCAGCAGGACCAGGGCGCCGAGGAACAGCGTGCCCAGGATGTTGACGACGAAGCGCCCGAAGGCCAGGTAGTGCGGCAGGAGGGCCACGGCGCACCAGGCGAGCAGGGGCGCGAGGTAGCGCCGGGGGTCCACGCCCCGGCGGGCCACGTTGTAGGCGAGCAGGAACGCGAAGATCGGCCAGGCGACGCGGCCCACGGCCCGCAGGGGCAGCGCCTGGGACGGGGTCAGCAGGACCGCGCCCACGTGGTCAACGACCATCGCGGCCATGGCCACCCAGCGCAGCACCTCCTGCTGCCCCGAGGTCAGCGCGACCCTCGGCCATCTGAGCCGGGTGCCGGACGCGGCGTCCACCGACGCAGACTACCGAGGCCCGGGTACCGCGAGCGTCCGGCGGGAATGGCGGTCAGCCGGACGGGGGACTCCGGGGAGCCCCGTCGGCGCCGCCGGCACGCGGCGGACCGGTTCCCTCAGGGCCGCTTCAGTCGCTGACCTCGAAGACGAACCAGCCGTCGGAGGCGTGGGTGTCCACCGAGAGCGCGCGCCACACCACCACGTAGGTGCCCGGCTCGAGCGGACGCGTGAAGACGAGCGTCACGTAGACGTTGGGGTCGCCGACGGGGTCGCCGACGAGGGGAAGCGCGCCCGCGGAGAAGCCCGGGTCGGCGAGGACGGCGGCGGCGACCGCCCGCGCCTGGGCCTCCACGGCGGCGTCGAGGGCGGTGGGGTCGTGTTCGTGGTCCTCGGCGTCGGCGTGGTCGTGGCTCGCGCCCTCCTGGGCGTCGCCGTGTTCGTGGTCGTCGGCGTCGCCGCGGTCGTGCGAGGCGTCCACGTCCTGGGCGGGCATGTCCACGGCGGCTAGCGCCTCGTCGAGCCGCAGCACCTTGAACATCGAGAAGGAGGCCTCCACGGGCTCGGTGAAGCGGAGGACCACGGCTCCGGCGGACGCGACGGTGGCGCCGGCGGCGGGCTGGCTCGAGGCGAGGTGGGCGTGAGCCAGCGCGTGGCCCGCGAGCAGCGCGACGACGACCGTGGACAGGGTGCCCAGTGCTCTACGCATGCGGCGAGCATAGCCAGGGCGGGCCGCGCGCGGCGTCCAGGAGCACGTCCGTGAAGGAACGGTCAAGCTGCGGGGAAGGGTTAGAGTCGCGGGACCGAGGTGCCCAGGTGCTGATCCTCGTCAAGACGGCCTCGTGGGTCGCCGCGGCGGCGCTCGCCGGCGCGGCGCTGGGGCGCTTCTGGCTGGCGCCGGAGCGTCCGCGCGCCACGGGCTTCGTCGTCGCCGCGGCGCTGGCCGTGCCCCTGCTGGGCGCCGTCGAGCTGTGGCTCACCGTCGCCCAGGTGTTGAGGCCCATGACCGTCTCACTGTGGTGGCGCTACGCCACGACGACGGCGCACGGCGACGCCGTGCTGTGGCGCTCGGTGGCGGCGGTCGCGTTCGCGGCCGCAGGCCTGGCGCTGCCCCGCCGCTGGTGGCCCGTCCCCGCGGCACTGGGCGTGTGGCTCTGTTTCGGCTTCGGCAGGGTGAGCCACGCCGCCGCGATGGGCGGCACCGGCCCGCTGCTCGTCGACGTGGCGCACCTGGCTGGCGCCGCGCTGTGGGCCGGCGGCGTGTGGCGCGTGGCGCTCGGCGCCGGGCGCCCCAGGCTGGCCGAGGTGGAGCGCCTGTCTCGGCTCGCGCTGTGGGTGGTGGTGGGCCTGGCGTTGACCGGGCTCTTCAGCGCGCTCTTCCATGCGTCCGAGCCGGCGGGCTTCTTCGCCTCCCGCTACGCGCTGGCGCTGGCGGTGAAGCTGGTGCTGGTGCTTGTCACCCTGGTGCTGGCGGCGGCGAACCGCTTCGCGGTGCTGCCCCGCGCGCGACGGGAGGACACCGACATGAGGCCCTTCCTGCGCGCCGAGAGCGCGCTGCTCCTCGCCGTGCTGGCGGCCACGGGCTGGTTGACGACCTCGCCGGTGCCGCACGGCGCCGTCGACGAGGTGAACGTGATCGAGAACGCCAGGAGGGTGCTCGGCTTCCTGCTGAGGTGACCGCCGCGGCGGAGGCGGGCTCCCGGGCCTGCGTGGTCACGGAGTGACCATCGTGTGGTCACACGTCCCGAGGCAACCGCTGCGCCTGGTCACATGGCGCGCTTGAGCAGCGCGATCATCTCCTCCTGGCTCAGGTCGCTGGAGTCGATGGCGTCGCGCAGCAGGTCGGCCAGCTCCACCAGCGCCGGGTTGCCCTCCCTGTCCTGTGCCGGCACGAAGTAGCCGACGAGGTGCCCGTGCCTCTCGATGCGCAGGCCCTCGCCGGCGGCGAGGAGCTTGGTGGCGTTGTCCCTGAACTCGCGGATCCCGACGTTCCTCACGCTCACCTCCGGGCGCGGCCCCTGGGCCCGCGCGGTGGTCACAGAGTGGCCAGTCGGTGGCCATGATACCAGTCCGGCACGCGGCCGTATACTCCGGCCGTCATGGCCCTGACCGACGTGGAGCTGCGCGTCCTGGGCGCGCTGATCGAGAAGGAGCGCACGACACCAGACGGCTACCCGCTCTCCAGCCAGGCGCTGCTCACCGCCTGCAACCAGAGGACCAGCCGCGACCCCGTGACCGACTACCACCTGCAGGACGTCCTGGCCGCCGTGGCGCGGCTGCGGGACAAGGGCCTGGCCGAGACGGTCCAGGGTGACGGCGACAGGGTTCCCAAGCACAGGCACAAGGCGGCCCAGGCGCTCGAGCTCGACGACAGGCAGGCCGCGGTGCTGGCCGTGCTGCTGCTCCGCGGTCCGCAGACGCCGGGGGAGCTGCGGACACGCACGGAGCGCTACGTGTCCTTCGCCGCCGTGCCCGAGGTGGAAGCCGTGCTGGAGGGCATGGCGGAGCGTCGCCCCGCGCTGGTCGTGCGCCTGGGTCGGGCGCCCGGCCAGAGCCAGGACCGCTGGGGCCACGCGCTCGGCGCCGACCCCGGACGGCTGGCGCCGCGCGTGCGCCGTCCGCGCGAGGCGGGTTCCGGCCCGACCTCTGATGGGGCCGACGGCGGGGACCGCGTCGCCGGCCTGGAGTCGCGGGTAGCGGAGCTGGAGTCCCGGCTGGCCCAACTGGAGACGCGTCTGGCAGGCGACTGACGACCCGCGCTACGGGCGCCGCGTAGATGGGCGTCATGATGGTGTTCGGAGGTCGCCAGTGAGTGACGTCTTGAGGCTCAGCGAGGAGGAGTGGCGCAGGCGCCTGTCGCCCGACGAGTACAGGGTCCTGCGCGAGCACGGCACCGAGCCGCCCTTCGAGGGCTGCTTCCTCGGCACCAAGGACCCGGGCACCTACGTCTGCGCGGCGTGCGGCAACCCGCTCTTCGAGTCGGGGGTCAAGTTCGAGTCGGGCACGGGGTGGCCGTCCTTCACCAGGCCCGTCTCCGACCACGCGGTGAGGGAGTACCTCGACAGGTCGTTCGGCATGGTGAGGACGGAGGTCCGCTGCGCCAGGTGCGACAGCCACCTCGGCCACGTCTTCCCGGACGGCCCGCCGCCCACGGGGCTGCGCTACTGCATGAACTCCGTCGCGATGCGCCACGTCCCCGAGGGCGAGCCCATCGTGCTGGTCCAGCCTTGACGGCGGCGGCAGGCGCGTCGGCGCTCGCCGCCTCGCGCGAGGCGTCGTACCGCGCCGCTGCCAGGCGGCTGCCGCGCACGCTAGCCGAGCTCGACGAGGTGCGCCGCGAGTGCCGGGCGCTGGTGAACAGGTCCGCCGGGCTCTCGGGCCTGGCCGCCGTGGTGCCGGTGCCCGGCGCCGACGTGGGCGTCGACGTCACGTTGTTCCTCCAGCTGCTGCCCGCCATCAACCGCCGCTTCGGCCTCACGCCGGAGCAGGTCGACCAGCTCGACGCCCGCACGAAGGAGCTGGTGTTCCTCGGCGTCACCAGCGTGGGCAGCCAGGCGATCGCCCGCCTCGTCACGGGCGACGTCGTGGCGGGGCTGCTCAGGCGCGTGGGCGTGAGGATCGCGGCGAAGTCGGTGGCCAAGTGGGTGCCCGTGGTGGGCTCCGCGGCGGCGGCCGGCATCAGCTACACGGCCATGCGCCTCGTCGGCAACCGCCACGTCGACGACTGCTACCGCGTGGTCCGCGCGGTGATCGAGAGGTCGGGCCCCGTGGTCGACGTGCCCGCCTCGCCCGCGGCGGACCGAGGGCCCTCCGCGGCGAACTGAGGGCCGTCCGCGGCGAACCGGAGGCGGCCGGCGACTGGCCGAGGGCGGTTCGCGGCCGCCCGCGAGGACCTAGCGTCGGAAGCGGGACGTCCCGGGCGGGCGTCCGGGACGGTCCGCCGACGCCGGGCTCAACCCGCGGCGGCCAGCGCCTCGCGCACCTCGGCGTCGCTGGTCTGCGAGAAGTCGCGGTACCACTCGCCCACGCTGCGCAGCGCCCGCGGCCTGTGGGGGCACACGACCTCGTCCGCCACCTCGGCGATGCGCGCCAGCGAGTCGGGAGCGCCCACCGGCACGGCCACGACCACCTCCGAGGCGCCCGCCGCCCGGGCGGCGAGCACCGCCGCGCGCACCGTGGCCCCGGTCGCCACGCCGTCGTCGACGAGCAGCGCCGACGACCCGCGGAGGTCGAGCGGCGGCCTGTCGCCCCTGTAGGCCAGCTCGCGCCGCCTCACCTCGGCCAGCTCCCGCTCCACGACGGCCGCCACCGCCGCCTGCGGCAGGCGGAGCTGCGACACGACGTCGTCGTTGAGGACCACGCCGCCCCCGCTCGCGACCGCGCCCATGGCCAGCTCCTCGTGGCCCGGCACGCCGAGCTTGCGCACGACGAGCACGTCGAGGGGCGCGCCCAGCGCGCGGGCGACCTCGGCGGCCACTGGGACCCCGCCCCGGGGCAGGCCCAGCACGATAAGACCGGGTCGTCCGGCGAAGCTCCGCAGCTCCCCGGCCAGCTCGCGGCCGGCCTGAGCCCTGTCGCGGAAGAGCGCCACGCCTCACGATAGACGCGGCGCCTGAGCGCGTCCCCACCGGCCAGGGGGGCGGCGAGGAACCGGCGCCGATGGCGCGGGGCCAGGGCAGGCCGGGCGCCCGAGCCCGGGCCTACAGGTGGTGGCCCAGCTTCTCGGCCTTCGTGCGCAGGTAGCGCCTGTTGTGGGCGTTCTCGCCCACCCGCAGCGGCACGCGCTCCACGACCTCCAGGCCGAAGCCGCGCAGCGCGGCGATCTTGCGCGGGTTGTTGGTGAGGAGGCGCAGGCGCCTCACGCCCAGGTCGACGAGCACCTGGGCCCCGACGCCGTAGTCGCGCAGGTCCGGCGAGAAGCCGAGGCGCTCGTTGGCCTCCACGGTGTCGGCGCCGGCGTCCTGCAGGGAGTACGCCCTGATCTTGTTCAGCAGGCCTATGCCCCGGCCCTCCTGGCGCAGGTAGACGAGCACGCCGCGCCCCTCGGCGGCTATCGCGCGCAGCGCGGCGTCGCGCTGGAAGCCGCAGTCGCAGCGCAGCGAGTGCAGCGCGTCGCCGGTGAGGCACTCCGAGTGCATGCGCACGAGCACCGGCTCGCCCGACGCCACGTCGCCCATCGTCAGCGCCACGTGCTCGTCGCCCCTGACCTCGTCCACGTAGCCATGCACGGTGAACGGGCCGAACTCGGTGGGCAGCGAGGCCGAGGCGACCCTGGTGACGAAGCGCTCGCGCTCCAGGCGGTAGGCGATGAGGTCGGCGATGGCGCCCACCTTGAGGTCGTGCTCGGCGGCGAACGACCTGATGGCGGGCAGGCGCATCATCGTGCCGTCGTCGTGCATGAGCTCCGAGATCGCGGCGGCCGGCGTGAGTCCGGCCAGGCGGCAGAGGTCCACGGCGGCCTCGGTGTGGCCGGCGCGCCTCAGCACGCCGCCCTCGCGAGCGCGCAGCGGGAAGACGTGGCCGGGTCGCGACAGGTCCTCGGGCCTGGCGTCCTCGCGGATCGCCGCCAGGATCGTCGTGGCGCGGTCGCGGGCCGAGATCCCCGTGGTGACGCCCTCGCGCGCCTCGATGGAGACGGTGAAGGCCGTCTCCCGCTTGGCGGTGTTGTGCCGGACCATCGGCGGCAGGTCGAGCCTGTCGGCCATGGCGTTCGTCATGGCCAGGCAGACCACGCCCCCCGTGTGCCTGATCATGAACGCGAGCTTCTCGGGCGTCACGGCCTCGGCGGCCAGCACCAGGTCTCCCTCGTTCTCGCGGTCCTCGTCGTCCACGAGGACTATCGGCCGCCCTCGCCTCAGCTCCTCCACCAGCTCGGCCACGGTGGCCAGGCCGCCCCGGCGCGCCTCGTCAGCCACGGGCCGCCTCCCTCAGCGCCAGCAGCCTCTCGACGTGCTTGGCCAGCACGTCGGTCTCGAGGTTCACGCTGTCGCCGGCGCGCAGGCTCGAGAGCGTCGTGACCTCCAGCGTGTGGGGGATGAGCGACACGCTGAAATCGGCGGCGGGCCAGTCGTCGCGCGTGCCGCCGGGCCCGCCGACGTCGACGACCGTGAGGCTCACGCCGTCGACGGCCACGCTGCCCTTCGGCACCACCTGGCCGGCCAGGCGGGCCGGCGCGCGGAAGCGGACGACGTGCGCGCCCGGCGCCACGTCCAGCGCCACGACCTCGGCCACGCCGTCCACGTGGCCCGTCACGACGTGGCCGCCCAGGGCGCCGCCGGCGCGCATGGCCTGCTCGAGGTTCACGTCGGCGCCGGGCTGCCAGCGCGGCGCCGTGCGCTGCAGCGTCTCCTCGACCACGTCCACGGTGAAGGTGCCGCTGGAGCCGCACGCGCGCTCCACGACGGTGAGGCAGCAGCCCGAGACCGCCACGGAGTCGCCCACGGCCAGGGCCGTAACGAAGGGGAGGCTGGCCGAGATCGCGACGCGCAGCGTCCCGTTCGGCGACCCTGTCGCCTCGGCTATGGAGCCGACCTCCTCCACGATGCCTGTGAACATCAACCTACCTCCGGGTAGACGACGCGTCCCTGCACGAGCAGGTCGTCGCCCACGGTCTCGCTCCGCACGTCCGCGAGCGTGAACGCGCACGGGAGCGCCTGCACGCCCGGGCCCCCCAGCGGTCCGGGAGCCGGCCCGCCGAGGAGCTTGGGCGCGATGAAGAAGGCCAGCCTGTCGACGGCGCGGCGCGCCAGGAAGCTCCAGGCCAGGGTGCCGCCGCCCTCCAGGAGCAGGCTGCGCACGAGCCGGCGGCCGAGGTCGGCCAGGGCGGCCGAGACGTCGGGGCGACCGTCGGGGGCCGGTACCGCCACGACCTCGGCGCCGCGCGCCGCCAGGCTGCGGGCCCGCTCGCGCGGCGCGTCCTCGGCGGCGTAGAAGATCACCCTGGCAGGCTCGCCCTCCGGGTCGGGCTCGAGGAGCCGGGCCGAGGGCGGGGTGCGCAGGGCGCCGTCGAAGACGACCTTCAGGGGGGTGCGCCCCCCGGGCAGGCGGGTCGTGAGGGCCGGGTCGTCGCGCAGGACCGTGCCCACCCCGACGGCTATGGCGTCGAGCTCGTCGCGCCAGGCGTGCACGCGCTCGCGGGCGGCCTCGCCGGTGATCCAACGCGACTCGCCGGCCGCCGTGGCGGTCTTGCCGTCGAGCGAGGCGGCGGCCTTGTAGAGCACGAAGGGCCGGCCCAGGCGCTGGGCGGTCAGGTAAGCCTCGTTTAGGGCCTCGGCCTCGTCGGCCAGGGTGCCCACGCTCACGCGCAGGCCGGCCCGCTCCAGGCGCTCCACGCCCCGGCCGGAGACCCGCGGGTCGGGGTCGAGGTGCGCCACCACCACCTCCGCCACGCCCGCGGCGATGAGGGCCTCGGTGCAGGGCGGCGTGCGCCCGTGGTGGTCGCAGGGCTCGAGCGTGACGTAGGCGGTGGCGCCGCGCGCGGCGTCGCCGGCCGACGCCAGCGCCGCGGCCTCGGCGTGGGGCCCGCCGGCGAATGGGTGCCAGCCCTCGCCCACGACCGCGCCCTCCGGGCTCACCAGCACGCAGCCCACCATGGGGTTCGGCGAGGTGCGGCCGCGCCCGCGCGCCGCCAGCTCGAGCGCGCGGCGCATGTGGCGCGCGGCCTCGCGCCGCCCGGCGCTCGGGCGTCCGTACGCGGCGCCCGGCGCGCCCCGCCCCGCCGGCCCGCGACCGACCCCCTCCGCCCGCTCCGCGGCGCGGCGCCCCGCGCGCCGCTCTCGCTTGTAGACTGATGACGACATGTACGCACCGGGGCGCGACGCGCCCCGTTCGCCTCCTTCTCTCATCCGGACTGTCACCGTCGGCACCGGCATCGCACCGGTTCGGGCCTGTTCGGCTTCGCGGGCTTACGGCGGGCCGCCCTGCGCCCGCCGATCACCGCCGGTCGGGAATCGCACCCTGCCCCGAAGGAATCGGCTTCTCGCCAGGTTGTCGCGGACGCCGGCCGGCGCCCACTCGGCGATGATACAGCCGGCGAACGGGGTTCTTACGTGGGGCTGTTACCATGCCCGGGTGAAAGGCAGCGACCTCCCCACGAGCCTCGACCGCTACGCCGACCTCCTGCTCAGGGTGGGCGTGAACCTCCAGCCTGGCCAGAAGCTGATACTCCGCTCCAGCACGGAGGCCCTCGAGCTGACGAGGCTGATCGTCGCCAGGGCCTACCAGATGGGCAGCCCCTACGTGGAGGTCTTCTGGACCGACGAGGGCGTGACGCGCGCCCGCTTCCTCCATGCCCCCGACGGCAGCTTCGACAACGTCCCGGAGCACAACGCCCAGCGGATCGTGCAGCTCGCGCGCGAGGGCGCGGCGTCGCTGTCGGTGTCGGCCGACGACCCGGACAACCTCGTGGGCACCGACCCGCGGCGCATGGCCACCTACCTCAAGCACTTCCGCCCGCACATGAGGCCCTACTACGAGCTGTCGATGAGCGACAGGGTCGCCTGGTGCGGCGCGGCGGCGGCCTCGCCGGCGTGGGCGCGGCGCGTCTTCCCCGGCGTGCCGGAGGACGAGGCCGTGGCCCTGCTGTGGCAGACGATCTTCCACGCCGTGCGCCTCGACGAGGACGACCCCGCGGACGCCTGGCGCGCCCACACCGCCGTCCTGCGCGAGCGCAAGGAGCGCCTCAACGCGCGGCGCTACGCCGCGCTGCGCTTCCGCGGGCCCGGCACCGACCTTCGCGTGGGCCTCGCCGACGGGCACAAGTGGGACGGCGGTTCCTCCTGCACGCCGGCGGGCGTCGAGTTCGTGGCGAACATGCCCACCGAGGAGGTCTTCACCGCGCCGCACAGCCGGCGCGTCGACGGCGTCGTGCGCGCCACGAAGCCGCTCACCTACGCCGGCACGCGTATCGACGGCTTCGAGCTGACCTTCGAGGGCGGGGAAGTGGTCAGGGCCGTGGCCGACGAGGGCCAGGAGGCGCTCGACCAGGTCCTGGCCTCCGACGAGGGCGCCAGGCGCCTCGGCGAGGTCGCGCTCGTGCCCGCCTCGAGCCCCATCGCCCGCACGGGCCTGGTCTTCTACGAGACCCTCTTCGACGAGAACGCCGCCTGCCACCTGGCGCTCGGCCAGGGCTACGCCATGACCCTCGAGGGCGGCCAGGGCATGGCCCCTGAGCAGAGGCGCGCGGCCGGGCTCAACGAGTCGCTGGCGCACGTGGACTTCATGATCGGGTCGGCTCAGCTCGACGTGGACGGCGAGCTGCCCTCCGGCGAGCTCGAGCCCGTGATGCGCGCCGGCGAGTGGGTGGACTGACGGCGAGGCGAGGCGGGGCGCGCTTCGGCAGCGCCCGCGAGGTCCTGGCGTCGGTCTTCGGTTACGACTCCTTCCGCGGGCTCCAGCAGGAGGTCATAGACACGGTCCTGGGCGGGCGCGACGCGCTCGTCCTCATGCCCACGGGCGGCGGCAAGTCGCTGTGCTACCAGGTGCCGGCCGTGCTGCTGCCCGGCACGACGGTGGTGGTGTCGCCGCTCATCGCGCTGATGCACGACCAGGTGGCGGGCCTCGAGCTGCTGGGCGTGCGGGCGGCCTACCTCAACAGCAGCCTCGACCCTGGCGAGGCGCGCGCCGTGGAGAGCGCGGCCGCGGCAGGCCGGCTCGACCTGCTCTACGTGGCGCCGGAGCGGCTGCTCACCGAGCGCTTCCTCGGGCTCCTCGACGGGCTCCACCGGCGCGGGCTCCTCGACATGTTCGCCATCGACGAGGCGCACTGCGTCTCGCAGTGGGGGCACGACTTCAGGCCCGAGTACCTGGGCCTGGGCGCGCTGGCCGAGCGCTACCCGGGCGTGAGGCGGCTGGCCCTCACGGCCACGGCCGACGTCCGCACGCGGCGGGAGATCGTCGAGAAGCTGCGGCTCAGCGGCGCCCGCACGTTCGTGGCCAGCTTCGACAGGCCGAACGTCCGCTACCGCGTGGTGGAGAAGCGCGACGCCAAGGCGCAGCTCCTCGACTTCTACACGCGGTCGCACGCCGGCGAGGCGGGCATCGTCTACTGCCTCTCCCGCCAGGGCGTCGACGATACGGCCGAGTGGCTGCGCCAGCGGGGCGTGGACGCGCTCTCCTACCACGCCGGCCTGAGCGGCGAGGAGCGTCGCCGGCGCCAGGAGCGCTTCCTGCGCGAGCCCGGCGTGGTGATGGTGGCCACGGTGGCGTTCGGCATGGGCATCGACAAGCCCGACGTGAGGTTCGTGGCCCACCTCGACCTGCCCAAGGGCCTGGAGGCCTACTACCAGGAGACGGGCCGGGCCGGCCGCGACGGCGAGCCCGCCGTGGCGTTCATGACCTACGGGCTGCAGGACGTGGTCAGGGTGACGCGTCTGCTGGCGGGGGGCGGTGGGGACGAGCTCCACAAGCGCGCCGAGCGCCAGCGGCTGGAGGCCCTGCTGGGCTACTGCGAGACGGCCGGCTGCCGGCGCCGGGCGCTGCTGGCCTACTTCGGCGAGGAGCTCCCCGGTCCGTGCGGCAACTGCGACACCTGCCTCGAGCCCGTGGAGACCTTCGACGGCACGGTGCCCGCCCAGAAGCTCCTCTCCACGGTGGCGAGGACGGGGCAGCGCTTCGGGGCGGGCCACGTCGTCGACGTGCTGCTCGGCAAGGCCACGGAGCGGGTGAGGAGCCTGCGGCACGACCGGCTCTCGACCTTCGGCATCGGCACCGAGCTCGACGCCGCCGGCTGGCGTTCGGTGGTGAGGCAGCTCCTGGCCGGCGGGCAGCTCGTGCCGGACCCGGAGGGGTTCGGCGGCCTGCGTCTGGGTCCCGCGGCCGCGACGGTGCTGCGGGGCGAGGAGGCCGTGGTGCTGAGGCGCGACAGGGTGGCGCCGCGTACGCGCCGCCGCGGCGGCGCCCGCGCGGGGGGCCCGCCGCCGTCCGCGGCGGAGGGGCGCCTCTTCGAGGAGCTGCGCGCCCTGCGCTACGCCATCGCCAAGGAGGCGGGCGTGCCGCCCTACGTGGTGTTCCACGACAGCACCCTGCGCGAGATGGCGTCCCTGCGCCCCGACGACCTGGCGGGCCTCGCCCGCGTCTCGGGCGTGGGCGCGGCGAAGCTCGAGCGCTACGGCGAGAGGTTCCTCGCCGTGCTGCGGAGCTGGGAGGGCTGAGGCGGCGGCGCGGCCTTGACGGCCCGGCCCGCGGTGCTAACATCCAACCTGGAGGTTGCATATGGAGGAGCCGGCAGGCGCCGCCACGGGCGAGCGCATCGTGAAGGCCGTGGTGCTGAAGGCCCCCATCGAGAGGGTGTGGCGCGCCATCACCGACCACGAGGAGTTCGGCGCGTGGTTCAGGGCCAAGGTCGACCAGCCCTTCGAGCTCGGGCGCACCCAGACCGGTCACATGACCGAGCCGGGCTACGAGTACTACCTCTGGCGCTCGACAGTAGCGGCCATGGAGGCGCCGCGGCTCTTCGCGTTCCGCTGGCCGCACCCGCAGGACCCGCACGCCGCGAGCTACGAGGGCGAGCCGGAGACGCTCGTGACCTTCGAGCTGGAGGCGGTGCCGCAGGGCACGCGCCTCACGATCACGGAGTCGGGCTTCGAGGCCATCGACGAGGGCCGGCGCGCCGCCGCGCTCCGTGACAAAACCCAGGGCTGGAACGTCCAGGCGGAGCGCATCGCGGCCTACCTCGGCGCCTGAGCCGTGGGGAGCCAGGGCGCCGGGCCGGCCGGCTCGCGGCCCTCGGGCGACGGAGCCCCGGCGCCGTCGACCGCCGACGCCGCTCGGGCCTTCGCGGCCCTCGGCGACCCCACGCGGCTCGAGCTCCTGCGGCGCCTGGGGTCGCAGCTCCGCCTCAACGTCACGCAGCTCAGCGCCGGCGCCGACGTCACCAGGCAGGCGGTCAGCAAGCACCTGGCGGTGCTGCTCGAAGCCGGCCTCGTGAGCAGGGAGCGGGAGGGCAGGGAGACCCTCTACGAGCTGCGCCGTGAGGGCGTGGCCGCCGCCGGCGAGTACCTCAGGCGCGTGTCCGAGGCCTGGGACGAGGCCATCGCCAGGCTGCGCGCGCACGTCGAGAGGTCCTGAGCCGGTCGGGCGCGTCGGTGCCCGCTGACTCGGCGCCCGCCTCGACGCGTGCTAGATTCCGCCCCAAGTGGAAAGTTGAGGCGGCTCATGCGGAGTGGCTGGCGCGCGGTGCGGCTGTCTGTGGCGGGGCTCGTCGTGGGGGCGGTACTGGGAGGCTGCGGGCAGCCCGCGAACATGGGCGACGTCTTCGACTCCGCCGCTTCCTGGCAGGGCGACGTGCCCGACGACGCCGCCATGCTGAGCCCCGAGGAGTTCTACCGCCGGGTCAAGGACGGAGGCATCGTCATCACGCTCGTCAGCGACGAGTCCGACCAGGCCGCAGCCCGGGACGAGGCGTTCCTCGACGACCTGGCCGAGCTCCAGGACGTGCCCGAGCCCAGTCCCGCCCTCGCGGACCTGCTCGAGGCGGCCGAGGGCCTGGACGCCTACGAGCCGGGGACGACCGTGGAGGTGGGCGACGCCGAGGTCACGCTCCTGGGCATCGGCGACCGCGTGCGGGACGCCGCCGTCATCGAGGAGCTGGCCAACGACGCGGACAACGCCCTGGCCGACTACCGGATGAGCTACGACCTCCTGCCGCAGGTGCTCAAGGACCAGGCGACCCCGCCGGAGGACCTCGAGGGGGCCACCGTCGAGGAGATAAGGGCCGCCCTGGCGGCGCTCGACACCCTGCTGGGGGCGCTCACCGACATCGACCACGTGCGCTTCGAGCCCCTGCCGGCCGACCTCGGCCCGGCCCAGAAGGTGCCGGGCACCGACCACGACGCCACCTGCGCGCAGCCCACCGGCTACTTCGCCGACTACTGGTTCCCCCTGCGCAACTTCCTCTCGCCGGTGAAGAACCAGGCCGGGCGCTACGACTGCTGGGCCTTCGCGTCGATCGGCGCCATCGAGAGCCGCGAGCGGGTGCAGAACGACAACCCGGTGGACCTCTCCGAGCAGTTCTACGTGAACCAGGCGAAGTTCGTCTGGGACCGCAACGACTTCACGGAGAGCCACAGCGCGCCGCTGGCGCTGTCGCGCGCCGTGGCCGCGAACCAGACGCTGCCGCCCGAGTCCAACTGGCTCTACAACCCGGCGACGGGGAAGGCGAGCAACAAGGACGGCATGGCCGCCGACTACGTGGGCACCTGCGACGACTACCAGGGGTCGTGCTCCGAGACGGCCCACGAGAGCCCGCGCTACTGCACCCTCTACAACATCAACGGCGTCCCCGTGCCCTTCTGCGGCTACGACACGATGACCTACACGGGGGCGGGGGTGCTGGCCAGCAGCTCGCGCCAGGTCTGGGCGTCGGGCCAGACCTTCGACCTCAACAGGTACAGGCAGTACCTCGCCCAAGGCCACGTGATCCTCGCCTCCTTCCCCGTGTACAAGGGCTTCACCGAGGCCGTGGCCGGGGTCGTGAGCGACTACACCAAGGCGTGCAGCGACGCCAAGGGCGGCACCACCAAGAAGTGCGGCGGCCACGTCGTCCAGATCGTGGGGTTCCTCCCCAACGACGCGCTGTCCACGCCGGAGTTCCCCGTGAACGCCGGGGGCGGCGGCTACTTCGTCGTCAAGAACTCGTGGGGCTGCGGGGCCGGTGACGGCGGCTACTACTACGTGCCGGCCGACTACGTGGAGCAGGTGTTCGGGTCGCTCGACGTGCTGGAGTTCGACACGCGGCGCAGCGCCAGGTGGGACCAGGAGCAGGCGGCGCCAGGCAGCACCGAGGCGCCCGTCATCACCCTGAACTCGGTCCCGCTGCCCAGGCGCGCCGACCTGCGCGTGAGCGTGAACCTCGCGCAGTACTTCACGGTCACGCACTCGGTGGCCAGCAGCGTCCACCTCAAGGTCGTGTCGAGCCTCTCCGGCACCGTCTACGACGGGCCCTTCACGATCAAGTCCGGCCCCTTCGGCGGGCCCGGCCTGCCCCTCGTCTTCACCGTGCCCGGCCTGCACACGCTCACCGTCACGGCCAGCAACAACGGCCGCAGCGGGGCCGTCACCTTCGACCTCGACGTCATCAACTCGTCACCCGTGGTCGACGTCCAGGCCACGGGCGACGCCTACCTGGGCTTCGCCTACCCGCTCACGGCCCTTGCCAGCGACCTCAACGAGACGGGCAACGCGCTGCTGTGCGCGAACATGACCTGGACCGTGGACGCCCCGGACGTCGTGAGCGGCAGCGGCTGCCAGGTGCAGGTGACGTTCGGCGCCGAGGGCGCCAGGCGGGTCACCGCGCGCACCACCGACACCGAGGGCAGGGCGGGGTCCGACACCGTCTACGTGACGGTCCAGCCGGAGAGCGCCAACCCGTACCCGCAGTTCGCCACCTACGGCGTCTACGGCTACGACATGCTCTTCTTCCAGGGCACGCCCATAGGCTGCGACTACGTGCAGGTGGGCCTGGGCGCGACGATCGACCTGAGGGACCCGGCCTGCAGCCTGGTGGTCCAGTCGCCCGACCTGCGCTACTGGGCCATCGTCACCGTCACGAACCCCACGGCGGAGGCTCTCACCTTCGACTGGCGGCTCATAGTCTCCGAGTCCGGCTTCCCCGACCTCACGATCCGGAGCCTGAACGGCGACACGACAGGCGAGTTCGAGCTCTTCGCGGCGGGCAACAACGCCATCGAGGCCACCGCGGACTGCCGCGTGGAGGTGACGGTGAACGCCCCCGACCCGGCCAGGAGCAAGAGCATCACGGCCTGGACGGGGCGCTGCACCTACTGGACGACGCACCTGGGCTAGCGAGGGGAAGCTCGACGGCCTCCGGGGCCGCCTCGACGCGCGCGCGTCGGCGCGGCCCCGCTCTGCCTAGCGCACCTCGCTGCCGTCCGGGAGGTCCTTGTCGAGCGTGACGAGGCCGAGGTTCCCCGACGCGTCCTCGGCGGCGAGGATCATGCCCTGGCTCTCGACGCCGCGCAGCTTCGCGGGCTGCAGGTTCGTGACCAGCACGAGCTTCCTGCCCACGAGGTCCTCCGGCGCGTAGTGCGCCTTGATGCCCGAGACGACGGTGCGCGTCTCGGCGCCCAGCCGCACCGTGAGCACCAGCAGCTTGTCGGCGTTCGGGTGCGGCTCGGCCTTCTCCACGGTCACCACGCGCAGCTCCACCTTGGCGAAGTCGTCGATGGTGATCGCGTCCTTGTGCGCGACGGGCGCGGGCTCCGGCTCGGCGGGGGGCTCGGCGCGGGACTCCTCGATCTCCCTCTGCAGCGCCTCGAGGTCGATCTTCGGGAACAGCGGCTCGCCGGGCGCGGTGCGCGTGCCCACCGGTATGAGCCCCCACTGGGCCGCGTTCGAGAGGTCGAAGGGCGCGTTGCGGATCCCGAGCTGCTTGCGCAGCTCGTGGGCCTTGGCCGGGATGATGGGGTCGAGCAGGATGCTCGCCACGCGCAGCGCCTCGAGGAGCGTGTTCAGCACCGTGTCGAGGCGTTCAGAGAGCGACTCGTCGCGCGCCAGCTCCCACGGCTTGACGTCGGCGATGTACTTGTTCGCCTTGCGCACCGCCTCCATCACCGACTCGACGGCCCTGTCGAACTGCAGCTCGTCGAACTGACGCGTGACCTTCGCCGGCAGGTCGGTGAAGGCCTGCCTGAGCTCGACGTCGACGGGCTCCATGTCGTGGGCCGGCGGCACGACGCCCTGCCGGTAGCGCTGCAGCATGCCCAGGGTGCGGTTGAGCAGGTTCCCGAGGTCGTTGGCGAGGTCCGAGTTGACGCGCTCGGCGATCGCGACCTCGGAGAAGCTCGCGTCCAGGCCGAAGGTCATGTCGCGCAGGAGGAAGTAGCGGAAGGCGTCGTTGCCGTAGCGCCTCACCATCTCCAGCGGCCTGACGACGTTGCCCAGCGACTTGCTCATCTTGCGCTCGTCGTTGAGCCAGTAGCCGTGCACGTTCAGGTGCTTGTAGAGGGGGATCCCGGCGGCCTTCAGCATGATCGGCCAGAACAGCCCGTGCGGCTTGAGGATGTCCTTGGCGATGAAGTGCTCCACGTGCGGCCAGTAGCGTTCCACCGTGCCGCGCGCCACCAGCACCGAGTAGTAGTTGATGAGCGCGTCGAACCACACGTAGGCCACGTGTTCCTGGTCCCACGGCAGCGGGATGCCCCAGGGCACCCGGCTGCGCGGCCTGCTTATGGACAGGTCGCCGATGGGCTCGCGCAGCATCGCCAGGACCTCGTTGCGGTAGCGCTCGGGCCTGATGAGGTCGGGCTTCGCGGTCAGGGTGTCGCGCCACCACTCGCGGTACTTCTCCATCCTGAAGAAGTAGTTCGCCTCGGTGCGCTCCTCCGGCTCGATCTCGTGCTGCGGGCACTTGCCGTCGACGAGCTCCTTCTCGGTGTAGAAGCGCTCGCACTTCACGCAGTAGAGCCCCGAGTACTCGCCGAAGACGATGTCGCCCTCGTCGTAGACCTTCTGCAGCACGTCGAGGACCACGCGCTTGTGGCGCTCCTCTGTGGTGCGGATGAAGTCGTCGTAGCGCACGCCCAGGCGGTCCCAGGTGGTGCGGAACTGGGCCGAGACGTCGTCGGCGTACTCCTGCGGCGTGCGGCCGTGGGCCGTGGCGGCCTTCTGGATGTTCTCGCCGTGCTCGTCGGTGCCGGTGAGGAAGAACGTGTCGTCGCCCTTGAGCCTGTGGAAGCGCGTGACGACGTCCACGAGGATCGTCGTGTAGGCGTGCCCGAGGTGCGGCGCGGCGTTGACGTAGAAGATCGGCGTCGTCGCGTAGAACGTGCCGCGCTCCTGCGCCCGGGCCTCCGGCGCGGGCTCGGGGGCGCTCTCCGGCTCGTCCTGGTCGTCCGTTGCGGCGACCGCCTGGTCCTCGGGCTTGTCTAGCACGATGCGGTTCTGGGGCGTGCCTTCGTCCACAATGCGGCTCCTTAGCTGAGCGGGCCGCGCCCTCCTCGCGACAAGAAGAAGGGCGCCGGCTGTGAGCACGGCGCCCCGCGCGGTGCTGAGCGTGGGCTCAGCCCGGCACGGGGCAGGAGTGCATCATCCGCAGCGCCATGTCGGGCGGAGTATAGCAGAGGCACCGGGCTCGCCTCGGCCGCGTGGCCCACGGGGGTCGCCGCCGGCGGCGCGGGGCCTCCCGGGAGCTCGCTGACCTCCAGCTCTCGGTCCGGCGTGGCTCAGCGGCCCTCCGGATCGCGGGCCGCGCCCTCCGCGCCCGCCACGGCGGGCGGCGGCGGGCGCTGCGGGCCGAGCTGCCGCAGCGCGGCGAGGAACAGCTCCGTGGGCTGAGCGCCGGAGACCGCGGCGGAGGCGTCGAAGACGAAGAAGGGCACCCCCGTGACGCCGTAGCGGCGGGCCAGGTCCATGTCGGCGAGGACGGCGTCGGCGTAGGCACCCGACGAGAGGGCGTCGCGCACGTCGTCGGCTGCCAGGCCGGCCTGGGCGGCGAGACGGGCCAGCGTCTCGCGGTCGGCGACGTTCGCGCCCTCGGACTGGTAGGCCCGCATCAGCCTCTCCATGACCTCGCGCCCCAGCCCGCGCTCCGCCGCCAGGTGGGTGACGCGGTGGGCGTCGAAGGTGTTCGCCGCCACCGACAGCTCGAGGTGGTACTCCAGGCCCTCGGCGGCGGCCAGCCGCGTCACGCGGTCCATCATCGCCAGCGCCCCCTCGCGCCCGACGCCGTACCTCTCGGCCAGGTGGTCCACCACGAGGCCCGCACCGTCCACGGGGGCGTCCGGGGAGAGCTGGAAGGAGCGCCACACCACCTCGACCTCGCCCGCGTGCTCGTAGCGGGCGAGCGCCCGCTCGAAGCGCACCTTGCCCAGGTAGCACCAGGGACAGGCGATGTCGGAGAAGACCTCTACGCGCACGTTCCTCCCGGCGCCGTAGCGGCGCCTCGGGGCAAGCTAACCCCCGGCGGGCACGCGCGCCGTCCCTTGTGAGACCATGGAGGCCATGGCGGATGGCACCGAGACGCGCGCCTCCGCGGCCTCCGACTTCCAGCGCGCGCGGCGCCGCGCCGCGCTGAGGTCCGTGGCGGCCAGGCTCCTGGGCACCTCGGACAGCCAGTTGCTGCCCTACGACGAGGTGCGGCGCCGCCTGCGGGCCGTCGAGGGCGCGGGAGCGACGCTCCAGGACGTGCCCATAGACGCGATCGTCGGCTCGGTGGGGCGCTACCAGGACTTCACCCGCGAGTTCCTGCCGCTCGTCGACGAGGACAAGGGCCGCTGGGTGGGCGTGCGGCTGGCGATGACGGGCATGGAGGGCGTGCCCCCGGTGGAGCTCTACCGCATCGGCGACGCCTACTTCGTCAAGGACGGCAACCACCGCGTCTCGGTCGCGCGTCAGCTGGGTGCCAGGACGATCAACGCCTACGTCACGCCTGTCTACAGCCGCGTCCCTTTGGGGCCGGACGCCGACGCCGAGGCCATCGCCCTGGCCGGCAGCTACGCCGCGTTCCTCGAGGAGACGGGCATCGACCACCTCAGGCCCGGCGCCGACCTGCGCCTGACCGAGCCGCTGCGCTACCCCTCGCTGCTCGAGCACATCAGGGTGCACCAGTACTTCATGGGCATCGACGAGCGCCGGCCCGTCTCCTGGGAGGAGGCCGTGGGTCATTGGTACGACACCGTCTACGAGCCCGTGGCCGAGGCGATAGTGGAGCACGACCTCCTGGCCCGCTTCGAGGGCCGCACCGTCACGGACCTCTACCTGTTCCTCTCCGACCACCGCGCCCGCCTCGAGAAGGAGTTCGGCTGGAGCCTCGAGGGCCCGCAGCTCGCCGAGGGCCTGGGCGCCGGCTTCGACCTGCGGGCCGAGGTGGAGCGCCTGCGTGCGGCCGTGAAGCAGGGACGGGACGTCAAGCACGCCATGGGTCACCTGGTGGAGGCGGTGCTGGTGGTCATGGAGCGGGACCGCGGCGACGCGGCGCTGGGACCGGCCCTCGACCTCGCCGCCCGCGAGGGCGCCCGCCTGCTGGCGCTGTACCTGGGCGCCGACCCCCGCGACGAGGCCGCCGCGTCGGCCCGCGAGGCGTTCGCCGAGCGCTGCGCCGCCGCCGGCGTGAAGGGGCAGATCGCCCTGTCGGAGCGCGAGCCCGTGCAGGCGATCCTCACGCGGGCCGCGTACGCCGACGTGGTCGTCGTGGCGCGGCCGCGCGGGCGACCTACTGGTTGGCTGCGGACGCTGCTCCACCGCTCCCCGCGGCCGCTGCTGCTGGCGCGTGGCGACTCCGCCGCCGCCTCCCGGCCTCTCCTCGCCTACGACGGCAGGGAGCGCGCCGAGGTCGCTCTCTTCGCCCTCGCCTACGCCGTGCTGGCGCACGGCGGCAGCCCGGCGGTCGTGTACGTGGCCGAGCGGGGACGGCCCCCCGAACCGGTGCTGAACCGCGCCGACGCCTTCCTCCGCGACCTCGGCATCGAGGCCCAGCTCATCGCCGAGCGCGGGCCCGTGGAGGCCGGCGTGGTCCGCGCCGCCGAGCGCCACGACGCCGACCTCGTCGTCATGGGCAGCTACAGGTACAGCCGCTGGCTGGAGCAGGTGACGGGCGGGGTCACGGACCGCGTCGTGGCCCGGCTGGAGGCGCCGGTGCTCGTCACCTGAGGCCCACGCCGCGCCCGCGGCCGACGGTTGACCACCGGGTGCGCGCTGGCGGCTGGTATCGTGATGCGCCATGTCGAAGACGCCGGCTTTGCCACGCCAAGAGGACGACTTCTCGGGCTGGTACAACGACATCGTCTACCGCGCCGAGCTCGTGGACCTGAGCCCGGTGCGCGGCAGCTTCGTGCTGCGCCCCTACGGTTACGCCCTGTGGGAGAACGTGCAGCGTCACCTCGACGCGATGTTCAAGGAGACGGGTCACGAGAACCTCTACTTCCCGCTGCTGATCCCCATGAGCTACTTCGAGCGCGAGGCCGAGCACGTCGAGGGCTTCGCGCCGGAGCTGGCGGTCGTGACCCACGCCGGCGGCAAGGAGCTCGAGGAGCCCTACGCCATCAGGCCCACGTCGGAGACGCTGTTCGGCGTGCTCTACAGCAAGTGGGTGAAGAGCTACCGCGACCTGCCGCTCCTCTACAACCAGTGGTGCAACGTCATGCGCTGGGAGCTGCGCACGCGCCCGTTCCTGCGCACCACGGAGTTCCTGTGGCAGGAGGGGCACACCGCGCACGCCACCGCCGAGGAGGCGCTGGCGGAGACCAGGCAGATGATCGACGTCTACGCCCGCTTCGCGCGGGAGTACGGCGCGCTGCCCGTGGTCATGGGCGAGAAGACGGAGCGCGAGCGCTTCGCCGGGGCGCAGATGACGCTGACGATCGAGGCCATGATGCGCGACGGCAGGGCGCTGCAGTCCGGCACCAGCCACTTCATGGGCGAGAACTTCGCGCGGGCCTTCGACATCACCTTCAACGACGTGAACAACCAGCAGGCCTACGCCAACACCACGTCCTGGGGCCTCTCCACCCGCTTCGTCGGCGCGCTGATCATGGCGCACGGCGACGACAAGGGCCTGATCATGCCCCCGCGCCTCGCTCCCCACCAGGTCGTGCTGCTCCCCATCTACCGCGCCGGCGACGAGGCCGGCAGGTCGGGCGTGCTGGAGGCCGTGCGGCGCCTGGCGGCCGAGCTCAAGGAGCGCGGCGTGAGCGCCAAGGTGGACGACCGCGAGGAGCTGAGCCCCGGGCGTAAGTTCAACGAGTGGGAGCAGAAGGGCGTGCCGTTCCGCGTCGAGGTGGGCCAGCGCGACCTCGAGGCCGGCGCCGCCACCGTCGTGGACCGGCTCACGGGCGAGAAGGCCCAAGTGCCGCTGGACGCGGTCGCCGCCGGCATGCCCGGCCGGCTCGAGGCCTTCCACGACGCCCTCTACCGGCGTGCCGAGGAGTTCATGCGGGCCCACACCTACTCGGCCGAGACCCTGGACGAGCTGGCCGAGAAGGTGGAGCACGGCTTCGTTCTGGCGACGCACTGCGGCGACCCCGAGAGCGAGAGGCAGATCCAGGAGCTGACGAAGGCCACGGTGCGCTGCATCCCTTTCGAGGGGCCCAGCGCCGAGGGCTCCGTCTGCGTCCACACCGGCAGGCCCAGCGGCTACCCGCGCAAGGTACTCTTCGCGAAGGCGTACTGATGGACACTACAGGCGACGGCATCAGACGAGATCCACCGGCACCGGAGCGGCGCGCCCTGGAGGTGCAGGCGCACGTGCTCAAGCACGCGCTCCCCAGGGGCGTGAGGGTGAGCTTCGGCGAGGGGAGGCGGCGCTCGGACGTCGCCATGGCCCTGCTCAAGGGCGACCGCGAGGCGGTGCTGGCGGTGCCGCCGGCCATAGAGGACGCCCTCGAACTCGACATGCACGTCATGCGCAGCGCGCACGCGCGCGGCCACTTCGAGCTCCTCCTCGTCCTCACGGAGCCGCTGGAGCAGCAGAGCGTGCGGTCGCCGGAGCGCCGCGCCGTGCTGCGCAGCCGGCTCGACGCCATGCCGGGAGACGCCGAGGCCGAGGCGCTCCTCGAGCGCGACGGGCTGAACTGAGGGTGCCGGGCGCGAGGTCGGTCGGCGCCGCGAGGGAGGAGCCGCAGCAGTGCTCGCCGAGACGCTGAGGCTCCTGTGGTCGTTCACCAAGGTCGGGCTCTTCGGCTTCGGCGGCGGGCCGTCGATGATCCCCCTCATCCAGGAGGAGGTCGTCGAGATCAACCACTGGCTCACGCCGGAGGAGTTCCTCGACGCCTTCGCTCTCGGCAACGCGCTGCCCGGGCCCATAGCCACGAAGATGGCGGGCTACGTGGGCTACAAGATCGCCGGGCCCGTGGGCGCCGCCGTGAGCCTCGTGGGCCTGACCGCGCCCACGATCTTCGCGATCATCCTGCTCTTCACGGCCTACCTGCGCTTCCGCGACGTGCCGGCGATCGGCGGCTTCCTGCGCGGCGTGAGGCCCGTCGTCATCGCGCTCCTCGCGGTCGTCGTGTGGCAGTTCGCGCCCAACGCGTTGGGGGCGCCGGCGACGTGGCTGAACAACTGGCCGCTGTGGCTCATCGCCGGGGCGGCCTTCGTGCTCACCCTGCGCTTCGACGTCCACCCGATCTTCCTGATCGTCGCGGGCGGCGCGCTGGGGATCTTCTTCCTGCG
>JBIQHQ010000058.1:0-2592 GCA_044508445.1 Deinococcaceae bacterium
GAGAACTGGCCCTTGGTGAGGCCGTAGACGCCGTTGTTCTCGACGATGTAGGTCATGCGCACGTTGCGCCTGACGAGGTGCTTGAACTGCCCCAGGCCTATGGAGCCGGTGTCACCGTCGCCGCTGACGCCGATGGCACGCAGCGTGTGGTTCGCCTGCAGCGCCCCCGTGCCCAAGGACGGCATGCGCCCGTGCAGGCTGTTGAAGCCGTGCGACTGGCCCAGGAAGTAGGCGGGCGACTTGCTGGAGCAGCCGATGCCGGAGAGCTTGATGACGTCCTGCGGCCTGAGGCTGAGCTCGTAGCAGACCTGGATGATCTGGTTGGCTATCGAGTTGTGGCCGCAGCCCTTGCACAGCGTGGACGGGGCGGCGGCGTAGTCGGCCTTCGAGAGGCCCACGAGGTTGAGCTTCTGGACGCGGTCCATCAGTCGGCCCTTCCGTTCAGGTGGCCGAGCACCTGCCTCTCCACCCACTCGGCGGTGAGAGGCATGCCGTCCACGTAGCCCACGCCATGCAGCCTCGGCGCGTGCTGCGGCAGCTCGGCGCGCAGGATGTTCCTGAGCTGGTTGTCGCGGTTCATCTCGATGACGAGGAGGTCCTCGTGGTCGGCCACGAAGCGCTCGACCTCGGCCCCGAAGGGCAGCGCGCGCAGGCGCATGACGTCGATGGCCACGCCCTGCAGCGCGAGCGCGTCGCGCGCCTCCTCGACCGCGTAGCGCGAGGTGCCGTAGCAGACCACGCCGAGGCGTGCGCCGGGCGCCTCCTGGATCACGGCCGTGGGCACGTGCTGCCTGGCCGTGTCGTGCTTGCGGGCGAGGCGCTGCATGTTGCGCCACCAGTCGTCGCCCTTCTCGCTGTACTTGGCGTTCTCGTCGTGCCCGGTGCCGCGCCCGAACCAAGCGGAGCGCGGGCTCTGGTTGCCCGGCAGGGTGCGGTAGGGGATGCCGTCGCCGTCCACGTCGGCGTAGCGCCGGAAGGTCTCGAGCCGCTCGACCTCCTCGGCCGACAGCACCTTGCCGCGCTTGAGCGGCTCCTCCGGGTAGGCGAACGGCTCGCCCATCCAGTTGTTCATGCCGAGGTCGAGGTCGGACAGCACGATGACGGGCGTCTGCAGCATGTCGGCCAGGTCGTGGGCCTTGTAGCCGAACTCGAAGCACTCCTCGATGGAGGACGGGAACAGGATCACGTGCCTGGTGTCGCCGTGACCCACCCCGTAGGCGAAGGCGACGTCGCCCTGGCTGGTGCGCGTGGGCAGTCCCGTGCTCGGCCCGACGCGCTGGATGTCCCACACCACGGCCGGCACCTCGGCGAAGTAGGCGAGCCCGAGGAACTCAGCCATGAGCGACAGGCCGGGGCCGCTCGTCGCCGTCAGCGACCTGGCCCCCGCCCAGCCGGCGCCGACGACCATGCCGATCGCGGCCAGCTCGTCCTCGGCCTGGACCACGGTGTAGGTGGGCCTGCCTTCCGGGTCCCGGCGCAGCTTGGGCAGGAACTCGCGGAGTGCGTCCACGAAGCTCGTCGAGGGCGTGATGGGGTACCAGGCCGCGACGCTCACGCCGCCGAAGACGGCGCCGAGCGCGCCCGCCTCGTTGCCCGTCATGAGGATGAGGCCGGCCGTGGCGTCCATGGGCTCGACGCGGTAGGGGTCGACCTTCTGCAGGCACTCGCGTGCCCAGCCGTGGGAGCGCTGCACCACGTCGAAGTTGCTGTTCACGAGGTGAGCGCGACCGCCGAAGTGGTGCTCCAGCGCCTGCCTCACCACGTCGAGCGGCACGCCCAGGAGGTGGGCGACGACGCCGACGTAGGTCATGTTCGCGACGTAGTCCTTGACCTTGCCCTTGACGTCGACGTCCTGCAGCAGCTCCTTGACAGGCACCGGGTAGTAGGTGAGGTCGGTGCGGTCGGGCGTGTAGCGGATGTCGGCGTTGTAGAGGCAGACGCCGCCGGACGGTAGGCCGGCGACGTCCTCGTGGATCGTCGTGGGGTTGAAGGCCACCAGCAGCTCCGGCGAGCGCCTGGCCACGTAGCCGTGGCGGCTGACCCGTATGTGGTACCAGGTGGGCAGGCCCTGGATGTTCGAGGGGAAGATGTTCTTCCCGTGCACCGGGATGCCCATCTTGAAGAACGAGCGCAGCAGCGCCAGGTTCGCCGTCTGGCTGCCGGTGCCGTTCGCGGTGGCTACGGCGATGGAGAAGTCGTTGACTATCGCGGTCGGGGCCGGCCCGACACGCGGGCCGGACAACGGTTCTTGGACGCCCATCCCTGTGCGAGCACCTCCGGGCGGCGGAGTTCGCGCGCCCCGGCAGAGGGCGTGGTCCGCTCACGATCGTGCGGCGGGCCGGCGGGAAGCTCCGACGCCGGCTCCGCCGTTCTCGCGGCATAGTACCCCGCGTCCGCGCCCCGTTCGGGGCGGGAGTCGTCACAGTGGGACAGCGCCTATCGGCGCGGGCTCAGGCCTCCAGCGAGAGCGCCTCTTCCTCGTCCTCGTCGGCACTGGCGGCGAGCTTGACGGCGCCGGCGCGCTCCAGGGTCTCGTACACTCCCCGCCTTATCTCTTCTGTGAGGTCGGGTCTGGTGGCGAGCAGCTCCACC
>JBIQHQ010000009.1:0-93869 GCA_044508445.1 Deinococcaceae bacterium
CCGACAGGTACGGGCAGACGTCCGTCGTCGTGCTGGACCCGGCGGAGGCGTGGCGAGGTTGAGGCGGCTCCGGGCATGCCGCAGTCGCCACCGCGGGCGAGCCCGGCCCAAGTCGGCCCCGCCCCCGTGGGTGCTGGTTCACAGCCGTCAGGTGATCCGCGGGTCGAACGCGTCGCGAAGGCCGTCTCCGATGAAGTTGATCGCGATGACCGTGAGCATGATCGCTAGACCGGGAGCGACGGCCAGGAACGGCGCCGAGAGCGCGAACTGCTGCGCCTGGTTGAGCATGTTGCCCCACGTGGGGGTGGGGGCCTGGATGCCAAGCCCGAGGTAGCTGAGCGCCGACTCCGTGAGCAGCGCCCTGCCCGCGACCAGCGGCGCGGCGACGAGCAAGGGGCCCTGCACGTTGGGCAGGACATGCCGCCAGAGGATCCGGAAGCTGCCTGCGCCGAGAGCCTTGGCCGCCTCAACCTGCTCGCGCTTGGCGAGCGCGATCGTCTGCACGCGGAGTATCCGCGCCAGGTCCATCCAGGCCAAGAGACCGATCACGACGACTAGGATCGGCACCGTTGGGCGCGACACCGCCGCGATCGTGAGCAGCAGGAAGATCGTCGGTATCGACAGCAGTGCGTCGGCGGTGCGCATGGCGACCTGATCGAACCAACCCCCGAAGTACCCGGCGGTGATGCCGATGGCGGAGGCCGCCACGAGGGCTATGAGCATGGCGGAGAGGCTCACGGGTATGGAGACGCGGCCGGCGTAGACGAGGCGCGCAGCGACGTCGCGGCCCACCTCGTCCGTGCCCAACAGGTGCTCAGAGCTGGGGGACTGGAGCATGCGGACGGGCTGGGGCCTTAGCGCCGCCTCCCGCGGGACGAACGAGGGCCCCGCGATGACGACGGCGAGGATCAGTACCAGCATGACGGAGCCGAGCACGGCGAGCTTGTTGCGCCGGAAGGCGCGCCACGAGCGGCGGGACGGCGCCGACGGCGCGTCGGCCAGCTCCACGCTGCGGCGCGCGACTACGGCCACGCGCTCGAGCCGGCCGCCCACGCGACTCACCTGTACTCCACCCTCGGGTCGACGAGCGTGTAGACGACGTCGGCCACGACGGTGAGCAGCATGACGATCACCGAGACGAACACGAGGATGCCCATCAGCACGGGGAAGTCGGCGCGGGCGGCGTGGTCCACCATGAGCCGCCCCATGCCCGGCCACGAGAAGACCTGCTCTGTGATCAGCGCGCCGCCCATGAGCTGCGGCATGTCGACGGCGATGATCGTGACGATCGGGAGCAGCGAGTTCTTCATGCCGTGCTTGTAGAGGACGCGGCGCTCCGGCAAGCCCTTGGCCCTGGCCGTCCTTATGTAGTCCTGCGAGAGGACGTCGATGAGGCTGGAGCGCATGTACCTGACGTAACGAGCGAGCATCGAGAAGGCGAGGATCGACGCGGGCAGGATGAGGTGGCGCACGATGCTCGCGAAGGTCGGCCCCTCTATGAAGTCGTACATGCCGCCCGAGGGCAGGTACGGGAGGCCGCGCTGCCTGGTCCAGAGCGAGAAGACGACGATCGCGAGGATGCCCGTCCAGAACGTGGGCGCCGAGAACGAGACTATCGAGACCGCCGTGATGGCGTAGTCGGCGCCCTTGGCCCGGCGCACCGCCGAGACGACCCCGAGCGGGATGCCGATGACGATGGTGAGCGCGAACGCCGTGCCCATGAGCAGGAGGGTGTTCGGGAAGTGGAAGGCGATGAGGTCTCGCACCTGCCTCCCTGACACGAGCGAGGCGCCGAAGTCGCCCTGGGCGATCTTGAGCAGCCACTCCCCGAACCTGAGCAGCACGGGCCGGTCCAGGCCGAACTGCTTGCTCAGCCGCTCGTAGTCGGCCGCCGTGACGTTGCCCTGGAGGTAGAAGGAGAGCGGGTCGCCCATGTACTGGAGGAGGAAGAAGGTGACGAGCGACACGATGAGGAGCAGCGGCACTATGGAGAGCAGCCGCCTCAGCACGTAAGGAAGCATCCGCCCTCGGCCCTCCCTACCGACCGCTCCGCGCTAGTCGGAGGGGACCGTCAGGCCGCCGCGTGGTCCTTGAGACCGTCGTCCACCTCCACATGCTCGGGGTCGAGCGTGAGACCGGCGCCCCGCGCCACCTCGAGCAGCAGCGTGGCGAAGTCGTCCTGCGTGTGGCCGGCGCCCACGAGCGCCTGCACCTCCTCGCGCGTGGCGGCGGCGACGGGCATGGGCACGCCCAGCTCCCTGGCCGCTGCGAGCCCGAGGTCGAGGTCCTTGCGCAGCAGCGGAGGGGTGAAGGTGGGCTTGAAGTCGAGGTTCACGAACGCCGGCGTCTTGTACCTCGTGAAGACAGATCCCATGACGCTGTTGTTCATGAAGTCCAGGAAGGCGTGGCGGGGTATGCCGCCCTTCTGGGCGAGCACCGTGACCTCGGCCAGCGACTGGGCCACGACCCCGAGGAACACGTTGTGGGCGATCTTCACGATGCGCGCGGCCTCGTCCTCACCCACGTACGTCACACCCTGTCCCAAGGTCTGCAGCAGCGGGAGCACCGCGTCGTAGGCGCCACGCGGGCCGGAGACGGCCAAGCTGAGCTTCCCGGCCTTGACCACCTTGCCGTTCCCGCTCACGGGGGCGGCGAGGAAATCGGTGCCCTTGGCGGCCGCGGCCTGGCGCACCCGCCTCGACGTCTCGGCGTCCACGGTGGAGGAGTCGACCATGACCTTAGGCGCTTTGTCCGCCGGGCTAAGCAGCCCATCCTCACCCACTGTGACGGCCAGGAGCGTGGCCGGGTCGGCGACCATCGAGAACACGACGTCGCGTTCCGCGAGCTCGGTCAGGTCGTCGACGACAGTCCCGCCCAATCCGACCAGCGGCTCGGCCTTCGACCGCGTCCGGTTCCATACGGCGACGTCGAACCCGGCCTTGATGAGGCGGGCGGCCATGGGGAAGCCCATGTTCCCTGTGCCTATCCAGCCGATGCGCGCTGACTCGCTGAGGCTCACTCGAACGACCCCTTTCGCTGTGCTCCTGCGCCACCGGTAGTCGCCATGGTGTGGCAATCCGGTGGTCAGACCACTCACCGCGGTGGCGAGGTAGGTGCCGGGCTCGATGTGCCGGAATGATTGCATGGCCCCTAGGGAGTGTCAACGCCGGAGCTCCGAGCCAGGTTTCGCCGCGTTCGACGGTTCTCCTGGTCCACCTTCGCCCGCCGAGAGTGTTGACGCCCAGAGGGCAAGGTGATAACTTCGCAGCCAACTCGAACCGTAGCGGAGGATGGTGGGCGGTCAGACCACTATACCGAAGGTTGGCGGCGCGACCCTAGGGAGGGCGCCGTGGCAGCGTCAGTAGCTCCGCCAGCGAACGCCGCGAAGGCTCGACAGGTCCATCGCGACGCGCGGCGTGGACCCAGGAGGGAGGAAGGCGGCGCCTCCTAAGCCGGCGCCTTCGTGCCAGGAGCTCTCCGAGCGCGACTGGAAGTCGGTGCGGCGCCGTGTCGAGGCCCGCGCGACGCCCAATCCACACGACCGGCCGTCGTCGGCGGTCGGGCCTCAGGAACGAGGATGCAGATGATCGACTCGAACCGCGACACGCAGCGTAGGACGAGGGGCTGGCAGACGGTCCTGCTGGCGCTAACTGTCGCCGGGGCGGCCTGGCTGAGCAGCGCCACCGCTCAGGAGGAGCGCCCCGCCGGCAACCAAGGGGGGACTCTAGTCATCGGCCAGCTCCAGGAGCCGGCCAGCATGGTGCTCGCCGAGTCGAGCACGCCCGTGTCCGCCCAGTACTACACGGCGATGCTGATCAACGAGCCGCTGGTGAAGGTCGACCACGACTTCAACCTCGTCCCCGGGCTCCTCGCCGAGGTGCCGTCGATCGAGAACGGCGGCGTCAGCGACGACTACCGCGTCTACACCCTGAGGCTCCGCGAGGGTGTCACGTGGGACGACGGGACACCGGTCACGGCCGACGACATCGCTTTCACCTGGCAGTGGCTCATCGACCCTGCCAACGTCGCGTACGCGACGCACGGCTGGGAGAAGGTCGAGTCCGTCGAGGTCGTCGACCCGCAGACCGCCGTCGTCACGCTCGCCGAGTCGTTCGCGTTCTGGCTAGACGAGGCGATCATCAACATGGGCATCGCCCCGAAGCACGCCCTCGAGGGCGTGACGAAGGACCAGTTCAACCAACACCCGGTCGGCAACGGTCCCTTCAAGCTCGTCGAGTGGCGCGTCGGCGACGTCCTCATCTTCGAGCGCAACGACAGCTACTACCGCGGCCCGGCTTACCTCGACCGCGTCGTGGTGCGCATCATCCCGGACTCCAACGCCCTCGCCGCCGCGGTCATGGCCGGCGACGTCCACTTGGCCATAGGCCTGCTCACGTCGAACGTGCCGCAGCTCGAGGCGACGGACGGCGTGCACGTCGTGACCACGACCTGGCCCCAGCTCGAGCGCATCTTCTTCAGCCAGACGGTTCCCGGTGACACGACGACCCCGCACCCGATCCTCACCGACAAGGCCGTGCGCAAGGCCCTGATCCTGTCCGTGAACATGGACGAGATCCTCCAGACCCTCTACTACGGCATCAACCCGCGCGGGATCAACGAGCTTTACGGCACGGCCTGGTTCAACGAGGAGCTGGAGCCCTACCCCTACGATCCGGAAGAGGCGCGCCGCGCCCTCGAGGAGGCCGGCTGGGTCGACACCGACGGCGACGGCATCCGCGAGAAGGACGGCGTCAGGCTGCACCTCACGCACTCGACCACGGCCGGCAACCGCCCGCGCGAGGCGATGCAGGCGATCATGCAGCAGGCCTGGGCCGACGTGGGCATCGAGGTCGAGATCCAGAACTACCCCGCCCCGAGCTTCTTCGGCGGCTGGGAGGGCGTGGCCTGGGGCCGGCGCTACGACATGGCGCAGTTCAGCAACGGCGTCTTCACCCTCAACCCGAACCTCTCCGACTGGTGGCACTCTGACGCGATCCCCACGCCCGAGAAGCCGTTCGGCAACGGCCACTCCGGCTGGTCGAACCCACGCGTGGACGAGCTGCTCGACGAGCACCGCCACGGCGTGAGCCCCGAGCGCGCCAAGGAGATCCTCGACGAGGTCCAGCGGATCATCTACGACGACTACGCGATGTTCCCGCTGTTCAGCGCCGCGACGATCTTCGCGATCCGCGACGAGGTGCAGAACGTGAAGCCGACCCAGTTCGGGGCCCAGGCTGGCCTCTTCTGGGACAGCTACAACTGGTCGCTCGAGTGAGGTAGGGCCGTCCCGGTCCCGGTAAGCAGGGGGTGCGCTAGAGCGGCCTCTCGTCTAGCCGCGCACGCCCTCAGAGGAACCGCGAGCGCGGCGGCCAAGCGGTCGGTTGCCCACGCTCCTCGACCTGCCGCTTCCCCCCGGCGGCAGCCAGAGCGAAGGCGGGGGCAAGGCGACGGGCGTTGGCCTACACGGTCAACGCCCGTGGCCCAAGGGAAGGATCCAGGGGTTTGAACGAGCGAGACGATCTGGTGGCCGTCGCGCTGGGCGAGCGTCCCGCCGGCCTCGTAGTGCGCGGCGGGAACCTCGTGAACGTCTACACGGCCGAGGTCTACCGCGCCGACGTCGCGATCGCGGGCGATCGCATCGCGGCCGTCGGCGACGTCGCGCGCTGCGTCGGGGCGGGCACGACGGTGGTGGAGGCCGAGGGGCGCTACCTGGTGCCCGGGTTCATAGAGACCCACATCCACGTGGGCGCCACGTCGCTCGCCTCCACCGAGCTGGCTAGGCTGCTCGTGCCGTTGGGCACTGCCGCCATCGTCACCGACTTCACGGAGGCGACGAAGCTAGGGGGTGCCCGAGCCGCTCGCTTCTTCCTCGACGAGGCCAACGCCACCCCGCTGAAGGTCTACCTGTCACCGTTCTTCACCGTGCTGCTGCCCAGCGCGACGCGTCGCTCGCTCACGTCGGAGGAGCTCGACGACATGCTGGGGTGGCCCGAGACCCTCGAGCTCAGGGAGTGGAACGTCCAGTCCAGCCGACACCGCTCCGAGCTGGTCCGTTGGGCCGGCAGGCGCGCCATGGAGCGCGGGCTGATCATGTCTGGTCACCTGCGCGGCCAGCTCGGTCCGGCCCTGCAGGCGTCCGCGGCGGCGGGCGCGGCCTCCGACCACGAGGCATACACCGTCGAGGAGGCCGTGGAGCGGATGCGGGCCGGGCTCGCCGTGCAGGCCCGCTTCGGATCGGCTCACTGGTCCGAGACTGCCGACCTGTTGCGAGCCGTGACCGAGCGGAGGCTGGACAGCAGGCTGATGATGTTCTCCACCGACGAGCAGGAGCTCGTGGACATCCGCGACCTCGGTTTCATGGACCACCGCGTGCGGCTGGCGATCGAACACGGGGTAGCGCCCGTGGACGCCGTGCGCATGGCGAGCCTCAACCCGGCGCGCTTCCTCGGCGTGACCAGCGACCTGGGCGGCATCGCACCGGGCAGGAAGGCGTTCGTGAACATCGTCTCCGACCTGCGAGCGTTCGTCGTCGAGAGGGTCGTCTACGGCGAGAGGGTGGTCGCCGAAGGCGGGCGCTACGTGGCGCCGCTCGAGAGGCCGACGTACCCGGAGAGCTTCTACGGCAGCGTGCGACTGCGCGGGCCGCTGACCGCCGACGACCTGGCCGTCCCGGCGCCGGCGGGCGCGAGCACTGTCAGGGCACGCGTCATAGGCTTCGACCCAGAGGCTAGCGGCACGAAGGAGCTCCACCGGGAGCTGCCGGTGCTGGACGGCCGCGTGGTGGCCGACCCCGAGCGGGACGTCGTGAAGCTCGCGTCCTTCGAGCGCTCAGCGGGCTCGGGCAAGCGCGGGGTCGGCTTCATCGAGGGCCTCGGCATGCGCCGAGGCGCTCTCGGCTTCACGTACCACCCGGGGCCCTGCGAGCTGGCGCTCGTGGGCGCTGACGACGACGACATGGCGCTCGTGGCGAACCGCATCGCCGCGATCGGCGGGGGCCTAGTGGTGGCGGTGGGCGGCGAGGTCCTCGCCGAGGTGCCCATGCCGCTGCTCGGGCTCGTCTCCGACCGGCCGCTCGAGGAGGTCGAGGCGGGCCTGCGGGTGGCCAAGCGGGCGATCGCCGAGGTCCTCGGCCTCGGCTTCAGGAGCAACGTCTACAGGCTGGCGGTGCTGTTCATCTCGGGCGTGGCGCCCGAGCTGCGCATGACCGTCGATGGGCTGCTGCGCGTCTCCCTCTCCGGGGCGCGACTCGAGGAGAGGATCGTGCCCGTGCTACTGGATGCGGAGCGGGAACCCGTGACCGGCGGGAGCGGAGGAGCATGACCGACAAGGACCATGAGAGGGCGTACGACCGCGACGACCTGGTGGCCGTCGCCTTGGGCGAGCGCCCGGCCGGGCTCGTCATCCGAGGGGGGAACCTCGTCAACGTCTACTCCGGCGAGGTCTACAGGGCCGATGTGGCCGTGTCGGGGGACCGGATCGCCGCCATCGGAGACGTCGGCCGCTGCGTCGGAGAGGGCACGGAGGTCGTGGACGCCACGGGCCGCTACCTCGTGCCCGGCTTCATCGAGTGCCACATCCACGTGGGAGCCACGTCGCTCGCCATGACGGAGATGGCACGCCTCCTCGTGCCGTACGGGACCGCGGCCATCGTCACCGACTTCAACGAGGCCACGAAGGTCGCTGGCCATCAGGTGGCGCGCTTCTACCTGGACGAGGCCAGGAACACGCCGCTCACGGTCTACTACTCGCCCTTCCACACCTCGCTCGTCCCCACGGACGGCCGCCGCGGCGTGACCCTGGACGAGCTCGATGAGATGACGAGCTGGCCCGAGGCCAAGGAGTTCCGCGAGTGGAACGTCCAGCAGCACCGGAGCCCGAACCCGAACGTCCGGGCGGGCGGCGAGATGGCCCGTCGCAAGGGCCTGCGGCTCGCGGGGCACCTAAGGCTGTTCATGGACGGACTGCTGGCGGCTTCCGTGGCCTCCGGCGCCCACTCGGACCACGAGACCTACACGGTCGAGGAGGCCGTCGAGCGCATCCGCAACGGCGTCGCCCTGCAGATCCGATTCGGCTCAGCGCACTGGCACGAGATTCACGACATCCTGCGCGTGGTCACCGAGAAGCGGCTCGACAGCTCCATGGTGATGTTCTCCACCGACGAGCAGGAGATCGTGGACGTCCGCGACCACGGCTTCCTCGACCACAGGGTCCGCATGGCCATAGAGCACGGCGTGGCCCCGCTGGACGCGATCCGCATGGCGTCCCTCAACCCCGCCCGCTACCTGGGCGTGACGTCCGACCTGGGCGGCATCGCCCCGGGACGCAAGGCCTTCGTGAACCTGGTCGACGACCTGCGCTCTTTCCAGGTCGAGGAGGTCGTGTACGGCGAGCGGGTCGTGGCGCGCGACAACAGGTACGTCGCCCCGCTGCCCAGGCCCGCGTACCCGAGCGACTTCTACGGCCGCGTGCGCCTGAAGCGGCCGCTCGAGCCCTCAGACTTCGTCGTCGCCGCGCCCGTGGGCTCCACGAGCGTGAGGGCGCGGGTGATCGGCTTCGATCCCGAGGCGATGGGCAGCAAGGAGCTGCACCTGGACCTGCCCGTCCGCGACGGTCAGGTCCTCGGCGACCCCTCCCAGGACGTCGTCAAGCTCGCCTCGGTCGAGCGCATCGGCGGCACCGGCAAGATGGGCGTGGGGTTCGTGAGGGGCCTGGGCCTGAAGAGGGGCGCCCTCGGCTTCACCTATCACCCAGGCCCGTCCGAGCTCGCGCTCATCGGTACGAGCGACGAGGAGATGGCGCTGGTGGGCAACCGCATCGCCGAGCTCGGGGGCGGCCTCGTCGTCGCCGATAGCGGGCGGATCGTGGCCGAAGTGCCCATGCCACTGCACGGCATCGTGTCGGACTCTAGCGCCGAGGAGGTCGAGGAGCAGATGCGCGCCGCCAAGGCGGCGATCGCCGACCTGGGCATCGGCTTCGTGAGCAACTACTACCGCCTGACTGGCTTCTTCATCCCCGGCGTCTCGCCCGAACTGCGCATGTCCGTGCGCGGCCTGCTGAAGGTCGCCTACGCAGGCGACAAGCTGCTCGTAGAGCCCATCTCGGTAGTTCTCGAGGGCGCGGAGGCGACGCAGTGACAGACCGCTCGGACCTCGTGGCCGTCGCCCTCGGCGAGGCACCGGCCGACCTGGTCATCCGGGGCGGACACCTCGTCGACGTGTTCACGGGCGAGGTGCGTCCCGCCGACGTAGCCGTGAAGGACGAGCGGATCGCGTCCGTGGGCGACGTGGAGCGCTGCGTGGGTCCGCTCACGCACGTCGTGGACGCCACGGGACGGTACCTGGCACCGGGGTTCATCGACACCCACATCCACGTGGGCGCGACCTCGTTGCCAATGACCGAGCTGGCCCGATTCCTGGTCCCCAAGGGTACCCACGTGCTGGTCACGGACTTCACGGAGGCCGGGAAGATGCGCGGCAAGGACGCGATGCGCTTCTTCCTCGACGAGGTGGCGCGCACGCCCCTCAAGGTGTACTTCTCGCCGTTCTACACGACGTTCTTGGGCATCGAGGGGCGCGCCAGCGCCACGCTCGACGAGCTCGAGGAGATGCTCGCGTGGCCCGAGACCGTCGAGCTGCGCGAGTGGAACGTCTACGCCCAGCGGCACCCGAACGAGCGTCTGCGCTCGCTGGCAGACCTGGCCCGCCGCCACGGCAAGCTGCTCTGCGGCCACCTGGAGGGCCAGGCTGGCGGCACCCTGCAGGCCTCGGTGGCGGCTGGCGCCCTGTCGGACCACGAGGCCGGCACGGTCGCGGAGGCGCTCGAGCGCCTGCGGCTGGGCCTCGCGCTCCAGGTGCGCTTCAGCTCCGGCGCCGACGACATGGGGGTGCTGGAGTCCGTAGCCCGCCACCGCGTGGACAGCTCGAACGTGATGTTCGCCACCGACGAGGAGGACGTCGACGACATCGCGCGGCTCGGGCACATAGACCACCGCGTGCGCGTGGCCGTGGAGATGGGGATACCGCCGGTCGAGGCGATCCGCATGGCGACGCTGAACGCCGCCACGTACCTCCGCCGGACGGCCGACATCGGATCGCTCACGCCCGGTCGCCTGGCGTTCGTGAACCTGCTCTCCGACCTGCGCACGCTGAGGGTCACCGAGGTCGTCGCCGGCCCGCGCGTCGTGGCGCGGGACGGCAGGTACCTCGAGCCCATCGAGGCGCCCGCCTACCCCGAGTCGTTCCGCGGCTCGGTGCGCCTGAGAGGTCCGCTGGCGCCGGCCGGCCTGCGCGTCCAGGCGCCGTCCGGGTCGGACGTCACGGCCGAGACGCTGGTCATCGAGGCCAGGCCGTTCCGGGTCGTGACCAGGGCGCGCCGCGAGCCCCTGCCGGTGGTCGACGGCGCCGTCGTCGCCGACCCACGCCGGGGCGTGGCGAAGGTGGCCGTCGTGGAGCGACACTTCGCCACGGGCAAGGTGGGATCGGCGTTCGTGCGCGGCCTCGGCCCAGAGGCGGGTGCCTTCGGGTCCTCCTATCACCCCGGCCCCGTCCACATAGGGGTCGTGGGCGTGGATGACGCCGACATGGCGCTTGTGGTGAACCGCATCGCCGAGTTGCAGGGCGGCTTCGTGGCCGTGAAGAACGGCCGCATCGTCGCCGAGGTCCCCCTGCCACTGTTGGGCTTCCTCAGCGACCGCCCCGCCGAGGAGGTCGTGGGCGCGTTCCGCGCGGCGAAGGACGCGCTGCGGCGGGAGCTCGGCGTGGCGCCCGAGGGCGTCTTCACGACCCTCGCCTACCTGTGCATGCCCGGGGTGTTGCCCGAGGCGCGCGCGACCGTCGACGGACCGGTGCTCGTGCAGCGCGGCGAGAAGGAGCTCCGCGTCGTGCCGGCGCCGCTGTTCGAGGTGACGCGGGCATGAGGACGGGGCCGCCCGCCATGGTATGGTGGTCATACCACGAACGACAGCGCATGATGTCAGAGGGGCACGCCAGATGATCCGACCCGTCAAGCAGCAGCGGCTGTACGAGAAGGTGACGGACCAGATCGAAGAGCTCATCGCCGCCGGGGAGCTGGCCGCCGGCGACCGCCTGCCGAACGAGCGCATGCTGGCCGAGCAGTTCGGCGTGAGCCGCACCGTGATCCGCGAGGCGCTCAAGGCGCTCGCGGTGCGCGGGCTGGTGGAGGTGAGGCCCGGACAAGGCACCTTCGTCGTCGACGCCACCAGCGACAGCCTGTCGCGAGCGCTGCAGTCGATGCTGTTCCTGGACCAAAGCGACGACCCCTTCGATGGCCTCCTCGAGGTCAGGGAGATCCTCGAGCCGGAGATCGCCCACAGGGCGGCCCAGCGGGTGAAGCCGGAGGACGTGGAGGCCCTGCGGCGAGCCGTCGCGGCGATGGACGCGAACCTGCACGACCGCGCGGCGTACATACGCGCCGACGACGCGTTCCACCTGGCTCTGGCCGTGGCGACCCAGAACGCGTTCGTGCCGCGGCTGCTCGAGTCGATCGTCGATGTCCTGCACGAGCACCGCAGCCGCATCTTCGACACCCCCGGCGGCCCTGCCAGGGGCCAGGTGCACCACAAGAGGATCCTGCGGGCGGTCGAGGACGGCGCCCCGGAGGCCGCCCGCGAGGCGATGCGTGGGCACCTCGCCCAGATCCGCCAGGACAGCGAGGAAGGCATCAAGCGGCTGGCACGCGCCGGCGAGATGGCGGCGCCCCACGAGGGCCGCGACGCGCTCCCGGTCCGAGGAGAGGGCATGGAGGACTGAACATGGCAGGCAGCGACGGCAACCCGGGCGGCGTCGCCGCTCGGACCGCGGCCGACGCCGGCGGGGACGCGGACCTGGCGCTCCGGATGTACAGGCAGATGTGGCGGATACGCGTCTTCGAGGGCCACGCCAACGAGCTCTACCTCACCGGCAAGATGCCCGGCCTCACGCACCTCTACTCGGGCCAGGAGGCCGTGGCCGTGGGCGTCTGCGAGGCGCTGGAGCGAACCGACTACATCACCAGCACGCACCGCGGCCACGGCCACTGCGTGGCGAAGGGGGCGCGGCTGGACCTGATGTTCGCGGAGCTCCTCGGCCGTGCGCCCGGCTACTGCCGAGGTAAGGGCGGCTCGATGCACATCGCCGACCAGGAGAACGGCAACCTCGGCGCCAACGCCATCGTGGGCGGCTCGGCCGGCATCGCCACCGGCGCCGCCCTGTCGTCCCTGAAGCGAGGCAGCGGCCAGGTGGCCGTCTGCTTCTTCGGCGAGGGCGCGCTGGGCCAGGGCCTGCTCTACGAGGTCATGAACATAGCCAGGCTGTGGCGGCTGCCCGTCGTCTACGTCTGCGAGAACAACCAGTACAACGAGTACACGCACTTCCTGGAGACCACGGCGGGCGAGGTTCTGGACCGCGCCCGCGCGTTCGGCATCCGCGCCGAGGCCGTGGACGGGCAGGACGTCCGGGCCGTGCACAGGATAGCCGGCGAGCTCGTGGGCGCCGCCCGCGCCGGTGAAGGGCCGGCCTTCCTCGAGTGCGCCACCTACCGCTATCACGGTCACCACGTAGGTGACATCGCCCGCGAGTACTACCGCCCCAAGAGCGAGGAGGCGGAGTGGCGCGAGCGGCGCGACCCCATAAAGCTCCTCGGCGACGCCTTGGTGGCCGAGGGCGTCGCCACCCCGGAGGAGCTCGCCGGCGTGGAGGCCGAGGTCCGGGCCGAGGCCGCGGCGGCCGTCGAGTTCGCGCTGGCGGCACCCTTTCCCGATCCCACGGAGGTGACGCTCCATGTCTACGCTTGAGGCCGCCCGCCACGCGGCCGCTGACACCGCCGCCGAGCCCCGGCTGATCACCTTCGCGCAGGCCGTCCGCGAGGCTCTGGCCGAGGAGATGCGCAGGGACCCGAGCGTCTTCGTCCTGGGCGAGGACGTCGCCGAGGCCGGGACGCCTTTCAAGGTGCTGTCGGGGCTGGTCGAGGAGTTCGGGCCAGAGCGCGTCATGGACACGCCCATATCGGAGGCGGGGTTCACCGGCATCGCCGTGGGCGCCGCTATGACGGGCATGCGACCCGTAGTCGACCTGATGTTCGGCGATTTCCTCACGCTGGTGATGGACCAGCTCGTGAACCAGGCCGCCAAGACCCACTACATGTCAGGCGGGAAGCTGAAAGTGCCCATGGTGCTGCGCACCACGTTGGGCGCCACCAGGCGATCGGCGGCGCAGCACAGCCAGAGCCTCCACGCCTGGGTAGCGCACGTGCCCGGGCTGAAGGTCGTGCTGCCGAGCACGCCCTACGACGCGAAGGGGCTGCTCAAGGCCGCCATCCGCGACGACAACCCCGTCGTGTTCATCGAGGACAAGATGGGCTACGCGGCCAAGGGCCCGGTGCCGAACGAGGACTACGTGGTGCCGCTGGGCGTCGCCGACGTCAAGCGACGTGGCGACGACGTTACCCTGATCGCGACCAGCAGCATGGTCCAGGTGGCGCTCGAGGCCGCTGAGGAGCTCGACCGCTTGGGGGTGAGCGCCGAGGTCGTCGACCCGCGCAGCCTCTTCCCGCTGGACAGGAACACGCTCGTCGAGTCCGCCAAGAAGACGGGTCACGTGGTCGTCATCGACGAGGGGCACGAGCGCTACGGGGCGGCGGCCGAGCTCGCGGCGGTGGTGGCGGACGGCGCCTTCTACTACCTCGACGCCCCGGTGAGGCGCCTGTGCGCGATGGACGTGCCGGTGCCCTTCTCGCCCGCCCTGGAGGATCTCACTGTCCCCACGGCCGCGAGCGTGGTGGCGGCGACGAGGGAGCTCCTCTCACCGCGCAACTAAGGAGTCGAAGGTGGCGATCGCGACATACGGCACGATGGGCGTCGACTGGGAGCAGCGGATCGACTTCGACCGCCTGCGCCGGGAGCGTCTGCAGCGCATGAAGTCCGTCCTAGAAGGCTCGAGCGTGGGCGCGCTGCTCCTCTTCGACATGAACAACGTGCGCTACGTGACCTCCACCCACATCGGCACGTGGGCACAGGACAAGGTGGCGCGCTACACCCTGCTGCCACGCGGCGCCGAGCCGATCCTCTGGGACTTCGGCTCGGCGGCGCGGCACCACCAGCTCTACGCGCCCTGGCTCGACGGCGCCGAGCGTTCGCGCCCCGGCGTCTCGCTCCTGCGCGGCACGATCTCCCCACAGATGGGCCGCGCCCAGAAGGTCGCGAAGGAGGTCTACGCCGAGCTGGAGAGCCGCGGCCTCCACCGGGACCCCGTGGCCATCGACCTCGTCGAGCTGCCCATACTCTTCGCCCTGCAGGAGCTCGGCCTCGAGGTCGTGGACGGACAGCAGCTCATGCTCGAGGCCCGCAAGATCAAGACCGTCGACGAGATAAGCCTGCTCACGCACGCGGCAGGCATGGTCGACGCCGCCTACCAGCTCGTCTACGAGCACCTCAGGCCCGGCGTGAGGGAGAACGACATCGTGGGGCTGGTAACGAAGTTCCTCTACGAGCACGGCTCCGAGATGGTCGAGGGCGTCAACGCCATCAGCGGCGAGCGCTGCAATCCACACCCTCACGTGGCCTCCGACAGGATGCTGCGGCCGGGCGACCCGGCCTACTTCGACATCCTCCAGAGCTACATGGGCTACCGCACCTGCTACTACAGGACCTTCGTCGTCGGCAGCGCGTCGCGGGCCCAGGTGTCGGCCTACGACAAGTGCCGCGACCTCCTTGACCACGCCATCAGCATGATCAGGCCGGGGGTCACGACCGCGGAGGTCGTCGAGGTGTGGCCCGAGGCCCGGGAGTTCGGGTTCCCGAACGAGGAGCTCGCGTTCGCCCTCCAGTACGGCCATGGGCTAGGCCTCAACATCTGGGAGAAGCCCATCTTCAGCCGCCTCGTCTCTTTCGACAGCCCGGAGGTCATAGAGGAGGGCATGGTCTTCGCTCTCGAGACCTTCTGGCCCGCCGACGACGGCTGGTCCGCCGCGCGCATCGAGGAGGAGGTCGTGGTCACCGCCGACGGCTGCGAGGTCATCTCCCGCTTCCCGGCCGAGAAGCTGATGGTGACGGGACCCCGCTACTACACGGCCCTGGGGCCGTTGGAGACCGTGAGGGAGACCCAGTCAGCCCTGAACAACCAGCGCGTGTTCCCCTCTGGCGGCGCGGGCGCTCCGTCGCCGGGGGCCGCGGCCGGCGCACCGGTGCCGCCGGCTGAGCCCGTAGAGCGCGGCGGCTGAGGGGCGCCGTGGCCAAGGAGGTGGTGATGCCGGTCCTGGGCATGAATCAGGACGTCGGCACGCTGGTGCGCTGGCTCGTCGCCGAAGGCGAGCCCGTCGCGGAGGGCCAGCCGCTCCTCGAGGTGGAGACCGACAAGGCGGTAGTCGAGGTCCCGGCGCTGGGCTCGGGCGTGCTGGCCAACGTGACGGCGTCGGAGGGCGACGAGGTGCCCACCGGGACTGTGATCGCGCTGCTGCTGGACGAGGGTGACGGCGCGGTCGCGGGGCCAGGCTCGGGCGGCCTCTCCGGCGCCCTGCCAGCAGCGTCCGGTTCCGCGCTGCCAGCCGCGTCCGCCGCGGCGCCTCCGACCTCGCCCGCCCGGCCGACCCAGCCGACCTCGTCGGCCACTCCCTACGCCTCCGCAGCTCCGCCGACCCCTCCTCCCCCAGAGGATGCCGCAGGCGCGCGAGGCCGCGCCGACGCCTCGTCATGGGCAGGCAGCCGCCGTGTCCTAGCCTCACCCAAGGCTAGGCGCCTCGCGAAGGAGCTGGCGCTGGACCTGATCGGCGTCTCCGGCAGCGGGCCGGGCGGCGCCGTGCGCACGGCCGACATCACCGCGCTGTTGACCCGTCCCGCGGTGGCCCGGTACACCGGGCCAGCCGCCGGCGTGCGGTGGCTCCGCCGTGGCGTCGACCTCGCCGAACTGCTGGACGGGGTGGCCCGGGCGAACTCCTACCTCGAGCGGCAGAGCCAGACCCCCGGGGTCACGGTCTGCGACGTCCTGGCTAGGCTCACGCTGGCCGGGCTGGCGGCGCTGGGCGCGCCGGCACCCGCGTCCTTGGGCATCACCAGGGTCGACAGGAGCGGCGAGACCGAGTCGTGCGTGCTGGCCGGGCCGACGCTGACGTCCGTCATCAGCCTGTCGGCCGCCCGCGCGCGCGGCGGGATCGGAGGCGAGGCGCCCCTGCACGTGCTGGACCTCAGCGAGATGCCCCACGAGGCGGCCCAGCCTGAGCTGCCCGGGGGCTGCCGACTGCGCGTCACCCTAGCGTCCACGCCGGGCGGCCCGTCGAGGCGCGGCGCGCTTACCCTGGAACATCGACACGACACGGTCGTCGACCCGGCCCGTCTCCTGGCCGTCCTCGCCGGCCTGGTCGAGGACCCGGTCAGCGCGCTGCTCTACGCCTGACACGATAGCGAGGAGGAGGTCGCCCGCATGAGCGCGATCGAGGACATCGGCACGAGGTACCTGGGCAGGGAGTGGGAGAGCGCTCCCGCGACCTTCGAGGTGAGGAGCCCCGCCACCGGCGAGGTGGTGGCGCGCGTGGCCGACTGCGGCGCCGAGGAGGCGCGGCGCGCCGCCGACGTGGCCACCGAGGCCTTCGCCGCCTGGCGCCAGACCACGGCGTTCGAGCGCTCGGCGCTGCTGGAGCGCTGGGCCGACCTGATGATGGAGCGCCAGGAGGAGCTGGCGCGGGCGATGACGTCCGAGATGGGCAAGCCCATCAAGGAGTCGCGCGGCGAGGTGGCCTACGCCGCCGGGTTCGTCAGGTGGTACGCCGAGGAGGCGAAGCGGGTCGTCGGCGAGACGATCCAGAGCCAGTTCGGGCACAAGCGCCTCTTCGCGCTGAAGCAGCCCGTGGGGCCCGTCTTCGCCGTCACGCCCTGGAACTTCCCGCTGGCGATGGTGACGCGCAAGGCGGCACCGGCACTGGCGGCCGGCTGCACGTTCATCCTCAAGCCCGCCGAGCAGAGCCCGCTGTCGGCGCTGCTGGCGGCCGACCTGTGGCGGGAGGCCGGCGGTCCGGAGGGCACGCTGCAGGTGCTGCCCGCCTCCGACCCGGTGCCGGTGTCGAAGGCGCTGATGGCCGACCCGCGCGTGAGGAAGATGACTTTCACGGGCTCCACCGAGGTGGGGCGGATCCTCTACCGTCAGGCGGCGGACACCGTCAAGCGCATCTCGCTCGAGCTGGGCGGCCACGCGCCGCTGATCGTCTTCGACGACGCCGACCTGGACGTGGCCGTGACGCAGACGGTGGCCTGCAAGTACCGCAACGCCGGGCAGACCTGCGTGTGCACGAACCGCATCTACGTGCAGCGCGGCGTGGCGGAGGAGTTCACGCGCGCCTTCGCCGCTGCCAGCCAGGCGTTGAAGGTGGGCGACCCCATGAGCGACGACACCGACGTGGGGCCGCTCGTGGACGCCCAGGGTCTCGCCAAGGTGCGCTCTCACCTCGAGGATGCCACGGCGAAGGGCGCGCGGGTCGTCTCGGGCGGCAGGAGCCTAGAGGGCCTCTACTTCCAGCCCACCGTCGTCACCGACGTCACCGCCGACATGCTCATGATGCGCGAGGAGACGTTCGGACCGGTGGCGCCGCTGCTCACCTTCGAGGACGAGGACGAGGCCATCCGCCTCGCCAACGACTCACCGTACGGCCTGGCGGCCTACCTGTTCACGAACGACGTCTCGCGCGCGTTCCGCGTGGCGGAGGCGCTGGATTACGGCATCGTGGGCGTCAACGACGGCGTGCCGTCCACCCCACAGGCGCCTTTCGGCGGCGTCAAGCAGTCCGGCGTCGGCCGCGAGGGCGGTCACTGGGGCATCGAGGAGTACCTCGAGGTCAAGTACCTCTCGCTCGGCCTGCGGTAGGCCCTCCACCCGGCTGGCGAGGCGGTCCGTGCACCAGGCGGACGCCGTGACCGCCGCCACAGCCGGCCTCACGCCGCCATCCTGCCGAGGAGGCCCTCGCAAGTCTGCTGGCACTCCCGGCAGGCCGTGGCGCAGACGCGGCAGTGCTCCATGTGGCCCGCGTGTCGCTCGCACTCGTCGCCGCAGGCACGGCAGGCCGCGGCGCAGGCGCGGAGCTGCGCCGCCAGCACCGCCTCGTCGCGCTCGGTGAGGCGCGAGGCGACGGCTCCCGTGGCCGCGCACACGTCGGCGCAGCCTAGGTTCAGCGCGATGCAGCGCCGCAGCGCGGCCACGTCCTCCTCGGCGAGGCAGGCGTCGGCGCACGAGGTGCAGGTCTGCGCGCAGTCGTAGCAGGCGGCCACGCAGTCGGCGAGCGTTTCCATGCCCCGCGCGTCCACCTCGGGGAGCCCCTCCCCGGCGAGGGGATGCGTGCTCAGCATCTCGCGCACGTGCATGCGTTCCTCCTTCGTCGCGGCCTGTGGGGCGCCGTGCCCGCGACCCTCGCGCTGGGAGCGCTCCGGGGCGTCCCGCCGCGGTAGCCGCCGCGCGTGGTCGGAGCATGGCGGCCGGCCGTTAGCCGGCAGTGAGAGGGCTCGGGCGCCGGGGACCGCGACACACGGCGGCGCCCACACGCCCCTGTCACCGAGCCCGCCTAGACTCGCGGCACGAGCGGTCTGGGGACGGCACTCGCGCGCGACGGCTCGTCGCGGAGTGGAGGTACCCCGTGCGCACCAGGCCCGTACCAGTACGCCTCAGACACCTAGCCGCCCTGCTGCTGCTCCTGGCCCTGCTGGCCGCCTGCTCCGTGGACGGCTTGGCCCGCCTGCGGGCGCCGGCGGACGTGAGCGCCCAACAGGTGGAGGACGGCGTCCTCGTCACCTGGACCGACATGAGCGACGGCGAGGACGGGCACCGCGTCTACAGGCAGGCGGTCGAGGACGGGGACCCCGTCGGCGACCCCGTCGAGGCGGGCACCACGGGTCCCGACGAGGAGAGCTTCCTCGACATCACGGGTGACCCGACGAGCTCGTACACGTACTCGGTGGTGGCCTTCGAGGGCGACGTGGAGAGCGCGCCGGCGGAACAAGCGGGCCCGCCGGTGAGCCCGCCGCCCGAGCCGGAGCCGGAACCCGAGCCCGAACCGGAACCCGAGCCGGAGCCGGAACCCGAGCCCGAGCCGGAACCCGAGCCCGAGCCCGACGGCATCATCGAGGTGACGAGCCTCAGCGGCGGCACGGGCGGCCCCGACTGCACGCTGCGCGACGCGCTGGTGGCCGCCGACACCGACACCGCGACCGGCGGCTGCGAGGCGGGCATAGGCGCCGACGTGATCCTGCTGCCGGCCGGCGTCATCGTGCTGTCCGAGGTCCACGCCGACGTCGACGGCCCCACGGGCCTGCCGTCCGTCACGACCGAGGTCGAGGTCCGCGGCGCCGACGCGCTCGAGCCGGTGGCCGAGGGTGACGACGCGGCGCCGGCGACGACCGTGGCCAGGGCCGCCGACGCGCCGCCGTTCCGGATCTTCCACGTCGCCTCGTCCGGGACCCTGACGCTGAGCGGCGTCGCCGTGGAGGGCGGGTACCTCGACGACGGCTCCGGCGGCGCGGGCATGTACGCCGCGGGCACCGTCCACCTCGCCGGCGTCGTCTTCGCGGGGAACGAGGCGCATGGAGCGAACGGCGGGGCGCTCGCCGCGGTGGGCGCCGAGCTGGACCTGGACGCGGTCGACTTCACCGGCAACGTCGTCGGCCCCGACGACGGCGGCTTCACCGGCGCGGCCGTGCACCTCGTCGGCTCCCATCTCGACCACGAGCTGGGCACGCTCACGGGCAACCACGGGAGCTTCGCGGGCGGCTCGGCGGTGGTGCACGTGGACGCCGACTCCCGGGCGAACCTGAGGGACGTGGACATCGTGAACAACGAGGCCGCCGGCGTGTGGAACCTCGGGGAGCTCGGGTTCTTCGACGGCAGCATCAGCGCCAGCGCCAACGAGAACGAGGGCGGCCTCGTCAACGAGGGCGAGGGGCTGGTCGAGCACTCCGACATCAGCGGCAACGTGGCCCAGCGGACCGGTGGCGTGTACAACACGGGGACGCTGGACATAGGCTTCTCGACGGTCCGGGGCAACGAGGTCCTCGCCGACGAGCCGGGGCTGGCCGGGGGCGTGGCCAACGTGGGCGGCGCCATGGGCTTCACGGCCACTGGCGTCATCGACAACGTGGCCCACGGCGAGGGCAGCGGGGGCGGCATCTTCAACTCCGGCACGATGATCAAGGGCGACGGCGGCGTGAAGGGCAACGTGTCGCCGTCCGGCGCCGGCATCTACCTCGCCGCGCCGGGCAGCCTGAACCTCGAGCAGCTCGAGACCGTCTTCGAGAACCGCGCGTCGGGGAACGGCGGCGGCATCTACATCGACGGCCCGGCGCTGCTCGTCATCGACGCCGGCAGCGACGTCGAGGTCAGGAACAACGTGGCCGACGCGGACGGCGACGGCGTGGGCAGCGGCGGCGGCATCTACCACACCGGCCTGGCCGAGGGCAGCGTCATCCCCGAGGGCACGGTCTTCGACAACGAGCCCGACGACATAAGCGGCCCCACGCTCCCCTGAGCGCGGGGCCGGCTCCCATCCGCTGTCACCCGCTACTCGGCCGGTTGTCATCTGCCGACCCTAGGCTCGTGGGACGTCAGAAGGGTGGAGGGCGGCCATGGACGATTGGAGGCTGTGCACGAGATGCGGCCTCGTGCCCGGCACGGCGCGGGGCGAGGACCCCGACGAGTGCCTGTGCGACGACTGCCGCCGCCACGTCGAGCAGCTCGGCGAGGCGGCGGTCGACCTGGCCCGACTGCTGGTCCACTGGGGCCGCGAGCAGCGGTGGCGCGGCGTGGACGCCGAGGTGATCCTCGAGGCCGTCGGGCTGTCGTTCGCGCTGTTCGAGGCGCGGGTCGCCGGCGGACCTGACCTGGGCGGCGCGCCCCAGCTCCTCCACGCCGGGCTCGAGGGCGACGCGCTGCAGCTCACGCTCGCCGGCAACCCCACCTCGGTGTGGCGGGAGGCCTTCGGCAGCCTAGAGTCGCGCCACCACCGCGTGCCCTTCCTCGTCGTCACCGAGCCTGGTCCGGCGCCCGCCGACGTCACCCTGCACTACTGGGACAAGCGCGAGCACGCAGCCAAGACGCTGACCTTCTGGAGCGCCGACGACCAGGTCCTCGAGGAGTTCGAGGAGGCCACCGGCGCGCGCCGGTGGGGCGTGCCGTGGAGCGTCGTCCAGGTGGGCGGGCTCACCGAGCGCTCGTCGGGCGCTGTCGAGGACCTGTGCGAGATCGCCGGCGCACTCGGCTTCTACCCGCTCGTGGGCAGGCGCGACGCCGCCACCGGCACGGCGACGGTGGAGCTGGCCGGCGACATGACCGAGGGCGCCAAGGCGCAGCTCGTCGACACGATCGCCAGCTCGCTGGCGTGCGACCCGCTGAAGGTGTCCATAGAGCCGGTCGGGCGTCGCTAGCCGGAGGTCGTCTCACGGTGCCAGGGCCACTGCAAGGCGCCGGGCGCCGCTCCGCGGGCCCGCGCCAGGACGTCCGCCCGCAGCCCTCGGGGGCGCGGTCCCCGGGCGACCCTGAGACGAGCATGTGAGCTCGACCTATCACCACGTGCCGAATCTCACGAGGCTAGGGCCTAGCATCGCCGCGCTACGACGAAGTCGTAACGGAAGGAGGGGCACATGAGTCGGTCCTCCGCCATCAAGGCCGCGGCAGCGCTGGCGCTGCTAGCCGGCGGCGCAGCCATGGCACAGGACGATGGCTCCGCCATCTTCCAGCAGAACTGCGCCGTCTGTCACGGCAACCAGGGCCAGGGCCTGATAGGCCCCAACCTGGCAGGTAACGACAACCTCGCCGACACCGACCACGTCGTCCGCCAGATACTTAGGGGCGGCCAGCAGATGCCGCCGTTCGCCGCCACGCTGAACGACGACCAGATCGCCACCGTGGCCACCTTCGTCCGCAACTCCTGGGGCAACGAGTTCGGCCCCGTGGAGGCCGCGCAGGTGGCGGAGGTCCGCGGCGGCGGGCGCCTCGAGGGGCCGCCGGCCGACCAACAGGGCGGCGACCAGCAAGCGCAGCCGCCCGCCCAAGGCGGCGGGGACCAGCCGCCCGCCCAAGGCGGCGGCGAGCAGCCACCCGCGCAGGGCGGCGGCGAGCAGCCTCCGGCGCAGGGCCAGGAGCAGCAGCCGGCCACCCCCGTCGTCACGCCCGAGCCCCCGGCGATCCCACCGGCCTACGACGGCGAGTACGACCCCGTGACCGACGAGCGGCTGCTTGACCCCGAGCCCGGCAACTGGCTCATGTACAAGCGCACCTACGACCTGCAGGGCTTCAGCCCCCTCGACCAGATCAACGCCGACAACGTCGCCGACCTCGAGCCGGTGTGGACGTTCTCGACGGGCGTCAACGACGGCCACGAGGCGCCGCCCATAGTCAACGACGGCATCATGTTCGTCACGGGCGCCTTCAACACCCTCTTCGCGCTCGACGCCCGCAACGGCGACCTCATCTGGGAGTACAGGCGCGACCTCGCCGAGGACGTGGCCCCCGAGGTGTGCTGCGGGCTCGTCAACCGCGGCGTCGCCCTCTACGGCGACAAGGTCTACATGGCCACCCTCGACTCGCACCTGCTCGCCTTCGACGCGGCCACGGGCGAGATGGCCTGGGACACCACGGTCGCGGACTACACGCAGGGCTACGCCATGACGCTGGCCCCGCTGGCAGCCGACGGCAAGGTCCTCGTGGGCGTGTCCGGCGGCGAGTACGGCATCAGGGGCTTCGTGTCCGCCTACGACGCCGAGTCCGGCGAGGAGCTCTGGAAGACCTACACGATCCCCGAGCCTGACGAGCCGGGCGGCGACACCTGGCCGGGCGACACCTGGCAGAGGGGCGGGGGGCCCATCTGGGTCACGGGCTCCTACGACCCCGACCTGGGCCTCACCTACTGGGGCACCGGCAACGGCGGCCCGTGGATGGGTGACACCAGGCCGGGCGACAACCTCTACGTCGCCTCGGTCATAGCCCTCGACATAGACACCGGCGAGATCGAGGCCCACTACCAGTACGTGCCCAACGAGTCGTGGGACTACGACGAGATCTCCGACCAGACGCTGGTCGAGGTCGAGCGCGACGGCCAGACCGTCAAGGGCCTCATCCACGCCGGCCGCGACGGCTACTTCTACCTGCTCGACCGCAACGACCTCAGCTTCATCTACGGCGTGCCGCTCATGGAGGGCGGGCCGCTGACGATCACGGGCTTCGAGGACGACGGACGCCCGATCATCCCCGACGAGCACAGGCCGGGCCTCGACAAGCCGGCCGAGGCCTGCCCGGTCACGGGCGGCGCCAACAACTGGTTCGGGCTGGCCTTCAGCCCGCAGACCGGCTACGCCTACGTGCCCACCACCGAGTACTGCATGACGATCACGGGCACCGAGGTCCAGTACGAGGCCGGCAAGAACTACACGGGCGCCGACGCCGAGCGCTACCCGCCCGAGGGCATGGACTGGACGGGCGCGCTGCAGGCGATAGACGTCGCCACCGGCGAGGTCGTCTGGAAGCACCAGCAGACCCTGCCCAGCCGCTCCGCCGTGATGGCCACGGCCGGCGGCCTGGTGTTCGGCGGCGACATCTACGACCGCGAGTTCCGGGCCTACGACGCCAACACCGGCGACATCCTGTGGCGCTTCAAGGCGAACTCGAGCGTGGAGGGCGTCCCGGTGAGCTACGAGATCGACGGCGTGCAGTACGTGGCCGTCCTCGCCGGCTACGGCGGCTCGGCCGCGAACTACGTACCGCGCGCCGCCGAGGCCTTCGGCATACCGTTCACGCCCGTCCGCGGCGGGACAGTGTGGGTGTTCGCGCTGAACCAGCAAGAGCAGCAGTAGGTCCATGACCCTAGGCGCCTCTCGGCAGGCCGGCCGCCTCGCGCGGCTGGCCTGCCTGTCCCTAGCCGCCCTCCTGCTCGCGCGGACCCCTGCCGCGGCGCAGGGGGCCGCGTCCTGGGACCTGAAGGTCTGCGCAGACCCCGACAACCTCCCCTACTCTGACCGGGACCGGCAGGGCTTCGAGAACCGCGTCATCGACGTGCTCGCGGACGAGCTGGGTGCGGAGGTCAGCTACGCCTGGCTCCCGCTACCGCGGCGCGAGGGTCAGGGCGAGCTCATGCTCCGCATGGGCGCCTGCGACGTCCTCGCGTCCGTGCCCGACGACAGCGAGCCCTTCCTCACCACGCTGCCCTACTACCAGAGCATCGAGACGTTCGTGACCCGCGATGACGCGCCCTTCGCGATCGACTCCCTCGACGACCCCCACCTGGCCGACCTGAGGATCGGCGTGCTGCGTGGCAGCCCCTCGGACTACGCGCTGGGGCGGCGCGGGTTGATCGACAACGTCAGCCACTTCTTCGCCACGGACCCCGACGACGAGATACTCCAGCGGGTCGTGGACGGCACCCTCGACGTGGGCATCCTGTGGGGCCCCATCGCCGGCTACGAGGCCAAGCGGCTGGACCTGCCCGTGACGCTGAAGCCCGTGAGCCCCGAGCTGGACATGCCGTTCCTGCCCATGTTCCAGTCCATCTCCTTCGCGTTGCGCTCCGACGACGCGGCCCTCGGCGACCTCCTGAACGCGGCGCTCGAGCGCCGCTGGAACGACGTCCAGGCGGTCCTGGAGGAGTACGGGGTGCCGCTCATGCCCCTGACGCCTCCCGGCAGCCCGGGCCCCGCCGCCGATGGCGCCCTGCGCATCGGGCTCGTGTTGCCCACGCTGACGGGCGCCGATCCCGTCTTCCCCCTGGGCCCCGAGCTCGTGGGCGAGCCGGCGCTGCGCGGGGCCACCTTGGCGGCCGAGCGGCTGGACGTGGACCCGCAGCGGCCCCTCGAGCTGCTGGTGGCGACCACCCCCACCCCCGAGGCGGCGGAGCGCGCCGCGCGCCGGCTGGTCACGGCCCAGGGCGCAGACGTGCTCGTGGGCGGCGAGGGCGAGGGGCAGGCCGAGGCCCTGAGCGCCGTGGCCGACGAGCTCGGCGTCCCGTTCCTCGACGTCGGCGGCGGGACGTCGCCGGCGCTGGCGTGCCGCGCCGGCACCTTCAGGGTCGGCGCGGACGACGCCGCCTACCTGGACGCCCTGGCGCGGGTGATGGCTCAGGACGGCGTGGAGAGCTGGTTCGTCGTCTACACGGACTCGCCACTGGGCGAGGCGCGTCACGGCGAGCTGGCCGCGGACCTGGAGAGCGCGGCGCCGGGAGGACGGGAGGCGGGCAGCCTCGCCGTGCCGGCCGACCAGCCGCTCTACAAGAGGGCCTTCGACGCCATAGCATCGAGCGGCGCCGGGGCGGCCGTGCTGCTCCTGGAGGCCGACGCTCAGCTCGTGTTCCTCGGCCAGTACGAGACGGCAGGCGTGGACGTCCCCGTCTACGCCCTCCCCACCGACATCACGCAGACCCGCCAGTTCTACGCCGCGCTCATGCACGACGCCGGCCAGACGGCCAGCCTCGCCCCGCGCGTCGCGCTGTGGGACGCCTCCGTCGACGACGCCGACGGCCTCAACGAGCGCTTCCTCGGCCGCTGGGGCTACCCCATGGACCCGGCGGCATGGTCGGCCTACGCGGCCGTGAAGGTCGCCGCCGACGCGGCCGCGGGCGCCGGCTCCAGCGAGCCCGAGGACCTGCTGCGCTACCTCGCCGACCCCGACAGCCGCTTCGACCTCCACAAGGGCGAGCCCCTGGCGTTCCGCGCCGGGGACCGCCAGCTCGTGCAGCCGCTCTACGTCGTGCGCCTGCGGCCCGACGCCGCCTCGCTGGCGGAGCTGGCCACCGTGGACGGCGAGGTGGAGCTGGCGGGCTCCTCGGCGGCGTGCGCCGGGGGCGGGTGAGGCCGGGCTCCCCGTTGGGGCCGACGGTCGGCGACCGCGCGGGGCGCGCTGCCGGGACGGCTAGGTCCCGGCGCCGACCGCGAGCCCACGGCTCACGCCCCCAGGTACACGCGCCTCACGGCCTCGTCCTCGCGCAGCTCGGCGGCGGGCCCGTGCAGCGCCACGCGGCCGTTCTCCAGCACGTAGGCCCGGTGGGCCACGGCCAGGGCCAGCACGGCGTTCTGCTCCACCAGCAGCACGCTCATGCCCTCCTCGTTGAGGCGCGTGAGCGCGGCGGCCACCTCGCGAGCCAGCAGCGGTGAGAGGCCGAGCGTGGGCTCGTCGAGGAGCAGCACCTGCGGCCGGGACATGAGTGCCCTGGCGATGGCGAGCATCTGCTGCTCGCCGCCGGAGAGGCTGCCCGCCGCCTGTGAGCGCCGCTCCCTCAGCCTGGGGAAGAGCCGGTAGACGCGCTCCAGCGCCTCAGGGTCGGGCCTGGCGCCCACGCCGGCGCCCAGCTCCAGGTTCTCGAGCACCGTCATGCGCGGGAACACCTCGCGCCCCTCCGGGCAGTGGGCGAGGCCGCGGCGCACGCGCGCCGACGGGCTCACGCCGGCGAGGTCGCGGCCGAGGAGCCTCATCGTCCCGGCGCGCAGCGGCACCAGGCCGGACACGGCGCGGAGGGCCGTCGTCTTCCCCGCGCCGTTGGCCCCCACCAGCGCCACGATCTCGCCCCGGCCCACCCTCAGGTCGAGGCCGTCGAGCGCGCGCACCCGCCCGTACGAGACGCTCACGCCGTCGAAGCTCAGCACCGGGTCGGCCGTCTCCGGCGTTCGCCGCGGCGGCGCCAGGTCCTCGCCGGCCCCCAGGTAGGCCTCCACCACCTGCGGGTCGCTCGTCACGGGCCCCGGCGGCCCCTCGGCGAGCTTCACGCCGTGGTCCATCACGATGAGCCTGTCGCAGCCGCGCGCCATCGTCTGCATGTGGTGGTCAATGACCAGCACCGTCGTGCCGGCGTCGCGCACGCGGCGGATGAGCGCCATGGTCTCGTGCGACTCGCTCTCGTTCATGCCCGCGAAAGGCTCGTCGAGCATGAGGAGCGTCGGCCGCGCGGCCAGCGCCAGCGCTACCTCCAGCACCCGCTGCTCGCCGTAGGGCAAGGAGCCGGCGAGCGCGTCCTGCCGCGCCGCGAAGCCCACGGTCTCCAGGACCTGGTCCACGTGCCCCTCGAGCGCCGCCGTGCCCGCTCGCGAGGTGCCGAACAGCGCCCTGAGAGGTCCGCCGCCCTCGCTCAGGTGGCTGGCGACGCGGAGGTTCTCGCGCACCGTCAGGTGAGCGAACACGCGCGTGTGCTGGAACGTGCGCACGAGGCCGCGGCGGGCGAGCGCGTGCGGCGGCAGGCCGGTGACGTCCTCGCCGCGGAAGTAGACCCTCCCGGACGACGGGCGCAGGAAGCCCGTGACCACGTTGAACGTCGTGGTCTTGCCGGCGCCGTTGGGCCCCACGAGGCCCACGACCTCGCCCTCGTCGACGTGGAACGAGAGCTGGGCGACGGCGGCGAAGCCGCCGAAGTGGCGGCTGAGGCGCTCGACGCGCAGCAGCTCGCGCCCGCCGGGTACCTCGCCGGCCGTGGCCGCGCCCACCGCCGCCGGACGGCGCGCCGTCACGCCCGCGTCCTCCCCAGGGAGCGCAGCAGTCGCCTCGCCCCGCCGACGATGCCGTCGGGGAGCGCCACGATCACGAGGATGAGGAGCGCGCCGTAGATGACCTGCGCCAGCGCGGGCGAGAAGCCGCGCAGCGCGTTGCCCAGCAGCGTGAGGAAGGCGGGCCCCACCACGGGCCCGAGGAACGTCCCGGCGCCGCCCACGAGGTTCATGACGAAGAGGTCGAAGGAGTGGATGAAGGTGAAGGTGTCCGGGCTTATGAACGCCGTGTAGTGGGCGTAGAGCGAGCCGGCCAGGCCCGCCACGCCGGCGGCGAGCACGAAGGCCGTCAGCTTCACGCGGTAGGTGGGTATGCCCACGCTCTCGGCCAGGTTCTCGTCGCCCTTGATCGCCGCCAGCGAGCGCCCGAAGCGCGACCTGCCGAGGCGCCACCTGAGGAGCAGCGCCAGCAGGGCGAAGCCGAGGGCCAGGTAGTAGTAGCCCGTCTTGAAGACGACGCTGCGGAAGGTGTGCTCCCAGCCGAAGAGCTTGAGGGTCACGAACGGGATGCCGGGCAGTCCCATGGGTCCGCGGGTGAGGTCCACGAGGTTCGTCATCAGGATCGTCGCGATGATGCCGACGATGAACGTCACCACCGAGAAGTAGTGGCCGCGCAGCCGCAGCGCCGGCACGCCCACGACGAGCCCCGCCAGCGCCGCGGCGCCGATGGCGGCGCCGAGGCCGGCCGGGTACGACGCCCCGCCCTTGACGAGCAGCGCCGAGGTGTAGGCGCCGACGCCCATGAACGCCGCGTGGCCCAGCGAGATGAGCCCGGCGCCGCCGACGAGCAGATCGAGGCTGACGACGAGGATCACGTTGATGGCGACCATGACGAGGAGGTGCTGCGCGGCGATGCCGCTGAGGACGTGCGGCGCCGCCACGGCCGCCGCCAGGCCCAGGACCAGGAGCGCCTGTCGCCACGGCAGCGCGGCGCGTACGTCGCGTCGGGCCGGGGGCGCGTGCGCGCTCACAGCTTGGCCTCTTGGGCGCCGAAGAGCCCGCGAGGCCGCACCAGCAGCACGACGACCATGAGCACGAAGGCGGTCAGCTCGGCGTACTGAGTGCTGACGAGACCGCCCGTCAGGTTCTCGGCCAGGCCCACGATCATCGCCCCGACGATCGCGCCCGGCACGCTGCCCATGCCGCCGAAGATCACTATCGCGAACGCCTTGATCACGACCGTAGCGGCCACGTGGGGGTCGAAGGCGTTGACCGCCGACGCCAGCGTGCCGGCGGCGCCGGCCAGCGCGCCGGCGAGCGCGAAGGCCGCCACCTCGACGCGGAAGGGGTCGAGGCCCACGACCAGCGCCCCGCCGCGGTTCTGCGACACGGCCCGCAGGGCCTTGCCCACGGGCGTGCGCTTGAGGAAGAGCCAGACGAGGCCCACGAGCACGACCATGGCGCCGGCGAGGAACGCCTGGTAGCCGGTGATCGTCGCCCCCGCCAGCGCGATGCGCACGCCGGGGATGGGGTTGCGCACGAGCCTGAAGTCGGCGCCGAAGGCCAGCAGCGCCACGTTCTGCAGTATGAGCAGCAGGCCCAGCGCGGCTATGAACGTGGTGGCGCCCGAGAAGCGCCGCAGGGGCCGGTAGACGGCCACGTAGTTCGCCACGGCCAGCAGGCCGGCGACGACCATGGCCAGCGGCAGGGCGACGAAGAAGCTGAGCCCGAGCCGGGACGTGGCGTAGAAGGCCACGTAGGCGCCGGCCATGTAGAGGGCGCCCTGGGCGAAGTCGGCGATGTCGAGCACGCCCAGGACCAGCGTGAGTCCGAGGGCGACGAGCGCGTAGAGGCTGCTCGTATGCAGCGCGTTGAGGATGAGCTGCAGGACCGTGTCCACGCGCCCCGGCGGCCCCTCAGCCGCGGCGCGTCAGCACGCCGCTCTCCGCGAGGTCGTTGTAGACCTCCTGTCGCGCGATGCGTCCGCCCGCCAGCTCGAACCTGTCGACGAACCTGACGCCGTCGAAGGGCACGCCCGCGAGGTTCTCGCCGTAGAGCGTGCCCGCGACGTAGACGACCTCGCGCCCGTGCGCCGCCAGGGACTCGACGCGCGCCACGCGCTTCCTCACCCAGCGGTAGCGTTGGCCGGCCCCGGCGACCATCTCCTCGAGCGACGAGTAGGCGCCGCCCGGGAACTCGAGCCTCGCGCCGTCGGCGAGCATGGCGCGCGCGCGCTCGAGGTCGCGCTCCTCCATGGCGCTCAGGAACGCGAGCGCAGTCTCCTCGGCGGCTTCGGCCTCGTGCGCTCCTCGCAGCATCTTCCTCCGCTAGGGGATGGCCGGAGGGCCCGCCGCGCGGCGGGCCCTCCCTGCCGTCGTCCGGCTCAGCCGCAGAGGTCCTCGCGGGTGAGGACCACCGGGTCGAGCTCCACGTAGTCGCGTCCGGTCACGAGCACCTTGCCGTCGGCGGTGCTGTAGGCCGCCACGCCGGCGCGCATGTTCGCCTGGCCGCACTGCTCGAAGCCGTACTGGCCGAAGGGCATGTCGAACTCCTCGCCGGAGAGGATCTCGGCCATGACCGCGGCGGCGTCGACGCTGCCGGCGCGCTCGATGCCCTGGCGGATCAGGTGGATCGTGCCCCAGCCCCAGGCGTTGTTCATCTCGGCGGGTCGGCCCACGTTGTCCCGGAACGCCCTGTCGAGCTCCACGGCCATGGGCTCGTTCAGCTCGCCCTCGAACGCGCGCTGGGTCTGCCCGTCGTCGTAGAACCACGGCGAGTAGAAGCCGTCGTCGAGGTCACCGACGGCGTCCTGGTAGGCGACGGTGTTGAGGAGGTCGGAGCCGTAGACGGGCAGCTCGATGCCCAGCTCGTCGTGCTGCAGCGTGATGCCTATCATCTCGTTCGCCAGGCCTATGGCCAGGATCGCGTCGGCGCCGGAGTCGCGGGCGCGCGTGAGCAGCGTCCTGAAGTCGGTGGCGCCGAACTGGAAGTACTCCGGCTCGGCCACGAGGCTGGCGCCGAGCGACTCGGCGACCCTCTGGAACTCCTGCACCATCGACCTGCCGAAGTCTGTGTTCTGCGCCATGGCGAAGAAGGAGGTGTGGCCGTTCTCCACGACCGCGTACTTCGCCAGCGGCGCCATCTCGATGAAGGCCTTCGGCCCGAGGCGGACCGACATGTCGGCGCCGCTCTGCTCGCGCGAGGCCCCGGTGAGGTCGTCGGCGTAGGCGTACACGAACTGCGGGATGTCGAAGGCGGCGAACAGCGGCTGGGCCGCGAGCGCCGCCGAGCTGCAGAACGAGCCGCCGACGAAGTCGACGTCCTCGGCGATGAGGCGCGTGCTGACCTCGGTGGCCGCCTGCGGGTTGCACTGGTCGTCCTCGAAGAGGAGCTCGAACGTGTAGCTGGTGCCGCCCACGGTCACGCCGCCGGCGTCGTTGATGAGCTTCGCGGCCAGCTCGGCGCCCTCCTGCACGGCGATGCCCTCGGCCGCCGCCGCGCCCGTCAGCGGCAGGATGAAGCCCACCTTGATGGTCTCCTGGGCCAGCGCCGCCCCGCTCATGGCCAGGGCGGCCAGCAGGGCGGCCAGGAACCGGCCGGGGGCAAGGTACCTCTCGTGGCTGCTTCTCATCCTCGTCCTCCACTTCCCACGCGTTGTCCTTCGCTCACGCTTTCGTCGAGCCCGGGCAGGGCGCCCACGGCGGGCGCGCCGTCCACGAGCACGCAGGCGATGTCGGCGGCGACGGCCCTGTTGACCACCGTCGCCAAGGGGTCGCGGACCGGCCGCAGGTTCCGCGAGTCGGCGTCGAAGAGCACCACGTCCGCTCTCTTGCCCACGCTCAGGCTCCCCAGCTCGCGGTCCAGGCCCAGCGCCTTGGCGCCGTTGATCGTCGCCATCTTCAGGAGCTGGGCCGGCGCGGGGAACGCGGGGTCCTTGCGGGCGGCGCGCGTCGCGCGGCTCAGGTACTCCATCTCGCGCAACAGGTCGGGCGAGGCCAGCATGCCGTTGTCGCTGCCGAGCGCGACCGTCAGGCCGGCGGCCACCATGCGGTCCACGGGCGGCAGGCCGATGCCCATCACCGACTGCATCCGCGGCGCCACCACCACGGGTATCCCCGCCGACGCCACGAGCTCGAACTCCTCGTCGGTGCCGCTGGTCATGTGGACTATGTGGTCGGGCCGCAGGTGCTCCACCACGCGCTCGACGTCGCTCTCGCCGAAGCGGCGGCGCGAGATCTCGCGGTACCTGTCGGTCTCGACGCAGTGGGTAGCGAGCAGCTTGCCCCGCGCCCTGACGAGCGCGGCGGTGTCGCGGAGGCCCTCGTCGGTGACGTCGAAGGCCAGCGGCACCGACCAGCCAGGCGCGCGGTCGAGGAGCCTCTCGAGCTCCTCCCTCAGCGCCGGCGACAGCCCGCCGCGGTTCGCCTCGAGGTCCTCCGGGGCGTGCGGCGGGTGGGAGGAGTGCCTGGCGAAGGCGACGGACCTCAGGGGCAGGCCCTCCAGCGCGGCGTCGAGCAGGTCGAGGCCGTGGCCGCCCCCCTCCCTGAAGTCCGCGAAGGTCGTGGTGCCGGAGCCGAGCATCACGTGGGCCGCGTCGCGGATCGCGGCCACCACGGCCTCGTCACGGGCCTCGGCGAGGAGCCTGACCTTGACCCCGTCCGGCGGCATGACGACCCGCCACGAGTCGAGCCCGAAGCCTGCCTCCTTGCCGGTGATGTCGGCGATGTGCGTGTGGGCGTTCACGAACCCCGGCGTCGCGATCAGGCGCGACCCGTCCACCACGGTCACGCCGCCTGGCGGCGGCTCGCGGTCGAGCCGGGCTATGCGGTCGCCCTCCACGACGAGGGTGAGCCCCTCGCGCACCTCCATCTCGTCGCCCACGACCGCCGTGAGGCCGGTGATGGCGAACGCGCGCCGGGGCCCGCGATGCGACCGGTTGTGGCCGTCAGGGAGCGACAAGAAGGCGTCCTTTCGCCGTCCGGCGATGCACGAGAACGGGCTGGATCTTGGCGTCAACTTTACGTGGCGGGCTTGGGAGTGTCAACATAACGACACGATGTCCGTACCATTCAGGCCGGCCGGCCGCGGCGCGGTGTGTTGATGGCCCTGGACCGCGACAACCCGCTGCCGTACTACCACCAGCTCAAGGCGATAGTCCGCGGGATGGTCGAGTCCGGGGACTGGGACGAGGACACGCCCCTGCCCACGGAGCGCGAGCTGCAGGAGCGCTACGGCGTGAGCCGCTCGGTGGTGCGCCAGGCCCTGAACGAGCTCGCCTACGAGGGCGTGATCGTCAGGAAGCAGGGCAGGGGCACCTTCGCGCTGCCCCGGCGCCTGCGCCACAACCCTCAACCAGACAAGGTGCGCAGCCAGGGCCTCTCCGGCTACCTGAAGGTGCACGGCATGCGCTCCAGCACGCAGCTCCTCTCGCGCCGGCTGGGCCCTCCCGACCCCCTGGCGGCGTCCGCGCTGGAGCTGGCGCCCGGCGCCGCCGCCCTGCGCTTCGAGCGCCTGCGCCTGGCCGACGACCTGCCCATCGGCCTGCAGACCGTCACGCTGCCCGCCGACCTGCTGGGGACCGTGCCCGGCGGCCTGGCCGACGACGACCTGGTCTACGGCGAGTCGTCGATGGACTACCTGGAGCACCGCCTGGGCGTGGCCATCGGCAAGAGCACCAGGACGATCGCCGCCACGCTGCTCGACGAGCACCTCGCGCAGGTGCTGCGCGGACGGCCAGGCGAGCCCGCCCTGCGCGTCCGCCGCACCGTGAGGAGCGTGGCCGGACGGCCCGTGGAGCACTTCGACGCCGTCTACCGCGGCGACCTCTTCGAGTACTCGCTGGAGTTCGAGCACCGGTGAGGGGAGCCGGGCCCACGCGCGGACCAGGGACGGCCCCCGGCGGCCATCCGCTCGGCCCCAAGCCGCGTCGGACCGCCGGCGAGGCCGGGCCAGCCTGGCTCCCGAGCCGCGTGGAGCTGGTCGAGGTGGGCCTGCGCGACGGCCTGCAGAACCAGCCACGGACGCTGCCCACCGAGGTCAAGCTCGAGCTGGTGCGCGGCCTGCTCGACGCGGGCCTGAGGCGCCTGCAGGTGGCGTCGTTCGTGCACCCCGCCAAGGTGCCGCAGATGGCCGACGCCGAGGCGGTCGTGAGCGCCCTGCCCGCGCGCGAGGGCGTCGTCTACTCCGGCCTGGCGCTGAACCGTCGCGGCGTGGAGAGGGCGGCCGCCGCCGGGCTCAGGCACGTGGACGTCTCGCTCTCCGCCAGCGACGAGCACTCCCGGCGCAACGCCGGCATGGGCTTGGCTGAGGCGGAGGAGCACCTGGTCGCGACCGTCGCGCTGGCCCGCGAGCTCGGCCTCGCCGTGCGCGGAGGCGTGCAGTGCGCCTTCGGTTGTGGGCTGGACGAGGTGCCGCCCGAGCGGGTCGCGCGCCTGGCCGCGCGCATCGCCGATGCCGGTGTGGAGGAGCTGGCCATCGCCGACTCGGCGGGGCGGGCCGACCCCGTGGCCGTGGAGCGCCTCGTGGAGGCCGTGAGGGAAGCGGCCCCCGACGTGCCGCTGGTGCTGCACCTCCACGACACGCGCGGACTGGGCATCGCGAACCTCATGGCCGGCCTGCGGGCCGGCGTGACGCGCTTCGACACGGCCTTCGGCGGCCTGGGCGGCTGTCCCTTCATCCCCGGCGCGGCCGGGAACGTGCCCACCGAGGACGTGGCGAGCCTTCTCGACCAGCTGGGCGTGGCGACGGGCGTGGACGTGGACGCCGTCTGCCGCGTGAGCGCGCGGGCCGCCGAGGCGCTGGGGGTGGGGATGGACAGCCGCGTCTTCGCGCTGTGGCAGCGGCGCCGGGGCTCCCCGCCGGGCGCCCGCGACGCCCGCGTGCCCTCCGGGAGGTCCTGATGCCGCAGACAGCCGCCGAGAAGCTGCTCTCCCGCAAGGCCGGCTACGAGGTCGAGGCGGGCGACATCGCCGTGGTGCCCGTCGACGGCGCCATGGCCACGGACTCCACGGCCCCGTTCGCGATCAAGGCGTTCGAGGCCATGGGCGCCACGCGCGTGTGGGACCCGGCGCGCATGGCCCTGGTCCTCGACCACGCCACCCCGCCGCCGAACGAGCGCGTCAGCAACCTGCACGTGCTCATGCGCCGCTTCGCCGCCCAGCACGGTCTGAAGCTGTACGAGGTGGGCCAGGGCATCTGCCACCAGCTCATGATGGAGAACGGCCACGTGGCGCCGGGCGAACTGTTCGTGGGCGCCGACTCGCACACGCCCACGCTGGGCGCCGTGGGCGCCTTCGCCGTGGGCGTGGGCTCCACCGACCTGGCGGCGGTGATGCACACGGGCCGCATCTGGCTGAAGGTGCCGCGCACGCTGCGCGTGGAGCTCAGGGGCAGGCTGCGCCCCGGCACCTTCGCGAAGGACGTGATCCTCCACCTGGTGGGCGCGCTGGGCATCGCCGGCGCCACCTACGAGGCCGTCGAGTTCGCTGGCGAGACCGTGGCGGGCATGACCCTGGCCAGCCGCATGGTCCTGGCGAACATGGTCGCCGAGATGGGCGCCAAGGCCGCGCTCGTGGACACGGCCGGCCTGGAGCGGCAGGAGCTGCCCGAGGCGCTGCGCGCGCGGCTGTCGGCGGCCGGCCCGCTCGAGGACCTGGCCGCCGACGCCGGCGCCGGCTACCGCGCCGTGCACAGGCTCGACGTCTCCGACCTGGGCGCCCAGGTGGCGGTCCCGCACTTCCCCGACGACGTCAAGGACGTCCGCGAGGTCGCCGGCGTGAAGGTGGACATGGCTTTCATAGGCTCCTGCACGAACGCCCGACTCGAGGACCTGCACGTGGCCGCCCGCGTGCTGCGCGGTCGGCGCCTGGCCCCGGGCGTGCGGCTGATCATCGCGGCCTCCTCGAAGCGCGTCTTCGACGCGGCCCTCGAGGACGGCACCGTGGAGACCCTCTCCGCGGCCGGCGCCGCCTTCATCACCTCGGGCTGCGGCCCTTGCGTGGGCACGCACCAGGGCGTGCCGGGCGACGGCGAGACCGTCATCTCGAGCACGAACAGGAACTTCAGGGGGCGCATGGGGAACCCGAACGCGAACGTCTACCTCGGCTCGCCGGCCGTCGTGGCCGCCGCGGCGGTGGCGGGCCACATAGTCGACCCGGCCGAGGTGCTGGGCGAGGAGGCGGCGGCATGACCGCGACCGTGCACGGGCGGGCGCGGGCCGCCGCCGGGAGGCCGCGATGACGACCACGTCCCTCGCGTTCGCCGGCGCCGCCCACGTGGTGGGCGACAACGTGGACACCGACCGCATCATCCCGGGCAAGTACACGAAGACCCTCGACACCTCCGACCTCGCCGCCCACCTCCTCGAGGACTACGACCCGGGTCTCGCGCAGCGCATCGCCCCGGGCGACCTACTGGTGGCCGGCGAGAACTTCGGCTGCGGCTCCAGCCGCGAGCAGGCGCCCATCGCGATCGCCGCGGCCGGCGTGTCCGTCGTGCTGGCGCGCTCGTTCGCGCGCATCTTCTTCCGCAACGCCATCAACATCGGCCTCCCCGTCGTGGAGGTGCCCGCGCACGAGATCGCGGCGGGCGCCCGCGTGCGCGTGGACCTCTTCAAGGGCGAGGTCGTGGACGAGACCGCCGGGCGCACCTACCGCGCCACCCGCATGCCGCCGGTCATGGCGGACATCCTCGCCGCCGGCGGCCTGGTGCCGTACCTGAAGGCAGGCGGCGACTACTCGGTGAGGCGGTGACGGGCGCGGCGCCCGGGACCCCGAGCGACGGCGGTCCCCTCGCCGGCGTCCGCGTCCTCGAGTTCACGCAGGCCGTCCTCGGGCCCACCTGCGGCCTGGTCCTGGCCGACCTGGGCGCTGAGGTCGTGCGCGTCGAGCCCGCGCCCCAGGGCGACCCGACCCGCTACCTGCGCGGCTTCGGGATGGGCTACTACCCCTACTTCAACCGCAACAAGAAGAGCGTCGTGCTGAACGTGAAGGACCCGCGCGGCCTGACGGCGGCCCACAGGCTGCTGGCCGGCGCCGACGTCCTCGTCGAGAACCTCGCGCCCGGCACCATGGACCGCCTCGGCCTCGGCGCCGACGAGCTCACGTCGCGCTACCCGCGCCTCGTCTACTGCGCCCTCAAGGGCTTCCTGCCGGGACCGTACGAGCGCCGCACGGCCCTGGACGAGGTCGTGCAGATGATGTCCGGCCTCGCCTACATGACGGGCCCGCGGGGCACGCCGCTGCGCGCCGGCGCCTCGATCGTCGACGTCATGACGGGCGTCTACGGCGCGATGGCCGTGCTGCTCGCCCTGCGCGAGCGCGACAGGACGGGCCGCGGTCAGGTGGTGAGGAGCGCGCTCTTCGAGACGGCCGCGTTCATCATGGGCCACCACATGGCCTACGCCGTGGCGTCCGGCGAGGAGGTGCCGCCCATGCCGGAGCGCGTGAGCGCCTGGTCCGTCTACCACCAGTTCCGCACCGCCGACGACCAGCTCGTGTTCGTGGGCGTCACGTCGGACAAGCAGTGGGAGCGCTTCTGCCGCGAGCTGGGGCGCGACGACCTGCTGCAGGACCCGCGCCTGCGCACCAACAACGACCGCGTCGCGCAGCGCGAGTGGCTGCTGCCGGAGCTGAGGCGCGTGTTCGCCGGCATGACGCTGGCCGAGGCCGTGAGCCTGTGCGAGCGCGCCGACCTGCCGTTCTCGCCCGTGGCGAGGCCTGAGGACCTCTTCGACGACCCCCAGCTCGCCGCCGGCGGCAGCCTGCTGGAGACCCGCTTCCCCGACGGTAGGTCCGGCGCCCTGCCCACGCTGCCGTTCCGCCTGGGCGACCGCGCCTGGGAGAAGCGCGCCGACCCGCCGGCCGCGGGCGAGCACACCTGGGAGGTGCTGGCGGCGGCGGGCCTCACCGACGAGGAGCTGAGGGCGCTGGCGGCCGACGGCGTGGCGTCGGTCGGCGGCGAGCGCGGAGACGCCGGCCCGGGCGCGCGCGAGGACCGCGCAGGAGGAGAGCTGTGAGCGACGGACAGAGGTACGACCTTCTCGTCAGGAACGTGCGTCTCGCGCGTCCCAACCAGAACGGCACGCCGGTGACGGACGTCGCCGTCAAGGACGGCAGGTTCGTCGCGGTGGCGGCGGGGCTCTCGGCCGCCGACGCGCGCGAGGTGGTCGACGGCACCGGGCTCGTGGCCTTCCCGGGCCTGGTGGACGGCCACATGCACGTGGGCATCTACTCGCCCCTCGAGCAGGACGCCGTCACCGAGTCGAAGGCCGCCGCCATGGGCGGCGTGACGAGCGCCATCACCTACTTCCGCACCGGCGACTACTACCTGAACAAGAGCGGCCCGTACGCCGAGTTCTACCCCGAGGTGCTGCGGCGCTCGGAGGGCAACTACTGGGTGGACTACGCCTACCACCTGGCGCCCATCAACAGGGGCCACATCGACGAGATGCCGCTCCTGCTGGAGAGGCACGGCGTCTCCTCGTTCAAGATCTTCATGTTCTACGGCGGTCACGGCCTGCACGGGCGCTCGAGCACGCAGCGCAACTTCCTGCACCTGGCCGAGGGCGAGAGCTACGACTTCGCGCACTTCGAGTTCATCATGCGCAAGCTCTCGGAGATGATCGAGGCCAACCCCGACCGCGCCGAGACGATCTCGCTGAGCCTCCACTGCGAGGTGGCGGACATCCTCAACGCCTACACGGCGATGGTCGAGCGCGACGGCAGGCTGAAGGGCCTCCACGCCTACAACGCCGCCCGCCCGCCCCACTCCGAGGGCCTGGCCGTGTTCATCGCCGCCTACCTCGCCTACGAGACCGGCGCCGCGAACATCAACCTCCTGCACCTCAGCTCCCGCAAGGCCCTCGAGGCCGCGCTCATGATGCGCGACCTCTTCCCCCACATCAGCTTCAAGCGCGAGGTCACGATCGGGCACCTGTTGCTCGACGTCGACAGCCCCGCGGGCCCGCTGGCCAAGGTGAACCCACCCATACGCCCGCGCGAGGACGTCGAGTACCTGTGGGAGAGGCTCCTGGCCGGCGACGTCGACTGGGTCGTGAGCGACCACGCCTGCTGCAAGGCCGAGGCCAAGGTCTCCCAGGAGCACCCCGACGACATCTGGCTGGCCAAGTCCGGGTTCGGCGGCACCGAGTACCTGCTCTCGGGCCTCTACTCCGAGGGCTGCCGGCGCGGGCTGTCGCTGAACCGCATGGCCGAGCTCACGAGCTGGGCGCCGGCCCGGCGCTTCGGTCTCGTGGGCAAGGGCGACGTGGCCGAGGGCTACGACGCCGACCTGGTCCTGCTCGACCCGTCGCAGACGTTCGTCGTGCGCGCCGCCGAGTCGGAGTCCGGCCAGGGCTACACGCCGTTCGAGGGCCAGGAGCTCACCGGCAAGGTCGTGAAGACCTTCCTGCGCGGCCAGCTCGTCTACGACCGCGGCGAGGTGGTGGGACCCGCGAGGGGGCGGTACCTGAGGGGGTAGGGCACGCGGCGCGTGGAGTGACGCTCACGGCGCGGCCCTACTGTCGCAACGACCCACGGCCCAGCGTTCGCAGAGGGCCTTGGCACCCTACTGCCTACCCGGAGCCCGCCGTTGCCAACGCCGGGCGGGGGTGGTAGGGTTCTGACACTAGGATTCAACATCCCACATCCTTCATCCGAGGGCGAGGCCCGAATGAAGCAGATTCAGTACACCCCGATGTTCGAGATGGTGCTGGACTCCCTGCGAGACTCCATCATCTCCGGCGTCTGGAGGCCCGGAGAGCTGCTGAGCCACGAGCAGATCGCCGCGCGCCTGAACGTGAGCAGGATGCCCGTCAGGGAGGCGGTGAGGCTCCTCGAGCAGGAGGGCTTCGTCTCCGTGCGCCGGAACGTCGGCGTCGAGGTGCTGCCCCTGTCCTGGGACGACTTCGAGGAGATCTACCTCATGCGCCAGGCCCTGGAGTCGCTGGCGGGGCGGCTGGCCACGCCGAACCTGCGCGACGCCGACCTCGACCGCCTGCGCGGCCTGCTGGACCAGATGGAACGGGTCCTCGACGTGGCGGCCTCGCAACCGGGACAGACCCTCGTCCTGACCCGCGAGTTCCACTCCACGATCTACAGGCCGTGCGGCAGGCCTCGGCTCCTCAAGTCCATAGACACGCTGCGCAACCACAGCGCGAGGTACCGCGCGTTCGTCGTGCAGCTGCCCGGCAGGGCCAAGTCCCTCCTGTCGGAACACACGCGGATCTACGAGGCCTGCCTGCAGCGCGATGAGGACGCCGTCGCGGACGCCATCCACGTCCACTTCCAGCAGGCCCTCGACATCGCCCGCCACGAGAAGGAGATGCTGCCATAGGCGCGACGGGGCCCGGCGGCCGCTACCGGGTCGCCGTCGACATAGGCGGGACCTTCACCGACGTGGTGGTGGCGGGGGACGCGGGGCTCGTCGGTGCCGCCAAGGTGCTGACCACGCCGGCCGACCCGCTCGTCGGGTTCGTGAGCGGCGTGCGGGACGCTCTCGCCGACGGCGACATCCCCTCCGCGCGGGTCGAGCACGTGGTCCATGCCACGACGCTGGTCACCAACGCCATCATCGAGAGGCGGGGAGCCAGGGTGGGCCTGGTGACGACCGCGGGGTTCCGCGACGTCCTGGAGATCGCGTTCGAGACCAGGTACGACCTCTACGACCTGCACCTGAGACTGCCCGAGCCGCTGATCCCCCGGGAGCTGAGGGCCGAGGTGCCGGAGAGGATCGGCGCCGACGGCTCGGTGGTGACCCCCCTCGACCTCGACGAAGCCTTGAGGGAGGTGACCCGACTGGTGGAGGAGGAGCGGGTCGAGGCTCTCGCCGTCTGCTTCCTTCACTCCCACGTCAACCCGGCGCACGAGCTGGCGCTGGCCGCCGCCGTGGAGAGATGCTTCCCCCACCTGCCCCTGTCCGTCTCCTCGCAGGTGGCGCCGTTCATACGCGAGTACCCGCGCTTCTCGACGACGGCGGCCAACGCCTACGTGCAGCCTCTGGCCGGCAGCTACCTGCGCGGCCTCCGCGGCCGCCTCGCCGACGCCGGGCTGTCCGCCGACCCGTACCTGATGCTGTCGCACGGCGGCCTGACCGACCTCGACTCCGGCATGCAGGTGCCGATAAGACTCTGCGAGTCGGGTCCCGCCGCTGGCGTGACGATAGGCGCCAGCCTCGCCGCCTCCCTGGGCATAGAGCGCGCCGTCAGCTTCGACATGGGCGGGACGACCGCGAAGATCTGCATGATCGCGGACGGCGTCCCCCACATAGGCAGGGACCTCGAGGTGGCGCATGAGAGCCGGTTCATGGCGGGAAGCGGCCTCCCGCTCGCGATCCAATCGGTCCAGCTGCTCGAGATCGGCGCCGGCGGCGGTAGCATCGTGGGCACCGACGCCACGGGGCTGTTGGAGGTCGGGCCCCGCAGCGCCGGAGCCGACCCAGGGCCCGCCTGCTACGGCGCCGGCGGTGGTGAGCCGACCATCACCGACGCGAACCTGCTCCTGGGCCATCTGCCGCATCAGGTGAAGCTAGGCGGCCGCTTGGCCTTGGACGCGGACGCGGCGGAGAGGGCGTTCGCGCCCTTGGCCAGGAGGTTCGGCCTCTCCGCCGTCGAGGTCGCCCACGCGGCCTACGACCTCGTCAACGAGAAGATGGCGCTGGCGGTCCGCCGTCACCTGGTCGAGTTCGGCCACGAGCCCAACGGGTTCGCGCTGATCGTCACGGGCGGCGCCGCACCGGCGCACGCCTGCGCCCTGGCGGAGAAGCTCGGCATCACGCGGATCGTCGTCCCGAGCGGGGCCGGCGTCGGTTCGGCGATCGGCCTGCTGGCGGCCCCCTACGCTGTGGAGCGCAGCCGCTCGGTCGTCACCCCCCTGGAGGCAGGGAGCTCAGCGTTCGTCCGCGCCACCTTCGCCGAGCTGGAGCGCGAGGCAGCCGGCGCCGGGGACCCATCGTTCGGCGACGACTATCGCCTGCGCTACTTCTTGGATCTCAGATACAGGGGCCAGGGCTACGAGCTCACCGTAGAGGTCCCGGCCGACCTGGTGGCCGCCGAGGACCTGACCTCGAGGGTCGAGCGGCTCTTCGCCGACGCCTACAGGGCACGCTTCGGGCGAGACCTGCCGGGCTGGCCCGTGGAGCTGCTGGCCCTGACCGTACGCTCCGAGTCCGCCCCACTACCGCTCCACGCGAGCGCGCAGGCGGCGACGGACGGTGCCCGTCACGAGGGACGGATCTGGAACGGCGGCCGCTGGCGCCGCACCCCCGTCGCGCCGTGGCTCTCGTTCCCTGACGGGGAGGCCGTGCCGGGCCCCCTGATCCTGACGGACCCCAGCACGACGGTCCTGGTGCCGCCGCGCTGGACCGTGCAACGGCGGCCCGGCTGGCTCGAGCTGGCGTTCGCGGGAGGTGAGTCGTGAGCTCCGCGACGACGCTGAGCCCCAGCCGGCTCAAGGTGCTGTGGGAGAGGCTCGCCGCCGCGACCGACGAGGCGGGAACGGCCCTCAGGCGCTCCGCGTTCTCGAACGTGATCCGCGAGTCACGCGACTTCTCCTACTCCCTCTTCGACAGGTCGGGGCGGCCGCTGGCGCAGTCCTCCGAGAGCATCCCCTCGTTCCTGGGCACGCTCCCGCTGACGATGCGGCACCTCCTCGAGAGGTTCCCGGTGGAGGCCTGGGGCCCTGGCGACGTGGCCATGACGAACGACCCGTGGCTCGGCACGGGCCACCTCCCCGACGTCTGCATCGCGCGCCCGGTCTTCCACGCTGGTGAGGTCGTCGGGTTCGCGGGCGCCGTAGGCCACGTCTCAGACATCGGGGGCATGGGCCTCTCGGCCTCGGCCCGAGAGCTGCACGAGGAGGGCTTGGTGATCCCGCCGGTCTGGGCCTACCGGGCAGACGAGCCGCTCTCCATCGTCACGGACGTGATAGCGGCCAACGTCCGCGTCCCGACCGAGGTGCTGGGAGACATCGAGGCACTCGTAGCGGGCTGCCGGGTCCTCGACCGCCGCGTGCGCCACACGCTGGAGGACGCCCCGGACTGCGACCTCGTCACCGTCGCCACTGCCCTCAACGAGCGCAGCGAGGCCGCCATGCGCGAAGCCATCGACGCCCTCCCGCTCGAGGGCGCGGTCGAGCACGAGCTGGTGATGGACGGCCAAGGGGAACCGCTGCCGATCCGGGTGAGGGTGGAGAAGCGCGGGACGGACCTGGTCCTCGACTTCTCAGGCAGCGCCCACCAAGTGCCCTACGGAGTCAACTCCGTCCTGGCCTACACGCGCGCGTACTCGCTCTACGCCCTCAAGTGCGCCCTCGCCCCCCAGCTGCCCAACAACGACGGCACGTTCGCGCCGGTCAGCGTGATCGCCGAGGAGGGCTCGGTCCTGAACCCCGCACCCCCCGCCGCCGTGGGAGGGCGGAACATGACGGGCCACTTCGTCGCGCTCGCCGTCCTCGGCGCCTTGGCCAAGGTCGTGCCGGAGCGAGTACTGGCCGAGAGCGGCGCGCCCCGACCCGTGCTCTCGATGCGCGGCGTCAGGGAGAACGGGGAGCGCTTCAGCACGGTGTTCTTCCTCATGGGCGGCATGGGCGCCACCCCGGTCAGGGACGGCCACAGCGTCACGGCGTTCCCCACGAACACCTCGTTCACGCCGGTCGAAGTGATCGAGCAGACGAACCCGGTCCGCGTGCTGACCAAGAGGCTGAGGCCCGACTCCGGGGGCGCCGGCCAGCACAGGGGAGGCCTCGGCCAGGTCATCGAGATCCAGCTCCTCGGCTCAGCGCCGGCGGAGGTCTCGCTCATCGGCAACCGCGCCGACAACCCGCCGTCCGGACTGGCGGGAGCCGGACCCGGGGCCGCGTGCCGTGCCTTCGTGAACGGCGAGCAGGTGGGGCTGATGGACACGCGGCGACTGCGACCCGGGGACGTGGTCAGGGTCGAGACGCCCGGGGGCGGCGGCTACGGCGACCCGTCGCTGCGGTCCCCGGCGGCGCACGAACGCGACCTCCGCCGCGGGTACGTGACAGGGCGCTCAGACACCACGTCGCGACAGGAAGAGGACGATGACAAGCGCAGCTCGACTTAGGCAGCTACTGGCGGAGGGCGAGTTCCTCACCGCCCCCACGGCGTTCGACCCCCTGAGCGCGTTGCTGGCCGAGAGGGCGGGCTTCCCGCTCTGCTACATCGGCGGGTACGTCGTGGGCGCCCATCTCGGTTGCGGCGAGCCCCTCCTCACGGCCTCGGAGATGGTCGAGGCCGCGGGGCGCATCGCCAACGCCGTCCGCATACCGACCATCGCCGACGCCGGCGCCGGGTTCGGCGGCCTCCCCCACACGGTGAGGACGATCCGCGAGTTCGAGCGCGCCGGCGTGGCGGGCGTGCACATAGAGGACCAGGTCGTCCCGAAGCGCGTCGGCTACCACAAGGGCGAGGTCCACGTGGTGCCGCGTGACGAGATGCGGCACAAGCTCAGGTTCGCGCTGGAAGCGCGCGACAGCGCCGACTTCGTGGTGATCGCCCGCACCGACGCGAGGCGCGCCGTGAACGGGAGCCTCGAGGAGGCGCTCGAGCGGATCCGCATGTACGTCGAGCTCGAGGCGGACCTCATCCTGGCCTTCCCGGCGGACGCCGAAGAGGCGGCCAGGTTCGCCGAGGCAGCGCCGGGCCGGATGGTGTACGTCGCGCCCGAGGGGCGCAGCACGCGGCCCAACCTGCCTGCCAGTGAGCTGAAGGCGCTCGGCTACAGGATGCTCGTGCACTCGGAGGGCAGCCTCCTCACCGCGGCCAGTGCCCTGCGTGACTACTACCGCGACCTGAGGGCACGGCCGGACACGACCCCACAGGCCGAGAGGGCCTTCGCAGCCGAGCGCGCGTCGGTGGAGAACGCGCTCGGCCTCGTCGACCTGTTCGCCCTAGAGGACCTCGAGCCCCTATGAGGGCAGGAAGGGAGCGTCGCCCAAGTGCCGAAGTGTGATGACGGACGTTCGCCAGGGGGAAGGGGGATCGCGATCGGATGGAGGTCGCTCAGAGTGAGAAGAGGGCTGATCCTTACCACAGCGCTGATCGCGGGAGCGCTCGCGCTCTCGGCCGCCCTTGCCCAGGGCAACGCCCTGGTGGTCGACACGACACAGGACCCTGTCAGCATCGATCCGCACGTAGCCACGTCCGTGGACTTCTACCTCCTCGGCAACGCGTACGAGCCGCTCGTGACCGTGGCGCCCGACGGCGTGACGGTGGAGAGCGTGCTCGCCGAGTCCTGGGAGGTCTCCGACGACGGGCTCGTCTACGACTTCACCCTGCGAGAGGGCGTGACCTTCGCCGACGGGACGTCGCTGGACGCTGACGCCGTGGCGGCCTCCATCCAGCGGCTCAAAGACCTGCAGCGCGGCAGCGCCTGGGTCGTGGAGCCGGTGGACACGGTAGAGGTCATGTCACCGACGCAGCTCCGCATCACGCTCGCCAGGCCCTTCCCGTTCCTCCAGGCCCTGCCGCTCGTCTACATAGTCTCGCCGACCGCCGTATCGGAGCACGAGGTCGACGGGGACGACGCCACGGCGTGGCTCAGCGAGCACACCGCGGGCACCGGCCCCTACCAGCTCGCGCGGTGGGACAAGGGCCAACGCCTCGTCTTCACGCGCAACGACGACTACTGGGGCGGCTGGGAGGGGGACCACTTCGACGAGGTGACGGTGCTCTCGCAGCTCGACCCCGGCACCGCCAGGCTCCTCCTGGAGTCCGGTGACCTGGACGCCACCCTGAACTTCTCCGTCGACGACCTCCCCGCCTTCGAGGCCAACCCCGACCTCACTGTCATCGAGGCCCCCACGCTGCAGCAGCTCTACCTGCGCCTCAACAACAAGTACGGCCCCACCGCCGACCCTCGTGTGCGCGAGGCCATCGCCCTGGCTTGGAACCCGGCCGACTGGCAGGCCGCGGTGCAGAACACGCTGCCAGCGGACGGCCCCACGCCCGTCGAGCTGCTCGGCGCCGGCTACACGCCCTCCGTGGGCGTGGAGCAGGACCTCGAGCGCGCCCGCGAGCTCCTCGCCGAGGCCGGCTACGCCGACGGCTTCACCTTCAACTACCTCTGGGACAACCCCTACGAGTACAAGCGCGTCTTCGGCGAGCTGCTCCAGGCTCACCTCGGCCAGATAGGCATCACCGTCAACATGATCGCCGTGTCGCCGGCCACCTTCTTCGAACGCGTGCAGTCCGTGGACGCCGATGGCGACAGCTCAGACGCGATCCACGGCTTCCTCCTGCGGGCCGTGCCGCGCATCCCGGACGCCTACTCCTTCCTCTACTTCCTCTACTACTCAGACGCTCAGGAGGGCTTCGGGCGCAACTACCTCCTCTACAGCAACCCGGACGTGGACGCACTGATCGACGAGGCCATCCAGACCCCGGACACGGCTCACAAGCTGGAGCTCTACCGCCAGGCGAACGAGCTGATCATCGCCGACCATCCCGACCTGTTCGTCGAGAAGTCCATCTTCACGATGCCCATCAGGAAGGACATCCAGGGCTTCGTGTTCCGCCCCGCCGAGCAGTGGTTCCCGTTCCGCTTCTATGAGCTCCACCGCGAGTAGAAGGTGATCCGGGTCGCGAGCGGGAGGCAGCCGAGTAACCTCCCGCTCGCGACAGCGCGCGCATGGTCCAGTACCTGACAAGGCGACTCATCGGCCTCGTCTTCGTGCTCCTCGGCATGACGGTGGTCATGTTCGTGATCGTGCGTCTGATCCCCGGCGATCCCGTCCGCGCGGTCCTGGGGTACGACGCGACCACCGAGATGGTCGAGGCTTTCCGCGCCCAGTACGGGTTGGACCGTCCCGTTCACGTGCAGTACCTGGCGTTCCTGTCCGGGCTCCTGCGCGGGGACATGGGCCTCTCCACGACCTCGGGGGCACCAGTCGTCCGGGACCTGGCCACCTACCTTCCCGCGACGGTGGAGCTGGCCATAGCCAGCGTGGTCATCAGCATCCTGCTCGGCTTCCCCTTGGGCGTGCTGGCCGCCGTCAACCGCGGCGGAGTCGTGGACAGGCTAGCGACGACCACGTCGCTGGTCTTCATCGCCACTCCGGTCTTCTGGTTCGGGCTCCTGCTGCAGCTCGTCTTCTACCGCGTCCTCGGCTGGCTACCCTACGGCGGCCGCATCGGGGACCTGCCACCAGGGTTCGCCTCGCACACGGGCCTCCTGGTGATCGACGCGCTCCTCAACCGTGACCTGAGGGTGCTGTGGGACGCGCTGAGCCATCTCCTGCTCCCCGCCTTCTCCCTGTCGGCCCTGCTGATCGCCTCGGTCGCCCGCACCACCAGGATGTCACTGGGGCAGTCGCTGTCCGAGCTCTACGTGCAGACGGCTACCTCCAAGGGCTTGGCGCGTCGGGTGGTCGTCTTCAAGCACGCCCTGCGGAACGCGCTGGTCCCGATCGTCACCGTGGTCGGACTGCGGATCGGCGAGCTGCTCGGCGGCGCCGTGATCACCGAGACCATCTTCCAATGGCCGGGAATCGGGTCCTACGCCGTACGCGCGATCTCCCACCTGGACACGTCGGCGATACTGGGGTTCTCGATAGTCGCGGTCACCGCCTACGCCCTGATCAACCTCGTCGTCGACGTCGCCTACATGTTCCTCGACCCCAGGATCGGTACCCGCTCGTGAGGTGGCGCCGGGCGCTGGCGGCTCTCAGGGAGCCCTTCGTGCTCCTCAGCGCCCTGTGGCTCCTGCTGGTCCTAGCGGCTGCGCTACTGCCCCACGTCGTCTGGCCGGGCGACGCTTTCACCATCGACATGTCGGCCCGGCTGGGGCCGCCGACCCTAGAGCATCCCTTCGGCACCGACGAGTATGGCAGGGACCTGCTGGCACGCGTGGTGCTGGGGACCAGGTACTCGCTAGGCACCTCGGTCGTGATGGTGCTCGCCGCCTGTCTCGTCGGCATGGTCGTGGGCGCCGCCTCGGCCTGGGTCGGCGGATGGGTCGACTTCGTCGTGATGCGCCTCGTGGAGCTGTTCATGTCCTTCCCGGCGATGATCCTTGCGATAGCGCTGGTATCGGTGTTGGGGGCCAGCCTCACCAACGCGGCGCTCGCGATACTCCTCATCTGGTGGGGTCAGTACGCGAGGATGATGCGCTCTGAGGTATCGCGGACTCGGGGCGAGCTCTACGTGGAAGGCGCCCTCGCGCTCGGCTCACGCAGCGCCAGGGTGCTACTCAAGCACGTGATCCCCAACACCTTCTACCCGGTGGCAGTGAAGGCGACCATCGACGTCGGAGTGGCGATCCTGCTGATCGGCGGCCTCAGCTTCATCGGCCTGGCGGCGCAACCGCCGCTCCCGGAGTGGGGCCTGCTCATAAGCGCCGGCAGGCGGTACCTGCTCAGCTACTGGTGGTACGCCGTCATGCCAGGCGCCGTGATGTTCCTCACGGTCGTGGCGCTGAACATCTTCAGCGACTACGTCCTGGGACGCCTCGACCCGAGGACCCGCCGGTGAGCGGCAGACGTCTCTCGCTCATCGGCTGCGGCGGCACGATCGCTGCCTCGGCGCGCACGCGCGGCTTCATCGTCGCGGAGGCGTTGACCGCCGCGTACGAGGTCGCGGGGCACCTACCCGACGACCTGGGCATCTCGGCCTGGGACTACGACCTGCGGTCGAGCACGGAGTGGTCCCTGGACGACGCCCACGAGCTCGTGCGAGCCATCGCTGCCGCTGCGGAGACGGAAGGCACCGTCGGCGTGGTCATCACCTTCGGCACCGGGACGCTGGAGGAGGTGGCGTACCTGGCGCAGCTCACGCTGGCCCCTCGGGTCCCCGTCGTGTTCACCGCCTCCATCTATCCGCACGGGCACCCGCGCAGCGACGGCGGCGCGAACCTCCTCGACGCCCTCCTCGTAGCGTCGAGCGACGCGCCGCCGGGGGTGTACGTCGTCCTCCAGGGGGAGGTCCACGATCCTGCAGCCCTCTCCAAGGCGCACTCGTCGCACGTCAGGGCCTTCAGGAGCCTGGAGGTCGGTCCCCTGGGATGCGTGGAGGACGGCCGACCCTGGCTCTACAGGGTGCCGAGGCGTGGCACCACGCTGAGACCCACTGGGCTCACCGCCCGGGTGGAGGTCCTGAAGTGCTACCTGGGCATGGGCACGGGGATGCTCGACGGCCTGGCCCACAGCGGCCTGGACGGCCTAGTGGTGGAGTCGCTGGCGTCCGGCCAGGTGCCGCCGCAGGTGCTGGAGCCCTTGGCCGCGCTCATCGCCGACGGGGTCGCCGTGGCCGTCAGCACCCGCTGTCCTACGGGGAGGCTGCGCCTGCACGAGAGCTTCCCGGTGGGCTTCACCGGCTCCGAGAAGGAGCTCCTCGGGATGGGCGCGATCCCGACCTTCGAGACCGGCCTCAAGGCGCGCGTCAGGCTGCTCGTAGGTCTCTCCGCCGGGCTCACCGGCGAGGAGCTGGCGGCTTGGCTGCGCGAGGGGGACCCCAGGACGCCTTTGCTGCCCCGGGTACCCTAGACGGACGGGCGTTGGTGCAGTTCGGCGGTCCGCAGTTGGACCCACTGTCGGGGCGCTGTCACGCCGGGTCGGCCAGAGCGAGCCGTGCTCGCGCAGCCCGACTGACCCGCCGGCGACCCTGGTCCCTCTGACTCGCCGCCACGCGGGGGCCGAGGTCGCCCGGGCTACCTGCTACTGAGATGAGGGCCTCCCCACCGATGGGTGGGGAGGCCCTGAAGTTCGGGCCGCGGACCGTGACGCTAGGTGCCGCTAGGGCGCCCGCTGGTCGCAGGTGGAGTTGTCGATGTTGAGCAGCTCGCCGCCGTTGGCGGCCTCGAGGTCCGCGATGGGGTCGTACGGAGCGCCGAACGGCGTGCCCTCCAGGAGAGCGATGTCGCAGCCGTAGTTCTCGCTGGAGCCGGTGCCGCCGTCCGACCGCCACCTGTTGCCGGTGAAGGTGACGAGGGCGCCGTCCACTACCCAGCCCCTGGTCCCGTACACCTTGTTGTTCGAGATGACACCGGTGGTGCCACCGTTGAGGTAGGCGGGCTGCCGCAGGGCGAAGATCGTGTTGCCGTCGATGAGGAGGCCCGTGAGGCCGGCCTGGACCTCGAAAGCTCGGCTCACGTCACCGTCCCCGTCCTGGTACTGGCCCGAGAACACGTTGTCGCGGAAGGTGACGTCGTCGGCGCCGATCTGGACGAGGTTGTGGACTCCCGCCTTGTCGGTCTTGACGAAGGTCAGGTTCTCGACGACGGTGCCGGCCCCGCCGGCGGGGATGTAGAGGACGTTGAAGCCGCTGCCGCTGGTCTCGATCGTGGCGCCCGGCTGGCCCGTGATCTCGACCAGCTTGTCGACCGTCGTCGTGGCCGTGATCGTGTGCGTGCCGGTCGTCAGCTCGATGGTCGCGCCGGGCGCGGCCGCGTCTATGGCGGTCTGCAGGCTCAGGCCCACGCCCACCACGAAGTGGTTCTCGACGACGACGAAGCCGCTCGCGTCGGTGCCGAGCGTCCGCACGTACGAGCTCGAGGGCGACGGCAGCGCGTTCGCCAGCGCCACGGCGTCCGACTCCGTGCGCATGTAGAAGGCGAAGGCGTCGCCGCCGGGGCGGTGGTCGGGGTTCTCGACGACGTGGGTGAAGCCCTCGAGGCGCAGGTCCTCGAGCGAGGCGCCGGCGGGGCCGGCCCCGGTGTCGCCGTACAAGGCGACGGGCTCGGCGAAGGTGCTCGCGCCGTCGACGTGGACGCTGGAGACGCCGTTGATGCTGCCGTACGGGCTGGTGTAGAGACCCACGCCGCCCCAGTCGTTGCCGAGCGTGCTCACGCCCAGCAGCGCGACGTTCCGCGACCCGGAGACCGCGATGCCCACGCCGGCGGTGCCCTGACCGTCGGCCGTGACGCGCTTGAGGTACGCGCCGTCGACGCCCAACAGGTCCACCTCGCTGCGGCCGAACCCCTTGACGGTCACGTCGGTCATGGCGAAGCCCGTGAGCACGGGGTCGATGGTGGCCGGGTCGTCGTCGAGGACCGCGGGGGAGACCTTGACGCCGTAGTTCGCGCTCAGGCTCGAGCTCGGCTCCGTACCCTCGATCGTCAGCTTCTCGAGCGTGACGTCGTCCGCGGTCACCTCGACGCCGTAGCCGGTCGTGTCGAGCCTGACGAGCACGCCCGCCTCGCTCTCGCCGAGGAGCATGAGCGGCTTGTCGATGGTCAGGTGATGGCCCTCGTAGGTGCCGTCCTTCACGAAGACGATGCCGCCGGCGGCGACGGCGTCGATGCCCTCCTGGATCGTGTCGAAGGGCGCCGCCGCGCTGCCGTTCCCACCGGGGCCGGCGCTGGCGTCGACGTAGACGAACGTGTCGTCGAAGGTGGGCTCGGTGCTGGCCTCGTTGCCCGACGGGTCGAGCGCGACCGCGTGGATCCCGCCGAGCGGGTCGGCCTTGAGCGTGGTCGTGAACTGGTCGCCGCCCGGCACGAACGTGATGAGCGACACGGTAGCCGACACCTTGGCCGGGTCGGTCGAGGCCATCAGCACGGGCCCGTCGTAGATCTCGACCGACGCGATGCCGAAGCCGTCCGCGGCGGTGCCGGTGACCACGCGCGTGGCTGGGTCGAAGCTGTCGAGAGTGACGGTGGGCGGGATCAGGTCGACCTGGACCTCGCCCCCCACCGCCGCCGGGCAGGGCAGGCTGAAGCCGGCGCCGCCGTGGAACGGCAGGTCGCCGGTGGCGTACGCGCCGCCGTCGAGGAGCAGGCCGGCGACGTTCCCGTCAACGGTGACGGCGCCCGTGCACTCCGAGGCCACGGTGAGCCTGATGCCCCTGTTGCTCGACGGCCCCTTGGCGGCGTTCGTCACCGCCCCGTATGTCGCGGTGAAGTCGCCGACGGGCACCTGCAGGTAGTCGGTCGGGAAGCCCGCGTGCCCGTTGGCCATCACGACGAGCATCAGGTCGAGGACCTGGCCAGGGGTGGCGACGGCGGTCGGGTAGCGAGGGACGAGGATCGCCTCCTCGAGCACCGACCGCAGCGTGATGAAGACCGAGGGGGCCACGGCCACGTCCTGGGTCCGCTCGTCGTAGGCCACGACGTCACCGTCGGCCTTGCCGAACGACTCGAAGCGGTACGGGTTGCCGCTGCTGGGGAGGTTCACCGTCGCCTCGTCGCTCCCGGGCGTCAACGTTATGAAGCCCGTGGCTCCCGAGGGCGCCGCCGTGTACGTGGTTCCGGAGACGTCGAACGACACCGCGTCGCCTTCCTTGTCGTACACGTGCACCTCGACGGAGCCGGCGATGGAGCCGTCACTGGGGTCGTAGGGGAACCCCTGTGGCGAGAGCTGGTCGGCGCCGGCGACCGCGGCCGCCGCACCGCCGAGGTCGACGGCGACGTCGACGGAGATCATGCTGGGGTCCACAGGCGGCTGTGGGCCGCCGCAGGCGCTCAGGACTAGCGCCAGGGCCAGGAGGCCGGCTGAGGATGCTTTGATGACGTGCTTCACTTGCACCTCCTTGGTGTTCGTTGCTGGACTTCGTCCGCGACCGCGTGGGGTCGCGGCCCGGTACGCGGCCGCTGCCGGGACGGGGTCGCCGGCCGGTACGCGGCTGCTGTCTGGGCGCGGTCGGCGGCTAGGCGGGCGGGTCGGGGCCCGGAGGTCTGACTGGCATGGATCCCCCCTCACTGGACCGAGAGCGCGTGGCTCGCGGTCCCTTGGTTCCTGCTGAAGTCGGTGGCGTAGACGGTCACCTCGTGCTCGCCCGGCGGCAGCTGCAGGTAGGCGACGAAGCCGGTCGCCCCGCCGGGGAACGAGACCTCCGGCACCCCCTGTTCCGCGGCGGTCTCCTCGTCGCTCGTGGCGATGAGGACCGGACCGTCGTACACGTCCACCCTGACGACGCCGAGGTCGTCGTCGGCGATGCCGGTGAGCGCCTGCGTGGCGGGGTCGAAGGCCAACGCGGTCACGGTGGGCGGCGTCATGTCCACGGCGACGTCGGTGGCGAAAGGCAGGCGCAGCTCGTCCGTGACGACGCCGGGGTGGGCCCTGGAGCCGAGGATCACCGACCCGCTGGCCTCGACGCCCACGACGAGGTCCCCTCCCGACCGCGACCCGGCCTGCAGCCTGACGCCGAGGCCGCTCGCGGCGAGGGCCGTGCCGTTGTGCACCTCGTACTCGGCCTCGTAGTCGGCGGGAGGCACCACGAGGTCCTCGCGTCCGGGCGGCATGACGGTGAGGAGGACGTCGAGGGTCTGGCCCGGCAGCAGAGCGTGCACCGGCGTCCTGGTCCGGAGGTGAGCCTGACCGAGCAGCCCCGCCATCGCTATGGCGACGGCGTCGTCGCCGCCGGTGAGCACCACCTTCGACGCCTCGCCGTGGGCGAGGAACTCTCCGCCGCTGCCGTAGCCGTTCGCGACGAACGTGTACCGCTCGCCTCGCGGCAGCAACACCGACACGGGCGCCGCGCCGGGCGCCAGGGTCAGCTCCGCGATCGAGCCCTCCGGGTCGGCCACCAGGAGGCCGTTGAACCGCACGGCGCGGCCGCGGGAGTCGAGCACCTCGACCTTCACCTCCGTGACCCCAGGGCCGCCGGAGGAGTCGACGGGGCCGCCGACGACGGTGAGGTCCGCCCGCGCCCAGCCCCCCGGCACGGGGTGCTTGCAGGCAGCGGCGCCGAGGGTCAGGAGAGCGAACGCGACGAGCAGCGGGAGACCGCGCCGCAGGAGCGGGAGGCCGCGCCACGAGTGCGGGAGACCGGGCCGCGATGAGTCGAGTGAGCAGGGACGGACGTGCTGAGGCGGCTCAGGCCGCCGGCTAGAACGAACCAACTTCGAACCCCCCGTCCGAAGGTCTTGCCGTGCCCGTGGAGCCGAAGCTCGGGCGCGAGGAACATAACAACGAGCCGAGGACCACTCGTCCGTGACGCGTGCCCCCGCATACACAGGCGAGGGGCGGGGTCGCCCCGACCTCTCGCGCGGTTCCCGTGTGACCCATCGTCGTCTCGCGGGCCCGGCCGCCAAGCGGCACGGCCCGAAGGGCGTCCGGTGCGGACGCCGGCGATCCCAAGCTGCGGATGTTCACCGCCCCCTCGACCGCTACGGCCCCCGACGCACTCTCCGCCGGACGGCCCCGCGGGAAAGATTCCACGGCGACCATACCGGCGACCTGTCACGGCATCGTCACTTGGACCTGGCGGCAGCCCCGGAGGCCTGCGTCCGGCGGCCCGCCGGCGCTGGGTCGCGCCGGCGCTGGGGCGCGCCCGCGGCCTGCCTGGCGGGCGCGCGACGGGTCTCCCCGGGGCCCGCGTGCCGGCTCGGCCGTCGGTCCCGCGGTGTCCGGCGCGGAGCCCGACTCAACGCGTCCTGATGCGCACCAGCCTGTCCGTGCCCGACTCGGCGCCCCATACCTCGCCCGGGCGGCCGTTCAACTGGCGCACGGCCGCCCCTGGTCGGTCGCTGGGGAACGCCTCGAAGGCCTCCGCCTCCGGGTCGAACCTCAAGATCGCGTTCGCGCCGAAGTCCGAGAGCCACACCACGCCCTCGTCGTCCACGTAGACCGCGTAGGCCTGCGCCCTGTCTCCGGGCAGCGGCCACGTCCGCCACGAGTCGTCGGCGGGGTCGTAGACGCTGACGGCGCCGGCGTTCCACTCGCTCACCCAGACGCGGCCCCGCGAGTCGGCCCAGACGCGCCTGGCGCCCTGGCGTCGCGTGGGCGGCTCGATCACCGTGGCCTCGCCCGTCCGGACGTCTATGCGCGCGATGTGGTCGCCCGCCAGGGATGCGTAGTAGACCTCACCGCTCGGCGTGGACGTCATCCCGTACGGCCCGCGGCCGCGGGGCGCGGCGAAGACCTGCACCTCACCGCTGGCCGGGTCGAGGCGCCCGTAGACACCGCTCTGGCCGGTGAACCAGAGCACGCCGGCGGCGTCGAACGCGGCGGTGTTGAGGTTCGCGTCGGGCCCGCCCTCGGGAAGGGGGAAGACGGCGACCTCGAACGTCTCCGGGTCCACCCGCACGATGGCGTTCAGCCCGCCGTCGGTGATCCACGGCGCGCCGTCCGGCCCGACGATCACCCCGTGCGGCCGCGAGCCGTCGCCGAGGTCCACGAGGCGCACGTCGCCCGTCTCCGGGTCGAGCAGGCCGAGCTGCCCCGCTGCCTGCGCCGTGAACCAGACGCCGCCACCCTGCGCCGCGGGCGCGACGTCGTGCGGGTGCGAGCCAGCCGGCACCGGGAAGTAGTCGACGCCCTGGGCGAAGGACGCGCCGGCTAGAACGAGAGTCGCGGCCAAGGACGCCGCCTTGGACGCGGCGCGGGCCGCGGCGAGTGGCGCCGGCCCAGCCGCCGCGCGGGTCGCCTCCTTGGCCGCGGACGCCGCGCGGGTCGCCTCCTTGGCCGCGCCCCCGCTCGCGGCGAGGTCCGCGACCGTGCTCCTGGCGCGGGCCACGAGCCGCCCGTGCGTACCGACCAGCCCTCTGCGCGGGTCCATGCCACACCTCCCCGGAGCCGTCGCCGCAGTTTGCGGCATCGGGCCTGGCATGGACGTCGGGCGGCGACGCCATCGCACGCGAAGCCCTCGCTCAGCGACCACGCACGACGGCCCCCTACACTGCCGTGCGCGCCGTCGTGGGCGCAGGGGGTGTAGTGGGCGCCTGAGGCGCCGCGGGCGAGTGGCGGCCCGGCCGGCCGCCTCGCCCGACGCTGAGGACCCCGGCCGGCCCGGGGAGCAGCAGGGGAGGACCGTGGAGCGACCTCTTCAGGAGTCGGCAGCCGGAACCGATGTTCGGCCCAGGGAGCACGCGGGGCGGCACGGCGTGCCGCCGCGAAGGCGTGAGCCCGCCTACCGCGAGCGGTCCCGGACGCGGGAGCGGGCCTCCGGCTCGCGACCCAGCGGCCCGGCGGTCGGTCGCCGCGAGCTGTTGGCCCTCGGCCTCTGCGCTCTCCTCACGTCGTGCGGCGGCGAGCGGGCGCCCGCGGAGGAGCCGGGTGGCGCCGAGGGCGAGGTCATCGTCGTCACGACGACGGGCGCCGCCGGGGGCGGCACCGAGTGCACCCTGCGCGACGCGATCGCGTCCGCGAACGAAGACGCCGCCGTGGGCGGCTGCCCGGCCGGGTCGGGAGCGGACGTCATCGTCCTCCCCGACGGCGCCACCGTCTCGCTCGCCGACGTCGACCATGACTCGGACGGCCCCAACGGCCTGCCTTCGATCGCCTCCGAGGTCACGCTGCGCGGTTCCGGGGGCGTCGTCGCGCGCGACCCGGAGGCCGCGCCCTTCAGGTTGTTTCACGTGAAACATGGCGGGAGCCTGAGGCTCGAGGACGTGACGCTGCGCGGCGGACGCACCGAGGTCCACGACGGCGGCGCCGTGTACGTGGCGGGCGGCGAGCTGACGGCCGTGGACACGACGTTCGAGGACAACGTCGTGGGGCAGGGTCGGTGGGGCGGAGCCGTCTACAGCGCCGCCGGTGACGTCGTCCTCGAGCGCGTGACGATGCGCGGGAACTCGGCGCCCGGCGAGCTGGAGACCGACGCCGGCTTCGTCCCCGGCACCGGCTCGGCGGTCGCCAACGTGGGCGGGAGGCTGACGGTGAAGGGCAGCGACCTGAGGCGCAACGGCGCCCTGCTCTCCGGCGAGCGCGGGGTCGTGGCGGCCCTCGGGCTCGACGCCTACACCGAGGTGGCCGACACGGCGATCGCCGAGAACGACGCGCTGGGGGTCTACAACGAGGGCGAGCTGCGGCTGGTCGGGGTGGAGGTGAGCGCCAGCGCGAGCCTGGCCCTCGGCGGCGTCCTCAGCACCGGCGTCGCCTTCCTCGACCACGTGACCCTGAGTGGCAACAGCGCCGAGGCCGTGAGCGGCCTGGCGAACTCCGGCTTCATGCGCGCGCGGGACGTCACGGTGACGGGCCACGAGACCTACGAGGGCGCCACCGGCGTGCTCAACGAGGGGATCATGGAGCTCACCGACGCGACCGTCAGCGACAACGTCGGGCAGCCGAGCACCGGCGCCGGCGGCGGCGTGACGAACCGCGGCCGACTCACGCTCCTGCGCACGCGGGTCGTCGGGAACCGCGCCGAGCGCGGCGGCGGCGTGTGGAACGAGGGCGACCTCGTGCTGCTGGCGAGCGTCGTCGACGACAACGAGGCCACGCTGGGCGGCGGGGTCTACAGTCTCGGGACCGTCGAGCTGCGCGACGGTTCGGTCGTGGGCGGCGAGACGGGCAACAGGGCCTCCGACCGCGGAGGCGGCGTCTACATCGCCGACGGCGACGCGGGCGAGCGGCTCGTGCTCGGCGGAGGCAGCGCCGTGCGCGGCAACCACGCCGGCACCGGCGGCGGGGTGTACGCCGAGGTGGGGTTCGAGCTCGGTCTCTGCCCCACGTGCGCCATCGAGGGCAACGTCGCCGACGGCGGGGCCGGTGGCGGGGTCCACGCTCCGGGGCTCGGCTTCGGCAGCATCTTCGCGCCGGCGATACGCGGCAACGAGCCCGACGACCTCGCTCCCGGCGTGCTCATCTCCGTGCCGGTGGCCGCGAGCGCCGACGACGCCGAGGAGGTCGTGGACGCGGTCGCCTCGCCTCCCCGCGCGGCCGGCGACGTCGCGACGGGCGAGGAGCGGCTCGAGCTGCGTGCCGACCCAGACCTCGGCGCCGAGCAGCTAGTCGGGCTCAGGTTCCAGGGCGTGCCGCTGCCGCCGGGTGCGACCGTCGTGGACGCCAGGGTCGTGCTCACCTCGGCTGCCGTCGGCGATGGCGACGCCGCCGTAGACGTCGGCGTCGCGGCTGCCGCCGCGGCGGCCGAGTTCACCGAGGAGCCTCACGACGTCTCGTCGCGGCAGCTCCTCGGCGTCACGCGCTGGGAGCTGCCGCCGTGGCCGAGCGCCGACGAGGCGGGCCCCGCACAGGCCTCGCCGCCCCTGCGCAACCAGCTCCAGCAGCTCGTCGACACGGAGGGCTGGTCGGCCGGTGGCCCGGTCGCGGTCGTGCTGTCGCCGGCGGGAGGTGCGCCAGGCGGCTCCCGGACGGCCCACTCCTTCGACGGGGACCCGGCCAAGGCTCCCCGCCTGTGGCTGCTCTACTTCGAGCCGCCCGCGGAACCGTAGGGGCGCGAGGCGTCCCTCGAGGGCGTACGCCGGCGCCTCAAGGCGGCGGCGCCGTGCTCTCGCGCACCATCAGCTCCAGCTCGACGACCTCGTCCTCCGGCATCGGCTCGCCGTCCTGCCGCGCGACGAGCGCGAGCAGGGTCTCGACCGCCACCCGTGCCAGCTCGGCGCGCGGCACGCGGACGGCTGTCAGCGCTGGCCTGTAGAAGGCGGCCCAGGGCGGGTCGCCGAAGGCGACGAGCGACACGTCGCGGGGCACGGACACGTCCCTGTCCTTGAGGCACTGGAGCACCGCGCCGGCGATCAGCTCGTTGCCCGCCAGCACGGCGGTCGGGCGCTCGGGCAGCTCCAGGAGGCGCCCCGTCTCCGCGTACGCGGCGTCGAAGAGGTGGAACCCGTGGGCCTCGAGGCTGGGGTCGGGCTCGATGCCCGCGTCCCGCAGCGCGTCCCTGTAGCCCTCGAGCCTCTCGCGCGCGGGCCACTGTCCCGTGGCGCCTGCGACCATCGCCACCCGCCTGTGGCCGAGCCCTAGCAGGTGCTCGGTCGCGCGTCGCGCCGCGGACCTGTCGGCCAGGTTCACTCGCGGTGCCGCGATGCCCCCGCCGGCGCTGCCCAGGAGGACCACCGGCAGTCCCGACTCGACGATCTCCGCGACGAGGGGCTCGCTCGCGGGCGACGGCGAGGCGATGATCCCCGCGACGCGGTGCTCGACGAGCGTGCGCAGGTAGGCCTGTTCAGCCTCTGGGTCGCCGGCCGCGGTCCCGAACAGCGCCTGGTAGGAGTGGCGAGCCGCGGCCGCGTCCACCTCCCGAGCGAAGGTCGCCCAATGCGGAGCGAGCACGTAGGACACGACGAGGCCGATGGAGCGCGTGTGGCCGAGGCGCAGAGAGCGGGCGAGCAGGTCGGGCCTGTAGTCGAGCCGTCGCGCTGCCTCGACGACGCGGCGCGCCGTCTCGGCGCTGTACGACCCGTAGCCGCCCAGCACCCGACTAGCCATGCCGACGGATACCCCGGCCTCGCGAGCGACGTCCTTCAGGGTGACGCGCCTCGACCTGGCAGCCGTCACTCATCACCCCCCTGGCCGGATGCGGCGTGCGCCAGGCGTACGTCCATGAACCCCACTGAGCCGTCCCGCCGTCGCGGCGGGCCCCCATCCCTGCGCCCTCGTGTCTCGGCACCATACAGCGACGCTCATCGGGACACCCTCACGACCACTCGGTGGCCCAGCGGCTCCTGATCTCCGTGCTCGAGATGTCGCGCCGGAACTCGCCCTCGGGCAGCGCCTCGAAGAGGTCGCGGAAGCCTTCGGGCACCGGGACCTCGGCGAGCGTGCGGTAGGAGCCATCGCTCGCGCGCCCCGCCACGAGGAACCGGCAGCCGCGCGCCCGCACCATGTCGAGCGCGGTGCGCATCGCGGCCGGGTCGCCGTCGTAGAACCGCGTGTCGACGACCCTCTCGGCCGTGTCCACGCCGACGACGAAGACGCTTCCGGGGAACAGCTCGGCCTTCTGCGCGAACAGCGGGGCCCTCGTGAGGGCGATCGGTGCCCGGCCCGAGAACTGCAGCGCCCTCTTGCGCGCCACGACCAGGTCGATCGGAGCTTTCGCCGCGTTGAGGAGCGGCAGCTCGAAGAGCGCGGGCAGGCCGGTGTGGCGGGACGCCGCCTCGGCCAAGCCCCAATGACCCTCGTGCACGGGGTTGAAGGAGCCCGAGAGTACCGTCCGCGCGCCGAGACCTCCTCCTGTCGTCACGCGGGCCTCCGGCGTCACCACCGCCACCCCGCGCTCGCCGACGGAGACGGCCTCCAGCAGCTCGGTGGGCCGGTACTCCACCCGCAGCTCCTCGCCTGCGGCCAGGGGCAGCGCCGGCGTGCCGAAGACACCGCACGCGTCCGCGACGGCGTCGAGGATCACGCGGCTGACGAGCTCCTCCTCACCCTCGCGGTCACGGGCGCCCTTGGCGATGGTGAGCGCGTAAGTGACGCTGCCGAGCCCGTCGCGTACGGCGCAGGCCACGCGGTGGTCCCCGCGCTTGGCGCGGTCGGTGGCGATGGCGGCCGTGCTGCCCAGGCCGAACACCGGTAGGCGTGCGTCCCGGGGAGCCTCCGTAGAGGAGCCTGCCGGAGCCGACCTGGCCACCGCCGACACAGGCGCTGGCACAGCCGCCGGCACGGGTGCCGGCACGGGCGCAGCCGAGCCGGCCGCCGCCGACCTGGCAGCCGCCGAGCCGACCGCCCGACCCACCGCCACCGCGACCCCTCCGTCGACCGCCGCGGCGCTCTCCAGCAGCAGGCGCTGCCGGCCGCGCAGCTCCGCCCGCGAGCGGTAGCCGCGCGCGAGGCGGTAGGCGGCGTCGGCCATCAGGCGGGCCACGCGCCGTGACGTGAAGCGTGCCGGCATGAAGCCCAGGAGCTGACGCATGCTCTGCTCGTGGTAGATGTCCACGGCCGCCATGACCGTGCGGCTCGAGCCGCCGACGCCGTGCAGCCACGCCAGCGCCAGCGAGCCGGCGCCGGCGAAGGCCAGCACGCCCAGGTGAGGCGAGGCGTGTACGCGCGTGACGAGCTCCTCGACGCGGCTGTCCATCGGCATGCCTGACCATGATGGCATCATCCCCGACCGTCCGGCCATGCGGTCGGCGGGGTAAGTTCGTGCCAAATGGCCATCATCCATCACCTGGAAGGCATAGGCACGCGCCGTGTACCCACGTCCCGGCTCGAGGCCTTCGTCCTAACCTCCGGGCCTGAGGACGGCGTGCCCGTGCTGCTGCTCCACGGCAACGCGTCGAACAGCACCTACTGGGAGGAGGTGATGGTCGCCCTGCCGCCGGGGTACAGGGCCATCGCGCCCGACCTGCGCGGCTACGGCGAGACGGAGGACAAGACGATAGACGCCACCCGCGGCTCGGCGGAGTGGGTCGACGACCTGCTCGCGCTCAAGGAGGCGCTGGGGATCGGGCGCTACCACGCTGTCGGCCACTCACTCGGAGGCTTCGTGCTGTGGCGGCTGGTGGCGGAGGACGCGGCGAACGTCATCTCGGCCACGTTCGTGGCCCCCGGCTCCCCCTACGGCTTCGGCGGCACGAGGGGGTTGGACGGCAGACCCACCTACCCGGACTTCGCGGGCTGCGGCGGCGGCCTCGTCAACCCGGAGATGGTGCGGCGCATGACGGCGGGCGACCGTGGCACCGACGACCCCAGCTCACCTCGCAACGTCATGAACGCCCTCTACTGGAAGCCGCCTTTCCGCGCCGGGCGCGAGGAGGACCTCCTCACGGGCATGCTGAGCGAGAAGATGGGGCCGGACCGCTACCCGGGCGACTCGGTGCCGTCACCGAACTGGCCGGGGTCGGCCCCCGGGGTGTACGGGCCCATCAACGCGCTCGCGCCCAAGTACGTGGGCGACTCGGTGGAGAGGTTCGTGAAGGCCGCGCCGAAGCCGCCCGTGCTCTGGGTCCGCGGCGCCGACGACCAGATCGTGTCCGACACGTCGCTGTCCGAGGTCGGCTACCTAGGCAAGCTGGGCCTGGTCCCCGGCTGGCCGGGCGAGGACGTCCATCCGCCGCAGCCCATGGTCGGGCAGACGAGGGCGGTCCTGGAGCGCTACGCGGCGGCGGGCGGCAGGTACCGCGAGGTGGTCTTCGAGGAGTGCGGCCACACGCCGTTCATCGAGTACCCGGAGCGGTTCGTGGCCGAGCTGAAGGCCGTCCTCGCCGAGGGCGACGCGGCGCTGCGCTGAGCCTCGCCCGGCGGCAGCCGGCTGCGGCCGGTGGCGCTCCTAACCCACCACCCGGCCCACGACCCGCTGCCAGGGGCGCCACGTGGTGTGCCACTTGAGGTCGTGGAGGCGGCGGCTCGTCGGCGAGAGGCGGTGGCCGAGCCCGTCCTCGACGGCCTCGTGGCACTTCGCGCAGACGCCGCAGGCCTCGCCGCGCCGCGGCGACAGGCAGAACCACGTGAGCTCGAGGGTCTCCAGGAAGCCGCTCTCCAGGGCCACGCGGCGCATGTCGGCGCGGGTCAGGGCCGCCAGCGGGAAGGTCAGTCGGGTGAAGAGGGCGAGGTCCGTGCCTAGGGCCTCGTCCGCGAGCCCGTAGGTCGCGAAGGGGGACTCGCGCAACGGTCGCAGGTAGTCGGCGAGCAGCGACGTGACGGCGTCGCCGCGGTGGCAACCCACCTCCAGCTCGTCGAGCCCGGCGTGGCGGGCGTAGCGGCCGAGCCAGAGGTAGTGCTCGCCCAGCTCCACGCGGGCGCCGAGCCGGGCGTAGCGCTCGGCCGCCACGTGGTCCGCCGGCAGGTCGTCGAGGCTCGCCGAGGCGAGGGGCAGGAGCCTGTCGGCGTGCTCGGGGCTCGCCTCTCGCACTGCCTCCCGCACGCGCCCCATGGCGTCGATCTCCAGCTCGGCGCGCCGGCTAGCGGGGTCCAGCAGGTAGTGCGGACGCACCTGGGCCCCTTCGAGGCGCAGGGCCGTCAGCAGGCGGAACGTGGAGTCCCACCCACCGGTCCAGAACAGGTCGATGGTCCGCGGCGCGTGTGGTGTCGACATGCCGAACTATGGGGGCGCGGGGTGAGACACGGCGGCGGGGCCCGTAAGAACCTTGAGGCGCGGCGCTTCGCCCCCTGCCGCCCGCACCGTCGTTCGCGCCTCGTTAACGCCTGCGGGCATACCGTACCGGCCTCGATCCGAGGAGGCCGCATGCGGAACACCCTGAGACGCTTCTCGACCCTAGCCCTCCTGCTCGGCTGCCTGGCCGCGTGCGCGCAGGCGCCCGGCGTCCCGGGCGCACCGCAAGAACCCGGCGGGCCCCAGGAACCGGGACCCGGCCCCGGGCCCGGTCCCGGTCCTGGTCCCGAGCCCGGTGAGGAGCCGGACCCGCTTCACGACACGATCGCCTACGTGACGCTGGACGGCGACTCGATCCGCCTGATCGCGCCGGACGGCACCGGCGACCGCGAGCTGTGGGCGCACGGCCTCGACGACCCGGACGAGGTCTACGCCGCCTGGGGGCTGGAGTGGAACCCCGACGCCACGCGCCTCGCGTTCGCCAGCACGCACGAGAACTGGTGCTCGCTGCTCCACTCCGACGTCTACGTCGTCGGCGCCGACGGCACGGGCTACGCCCGCGTCACTCAGTCCCCGGCCTGCGCGGAGCTGGCGTCGTATCCGCAGGCGACGGTGAACGTGCCCATCGAGAACCCGAGCTACGACTCCTACTTCGGCCTGGTGTACTTCCAGGGCGCCTCGGAGGCGAAGGTCGTGAGCCTGCCGCCCATGGGCAATGGCGTCGTCACCTTCTCCAGCGTCGCCGACCTGTTGACGGGGTCCGGCGAGGAGGCGTGGCAGATGGCGACCCTGATAGACGGGGACGGCAGGGAGCTCCTCTTCGACACGCTCGTCGACGTCCCGCCCGGCGGCACCGTCACCACGTCCGAGGCCCTCGTGACCTTCTCGGCAGCGCCCTGGGAGGCCCGCAGTCCGACGTGGACCGCCGACGGCGAGAGGCTCTCCTTCGTCTACGCCTTCGGCTCGCTCTACGAGCTGCCGTACGACCCCCAACCGCTGGCGTTCGGCGCCCAGCTCGTCCCGGACGGCGCCGCCGTGCCGGGTACCGTGGACTTCCTGGAGCGGGGGCCGACCGCGGCCACGGCGGACGAGCTGCTCTTCTTCGGCCTCGACCCCCTGGGCGAGCGGGGCATCTACCTGATGGAGGCCGGGTCCACCTCGGCGGGCGAGCCGCTGGTGCTCGTCGAGGACCTCGACATGGTCAAGGGCATGGCCTGGCTGCCCGACGCCTCGGGGTTCGTCTACTCGGTCACCGAGGGGGACGTCTTCGAGGGCGACTACTCGTCGAACATGTACCTCTACGACCTCTCCTCTGGGACGGTCACGCCCCTCACCCACTACACGGGCGAGTTCGTGGGCGATCTGTCGGTCTCCGGCGACGGCGCGCACGTGGCGTTCGAGCTGGCCCCGCGGCTCGACGACCTGACGCAGAACCTCGTGGACCCCGACGTGTACGTGCTCGACGTCGTCACGGGCGAGACGCGCCTGCTGGTGGAGGACGCCTACGCGCCGGCGTGGAGCCGGTGAGGCCGCGGTAGAAGCGCATGCCGGTGAAGGTCATCCGCTTCCCGGTGGGCTGGGCGCCCTGGAAGTCCCCTCCGTGCGTGCCTCGGGCGGTGAGCCGGACCGCGACCCTGTCGCCCTCGGCCATGACGTCGTCGAGCGTGTGCCGCAGGTCGGGCAGGTCCTCGTAGAACTCCCTCCCGTGGCGAGTCGACCCGCTAGAGGCCGAGACGCAACGCCCCATGTCGGCCATACGAACCGTCGGCACCACCTCGCCATGGCCACAGTGCGGAGTGATCGCCAGCCCGATCTCGTCGAACCCACGGCGCCTCGACCGGCCTGGGACGCGTGCCCCTAAGCGAGGGCCGCCGGCGCCGCGACCGGTCTGGGACGCGTGCCCCTAAGCCAGGGCCGCCGGCCCCGCGGGCAGCGGACGCAGCAGCCTCATGCCGTTGAGCACGACGAGCAGCACCGACGCCTCGTGGACGAGCATGCCGAGCGACATGGTCACGCCGCCGGCCACCACCCCCACGAGCAGGAGCAGCACCGTGGCCACGGCGAAGGCCACGTTCTGGCGCAGGTTCGCGGCGGTGCGCCGCGCCAGACGCATGGCGTGGGGCAGCCTGCGGAGGTCGTCGGACATGAGGGCCACGTCGGCCGTCTCCACGGCCACGGCCGAGCCGGCGGCGCCCATGGCCACGCCCACGTCGGCGGCGGCGAGGGCCGGGGCGTCGTTGACGCCGTCCCCCACCATGGCCACGCGGTGCCCGGCGGCGCGCAGCTCGCGCACGGCCGCGAGCTTGTCCTCCGGCAGCAGACCGGCGCGCACGCGCGTCACGCCCACCGACCTGGCGACCGCCAGCGCCACCGGCTCGGCGTCGCCCGTGAGCATCGCGACCTCGCGCACGCCCAGGCGCCTCAGCTCCCGCACGGCGCGGTCGGCGCCATGGCGCGCGCCATCGGCCACCCCGATCACGCCCAGCGGCGTGCCGTCCACCAGCACCACCAGCGGAGTGCGCCCGTCGGCCGCCAGCACCTCCGCCCTGGCGGAGGCGAGGGCGAGGGCGCCGGCGGAGGGAGCGGCGCCGACGGAGAGCGTGCCGTCCGCGGAGGGAGCGGCGCCGGCGGAGAGCATGGCGCCCGCGGAGGGAGCTCCGACGGGGGGAGCGGCGCCGACGGAGAGCGTGGCGCCGGAGGTGTCGGCTCCGTCGGCCGCCGCCACGGGCGCGGACGCGCCGGGTCGCCCCGGCGTCGCCCGCGCCGCGAGGCGCAGGTTCACCGCCGCCGGCGCGCGCGAGCCGGCCGCCGCCTCGGACGCGAAGCGCGCGCTGCCCACCACGACCACGCGTCCCTGCACGCGCGCCACGACCCCCTTGCCCGGCACGGTCTCGACCTCGGCCTCGGCGGCGGCCTCGGCGGGGCCGACGCCCGCCTCCTCGGCCGCCTCGATCACGGGGCGCGCCAGGGGATGGCTCGAGCCGACCTCGGCCAGCGCCGCGAACCGCAGCACTGCGGCGGCCGAGGCCCCCGCGACGGGCTCGACGGCGACCACGCGCGGCCGGCCCTGCGTGAGCGTGCCCGTCTTGTCGAAGGCGACGACGTCGACGCGCGCCAGGGCCTCCAGGGTCTCGCCGCCCTTGACGAGCACGCCGTCGCGCGCGGCCCGCCCGATGCCCGCGACCACCGAGACGGGCACGGAGATCACCAGGGCCCCCGGGCAGCCGATCACGAGGAGGGTGAGGGCCAGCTCGACGTCGCGCGTGAGCGCCGCGGCCAGCGCCGAGAGAGCCATGACGGCCGGCGTGTACCAGCGGCCGAAGCGGTCGAGGAAGCGCTGGGTGCGGCCCTTGGCGTCCTGGGCCTCCTCGACGCGGTGGACTATGCGCGCCAGCGTGGTGTCGGTGCCCACACCGGTGGCGCGGACCCGCAGCAGGCCGGACACCGCGATGGTCCCGGCGAAGACGCGCTCCCCGCCCGTCTTCTCGGCGGGCACCGACTCGCCCGTGATGGTCGCCTCGTCCACGGCGCCGAAGCCCGCGACCACGACGCCATCGACCGGCACCTTCTCGCCGTGACGCACGAGGACGGTCTCGCCCGGCCGCACCTCGTACGCCGGCACCTCTACCTGGCGCCCGTCGCGGACGACGACGGCCCTGTCCGGCGCCGACGCCACCAGGTCGCTGAGAGCGCCGCGGGTGCGCTCGAGGGTCGCGCCCTCGAGCGCCTTCCCCACGGCGAAGAGGGTCGTCACGGCGGCGGCCTCCCACAGCTCGCCGATCGCGACCGCGCCGACCGACGCCACGCTGACGAGCAGGTCGATGCCCACGACTCGCACGGCGAGCGCGCGCCAGGCCTGCACGGCGATCGGCCAGCCGGCCAGCGCCGCGGCGGCGAGCAGCAGCGCGGCCCCGGCCGAGGAGGCGGTCCCTTGGACGACGTGGGTGAGCGCGTAGCCGGCTGCCGACAGCGCGGCGGCTGCCGCCGGCCGCCGCCAGCGTGGCGCCAGGGTCAGAGGGGCGACGGCCGGGCCGTGTAGCCGGCTCGCGCCACGGCCCGCACGAGGTCCTCGACGCTGGCCACGCGCGGGTCGTGTGAGACCTCGATGCGGCCGGAGTTGAACCGCACCGCCACCTCGCTCACGCCCTCCAGGTGGCCCACCTGCTTCTCGATCTTCGCCACGCACGAGGGGCACGACAGGCCCTCGGCCCTCAGAACCGTCCTCGTCAGCTCGGCCTTCGCTTCGCGTCCCGTGTCCACCGCTGCCTCCGGTCGGCGCCCGCCCCGGCCCCGCCGGCGCGGCGCTGCGGGGGGCGCCCTTCGGGGCGACCGTAACCGCGGTCCGGAGCCCGCGTCCTTGACGCCGGTCAAGGCCGACCGCGGCCCCGCGCCTGCCGCGCCGTGGCGGCACCCTCATGGCCGGCTGGGGAGGCTCTCATGCCCGCGCCTATCCTCTAGTTACGAACGCTGCCGCACCGGGCGTTCCACGGGTTCCGGCCCCGACGCCGGGGAAAGGGGCGACACCCCATGCTCGTGACCATCGGCATCATCCTGTTGGTGTTGTGGCTGTTGGGGCTGGTTACCAGCTACACCCTGGGCGGCTTCATCCACGTACTGCTGGTCGTCGGTCTCATCGTCATCCTGATCAACCTCTTCACCGGACGCAGACCGGTCTGACGCGGGGCGCGGCCCGCCGTGGCGGGCCGCGCGTCCCCACCCCGGCTAGCGCGCGCCCGCTCGGCGCGCGTCGGCTCGGGGAGTCTCCTATCGCGGCTCGCCCACGAAGGCCAGCCGCACGAGCAGCGGCCGGTGGTCTGAGCCGCCGTCCCACGGCCCGATGCGCGCGTCCAGCGCCCGCCACTCCTCGGAGTGGAAGACGTAGTCGATGCGCAGCAGCCAGTTCGGGACCGGCACCCCGAACGGCGTGGGCTTCCGCGGCCCGCCCGGGAAGGTCTGCCCGAAGCCGAACCCGGCCTCCAGCCACGCGTCGGACAGCACCGTCGTGACCGTCTCGTAGGCGGCGCTGCGGGGCGTGGAGTTGAAGTCGCCGGCGGCGATCAGCGGCCTGTCGCGCTGCAGGGCGAACTGCCTGATGCTCTCGGCGACGCGCTCGCGCTGGCGCGTCGAGTAGGTGATCTCGCTGGGCCAGTCCGGCAGCGTGCGGGGGATCGACAGGTTGTGGACGTTGATGAGCACGACGTCGCCCCACGGCAGCCCGAGCTGGGTGAGCTGCGGGTTGCGGCGGCCCATCCCCTCCAAGGGCCTGAGCAGGGGTGTCAGGGGCACCTTGCTGAACACGCCGAGCCCGTCCCAACCGCTCGCCAGCACGAGGTCGTCGTAGGGGTAGGCGTCGCTCATGAGCCGCCGCAGCGCTCCGGCCATGGCCACCGACAGCTCCTGGAGCGCCACGACGTCCGCATCGGCGCTGAGGACCGCGCGGGCCACGGCCTCGGGGTCGTCGTTCTCGGCGTGGACGTTGAAGGTCAGGAGCGTGAGCGTGGGCGTGCCGTCGGGGACGGGCTCCACCTTCACCTCGCGCGGCACCAAGGCCTGCCCGAAGAGCGTGAAGAACACGGCCGCCGGCACCAGGGCGGACGCGAACAGGCCCCACCGCCGCCACCGGAGGCCCGCGAGCAGGACGAACGGCACGGGTAGGAACAGGTACGGCGCCACGCTGTTGAGAACGAACATCCACCAGCGCGAGTCGCCGAGGTACCCGTGCGCCACCCACCAGACGACGGCCGGGAGCAGCGAGAGGTACGCGATGACGACGAGGACGACGCGCAGTGCTCGGGCCGCTGACATCGCCAGAGGTTACCCCGGGCCGTGCCGCCGCCGCGCCTCGGGAAGCCCCGCAGAGCCGTCGCCGAGCGCGATGAGAACCGGTTCCCGTGTTTGAAATCGGAACGATTCCGAGATAGAGTCTCGGTATGCAGACACCGGCTTCCCGCCTGGCCGAGGATCTGGCCGCCGAACGGGCGAAGGTGAGGCGCGAGCTCGCCTACACCGGGGTCACCGGCGCGGGCCTCGTGGCCGGCCTCGTCGGCGGCTGGCTCGGGGGTGCGGGGGCCTGGCTGTCCACCGGCGCCGGGGCCCTGTGGACCCTGGGCTTCGCCGTCGCCTACCTGGCGGGCGGCCTGCCCGCCGCCCGGCACGCCCTGCGCCGCCTCTTCCTGCGGGGTCGGCTCTCCATCGACATGCTCATGGTCCTCGCCGCCGCCGCGGCCGCCCTGGTGGGCGAGGTGCGCGACGGCGCCATACTGCTCTTCCTCTTCAGCCTCGCCGAGTCACTCGAGGGCTACGCGATGGGCACGACGAAGCGCGCCGTGGCGTCGCTGATGGACCTGCGGCCCGAGACGGCGAACGTCGTGAGCGGCGCCGGCACCGCGGTCGTGCCCGTCGCCGACGTGCAGGTCGGGCAGGTGATCCTCGTCCGGCCCGGCGAGCGCGTGCCCCTCGACGGCGTGGTCGTGAGCGGCGCGGGGTTCGTCGACCAGTCGCCCATCACGGGCGAGTCGGTGCCCGTGGACAAGGAGCCGGGCGACCCCATGTTCGCGGGCAGCGTCAACGGCCACGCGGTGCTGGAGGTCAGGGTCACGAAGCCGGCGTCCGAGTCCACGCTCGCTCGCCTCATCCACCTGGTCACGGTCGCGCAGTCCCAGCGGTCGCCCAGCCAGCGCTTCAGCGATTGGTTCGGCCAGCGCTACACGGTCCTCGTGCTGGTGGGCTCGGTCGTGGCCCTGGGCGCGTTCCTGCTGTTCGGCGTGCCGCGCGACGACGCCCTCTACCGCGCCGCCACGCTGCTCGTCGTCGCCAGCCCCTGCGCGGTCGTGATCAGCGTGCCGGCGGCGGTCCTCTCGGCGCTGGCGCGGTCGGCGCGCTTCGGCGTGCTGTTCAAGGGCGGCGCGGCGCTCGAGGACCTCGGCGGCGTGGACATCGTCGCCGTCGACAAGACCGGCACCCTCACCGAGGCGCGCATGCGCGTGACGGAGGTCCTGCCGTTCACCGTCGACCGCGAGGCGCTCCTCGGCCTGGCCGCGGCCGTCGAGAGCGGCTCCGAGCACCCGCTGGCCAAGGCGATCGTCGACGCCGCGGCGGGCCTCGACTCGCCCGCGGCCGTGGGCACCGTGGCCGTGCCCGGCAAGGGCGTGGTGGCCGAGGTGAGCGGCGTGCGCCACTGGGCCGGCAACGCCAAGCTCGCCGCCGAGCTCGGCGTGACGCTCCCCGCCGAGGTGATGGAGGCGGCGGCGCGGCTCGAGGCGGGCGGCCACACGCTCACCTTCGTCGGCCGCGGCGCCGGTGAGGGCGGAGAGGTACTGGGCCTCATAGGCATCGCCGACGCGGTGCGCCCCTCGGCCGCGCGCGCCGTGCAGGCCCTGCGCGACGCCGGCGTGAGGCGCGTCGTGATGATGACCGGCGACAACGCCGTGACCGCGCGGTCCGTGGCCTCCGCCGTGGGCATCAGGCCCGAGGACGTGAGCGCCGAGCTGCTGCCCACCGACAAGGTCGAGCGCGTCGCCGAGCTCGCCCGCGAGGGGACGGTGGCGTTCGTGGGGGACGGCGTCAACGACGCCGGCGCCCTGGCCGCGGCCTCGGTGGGCGTCGCGATGGGCGCCGCCGGCACCGACGCGGCGTTGGAGGCCGCCGACGTGGCCCTGCTCTCGAACGACCTCGAGAGGCTGCCGCAGGCGCACGCACTGGCCCGTACCGCCAACGGCGTCATCAAGCAGAACCTCTACTTCGCGCTGGGCATCATGGCGCTGATGGTCGTGTTCACGCTCCTCGGCCGCCTGCCGCTCCCCCTCGGGGTGCTGGGCCACGAGGGCGGCACGATCCTCGTGGTGCTGAACGGCCTGCGTCTGCTGGGCTGGCAGCCGCGGTCCGGGCAGGGCGGCAGGGGCCGTCTCGCCGAGGCCCCGGCCGCCGCGGCGGCGGGCTGACCTCCAGACCCGCTAGGCAACTGCCCCGCCGCTAGGCGCGCGCCGGAGGTCGTCCGGCTAGCTTGCCGGCATGCCCGCCGCACCCACCGCCGCGCGGCGCCCGTTGTCGGCGCTCGTGACCTGCGCCCTCGCGGCGCTGGCCCTGGCCGCGCCCGCCTGGGCGGGCGCGCGGGCCACGCGGGCCTGGGCCGCCGCGCCCGTGCCCCTCGACGGTCCTGCCGTCGTGCGTCAGGCGGGCGAGGCGGACTGCGGCCCCGCCCTCGTCGCCACGCTGGCCGCGTGGGCGGGGCGGCCCGTCCCGCTCGCCCTCGTCACGGCCGAGGCCTCCCTGGGCCCCGGCGGGGTGACGCTCGCCGAGTTCGCCCGCCTCGCCTCGCTGCACGGCGTGCCGGGCACGTGGCACGCCGTGCCCCGCGCGCGCCTCGCGGACCTCCGCACCCCGTTCGTGGCGCACCTGCAGCGGGGCGGCCGGGGCCACTTCGTGGCCGTCGTCGCGCTCGGCGCCCATGCCGTGGTGGCCGACCCCCTGGCCGGACCCGTGGCGGCGCCCGCGGACGCACTGCTGCGCGACTACTCGGGGCGCGTCTTCCTGCTAGACGAGCCGCCGACCGCGCGCTGGGAGGGGGTGTGACGGTGCGTGGGCTCGGCCCATTGCCCCTGGCGGCGGCCGCCGCCACCGCGGTCGCGTCGGCCGCCGCCTCACGCCCGTGGGGCCTCGGCGTCCTCGCGCTGGTCGCGTACGTGCCCGCGTTCCTCGCCCTGCTCGCGTCGGAGAGGCCCGGGCAGGGGGCGGGGCTGGCAGCCGTGGCGTCGCTGGGCCTCGGCAGCGTCGCCTACGAGGCCGCGGAGGCGCTGTTCCCGGGCGGCCACCTCGTGGCCGCGCTCCTCGCCGCCGCGCCGTACCTGGCCGTGGGGGCGCTCACCGTCCGCCTGCGCCGCGTCCTGGCGCGGCGCCTGGCCCCCACAGCGGCCGCGGCCCTCACGCTCCTCGCGCTCCCCAGCCTGTGGGCGGCCGCCGAGTGGCTGCCCTCACGGCCCGAGCTCCTCGGCGTCTACGCGCTGCCCCTGGGCTTCATCGGCTACAGCCAGGTCGACCTGCCCACCGCGCAGCTCGCGCGCCTGGGCTCCGTCGCCGCCGTCAGCCACGCCGTCTTGCTCGCCAACGCCTGCTGCGCCCTCGCTGTGGTGGCGGCGCGCTCCCGTCGGCCGTCGCGGCGTCCCGCGCCGTCACGCCTCCGCCGGGTGGGTGTCGGTCGTGGAGGCGCCGGTCGGGGAGGCGTGCGCGCCCGCCTCGCCGCGGCCGCGGCCCTGCTCGCGGCAGCGGGCCCGGTGGCCGCCGCGGCCCTGCTGCCGGCCGTGTCGTCTCCCGGCTCCGCGGTCTCCGCCGCCCCCTCCTCCACCCCGAGCCTGTCCGTAGAGGTCGTGCAACCCGTGCTGTCCGACCCGGCCTACTTCGCCGCCTCGCGCTTCCCCGCGGCCCGCGCCTGGCTGCTGGGGCGCCTGGCGGACCTCGCCTCCGCCGAGGCCGACCTCACGGTCCTGCCGGAGGCGGCCTGGCCCGGGCACGTCGACGCCGACGAACTCCCTGCCGTCACCGCCGAGGTGTCGGCGGCGTTCGGGGGCGCTGGCGCCGTCCTCTTCGGCGCCCCGGCGGTCGGGTTCCTGAGCGGCCGCGCCCGCACCAACTCCGCCTTCCTCTTCGACGGCGTGGCGCTGCGCCACGCCTACGCCAAGCTGCGCCTCGTGCCCATCGGGGAGAGCGGCTTCGCGGCCGGCAGCTCGCCGGCCGTGGTCGAGGTCGCCGGCGTCCCGCTCGCACCCTTCGTCTGCTACGACGCCCTGTTCCCCTCCGACGCGCGTGGCGCCGTCCGCGCCGGCGCGCGCGTCCTCGTCGTGATCACCGACGACGCCTTCGCCGCCGGGTCCGACGTCCCCGAGCTCCACCTGCGCGCCGCCCGCATGAGGGCCATAGAGACGGGAACCCCCGTCGTGCTCGCCGCGAACACGGGCCCCTCAGCGTTGGTCGATCCCTGGGGCCGACTCGCGGCTCGCTTGCCGGCCCTCCAGGCCGGGTCTCTCCTGGCGGTCGTCCAGCCGGCCGAGGGCGCCACCTCGTACGTGGCGGTCGGGGAGTGGCTGAGCGCGGTGAACGCGATGTTCGCGGGCGGCCTCGCCGCCGCCCTCGCGAGAGGAGGCGACACGGACAAGGGACCGGCCTAAGCCCTCTCGCGTAAGGAGCTCGCATGAAGCGTTCACTTCTCTGGTTGGTCGTGTCTTCGGTCGCCGTCCTGTGGGGCAGCCACGCCGTGGGCCGCGCCGCACCGAGCCTCGGGTTCAAGCCGCTGGCGGCATCGGAGCTGAGCAGCGTCACCGGCGGCGGCTGCCTGTCGCGGTGCGACGACGACGAGCCCGACGAGCCCGACCCCGTCTACTCGATCGGTGAGGAGTGGCGGCTGGTGAAGCAGGTCGACGGAGCCGCCGAGCAGCTCTCCTACTCCATCTTCACCGAGGTCTCCAACGTCTACGGCAGCAAGCCCCTGCCCTGGCAGGTCACGGCCACCGACAACTGCCAGTACCGCTGGGTGTCCGGCGGGATCGGCATCCAGAAGGGGTTCAGCGTGCAGATCGGCACCATCTACCACTGCAGCGCCAGCGTGCGGATGTCCGGCACGCTCGACCCTGGCTGGCGCGTGAAGGTCTACAAGGGCGACATGCGCCAGGTCACCACGGTGACGATGGCGCGGTACGAGCTCTTCAGCGACGGTTCGTCCGAGGACACGGGGGTCCGCGACACGGGCCGCAGGGAGCGACGTTGGTCCCGCTACACGCCGGTTACGGTCTACGGCAACTGAAGTGGGGAGGCCAGCCTCAGGACGGCTCGCGCTCGGCGCGGGCCGTCCCCCGGCTCGCCGTCGGGGGTGCAGCATGGTCAGGTCGTCACGCGCAGCCGAGCCCTCTCGCCGCCGCGCGCCGCGGGCCGCGCCCGCCGCGCGCCTGCTCCTCTCGCCGTCTGCCGCCGTGGCGGCCGCGCTCGTGGCCCTGATGGGCGGGCAGGTCGCGCTGGCGGCAGGGCCGGGGGGACCTCCGACGGACGCTCCCCGGCTCGTCGCCGTCCACCACCAGGCGCTGTCGCCCGCCGGAGACCCGGGCCCCTACAGGGCGCAGGTCGCGCTGCCGCCGCCGCGGTTGAGCGCCTGGGACGGCGTGACGTCCGAGAGCGACGCCGCCTGTCTCGTGCCGCTGGGCGTGCGGCGCGACGCCGGGGGCCAGGGCCTGGTGCTCGACCTCGACGTGCGCGGCGCCTCGGCGCCGGCCCTGGCGCCGGGCGAGACGTGCGCTGGCACCGTGGTCCTGCGCTTCGCGGGCGGCGACGGCGCGGACGCGGTGGCGGTGCGCGCCGCGTTCCACAGGCCCGAGGCGCCGGCCTACACGGGCAGCGGCCTGCGCGCCCGGTACGCCATCGACCGCATCGGCCGCGCCGAGCACGGCCCCGACGCCACGCACCCGCCGGCGGCCTACATGGAGCTGAGCGTCGTCAACGAGGGCGATGCGGCCGTGCGCGTGGTGCGCCTGGCGGACCTGGAGGGCCTCAGGCGCCTCGAGCTCGAGTCGTTCCTGCTGCCGGGCGACGGGCGCCCGGCCAGCCTCGCCGGCCTCGAGCCCGTCTCCGGCGACATCGGCGTCGAGCTCGCGGCCGGCGACACGTTCCGTCTCGCCGTGGTGGTCGACCCGGCCGCGCGGCTACCGCAGGACGCCGGGGCCGCGGCCGTCCAGCCCGCGCTCCTCGTCGAGGAGGACGGGGAGCTGCGGACCTTGAGGTTCGACCTCTTCACGACGCTCTGGGGCGTCGACGACCCGTGACCACGCCGCCGCGGCGACGCTTCCCGGCGTTGGCGGCCCGCCACGCGCTCGTCTGCCTCGCCGCCTCCCTCGCGGCGGGCACCCACCTCGCCGGCGCGAGCGAGCCGCCGGGCGCCGCCCTGCGCCCGCCACCGTCGTCCGTCGCGGCGAGGGGCCGTGCCGACGGCCCGTCGCGCACGCCCCGACACCTCGCCACCCTCGCCGACTACCTCGCCGCCTTCGCCGACGCGTACGAGACGCCGTCCGCCGAGCGCGCGGGGCTCGCGGCGGCCCAGGAGGCGCTCGACGCCGTGGAGCTGGACCTGGCCCCGCGGCTGTCGCTGCGCGAACGGCTCGGCGTCGAAGCGGGCGCCCCCGAGCTGGAGCTCGGCGTTCGCCTCGAGCTGCCGCTCTTCGACGCCATGGCCGCTCCCCGCGCGGACCTGGCCGCCGCCGACGTGGAGCTGCGCCAGCTCTACGCCGCGGGGGCGCGCGAGGCCGCCCTGGCTGCGTTACTCGGGGACCTGGCCGCCCTGGCGGTCCTGTCTCCGGCCGCCGACGCCGCCGCGCGGTGGCTCCCCGGTCCGGCGCCGGCGGCGTCGGAGCCGCTCGGCCTCCCTCCCGACGAGCGCGGTGCCTACGAGGCCGCGACGCGGGCGCGGGAAGCCGCCCTGTGGCTCATCGGAGCGCGCGAGGACGTCTCGCTGAGGCTGTCGCGGCGGCTCGCGCTCGGCCCGCCGGCCCTCCTCTCCCCTCCCGCCGCCGCCGAGCTCGAGCGCGCTCTCGCCGCGGCGTTCGCCCTGGCGGACAGGGCCGGCGACGCCACCGGCCCGGCCCTGGAGGGGGCCGTGACCGCCTGCCTCGACGGCTCCACGTCGGCGCGGGTCGCCACGGCGCGACGCGTCCAGGCGCTGCGCGCCGCCCAGAGCGACAGGGCCCTCGACGTCCGCGTGGCCGTCTCCGGCGGGATCGAGGGTTCCACGGTCCTCGGCGCCCCGGGCGGCGAGGCCGGGCCGCGGACGACCGGCTCCGTCTCGCTCGAAGCCCGCTTCCTGCTGCCCGCCGGCTGGCCCGTGGGCGGCAGCATCGCCGCCGAGGTCGGCACCGCCGGCGTCTCCCAGGAGCTGCAGCTCTCGTGGCCGCCGGGCCGCGTTCCCCAGGCGCCGGCGGACGACCCAGACGAGCAGCTCGTCGAGGAGCTTGGCCTGGCGGCCGACGACGCCCGCGCCTACCTCCGCGCGCTCCGCTCCGCTCGTATGGAGCGAGCGCGTAGCGAGCGCGCCCTGGCCTGGGCCCTCCTCGACGTGGCGCCGCCGCTGCCGATCGCCGAGGCACAGCGCCTCGCGGCCGCGCCCTGGAGCCCCGAGTGGCCAGCGTTCGCCGCGCTCGACGACCTGTCGTTGGCCGAGCTGAGGCTCGACGCCGCGATGGCGCGACTGGGCGAGCTGACGGCGGCCATAGACGTCGCCCGCCACTGCGGTCTGCTGCCGGCGGCGGGCGCGGGCTGAAGGCAGTGGCCGGCGGCGGGGGGAACGGGCAGGAGGGCATGGCAGGCGCCGGAGGGAAGCGCATGGCCGGCGGTGTAGGGAGCGCGCAGGAGGCCGTGGCCGGCGGCGCCGCTGACCCCGCCGCGGCGCCGTCTCGCGTCGTCGCGGGAAGCGGGCGGGTCGGCGGCAGGCGACACGGCCGCCGGTCCCGCGGGCCGGGCTCGGGTCGGGCGCCCGGGCGCGCGGCGGCGCGGCTGGCGGCCGCCGCCCCGGCCTTGGCCGCGTTCGCCGTGGCCGTAGGGGTAGTAGCGGCGGTGGGATCGGGGCCCTTGGCGTCCGGCTGGCGGGCGGCTGTCGCGTCCTGGGCCGAGGGGTCGGGCGGCGGTAGCGGCCTGAGCGGCGGCGTTAGGGGCACGAGCGCCGCGTTCGCTGGGCGGGGCGTCTACTACGGCTGGGTCGCGCCCCGGGACGCACGAGTGTGGCTCGAGGGCGCGCCCTGCACCGACGCCGACCCGCCCGCCCGGGTCACGCTCGAGGGCGGCTCACGGCTCGCGGCGCTCCTCGGCCGGAGCCCTCCGCCCCTCACCGTTCCCCTCGACGGCGCCGCCATCGCCTCGCTGCCGGGACGCTCGGGGCCCGTACCGCTGCTCGACGTCGGGTCGGGCCTCGTAGGCGGGGCGGGCCCGGCGCTCGCCGGCGGTGCCCGGGCCTCCGGCGCCGCCCCGCTCGGCGGGCAGGTCCCCGCGGGGACCGCGACGTACGCTCGCGTCCGCGTCGACTGTCGCTCCTGGCGGGAGGCGGTGTGGGACGCGGGCGCGCTGGGCGTCGCCGAGGTGGACGGGCTCGCCTCCGACGACCCGGTCCTCGCCGTCCACCTCGTGCCCGAGCCCGCGCACACGGGCCTGCTGGCGGTCCTCCTGCTGCAGACGGGCGCGGAGCCCGTCACCGTGGAGTCGGTCGGCTATGCCCCCGACGCCGTAGCGACGGGTCGCGTGCTCGTCGGCGTCGGCCGGGCGGAGCACTGGCCGGAGTGGATCGAGGCGATCGCCCGCTGGAGCGAGGCGGGCGGGCGCGGAGAGGTGGTCCTGGGCCCGCCTCCCGCGCGCCCGTACTGGCTGCCCGATGGACCCACGCCGCCGCTCGCCATGGCGGACGCCGACGACCTCGCCCTCATGCTCGAGCCGCACGCCTCGGCGCTGGTGGCCATCGGGAACTGGTCGTTCGGGCGGCCGCCCGAACGCCTCCTCACCTTCCCGACGGTGAGCTACGTCCAGGGGGGCGTGGAGCGCTCGGCCGGGCTCGCCGAGCCGCTCTACCAGGTGGCGCGTCCACGCTGACGGGGCCGTTCATGAGCCCGCGGCCCGGCGGAGCGCGATGCCGCGCGCCCGTCGACCGTCTCGCGGCCGCCCATCGGAAGCGAGGCCCGGCGCGTCCGTTCGCCCGTTCGTGCTAGACTCTTAGCTTGCCGCGTCGTCGCCCGCCGATCCTGCGGCCGAGGCGGCCCTCCGGCCGGGGGACGCGCAGACACCAACCGGAAGGAGGTGCTGATGAACCAAGCCAAGTACGACCTCAACGTGATCCTGGTACCGCATCTGAACGAGACCCAGCTACAGGCTGAGAAGGACGCCGTCGCCGCTCAGGTCGAGCGCGCGGGAGGCGAGATCGTGGAGCTGGACGAGTGGGGCACGCGCCGCCTGGCGTACCAGATCCGCAAGTTCAACGAGGGGCACTATCTCATCTATCGCGTAATGCTGCCCGGCACGGCTCCAAAGACCATAGAAGCCGCCCTGCGCCAGCGCGATAACGTCATGCGTGTGCTCGTCGTCAAGGACAGGCCCGAGTGGAAGACGAAGAAGGCGCCGTCGGCGGAGGAGCGTCCCGCCGAGCAGCCTGCCGAAGCCGCGGCAGGGGCCTGAGCCGGGCGCCGCGCGCACCCTAGGAGAGCTCCATGGCTAGAGGACTGAACACCGTCTACCTAGTAGGCACGCTGGTGCAGGCACCCGAGATGCGCTACACGCAGAACGGGTTGGCCATCCTGGAGCTCAACCTCGCGGGCAACGACCACGTGATCGGCGACGACGAGAGGCAGCGCGAGCTGGCCTGGTACCACCGGGTCACGCTCTTCGGTGCTCAGGCCGAGCAGATGGTCAACCAGCTCCAGGCCGGCACCCCGGTCCTCGTCGAGGGGCGCCTGAACTACCGCACCTGGGAGTCGCAGGACGGGCAGAAGCGCTCGGCGCTGGACGTCAACGCCAACCGCGTCGAGGTCCTCACGTTCGGCCCGCGCGGCGACGACGCCACGGTCGTCGACGCCAGGGGCCAGGAGCGCCTCCGGAACGCTATGAACCAGGTGATGATCATCGGCAACCTGACGCGCGACGCCGAGCTGCGCTACACGCCGAACGGCAGCGCGGTGACCCGCTTCAGCGTGGCCGTCAACGAGCGCTTCCGCGGCCGCGGAGGCGAGGACCAGGAGCGGACCAGCTACGTCGACGTCAACGTCTGGCGCGAGCTGGCCGAGGCCACCGGCGAGCTGAAGCGGGGCGACCCCGTGTTCGTCGTCGGCCGCCTCGTCAACGACTCCTGGACCGACAAGGAAGGCAACCGCAGGTTCACGACGCGCGTGGAAGGGCAACGCGTCGAGATCCTCACTCGCGGTCCCGGCACAGGTGGGGCCGGGACCCGACCGCGTCAGGAAGAAGCGGTCGCCCAGGCGAGCACGTCGAAGCTGGACATCGACGAGGAGTTCCCACCAGAAGAGGACCTACCCTTCTAGATGGCAAGAGACGCGAGAGACACGAAGCGCCGCCGCGGCGGCGGTCGCCGCGGCCGGCGGCCGAAGGTATGCCCGTTCACCACCGGTGAGCTCGAGGTGACGGACTACCACGACGCCAAGATGCTGCGGCGCTTCATCAGCGATACCGGCAAGATCCTGCCCCGTCGTCGCACCGGGGTGAGTGCCAAGTACCAGCGCAGGCTGGCGCTGACCATCAAGCGGGCCCGCATGCTCGCGATCATCCCGATCACGGAGAAGCTGGTCCGGAAGTGAACGTCATCCTGCTGGAACCGGTCGACAAGCTGGGGGAGGCGGGTGCGCTCGTCGCCGTCAAGGACGGTTTCGCGCGCAACTGGCTCATCCCGCAGGGGCTGGCGCTCCCCGCCACGAAGGCGAACCAGGCCGAGCTGAAGGCCCGCCTCTCTCAGAGGGCCAAGCAGCTCGCCGAGCGCAAGTCCGACGCTGAACGCCTCGCCGAGATGCTGAAGGAAGCCGCGCTGACCATCCAGGTGCGCGCGGGCGAGGGCCGCATCTACGGGTCCGTGGGCAACAAGGACATCGCCGCGGCGCTCAAGGACGCCTACGACGTCGAGATCGACCGCCGCAAGCTCGTGCTGGGCGAGCCGATCAAGACCACCGGCGAGCACGAGGTCGTATACCGCCCGCATCCCGAGGTGCCCATCCCCATCAAGGTCAACGTCGTCGCCGAGATCGGCTGAGCCCGCCCGGGTTCCCACAGCCTTCTCGCGACCGCGAGCCGACATGGCCGCCCCACTGAGGGGCGGCCATGTTTCACGTGAAACATCGCGGCGCGCGAGCCGCGGGGGCACGACGTCGGCTCGCCGGACGAGAGCGTGGCCGCCGCGCGACCGACCCTGGCCCCGACGACGCCCTTGGGCGCCGCCGCCCTGGTGGGGCGGCGCTCAGGCTTTCACTGCGGCGGGCGGTACCTCTCGACGCGTATGAGGTTCGTCGTGCCTCGCATCCCGAACGGCACGCCGGCGGTGATCACGAAGCGGTCCCCGGGCTCGAGCAGGTGCTTCTCGGCGATCGCCCGCGTGGCCGTCTCGACCATCTCGTCGGTGTCGTGTATGTCCTCGGTCAGGTAGCTCACCACGCCCCACGCCACCGCCAACTGCCTCTCGGCGCGCGCGTTCGGCGTGATCGCCAGGATCGGCGTGGGCGGGCGGTTGCGGGAGACGCGCAGCGCCGTGGTGCCGCTCGACGTGAAGGTGACGATCAGCTTGGCGTCGAGGTTGTACGCCATCTCGACCGCGGCCAGCGCGACCGCGTCGGCCGTGGTGGCGTCCGACTTCGGCACGTGCTCGTGCATCATGCGCCGGTAGTTCTCGTCGGCCTCGACCGACCTGGCGATGCGGTCCATCATCCTGGCCGCCTCGACAGGGTAGTCGCCCACGGCGGTCTCGGAGGAGAGCATGATCGCGTCGGTGCCGTCGAATATCGCGTTCGCGACGTCTGAGGCCTCGGCGCGCGTCGGCGTGGGGTTGCGGACCATGGACTCGAGCATCTGGGTGGCCGTGATCACGGGCTTGCCCGCCTCGATGCAGGCCCTGATCATCCGCTTCTGTATCAGCGGCACGCGCTCGGGAGGCATCTCGACGCCCAGGTCGCCGCGGGCGACCATGATGCCGTCCACCTCGGACAGGATCTCGGAGAAGCGGTCGACGGCGCTGGGCTTCTCGATCTTCGCCATCAGCCGTGCCTGCGAGCCGGCGCGCGCGAGGTAGTGGCGCGCCAGCAGCAGGTCGTCGCGGTTGCGCACGAAGCTCATCGCTACCCAGTCGACGTCGAGCTCGGCGCCGAACTTCAGGTCCTCGACGTCCTTGTCGGTCAGGGCGGGGATGGAGAGCTGAGCGCCGGGGATGTTGATGCCCTTGTTGTTCGAGAGGCGGCCGCCCACGAGCACGCGCGTGTTGATGACGCCGTGCCGGAGCGCCACGACCTCCACCGACAGCCGCCCGTCGTCGAGCAGCAGCACGTCGCCCACCTTCACGTCGCCGCACAGGCCCTGGTAGGTCACGCCCACGCGGGTCGCGTCGCCGGGCGACGGGTCGTCGCAGGTGAGCGCGAACTCCTGGCCCTCCTCGAGCTCGACGGCACCGTCCGCGAACACCCCGACCCGGATCTTCGGCCCCTGGAGGTCCTGCAGGATGCCCACGCAGGCGCCTATGTGGTCCGCGGTCTGGCGGATGATGTTGACGACGCTGCGGTGGTCCTCGCGCTTGCCGTGCGAGAAGTTGAGGCGGAAGACGTTGACGCCGGCCTCGAGGAGCTCGAGCACGACCTCGGGGGACGAGCTCGCCGGCCCCAAGGTTGCGACCACCTTCGTGCTGCGCGCGGCGTCGGGTCCTTGAAGCGTCACGACGGGAACGCCGCCCTGCCGAGGAAGCGCGCGGCGCCGCCGAGCTCCGCCTCTATGGCGAGCAGCCTGTTGTACTTGGCCACGCGGTCGGAGCGAGACGCCGAGCCCGTCTTGATCTGTCCGGCGTTGACGGCCACGGCGAGGTCGGCGATGAAGGTGTCCTCGGTCTCGCCGCTGCGATGCGAGATGACGTTGCGGTAGCCCGCGGACTTCGCCAGCTCGATGGCGTCCATGGCCTCGGTGAGCGTGCCGATCTGGTTGACCTTCACGAGGATCGCGTTCGCGACCGACTCGTCGATGCCCCGCTGCAGCCGGCGCGCGTTCGTCACGAAGAGGTCGTCGCCGACGAGCTGGACCCTGCTCCCCAACCGCTCCGTGAGCTTGCCCCAGCCGGCCCAGTCGTCCTCGGCGAGGCCGTCCTCGATCGAGACGATCGGGTAGCGCGAGACCCAGTCCTCCCAGAAGCCGACCATCTCGTCCGAGTCGAGGCGTCTCCCCTCGGCCTTCAGGTGGTACACGCCGTCCTCGTAGAGCTCGCTCGACGCGGGGTCGAGCGCGATGCCTATCTGCTCCCCCGGCTGGTAGCCGGCTCTCTCGATGGCCTCGAGCAGCACCTCGACGGCCTCCACGTTGCTCCTCAGCGCTGGCGCGAAGCCGCCCTCGTCGCCCACGTTCGTGTCGTACCCGCGCCCCTTGAGGACCTTCTTGAGGTGGTGGAAAGTCTCCACGCCGGCACGCAGGGAGGTGTGGAAGTCGGGGAAGCCGAGCGGCGCGAGCATGAACTCCTGCATGTCGACCGCGTTGTCCGCATGCTTGCCGCCGTTGATCACGTTCATCAGCGGCACCGGCAGGACCTTGGCGTTGCTGCCGCCCAGGTAGCGGAAGAGCGACGTGCCGACGGTCTCGGCCGCCGCCCGCGCCACCGCCAGCGACACCGCCAGGATCGCGTTGGCGCCGAGCTCGGCCTTGTTCGGGCTGCCGTCGAGCGCGAGCATGGCGCCGTCGACCGCCGGCTGGTCGAGCGCGTCGAGGCCCAACAGCTCGGGACCGATCCTCTCGGTCACGTTCGCGACGGCCTTCGTGACACCCTTGCCGAGGTAGCGCTGGCCCCCGTCGCGCAGCTCGACGGCCTCGTGAGCGCCCGTCGACGCGCCCGACGGCACGGCCGCCATGCCCTGCACGCCGCCCGAGAGCGTGACCACCGCGCCGACAGTGGGGTTGCCGCGGGAGTCGAGCAGCTCGAGGCCGCGCACGTCTTCGATGATCGTCATCGTCACCTCCGGGGCCTGGGCGGGGCCAGGCCGCGTGTTCCGTTCTCGGTTCTCATCCGCGTTCGCCCCGCGCGCCGCGCCGCCGAGAAGCGGCTCAGCTCGTGCGCAGCGGCACCACCATGGCCAGGTAGTTGTCGTCGGCCAGGTCGCGCACGACGCTAGGCGACGAGCTCGCACCCGAGAACATCAGCCTCACGTCGCCGCTCACGGGACCCAGCGCGTCGACGAGGAACCGCGCGTTGTAGGCGACGGCGATCTCGGAGTCCTGGCCCTCCTGCATGACCGGCAGCTCCTCCTGGCTGCGCCCGTAGCTGCCCTCGGCGGTGATGGTGACGTTGCCGTCCTTCACGAACAGGTCGACGCGGTTGTTGGCCGTCTTGTCCGCCATGAGCGAGACCCTGTTCACGGCCTCGGCCAACCGGCTGGCGCCGAGCGTGATGCTGATGGGGAACCTCGCGGGGATCACGCGCTCGTAGTCGGGGAACGCCCCCTCCATCAGCTTGAGGTTCAGGGTGTAGTCGCCGTGGCTGACGCTGAGCTGTCCGCCGCTCAGCGCGAGCTTCACCTCGCCGTCGCCGAGCACCCTGACGAGCTCGTCGATGCTGCGCGCCGGCACGATGACGTCGCCCTGCAGCCCCGAGCCGACGCCGAGGTCGTAGTAGGCCAGCCGGAAGCCGTCCGTGGCGACGGCGCGGAAGCGGTCGTCCGCCATCTCGAGCTTCACGCCGCGGAAGACCTGTTGGAAGTCGGCGACGGCCGCGGCGTAGCGCGCGGCCGTGAGCGCGTGCCCGAGCTGCCTCGCGTCGATGGCGCCGGGGAAGTCGTCGGGGAAGCTGACCACCGGCGTCGAGCTGGCGGCGACGACCTGCAGCTTGGTCGTGTACCTGCCCGACGTGATCTGCAGCTCGCTGTCGGTGAAGTCGAGCTCCACGTCGTCGGCGGGAAGCGACCTGACCACCATGCCGAAGACGTGCGCCACGACCGCGTGCGAGCCGCCCCCCTTGACCTCGGCCGGGACCACGGCCCTCACGTCGATGTCGAGGCTGCTGCCCGAGAGGACGAGCCGCCCCTCCTCCAAGTCGATCCGCAGCAGGCTGAGGCCAGGGTTCGAGGACCGCGCCGGGATGATGCGCTCGACGTTCGACAGGACGTCGGCAAGTGTCTTCTTCGGGACGTTCACTCTCACAGTTCGACTCCCGCTGAGGCCCGCGGCGCTGGCGGCGCCTGGCGCATCGCGGCCGCGCGGGCGCTGCACCCGCGCTTCGACACGGTCGCGCGGCGCGCACCGACCACGACCAGCGGCCGATACGAGCCGTCCAGAGCATAACCGACGCGTCCCGCGCCGCAACGGAGCCTAGGCCGAGACCCAAGGAACGGCCGCGCGGGGCCTCGCTCGTCCGGGCTCGCGGCGCGGTCCTCGATCCGGCGGCTCGATGGGTGGTCCTCGGGTTCGGCCTGCGGTGAGTGCCTCTAGCGTGGGTGCGTACGACTCCACTTCATCGTGCGCGACGAGGTTCCTGCCTGACGCTTGGACGTTACGACCGTGCTCCTGATGACTCCTCGTGGGTTCTTCCAGGAACACAAGGGCCGGGCACCCAGCCAAGCTAGGCGAAAGCCTAGGGAACATCAACCTCTACCTAGGAGCTAGCAACCCTAATCGTAGTGCCTGTGGAGGCTGCGGATAACAGCCCGCATACTCGTCGTGGACGGCAGACGGGTTGGGGACGAGGTTGTGGATTACTCGGCCCCGCCTGTGGAGGAGGTGGTCCGTTGACGACAGCCCTCAACAACCGCGTCTAGCGAAGAGGTTCTCCCCAGCAGGAGCGCAGGCAGGGTCACAGGCTCTCGACAGGGTTGTCCACAGGCCCTCGAGCGGTTCGCCGCCTGGTCTGGGCTCGAGCGGTCAAACGAGCGAGTCCCTGAGCGAGCGCACTATGCGGTCGAGGTCGGAGTCCTCCTCGATGACCTCGGTGACCTTCTGGACGGCGTACATGACCGTCGAGTGGTCGCGGTCGGTGAAGAAGCGGCCGATCTCCGGGAACGAGTGCGTCGTCAGCTCGCGGATCAGGTACATCGCCACCTGGCGCGGCACGACCAGCTCCTTGCGCCTGCCCTTGCCTCTCACCGCGTCCGGGTCCACGCCGAAGTGCTGCGCGACCTTCGCGAGGATGTCCGGCATGGTGAGGCCCTCCTCGCTGGGGGCGAACACCTCGGACAGCGCCTTGGCCGCGGTCTGGCGGTTCAGGGGCACCTGGTTCATCGAGGCGTAGACGATCGTCCGCACGAGAGCGCCCTCCAGCTCGCGTATGTTCGACGTCACGTGCCTGGCGATGTAGTCCACGACGTCCTGCGGCAGCTTCACGCCGCGGTACTCGGCGTTCATCCGTAGGATCGCCATGCGCGTCTCGAGCTCGGGCGGCGACACGTCCGTGATCAGGCCCCACTCGAACCTGCTACGCAGGCGCTTCTCGAGCGTCGGTATGTCCTTGGGCGGCCTGTCGGAGGACACGATGATCTGTTTGCCGAGCTCGTAGAGCGTGTTGAACGTGTGGAAGAACTCCTCCTGCGTGCGCTCCTTGCCAGCGAGGAACTGGATGTCGTCGATGAGCAGGACGTCGGTGTTGCGGTAGCGCTCCCGGAACTGCGCCATCTGCTTGTCCTGGATGGCGTCGATGAGGTCGTTCGTGAACTTCTCGGTCGTCACGTACTCGACGGTCATGTGGGGGAACGCCTCGATGACGGCGTGGCCCACGGCCTGCATCAGGTGCGTCTTGCCGAGGCCCGACTCGCCGTAGAGGAAGAGCGGGTTGTAGGTCTGGCCGGGCGACGCTGCCACGGCCCGGGCCGCCGCCGTGGCCAGGTGGTTGTTCGGCCCCACGACGAAGTTCGCGAAGACGTACTTCGGGTTCAGCTGCGGGAGCACGCGCGGCTGGGCCGGAGCGGTGCCGTTCGAGGAGTCCGGCAACCGCGGCCCCAGCGCGTCGGGACCCTCGCGCCCGGAGCGCTCGTCGCGGGGCAGCCGCTCGACCGCGGCCGCACGCCTGCCGGCGCCGCCCCTCCTGCCCGCCGGCTCGCTCCCGCGCGGCGCTTCCGGCACGGTCCCGCGCCCGGAGTCCGAGCCGCTCACGCCGGCGACGCCGCCGAAGAGGTCCTGCTGCTCCGCCCCGCGGGAGCCGGTGACCTGGAACGACACGCGCGGGGGCTGTGCGCCGATCTCGGCCAGCGCGACCTCGAGCACCTGTGTGTACTTGGAGCGCAGCCAATCGCGAGCGAAGGTGTGGGGCACGCCCATCACGTAGGCGCCGTCGACGAAGCCCAGCGGGGTCACCTGGTGGAACCAGGTGCGGAACTCGACCTCGGGGATGCGCTGCCGCACCACCTGCATGAGGTCGTCCCATATCCCGCGGTCCTGACCGGCCACCACGAACCGTCCCTTCGCCGCCCAAGCGCGGTGCTCCGCGGCTCGCCGGAGGGACGCTGGCACAGCCGACCCGACCGCTCCCGCCACCAGAGACGCCCGCAAGCCGACCGAGGGTCGGCCCGAAGGTTCTCGGGGAGAGACGCCGAGCGCGAGCCCGGCGGGGTCTGCTTGGGCACCGATGTCGCGCCGAGATCCCGTCACCGACGCGAGAATCGCGTCGGCTGGACCCTGCGGCTTGACGCCGGGCATGCAGTCTACCACCACGCCCCGACCTGGGAGCCGAACCCGGGCAGGAGATCGCCACGACGTCCGCCGAGGCGGCGCAACGTGAGCGCCGGAGGCCTCCGAGGGCTCGCCGACCCCGCACCGACGTGGTCAAGGCTTGCGCCGCCGGGCCCACGTCCCTCGAACGCCGCGCTCCGCCTGATGCTCTCGACCCGGACCTCGGGTCGCGCTGGCATCGCCGGCACTGGGTCGCGTGGTGGCCCCCGACCTCGGGCCCCGCGCTTACGCCCGGGACCCGAACGCGGTCACTCTGGGCCTCGGATCGCGGTCCGCCCGTGCCGAAAGGTCGCATGCGCGCGGCGAACTCCCGCCTGGGACCCTTATACTCCGGGCCCGTGAGGAGAGCGCACGGCCTCTACATGACCAGGGTCATCACCGCCTCACGTAGATGCTTCCCGGGAGCACGCGGGTGAGCAGCTACGACGTCGTGGTCATCGGGGGCGGTCACGCCGGGATCGAGGCCGCCATGGCGGCGTCCCGCCTCGGCGCGCGGGTGGCGATGATGCTGCCCAACCCGGACAAGATCGGCCTCATGCCGTGCAACCCGGCCATAGGCGGGCCCGGCAAGTCACAGATGGTGTTCGAGATCCACGCGCTGGGCGGCGTCATGGGTCAGCTGGCCGACGCGACCGCGATACACACGCGCACACTCAACGCGAGCAAGGGCGCCGCCGTGAGGTCTCTGCGCGTTCAGAACGAGAGGGACGGCTACGCCGCCGCGGCGCGGCAGCTGATCGAGTCCCAGAGAGGCGTCGATATCGTCAGGGCCGAGGCGGCGGACGTGATCGTCTCCGGCGGGGCCGTGGCGGGCGTGAGGACGACCGATGGCCGCGAAGTCAGCGCGCCCGCTGTCGTGCTGTGCACGGGGACCTTCCTCGCCGGTGTCGTCTGGTACGGCAAGCAGAGCCGTCCGGCCGGCAGGCAGGGGGAACCGCCGGCGCGACACCTCTCGGCGAGCCTCACCCGTACGGGCCACACCTTGCTGCGGCTCAAGACCGGGACCCCGCCACGCATCAGGGCGGACTCCGTCGACCTCTCGCAGCTCGAGGTGGTGCCCTCCGACGACCCGCCCGACAGCTTCACCGGCCGTCCCGGACCGCGGATGGCCTCGATGTCGACCTGGCTAACGCGGACGACGCCTGCTACGCACGAGCTGATCCTCCGCAACCTCCAGGAGTCGGCGATGTACGGGGGCGAGATCGAGGGGAGGGGCCCGCGCTACTGCCCGTCCATCGAGGACAAGGTGGTGCGGTTCGCGGACAAGGACCACCACCTGTTGTTCGTGGAGCCGGACGGCGTCGACACGAGCGAGCTCTACCTGCAGGGGTTCTCGAGCTCGATGCCGCCGATCCTCCAGGACGACATGATCCGCACTCTGCCCGGCTTCGAGCGCGCGGTCATACACCGTTACGCCTACGCCGTCGAGTACGACGCCATAGAGCCGTCGCAGCTCGACGTGACCTTGATGTCGCGGCGGGTCCCTGGGTTGTTCTCGGCCGGCCAGATCAACGGCACGTCGGGGTACGAGGAGGCCGCGGCGCAGGGGCTCGTCGCGGGCGTCAACGCGGCTCGATACGCCGCCGGCATGGAGCGCGTCACCGTCAGGCGCGACCAGGGGTACGTAGGCGTGATGATCGACGACCTCGTGCGGGGTGGCCTGGACGAGCCGTACCGCATGCTCACCTCGCGCAACGAGTTCCGGCTGCTGCACCGCCAGGACAACGCCGACGAGCGCCTAGTGAGCGTCGGCCACTCGTGGGGGTTGGTGTCCGACGAGCGGCTCGCGGAGGCGGTCGCCTCCGAAGCGCGGGTCGCGGCGGAGCTGGCGCGGCTCCATGCGGCACGCGTGGGAGGGGAACCGGCCACGAAGGTGATGTGCCGCCCCGGTGAGTCCTACGAGACGGTCATCGCGAAGGTGGGGCCTGGCGACGAGGCGCTCACGGCCAGGGAGAAGGCGAGGGTGGAGACCTTGGTGCGGTACGCCCCCTACATCGAGAGGGCCAGGCGGCAGCTCGAAGAGCGTGCCGAGTACGAGGCCCGCGCGATATCGCACATCGACTTCTCGCGCGTGGCGAGCCTGTCGACCGAGGGTCGTGAGGCCTTGGAGCGCGCCCGTCCCGCGACGCTGGGAGCAGCGCAGCGGCTCCGGGGGGTGCGCGACAGCGACGTGGCCGCCCTGCTCGTGCACCTACGCACCGGTCGCGACAGCTTGGTGGCCGGGCGCTGAGACAGCCGAGGCATAGGAGCGGTGGGCGGGTCTAGCGATGACGGGCTCTGGAGCCGCCACGTCAGCCCACTGAGGCCCGCTTCCCCGCCCTAGCTCGAGCCGCCTGGGTGCGATCACGCGTCGCCCACGGCCCCGCAGGTCGGGCCGCGAGTACGGCCATCGCGTTGAGGAACGCGCGTCCCAGACGGAAGGCCGCAAGATGTTTCACGTGAAACATCGGGGCCGGGACCTCACGTGAACGGCGCGCAGGGGGCGAGGGGAGATGGTGGAAGGGAAGCTGCAGCGCTACGCGGAGCTCATCGCCCGCTACCACGACGCGCTCGACCTCGTGTCGAGCCGGGCGCTGGGTGAGGTCGGGACGCTCATCGCGGAGGCCAAGCGGTACGCCGAGGCGATCGAGGAGGTCGCCGGGCACGAGGCCGTGGTCGTCGACGTTGGCTCGGGAGTGGGCCTCCCCGGCGTGGTCGTTGCGGCGGCGCTGCCAGGGTCGACGGTCCACCTCGTCGAGCGTCGTCGCCGGCGTGCCGCGTTCCTTGCCATGGCGGTCGGGCAGCTGGCCCTTGACAACGCGACGGTGTGGAGCCGCGACGTCAGGGAGCTCGACGGCATATGTGCTCACGTCGTCACGGCTCAGGCCGTGTCCAGCTTGGCAGTCGTCGCCCGTCTGACCCGTCACCTTCATCGCGACCCGTGCTACCTCGTGAGCCGACGCGGTCGCGACTGGCTCGCCGAGCTCGAGCCGCTCAGGGAGGTCTTGAACTCGGTTGAGACGGCGTCTGGGGAAGCACCACCGGCTCCTGCCGAGAACGCCCCTGTCCTGACCGTGGCGGCCGAGCGGCGCCTGGGACGCGATGGTAGCCTCGTCGCACTGCGTCTCAGGGGAGGACCGGCTTGCCCATCGTCGGGGTGATAAACCAGAAAGGCGGCGTGGGGAAGACCACCACGGCCGTCAACCTGGCGGCCGCGCTGGCGCAGCGGCGTCGGATCCTCCTCGTCGACCTCGACCCTCAAGCCAACGCGAGCAGCGGGGTCGGCGTCACGGAGCCGGAGGCGACCGTCTACGACGTGATATCCGGACGCGCCTCCGCACGTCAGGCTGCCATGCGGTCCGGCACGGAGAACCTCGACCTGCTGGCAGCCTCCGGCGACCTGGCCGGCGCGGCGGTCGAGCTCGACGCGAGCCGAGACAACCTCACGCTCCTGGCCCGCTCGCTCATCGGCGTCCGCCCCAGCTACGACTTCATCGTCGTCGATGCCCCGCCCTCGATGGGCGCCTTGACCCTGAACGCCCTGGGCGCGGCCGACCAGCTCATCGTGCCGCTACAGACCGAGTACTACGCGCTCGAGGGGATCGCAAGCATGATGGAGACCATAGAGCGGGTGCGCGGCTCGCTCAACAGGGACCTCCACATCCTCGGGATCCTCCTGACGATGTTCGACAGCAGGACCCGCCTGTCACAGGAGGTCGAGGAGAACGTGAGGCGGCACTTCGGCGACCTCGTGTTCAGGACCGTGATCCCGCGAACGGTGCGCCTGGCCGAGGCGCCGTCGTACGGTCGGTCGATATTCGCCTACGCCCCGACGTCACAGGGGGCGGCGGCGTACCAGGCGCTGGCGGAGGAGGTCATCGAGCGTGTCAGCCAAGGCTAGAGGATTGGGTAGGGGCTTGGACGCGCTCCTCCCCAAGGTCGACAAGGGCGTCCAGCAGGTGCCGCTCGCCAAGGTGCGGGCGTCTCCGCTGCAGCCGCGTCAGCGCTTCGATGAGGCCACGATCGCCGAGCTCGCCGACTCGGTGCGGGAGCGGGGCGTCCTGCAGCCCATCCTCGTCCGCCCCACGGGTTCCGGCTACGAGGTCATCGCGGGCGAGCGCCGCCTGCGCGCCGCGCGCCTCGCGGGCCTGGAGACCGTCCCGGCAGTGGTGCGCGAGATGTCGGACCAGGAGGCGCTCGAGGTCGCCATCGTCGAGAACCTCCAACGAGAAGACCTCAACGACGTCGAGCAGGCCCGCGCCTACAAGCAGCTCCTCGACTTCGGCCTCAGCCAGGAGCAGGTGGCGAACGCGGTCGGCAAGAGCCGCAGCGCCGTCGCCAACACGCTGCGCTTGCTCACGCTCGACGCCGAGATCGTCGCTGCCCTCGAGGACGGCGTCATCACGGCAGGTCATGCCAGGGCGATCTTGGCCCTGCCCGAGGCGGACAGGGTCTGGGCCTTCAGGGAGATCGTGGGGAAGGGCCTCTCGGTGAGGCAGGCGGAGCAGCTCAGACGCCCCCGACAGCGCGCGACCAAGGGGCCGCAATCATCGCCGTACCGCGGGCTCGAGGAGGACCTCAGCAGGTACGCGGGCACCCGCGTCCGCATCACCGGCGGCAAGCGGGGGAAGATCGAGCTGCACTTCCACGGTGAAGACGAGCTGCAGCGGCTGCTCGACCTACTGGGCTACAAGGCATAGTCGCGCGGCTCGGGGCAGAGGGGCTCCGACCACCCTCCACGAGAGGCCCACGCGCGCCTCCCGGATGAGGCGGGGGACGCCCCCGGTCACGGTGTTTCACGTGAAACATCGCGGCGGACGCGCGGCCAGGACGGTGATACCATCCTGTAGCCGCCTGGCGCCGATGCCCTTCGTCGAGCGATGAGCGGCCGCTAGACGCCACGCCAACCCGAGGTGATGCGATGAAGCAGCCAGTCCGCGTTGCCGTCACCGGCGCTGCCGGACAGATCGGCTACGCCCTCCTGTTCCGGATCGCGGCCGGTGACATGCTCGGCAAGGACCAGCCCGTGAGGCTGCAGCTCCTCGAGATCACTCCGGCGATGAAGGCCCTGGAGGGCGTGATCATGGAGCTGGAGGACTGCGCGTTCCCCCTGCTCCACGGCACGGAGGCATCGGACGACCCGGGTACCGCGTTCGACGGGGCGGAGTTCGCCCTCCTCGTCGGCTCGCGGCCCCGCGGCCCCGGCATGGAGCGCAAGGACCTGCTGCAGGCGAACGGAGCGATCTTCACCACGCAGGGCCGGGCGCTCAACGAACGCGCCGCGCGCGACGTGAAGGTGCTGGTCGTAGGCAACCCAGCCAACACGAACTGTCTCATCGCCATGCGCAACGCCCCGGACCTCGACCCGTCGCAGTTCAGCGCCATGACCCGCCTCGACCACAACCGCGCACTGAGCCAGTTGGCCTCCAAGGTCGGGGTGCAGGTCGCGGAAGTGAAGCGCATGACGATCTGGGGCAACCACTCGACCACGCAGGTGCCAGACCTGAGCCATGCGACGGTGAACGGGCGCAGGGCCGTCGAGCTAGTCGATGCCGCCTGGGTCGAAGACACGTTCATCCCCACGGTGCAGAAGCGCGGCGCGGCGATCATCGAGGCGCGAGGCGCCAGCAGCGCCGCCTCTGCCGCCAACGCAGCCATCGACCACATGCACGACTGGGCGCTGGGCACGCCAGAGGGCGACTGGGTCAGCATGGCCATCCCCACCCAGGGACGCGGAGCCTACGGGGTGATGGGCGACGTCGTCTACTCCTACCCCGTCACGGTCAAGGGCGGGCGCGTCGAGGTGGTCGAGGGCCTCGAGGTCAGCGAAGCGGTCGGTGCCCGCATGAAGGCCTCCGAGCAGGAGCTGCTCGAGGAGCGCGCCGCCGTCGCAGACCTCCTCGGTAACTAGGGCGCAGACCTTCTCGGTCGCTAGGGGCGAACGGAACGTAACCGCAAGTCGGAAGCATTCCGACATGCTATGTTGGCCTCGGAGTTCGAGGTCCAAGGATGCGTTCCGACAGTGCCAGCACAGCGCGCTCCGCCCCCGCGGCCCGCTCGGGCGGCGGAGATGCCCGGCGCGTGCTCAGGGACAAGGGCCTGCGCTACAGCCGCCCTCGTGAGGCGATACTCGCGTACCTGCGCGAGAAGGACAGACACGTCAGCGCGGAGAGCCTCTATCTGGAGCTGAAGAAGCGCGGGGAGGACCTGAGCCTCTCTACCGTCTACCTGAACCTCGCGGCGCTGACCGAGGCCGGGCTCGTCTGCGAGTTCAAGGGGGCCAACGGCGAGTCTCTCTACGACAGCAACGTCACGCCGCACTACCACGTCGTCTGCAAGGAGACGGGCGAGATCCTGGACGTGCCGGCCCCGCTCGTAGACGGCAAGCCTCTCGGCCTGTACCTCAAGGAGCAGATAGAGCGCGCCACCGGCTGGGAGGTCGACGAGCCGCAGTTCAGCCTCAGCGGCACGTCGCCCGCTGCTCGGCGGCGAGGCCAGCGCGGCGCCGAGCACTAGGACGACGACCCCATCGGCGAGGCGACAACATGTCATCTAGGCATCGGCCGGACCGCGCACGCCCGGTCGCGCGCCGCACGACCCGCGGTGCGGGCCGGCACGTAGGCGTCGAGGTCGCGGCGTGTCGGCGCCGCGAGCGCCGCTATCCTGGTCGCTATGCGCGCACACGGCCACGTGTCGTCTGACCTGGGCGCCGAGGAGCTCGACGCCAGGGCCATCGAGCTGAGGGAGCTCGAGTCGATGAGCGAGCTGCGGCCGCTCGAGGGCCTGCAACGAGAGGTGTGGGGCATCGACGACCTGGAGGTCGTGCCGGCTAGCGCGATGCGCGCCGTCGTGCACGCCGGCGGGCTGGTCGTAGGCGCGCTGGCGGCCGGGGAGCCCATAGGGTTCGCGTTCGGCTTCGCCTCCACGCCGCATGGGCGTGGCATGAACGGGCCCGGCCTGCACTCGCACATGGCCGCCGTCCGGCCCGCCTTCCGACGCCAGGGCGTGGGACGCCGATTGAAGCGCTACCAGGCGAACTGGTGCGCCGCGCGAGGGCTGCGGTGGATCAGCTGGACGTTCGACCCGCTGCGCGCCGAGAACGCCCACTTCAACCTCGCCGTGCTGGGTGCGCGGTGTCACGACTACCTCGAGGACTTCTACGGCCCCATGCCCGGCACCCTGGGCGGCGGCATCGAGAGCGACAGGTTGCTCGCGGTCTGGCCCGTTCCGGTCGCCGATCGTGGAGACGCGCGTGCCGGAGCGGCGGGAGGCGGCGCTGAGGCCGGCCACGACGAGGCCGCCCGACCTGCCGGAGGCGCGACGGCGGCGCCGCAACGCGTCAGCGGGCCGAGGGACGCGGCTAGGGACCGCGCCGCTGCTCTCGGGAGCGAGCTGTGGTTGCTACCGCCCGGTGACGAGCCGCAGGTGCCGGGCGCAGCGGCGCTCGAGAGGGCGCTCACTGGACCGGGGACGCTGCGCGTGGCGTCGCCGCCTGCCCGTCTCGACGTCTTCTCTCGGCCCGAGCTGGCCAGGGCGTGGCGTGCGGCGCAGCGATCGACGCTGAAGGCGGCGCTGGACCGAGGGTGGGTAGCGGCGGGGTTCGCAGAGGGCTCCTACGTCCTCGAGCGCAGCGGCGAGCCCGAACCTCAGAGGTTGTAAAGCGGGACTTGACAATCTGTGAACCTCCATTTAGCATCCTTGCAAGGAGGTTCGGCCATGACGTTCCACCAGCTCACGCGGGTCACGAGCCTGAGGCTCGAGGAACTCCAGAAGGAGCGCTGGGCCATCGCGCAGGCACGGTGGTCCGGCAGGCCCCACCTCGCGCGTTCGCTCGCCAACGGGCTCAGGCGCATCGCCAACGCCCTCGACGAGGAACACACCCCTAGCTACGCGGCGGCGCGCTGACCGCCGCATGGGAGTCAGCGAGCCGCGCCCGCCACGCCTGGCGGGCGCGGGCGGTCAGGAGAGCGACTTGAGCGACATCGACAGGATCAGGCAGATGGTCGAGGAGGGCCGGATCACCGCCGAGGAGGGGGAACAGCTCATCGCGGTGCTGCGGGAGGTCGACGCCGCGGGCGAGCGTCTCGCCGCTGCGGGCGCCGCCGGTACGGCCGGGCCGGGGTCCGGAGCCTCGGGGGCTGAGGAGGAGCTCGACGAGGCCGCGTTCGACGCAGCCTTCAACGAGGCCTTCGAGGAGGAGTACCTGGCGGAGGAGCCCGCCCCCACGGGCGCCACGGGGCCTGAGGCCTCCCAGCCCAGGTCGGAGGAAGCCGGACCGGGGGTCGAGCCGAGCACCGGCACGTCGGAGTCTCCCGCGTCGCAGCCCGCGGCCGCGGACTCGCCCGCGGCGGACTCGCCTGCGTCGCAGCCCGGGGCGTCGGACTCGGCCGCAGCGCGTCCCGGAGCGACGTCTCAGCCCGAAGCCATGTCCCAGACCGGAGCCGCGTCCCAG
>JBIQHQ010000009.1:93969-106798 GCA_044508445.1 Deinococcaceae bacterium
TCCCGGAGCGACGTCTCAGCCCGAAGCCATGTCCCAGACCGGAGCCGCGTCCCAGCCTGGAGGCGCGACTCGGCTCGGCGACGCGTCGCAGACCGCGGGCACGTCCCAGGCGGGAGACGGATATCGGCCGGGAGCGGCGGCTCGGGCCGGAGACGCCACCGAGCCCGCGGATGCCGCCCCCGCCGCAGACGACACCACGGCCCAGGAGCCGATCGACGTGGACCGCGTCGCCCGGGAAGCCGCGCGCTTCGCCGAGCAGACGGCGCGTGAGGCCGGCGAGGCCGCGCGTGCCATGGCTCGCGAGGTGGCCAGGCAGGCGCGCGAGCAGGCTAGGGAGGCGCACCACGCGGCGCGAGAGGCGGCCCGCGCGGCCGCCAGGGAGGCGCGCGAGGCCGCTCGCGAGGCTCTCCGTGCGGCCCGCGACAACGCCCGCGAGGGCGCGCGGGAGGCGCTGCGCGCGGCCCGGGACAGCGCCCGCGAGGCCGCCCGCGAGGCCGCAGGCGTGGCCCACGGGGGCCCCGCGGCGCCGCCCCTCAAGGAGTCCGACCGCCCCGGCAAGGACATCGCTCCCGCCGGCACGAGGTGGGTGACGGTCGAGATGCTCGGCGGCGACCTCGAGGTCCACGCCGTGCCCGGCCTCACCAAGCCCACGGTGGAGGGCGGCCCGGGTGAGCTGAGGGTCGACGAGGTCGAGGACGGCTACCGCGTGCGGTTCGACCCCGAGGGGTCGGGCTTCCTCGGCGGGCTCATCTCGAGCCTACGTTCGGGCGAGATCGTGCTGCAGATGCCGGCAGACCACGGGCTCGTCGTCGAGGCGACGGCCGGCGACGTGCAGGTCCACGGCGTCAAGTACCTGCGGGGGCGCATGCGCGCCGGCGACCTGGACGCCTTCGGGCTCGAGGGCGTGGACTTCAGCATGACCGCCGGGGACCTCGACGCCACCCTCGACCTGCGGTCCGGCAGGCACGCCATCACCGTGGGCGCCGGCGACGTGAACGTGAAGATCGTCGAGGGCTCTGACGTCGCCGTGAGCGGGCGCGTCTCCATAGGCGACGTCAGCACGACTGCCGAGGGCCTGGAGCGGCGGAGCTCGGGGCTGGGCGGCACGGTGACGGGCACCATCGGCACCGGCGCGGCGCGCCTCGACCTCCGGGTCACCACGGGCGACCTCGAGGTAGGAACGGCTAGGAGGCGCTGAGTGGCCAGCTCCAACGAGCGCAAGCGCATCCTGGACATGCTCGCGGCCGGCAAGCTCGACGTCGAGCAGGCCACGGCGCTCCTGAAGGCCCTGGGCCCCACCCCGGCCGAGTCGCTGCCGCTGCCTCCGGCCCGGCGTCCCGTCGAGCCGGCCCTGCCCCCGCTCCCCGACCTGCCCCGCCTGCCGGCGTGGCCGCCCGCCCCGTCGGTGGAGTTCGACGAGGGCGCCTTCCCCCGGCGCCGCCGGCGCTTCCTGCGCATCAAGGTCGACGCGAAGAAGGAGGGCGGGAAGACGACGAACGTGGACGTTCGCGTGCCGTACGCGCTGGCGAAGTTCGCGCTCCGGTTCCTCCCCCAGGAGGCGCGGCGCGAGCTCGAGGCGCAGGGCATCGACATCAGCCAGCTCCTCGAGATGGCCGAGACGATGCCGGAAGGCAAGATCGTCGACGTCGACGCCGCCGACCCCGACAACGAAGACACCGCGCACATCACCGTAGAGGTCATCTGATGCCCATGTACCCCATGCCCACCCGCTGCCCCGTGAGCGGCGGACCGCTCCTCGTCACCCGCCTCGAGTGCGAGGAGAGCGGCGTGACCATCGAGGGTCGGTTCACGCCGAACGAGTTCGCCATGCTGCCCGAGGAGAACCTCGAGTTCCTGCGCATCTTCGTCAAGGTCAGGGGCAACCTCAAGGAGGTCGAGCGCATCCTCGGCCTCAGCTACCCGACGGTCCGTCAGCGGTTCGAGAAGCTGCTGCTGGCGCTCGGCTACGAGGCCGAGCCCGACGTGAGCGAGGAGCGCGCGGAGGTGCTCGACCTGCTAGAGCGCGGCGAGATCGACCCGGACGAGGCGGCGAAGCGCCTCCAGGCGCTGCAGCGCCGCGGCGGCTGAGCAGGCCGGGCCGGTTCGAGCCTGGCGCCGGACCACCAGGCCCGCTAGAGCCGCTCACGGGACCCGGTCGCGAGGCCGGGTCCCGCGCGTGTCCCCGTCGGGCGCGTCCGCGAGGCGCCCCTCCCAGCGGTCGGGCACGTCCGCGAGGCGCCCCTCCCAGCGGTAACGCGCCTCAGCGTCGGCTCTCGGGGCCGTAGTTATACTGCCCGCTGCATGCCCGACTACTACGCGCTCCTCGGGGTCGACCGGAACGCCGATGCCGCCGACATCAAGGCGGCCTACAGGCGCCTGGCCCTGAAGTACCACCCCGACAGAAACCCGGGCGACGCCGAGGCCGAGGAGCGCTTCAAGCAGATCAACGAGGCCTACGCCGTGCTCTCGGACCCCGAGAAGCGCAGCCGTTACGACCGCTACGGCACCGTCGACGAGAGCATGCCCGTCGGCATGGACATATTCGACATCTTCGCCTCCGTCTTCGGCGGCGGGATGAGCGGCATGGGCATGGGCCGAGCGGCTCGCGGCCGCGGCCAACCCGGCGAGGACCTGGAGGTCGAGGTCGAGGTGACGCTCGAGCAGGCCTGGGCGGGCGAGACCGTCAAGGTGCCCGTCGAGCGCATGGTCCTCTGCGAGCACTGCCACGGCGACAGGGCCGAGCCCGGCACGAACGGCAAGCGCACCTGCCCGACCTGCGGCGGCGTCGGCCAGGTGAGGACCCAGGCCCAGTCGCTCTTCGGCACCGTCATGACCGCCCGCACCTGCCCCGAGTGCCGCGGCGAGGGCCAGGTGATCACCGAGCCGTGCACGGTGTGCGGAGGGCGGGGGCGCCAGCTCAGGTCGACGAGCGTGGACGTGCCGCTGCCCAAGGGCATCGACGGGGGCTACCGCCTGCGCGTCCCGAACGCCGGCAACGCCGGCACCGACGGCGGGTCGAGCGGCGACCTCTACGTCTACGTCACCATGGCGCCGCACCCGCACTTCCGCCGCGAGGGCGACGACCTCTACTACGAGCTCGAGGTGGGCATAGCCCAGGCGGCGCTGGGGGGCAAGTTCACCGTCCCCACGATGGAGGGCGAGGAGCCCTTCGAGCTGCCGGCCGGTACGCAGCCGCTGGCCGAGTTCCGCCTGCGCGGACGCGGCATGCCGCGCCTCCGGCAGTCGGGCAAGGGCGACCTAGTGATCGTCGCGAAGGTCGTCGTCCCCACCCGCCTCTCCACCGAGGCCCGCGAGCTCCTCGAGGCCTACGCCGTCGAGGCCGGGGAGGCCGTCGACGAGCACGAGACCGTGGTCGAGAAGGTCCGGGGGATCTTCGGCCGCATCAGGGACCGCCTCCATCGCGACGACGTCCCCGGCACGGAGACCGCGAACTAGACGCCGTAGAGGCGTCGCCCGCGCCCGGTCTGGCGGCGTGGGGCCCGAGCCGGGTGGACCGGTGCCGGAGCCCGGTCAGCCCGTGCCCGGGCCCGGTCGGCCGGCGCCGGCAGCGCTTCCCACCAGCCCCAGCTCCAACAGGCGGGCCCGCAGCAGTGGCACGGCCTGCTCGCCCGTCAACGGCAGCCGGTGGACGTCCGGCTCGCGTCGGAACCAGGTGCGCTGGCGCTTGGCGTAGCGCGCCGTGGCGACCGTGACGGCGCGGACGGCCTCCTCGAGGGTGGCCTCCCCGCGCACGTGGGCCACGACCTCCTTGTAGCCGATCGACTGCCTCGCCGTCGGGAGCTCCGGGTAGCGCTCCAGGAGCGAGCGCACCTCTTCGACGAGCCCCGCCTCGAACTGCCGCCGCGCGCGCCTGGCGACGCGGCGGCGCAGCTCGTCCGACGGCGGGTCGAGCAGGAACACCTCGTAGGCGAAACGGGGCCTTGTGGGCGGGAAAGCCGACGGCGGCAGCCCCGTGAGCCGCAGCACCTCGACGCTGCGGACGACCCGCCTCGGGTTGCGGGCCGCCCTCGCGGCGTCGACAGGTGAGGCCTCCGCCAGCTCCGCGACGAGCTCCTCGAGGCGCCCCTCGGCGACCGCGCGCCACAGCGGCGCCTGCCTCTCCGGGTCGGCCTCGGGCGCCGTGGGCAGGCCCTGACGCAGCGCCCTCAGGTAGAAGCCGGTCCCGCCCACGACGAGCGGGACGTGCCCGCGCGAGAGCACGTCGTCGATCGCGGCCTCGGCCAGCTCCACGTAGCGCGCCACCGAGAAGCGCTCGTCCGGCTCGACGACGTCGATCAGGTGGTGGCGTACGCGGCGCCGCTCCTCGGCCGTGGGCTTGGCCGTGCCTATGTCGAGGCACCTGTAGACCTGCATGGCGTCGGCGCTGACGATCTCGAGCCCGAACTCCTCGGCGAGCGCCATGGCGGCCGCGCTCTTCCCCGACGCCGTGGGGCCCACGAGCGCCGGCACCCTCGGGGGGCCCGCGCCGACCCCTCCCCCGTGGTCGGACGCGGAGCGCACCGCGGCCTCGGAGTCTTCGGGGCTGTTCTCGTCGGCCATCGGGCTCTCCTCGGCCACGTCGCAAAGCTAGCAGGCGGGACGGGCTGGCCTCCCCTCCGGCCCGGCTCTCGGTCCCGCGCGACCGGCCTTTCCCGCTCGGTCCGGCCGCCGGTCGGACCCGGCGCTGCCACGACCCCTCGGCCTCGCTACGCCCACCTCGGCAGGCGCCAAGCGGCCTACGGAGGCCGTCCTAGCCGGTGCTACTATGCGGCGATGAAGATCCAGAAGTACGGCACAGCCGGTGACATCGAGGAGCTGATCGCCGTGCGGGACAGCATCCAGCGGCTCGCCGACGCCCACGGGCCCGCCTCGCCGCTGCTCGTCAGGGCCGACCTGCACGACGCCGGGGAGAGCTTCCTCGTGCACGTGGAGGTGCCGGGCGTGCCGCAGTCCGACCTCGAGGTCGCGCTCCAGGGCGACGAGCTGCTCATCGCCGGCATCCGCGACAGCATGCCCGTCGACACGGTGCCCGTCTTCACCGAGCGGCCGATCGGCCCGTTCCAGCGCACGATCCGCCTGCCCTCCCCCGTCGACCCCGAGCACGCGACGGCCCATCTGCAGAGCGGCGTGCTCACGATCAGCCTGCCCAAGAAGCGGTAGCGCGCGGTCCGCCAGCGCCCCGGCACTACTCGATCTCCACGTCCAGCTCCCCGGCCACGTTGCCGATGACGACGACGTCGTCGCTGTCGAGGTAGTAGAGCAGGCGCGCGCCCTCCAGCACGTCTGAGCCGCGCACGCTCCGCGCCGGCGACCCCGTTAGCACGGCCGTGCCGGCCTCCTCGTCCAGGGTCAGCGTGTCGCCGGTGGTCGTGCGCTCCTCGCTGGTGACGCGCACGTCGCCCTGCAGGGTGGCCCGCTGCTCGTCGACCGCGAAGGTCATAGAGGACGACGTGGCCGTCAGGGGCGCCTCGGCGTCGTCCGCGGGCGCCCGCGTGAGGGCGATGGGCCCGTCCATCGTCCCCACGTTCTCCTCCCTGTCGAGGAAGAACCGCGTGCCCACGACCGTCGTCCTACCCTGCACGAGGGTCACGGCCGGCTCGTCGGCAGGCGTCGACTCCTCGACGCAACCGGGCCGGTCGAAGGTGACCGTCGCGCCCGTCAGCTCCAGGGTCTCCTGCCCGCCGCCCTCCTCTGCCTCCACCGGCGTGCGCACCAGGGCGAGGTGCGAGGTGATGACCGCGTCCTCCACGCGCGTCTCCACGTGGCCGGGAGGGGGCCCGTAGACGATCGTCATGCGCATGCCCTCCTCGCAGTTCGGGTTGTTGCCGATGCTGCGCGCGCCCTCGGACGCCAGCGCGCGGTTGCTGATGACCAGCTCCGTGTCGTCGCGCCTGACGGTGAACGTGGTGACGGCCTGGGCAGCGGCCCAGGCGAGGCACGCGGCGGCCACCACGAACGCCGCGCGGGCGGGTCTCCGACTCCGCCGGCCGGACGACGGGTGCAGGGCGGGCGCGTGGCCGGCGGGACGGCCCGCGCGGCGACCGCGAGCCGCGCTCACACCAGCGGCGCCGGGCGCCGGCAGCCCCCTCCCCGCCGGCCGGTGCCTCACTCCTGGTTCTCGCCCCTCAGAGCGAAGGCGGCGGGGTCGAACTCGCTGCGCACGGAGGCGTCGATGGCCTCGAAGAAGTCGAACTCGATGTCCTGCTTGATGCGGTCGGTCACGAGGCTCGCGCCTGTCTCGGAGTCGACGGCCTCGGCCGGCCGGTCGGCCGTGCCGATGATCTCGGCGATGCCCTCCTCGTCGTCGAAGAAGACGACGTCGCCGCGCGAGGTGATCGAGCCGTCGACGACGGTGACCGCGCCGCGCGCGTAGAGGCGGTTCTCCTCCGTCAGCACGCGGATCTCGTCGGCGGTGATGGTCATGAGCTCGCCCGCCTCGTCCGTGCGGGTGATCTGCACCTGGGCACCCTCGCTCGTGAGGACGCCGAGGTTCGCGTCCTCCTCGAAGATCAGCTGCTCGGCGGCCGCGGACTGGTTGCCGTTCTCGAGCCTCACGTCGCCCGTGGAGGTGGAGCGGTCGGTGTCCACGTCGAAGGAGACCCGGGCGGCGCTGATGTACACGGGCTCCTCACCCTCGGCCTCGGACTCGACGACGACCTCCACCCCGCCTTCCATCACGCCGAGCCCCGTCGCCTCGCTGTAGACGAGCTGCGGACCCGTGGCGGTGAGCCGGCCGCGGTTGACCTCGACCCCGTTCTTGAAGGCGGCCGTCCGCTCGCCGCCGCGCGCTATGGACGTGCCCTCCGGCGCCGTGAGCTCCGCGTAGCGGCCGAGGATCGTGAGCGTCGAGACCGTCGCGCGGATGCCGCGCGGGTCTGGGTGCTCGTAGACGATCGGCCCGGAGCGCAGGTTCCCGCGCTGGGTGCCCCCGCTGCCGTCGATGGTGATGATGCGGTCGCTCGCCGACCCGCCGTCCTCGGCCGGAGGCGCGGCGGGCTCCTCCGCCGGCGATCCGACGGGCGGAGCGGGCTCCTCCGCGGACGAGCCGGCCGGAGGCTCTGCGGCCGGCTGGGCCGGCGCGTCCTGCGCCAGCGTGAACGCCGCTGCGCCGAGCGCCAGGGCGCCCAGCAGCGCTAGGCGCACGAGGGCGCCGGGACGTGTTTCACGTGAAACATGCCCAGGCCGCGGGCGGGCAGCACGCTCGCCCGGTGCGTCAGGGACGGGTCTGTCGTCCGTCATGTCGTCTCGCTCTCCGGGCCTCAGCGCTCGTCATCGGGCGAGCGGACTATGAACTCGCTGTACCCCACGGTCCCGGGGCCGCCCGCCTCGAAGTCCGTGAAGTCGAAGCTGATGCGCATGTCCTCGAACACGCTCTCCCCCAGGTCCGGTCCGGACATCGCCGCCCGCGGCACCTCGAACCGGCCGCGCGCCTGGTCTATCAGCACGAGCCTGCTGCCCTTCGCTTCCATGTCGAGGTCGATCTCGTCCTCCACCAGGTGAGCGTGCATGGCCTCGCCCCTGATGTCGTCGTCGTTGTCGATCGTCACCCGCTCGGAGGCCAGCGTGAAGTCGGTCTCCCCGCCCACGGTCCTGCGCCCATCGGCGATCGCGAAGAGGGTCGCCTCCTGCTTCTCCGGTACGTACTCGACGTGGGGCGCGGAGAAGTACCAGACCGCGGTCGGGTCGGCGCGCGGGTAGAGCGTGACCTCGGTGTCGCGCAGCGTGATGACGGCGTCGGGCGCCTCCACCTGGGCGTCGTCGAGCAGGGCGAGCGCCAGGAGACCGGCCACCACGATGGCCATCGCTATCAACGCGATGCGCAGCACGGCCCGAGACTAACAGCGGCGCCCACGAGCGGTCGTGAGGTAGGAGGCCCCGGCGGTAACGCAGCCTTCAGGACCGCCGCCGCGGCGGCCAGCCCTCGCCGGGGCGATACCTCCGCCTCGGCCCGACCCACCTCGCGGCCCGACCCACCTCGCGGCCCGGCCGACACGGCGGGAACCCTCCCTAGGGGCGGGGCCGCCGCGACGCAGCCTCTCTAGCCGCTCAGTCGAACTTGACGGAGACGACCTTGTAGGACAGGGCGCCGCCGTTCACCTCGACCTTGTCGCCGGCGCGCTTGCCGAGGAGCTGGCGACCCAGCTCGGAGTCGTCCGAGATGCGGTTCTCGAAGATGTCGGCCTCGTGGGTGCCGACGAGGTGGAAGACCTGGCGCTCGCCGCGCTCGTCCTCCAGCTCCAGACTGGCGCCCAAGGCCGCCACGGCGTCGTCCTCGTCCCGCTCGACGATGACGGCGCGGTGGATGATCTCCTCGAGGTCGGCGATGCGGGCCTCGTTAGCGCTCTGCAGCAGGCGCGCCTCGTCGTAGGCCGCGCTCTCGCGCAGGTCACCGTCGGCCAGCGCCGCGCCCATGTAGTCGGAGAGCTCCTGGCGCTTCTCCTCCTTGAGGTAGCGCAGCTCTTCCTTGATCTTCTCGAGACCCTTGGCGGTCAGGTAGATGGGTTCCTTGGACACGTGACTCTCCCGCGGCCACTCGCTGTCGGCCGCTACGACTAGACCTCGGATGATACACGCCGGGCAGGCGCCCGCTCCGTGTCCGCTTCTACCGACAGCGGTGTGGAGGACCTCGCGAAGCGCCGCCGTGTGTTCCGCGGCGGCTCCAGTGGGGCTCGCGGATCTGGGCCGCATGCGGGCGGTCCTCATCGCGAGGGGCGGGGCTCACGGTGCGCTCATGGGGCCGGGCCTACACTCCACGAGAACCGGGAGCAAACATGCTCTTCAACAGCTACGTCTTCTGGGCGTTCCTCGCCGTCCTGTTGGCGCTGCACGCCATACTGCGCGGACGGGCCCGCAAGGCGCTCCTGCTCGTGGCCAGCTACGTCTTCTACGGCTACTGGGACTGGCGGTTCCTGGGGCTGATCGCGCTGTCGACCCTCTCCGACTTCGCTGCCGCCCAGCTCATCGACAGGTCGACCGACCGCGCTCACAAGAGGGCGTGGTTGACGGCCGCCCTGACGTTGAACCTAGGCATCCTCGGGTTCTTCAAGTACTTCGACTTCTTCATCGGGAGCGTCTCTTCGGTGCTGGAGGCGGCGGGGCTGCCCGGCCTGAAGCCCGTGCTGAACGTCGTCCTCCCCGTGGGTATCTCGTTCTACACGTTCCAGACGATGTCCTACACGATCGACGTGTACAGGGGCAACCTCAAGCCGTCGCGGAACCTGCTCGACTTCGCGCTCTTCGTCAGCTTCTTCCCCCAGCTCGTGGCGGGGCCCATCGAGCGCGCCACGTCGCTGCTGCCCCAGATCGTCTCGCCGCGCCAGCGCACCGCCGCCGACCTGCCCGAGGGCGCCTTCCTCGTCCTGTCCGGCCTGTTCAGGAAGGTGGTCATAGCCGACAACCTCGCGGCCATAGCGAACGGCATCTTCTCCGCCGACCCGTCGACGCTCACGGGGCCCGAGGTCGTGGTGGGCGTCTACGCGTTCGCGTTCCAGATCTACGGCGACTTCTCCGGCTACTCGGCGATCGCTAGGGGCGTGGCGCGGTGGCTCGGCTACGACCTGATGGTCAACTTCCGCATGCCCTACCTGTCGGTGTCGCCCAGCGACTTCTGGCGTCGCTGGCACATCTCGCTGTCATCGTGGCTGCGCGACTACCTCTACATCCCGCTGGGCGGCAACAGGCACGGCACCTGGAACACGTACCGCAACCTCATGCTCACGATGCTGCTGGGCGGCCTGTGGCACGGCGCGGCGTGGACCTTCGTCGCCTGGGGCGCGTTCCACGGGCTCATCCTCGTGGCGTACCGGCTCCTGGCCGGCAGGCGCGGCGAGGTGCGGCGCCCCCTGCTGGCTCGGCTGCCCTCCATGGTGCTCATGTTCCAGCTCGTGGCCGTGAGCTGGCTCCTGTTCCGAGCCGAGTCGATAGGCCAGGCCTTCACGATGGGCGTGAGGGCGTTCTCCGACTTCACCGTCACGCCCTTGGCCGTCGGCGGTTTCGCGACCGTAGCGTTCTTCGCCCTGCCGCTGATGGCCTTCGAGCTGTGGTTGGAGGAGAAGGAGGACCTCATGGCGCTCCTCCGCGGGCCCTGGCTGGGCCGGGCCGCCCTCGCCGCCCTCTGCGTGCTGATGCTGGTGTTCTTCCCGGCGCCGGTCCAGTATGAGTTCATCTACTTCCAGTTCTGACGCCGTGGGCCGCCGAGCCTCCGCCCGAGCGGAGGGCCCGAGCGGCGGTCCGGGACCTGGCGACGCCGCCGGCAGCGGCGCGGCCGGCGCCGGCACCACCATGGCGCCCGCGCGGACGCGCTGGTGGCTGTACTTGCGCACCCCCGCGTTCGTGCTGGCGGTGCTGCTCCTCGTCGAGGTCGGCGTGCGCGCCACGGAGGAGCGCCTGTCGCTCGACGTGAAGCACATCCACGACATGGGTCGCATCGTCAGCGACCTCGCGGCGGCGCCCGGGCCGAGCCTCCTGTTCATCGGGAACTCGCTGACGCGCCGCGGGGTGGACGTGGACCTCATGCGGGCCGGTCTCGACGAGGACGGCGCTGGCGAGTGGAACGTCGCGGCGGTCTACCCCGACGACACCGCGGTCCTCGACTGGATCTACCTCTACGACAGGTACGTCGTCGAACAGGACGCGGTCCCCGATGTCGTGGCCGTGGGCTTCGGCATCTGGCACCTCGAGGACAGGCCCATCTCGCGGGCGCAGTCGTACCGCCTCGGCCGCTACTTCGCCTCCGGCCGCATGCTGGGCCAGCTCGTCAACACCGAGATGACGAACCTAGCCGACAAGATGAACGTACTACTGTCGCACTACTCGGCCGCTTTCGCGAACCGCGAGCGCATCTCCCGGCGCGTCCTCTCGCTACTGCCCGGCTACGAGGAGAGCGCGCAGCGGCTCAACGACCTGCTGAAGGCATCGGACGACGCCCCTGAGACGGCCCCCACCTACGAGCACCTGCGGCGGCTCGTGGCAGAGGTCGAGGGGAGCGGCGCCGACCTCGTGCTCGTCGCCATGCCCACGAGGGCCGGCTACGACCTCGACCCTCAGCTCGTGCGGGTCGCCGAGGAGGCGGGTGCCCGCGTCGTGGACCTGCGCGACGTCCCCGGCCTCACCACCGCCATGTTCCTGGACCCGCTGCACCTCAGCCCCGAGGGCGCCGAGCTCTTCACGCGCCAGGCCGCAGAGGCGCTGGCACCGCTACTCTCCCGCAGCGCGGCCGTCCGGTAGACTAGAGGGCGCTCGGGCCCTTAGCTCAGCGGTTAGAGCAGTCGACTCATAATCGATTGGTCGCTGGTTCGAATCCAGCAGGGCCCACCAGCTTCCTTCGATGCGACGTACGGCAGACCGATGAGCTAGGGCGAACCCTGCTCCAATCCGGCGGCGGGCAGGGCGTCAGGTAGCCGCCCTGGCAACGTCTCGAGGGCGTAGCGGAACGGCCGCTCGGGCCGGTAGACGGGGCACGGGTCCGCCCGGCACACCGGCATCGAGAAGCTCGCGAGCCATTCGCCGTCCGCGTCGAAGAATGCCACGTCGAGCGGCATGACCGCACCGCGCATCCAGAAGGCCGCGTCCACGTCCTCCGGGAAGACGAACAAGAGACCGTCCACGGCACCGAGGGTTGTCACGCCCTGTAGGCCCCGACCCCAACTGGTCGCATCCTGCGCCAGGACCACGCGCCAGCTCTCGCCTCCCACACGGACGGTCGTCATGGACAGGTCGGCCAGCCTTCGCGGAACGCCTGCCCTACCGTATACAGACTCCCGCAACAGGTCCTCGAGCGGCACTCCTTCCAGCAGGGCGTGTTCCTTCCAGCCTGGGTAGAGCCTGTCGAGGGCGAACGCCTGACCTGCGCCGAGGGCGGCGTAGGCGTCGCGCGGTCCGGTCGGGATGCCGGCGGGGTCGTGGAGCTGGGTGAGCAAACTCGACCACGCCTCGTCCGCTGGCACGGACGGGTACGTGGGCGGGTACAGCGCGAGCTGTACGTCGGCGAAGCGAGCCGTGCCCTCCGTCCACTCGAGCTGGCGCTCCAGCGCCGCGGTACCCGGGGGCGCGTCGGCTCGCCAGGCATCCCTCAGGTCGAGGAACCGGGCGATGGCCGCAGCCGTCTCGCCCGCCGTCCGTGCCCGTAGAGCGTCTGCGAGAGCGCGCCCTTGCGAGCGCAGGGTGTCGGCGAAACCGGGCATCGCGGCGAGCTGCGCCAGGTCCGGCTGCCCGTCCTCGCCGTCCAGGTCGAACCTCGGGAAGCCTTCTGGGCCTCCCAGCGTCGTCATCTGGAACGCGTGGAAGGCCTCGTGGGTGATCGCCCTCTCGTACATGTACTCGTCGAGGGTGAGGGCTCCCGGCCCGAAGATCCGGTCGAGCGCGTCCTGGAGCTCGAAGCGCGCCGGCATCGCCACGGTCCACACCCCTTCCACGGGCCACGCCGTTGCGGCCAGGGCGGGCAAGAGGTGTCCGGAGCGTCGGCTAACGCCGTCACTCACGGCTTCGAAGCCCTCGGGCTCGTCAGGATGGGCCACCAGGAAGTCGCAGTCACCGCTGCTGATTAGGACTGGCGGGGCGGCGGTCCAGCCGGCCCATACGCTCGGACCGTGCGCCGCGATGCGGTCCCGCGCCGCCGTGATCACGTCCAGGTCTCCGAGCTCCTCGCACGTCGCGTAGGCGACGGACCCAACGGTCCCCACCATCGCCGCGAGGGCGGCGAGCAGCAGGGCTCGAAGCGAGCAGACGGGATGCCGTGCCCATACCACGAGAGTGCGACGGTGACGTAGTAACCGGTTGGCAAGCACGTTCGTGAGCTGCCGCCTTGAGCGGCTGACGTTGGCTCGCTGCA
>JBIQHQ010000010.1:0-105559 GCA_044508445.1 Deinococcaceae bacterium
CGCCACGCCTCCGCCGGGTCCAGCACGACGACGGACGTCTGCCCGTACCTGTCGGCCGACGCGACGCCGACGGCCTCGAGGGCGGCGGGTCGGAACGACTGCTCGTCGAAGACGTAGCTCCAGCGGCGGAACGGCTCCTGCACGTCGAGGTTGTCGAAGGAGTAGGCCTGGTCGTGGCTCTTCACGGCCAGGAACGGCTGAGGGCCGAAGGTGTCGTGGTTCGCGGCGACCTCGAGGAGCAGCCTGTCCTCGTCGCGCGTCAGGCTGGCCTCCAGCGCGAGCGGCTCCGGCGGCTCGAGGCCCAGGGCCGCTCTCGCCGCCGCTAGCGCTCCCGAGTTCCGCCAGCTCACGTCGGGGTAGTCCCGTGCCACCTTCGAGACCAGCCCGTGCACCTCGGCCACGTCGGGTCGCATGTCGCGGAAGTCGTGGTCGGTGAACGCCATGACCGTGTCGTGCCCGGCGCGCGCCCTCGCGAACGCCTTGCGCACCTCGGCCTCGTCGATGAGCCGCAGGCGCGTGCCCACGTTGAGGCAGCGGAAGATCACGCGCCGGCAGGAGCCTGGCACCTGATAGTCGTCGTGGTGCGGGTGGTAGTGCGACCAGTCGGCCGGCGCCCGGCGCCAGTCCCCGAACCGCCCGCCGGCCACGTCGCGCTGGGCGGCCTCGAGGTCCGACTCCGCCATGGCCTGGTTGCCGAAGTCGAAGGGCACGAACTGCTCGAGGAGCCAGTGGCTGTCGGCGCGCTCGACGTGGAAGCCGGGGCGGAACGCCGCGGGGAACCAGCGCCTGTCGATGACCCGCCGGCTGAGCGTCTCCCACACGTGGGGCGAGCGCAGGTAGGAGGTCGCGTTGCGGTGCGCCTCGCGGTAGGTGGGCATGGGGTGGGCGTGCCAGTGCACCTCGTCCGGCACGTCGTGGCGCCGCAGCAGCGACCTGTAGTGGTCGAAGACGTTGTGGTAGCCCATGTCGCGGCGGCGCGGGTTCACGTCGTAGCCCACGTGGTCCACGCAGAACCAGGAGAACGTCCAGGGGCGCCCCTCCGGGTCGGCGTAGCGCTCGCGGAACGACGGGGACATCATGTCCTCGAGCATCGCGTCGACCTTGTCCCAGGTGTCGTTGTAGTCGAGGAGCTGGCGGGAGAAGGCGAGGGCGGCGGCCTGCTCCTTGCCGCCCAGGTCCACCTCGCCGCGCCTGACGCGCTCGAGGTTCTCGGGCGTCGGCTCGAGCCGCACGCCCGTCATGACCTCGAGCCGCTCGAAGGTCGCCTCCAGCGACTCGTGGAGCGGTCCCTCGGTGTCGACGCAGTGGACGACGTGGACGGTGCCAGGCAACTCGGCAGGAAGCTACCACGCGTCCGCTCGGCTCCTCCGGCTCGCTTCACAACGTGGGGACCGTCCCGGACGTAGACTCCCGCCATGTCCGCGCCCGGCGGGAACCTGGCCGTGATCCCGGCGAGGGGCGGCTCGAAGCGCTTGCCCCGCAAGAACCTGCTGCCGCTCGGCGGCCTGCCCATGGTCGCGCACACGATCCGCGCCGCGCTCGGCTCGGGCTGCTTCGCGCGCGTGGTCGTCTCCACGGACGACAGCGAGCTGGCCGCCGTGGCCAGGGAGCACGGCGCCGAGGTGCCGTTCCTGCGCGAAGCGCGCCTGGCCGACGACCACACGCCGGTGTCGGCGGCGGCGGTGGACGCCCTGGCTCGCCTGGCGGAGACCGGCGAGCGCTACGAGCGCGTCGCCCTGCTGCTGCCCAACTGCCCGCTGCGCGACGCCGCGGACGTGCGCGCCAGCTACGAGGCCTTCCTCGCCCAGCCCTTCGCTGCCCAGGTGTCGGTGTGCCGCTACGGCTGGCTGAACCCGTGGTGGGCCATGAGGCGCGACGAAGACGGCTCGGCCGCGCCCCTCTTCCCCGAGGCGCTGAAGCAGCGCAGCCAGGACCTGCCGCCCCTCTTCTGCCCCACCGGCGCGGTGTGGTGGTCGCGCGCCGACGCGCTCGCGGAGCACGGCACCTTCCACCAGGAGCCGCGCGCCCTCTTCGAGCTGGCCTGGGACCACGCCGTGGACATCGACGACGAGGCCGACCTCAGGATGGCCGAGGCGCTCCTCCACCTGAGGTCCGGCGCGTGAGCGACGCCCGCGGCGGGCGCGCCGCGCGTGAACCGGGCTCCCGGCCGGGCGACGCCCGCGCCGCCGAGCTGGCGTCCATGGAGGAGCTCTTCGACGCCCTGTGGCCGCTGCCGCGCAGCCTCACCGGCGACGGCGTGAGGGAGACGCACAGGCTCCTCTCGTCCGTGATGCCGCTGGAGACGTTCGAGGTGCCCAGCGGGACCCGCGTCTTCGACTGGACCGTGCCGCCGGAGTGGCGCGTGAACGAGGCTTACGTGGTGGCGCCGGACGGGCGGCGGGCCCTCGACTTCGCCGAGAGCACCCTCAGGCTCGTCGGCTACTCGGCGCCGTTCCGCGGGCGCCTGAGCCTGGAGGAGCTGCAGGGGCACCTCCACAGCCTCCCCGACCTGCCCGACGCGGTGCCGTACGTGACCAGCTACTACCGGGAGCGCTGGGGCTTCTGCCTCAGCGAGCGCGAGCGGCGGGCGCTGCCGCCCGGCGAGTACGAGGTCGTCGTCGACACCGAGCTGTTCCCCGGCTCGCTCACCTACTCGCACGCCGTGCTGCCCGGCGAGACGGGCGCGGAGGTGCTCCTCACCTCGTACACCTGCCACCCGGCCCTGGCGAACAACGAGCTCTCGGGCCCCCTCACGCTGGCGTTCCTGCACCGACGCCTGGCGTCGTGGCCGCGGCGGCGCCTCAGCTACAGGTTCGTGCTCGCACCCGAGACGATAGGCGCGCTCGCCTACCTGCACGCCCACGGCGAGCACCTGCGGCGCGCCGTGGTGGCCGGCTACGTCGTCACGTGCACGGGCGGACCGGGCGGCCTCACCTACAAGCGGTCGCGCGACCCCTCGCTGGCGGACCGCGCCGCCGAGCACGTGCTGGCGCACCTCCACGAGCCCCACCCGCCTCGGATCATGGGCTTCACGCCCGTGGGCAGCGACGAGCGCCAGTACTGCTCGCCCGGCTTCCGGCTTCCGGTGGGCAGCCTCATGCGCGCCAGGTACGGCACCTACCGCGAGTACCACACGTCGCTCGACGACAAGGCGTTCATGGACCTCGCCGCCGTGCAGCGCACCCTCGACGCCTACGAGGCCGTCTGCCGCGTCCTGGACGGGAACGAGACCCTCGTGAACCTGAGCCCCTACGGCGAGCCGCGCCTGGGCGAGCGCGGGCTCTACCCCGACCTCGCCGTCGGCGGGAGCAACCACCGCGTGAACGAGGCCGTCTTCTGGGTGCTCAACCTGTGCGACGGCGAGAACGACCTGCTGGCCGTGGCGGAGCGCAGCGGCCTGCCCTTCGACGAGGTGCGCGCGGCCGCCGACAGGCTGACTGCCGTCGGGCTGCTGGCGCCGGCCCCGGCCCGCGGCCCGGCGGGCGGCACGCGCGGCACGCCGCCCACCCCGTGAGGCCAGGCGGGCCCGCCTCGCGCGGCGCGTCGTCCGCCCGGTGACGCCTGAAGCGGCCCGCGAGGGGCCGGGTGCTAGCTTCGTCCGAGGCGGCCGCACGGTCGCAGGAGGCGAAGAGATGGAACGCACGGTTCTCGTGACGGGCGCGGCCGGCTACATAGGGTCGGTGCTCGTGAGACAGCTTCTCGCTCGCGGCTACCGCGTCAGGGCGGTCGACTCGCTGCTCTTCGGCGGGGAGTCGCTGCTGGGCGTGCTCGATGACGAGCGCTTCGAGTTCCGCAAGGCCGACGTGCGCGACCCGGCCGCCATGACCGACGCCCTGCGCGGCGTCTGGGCCGTGGCTCACCTGGCGGCGATCGTGGGCGACCCGGCCTGCCGGCGCGAGCCGGAGCTGGCGAGGAGCGTGAACCTCGGCGCCTCGCTGGCGCTCTACGAGGCGGCCGACAAGGCCGGCGTCGAGCGCTTCGTGTTCGCGTCCACCTGCTCGAACTACGGCAAGATGTCGGACCCGAGCGCGTACGTCGACGAGACCTCGGAGCTCAGGCCCGTCTCGCTCTACGCCGAGACCAAGGTGGCCGTGGAGCGCTACCTGCTGGGCATGGAGGGCGAGCGCCGCGCCAAGCCCACGTGCCTGCGCTTCGCCACCGTCTACGGCCTCTCGCCTCGCATGCGCTTCGACCTCACGGTCAACGAGTTCACGCGGCAGGTCGTCACGGGGCGCGAGCTCGTGGTGTTCGGGGAGCAGTTCTGGCGCCCCTACTGCCACGTGAGGGACCTCGCCAGGAGCGTCGTGCACGTGCTGGAGTCGCCCGCCGACAAGGTGGCCTTCGAGGTCTTCAACGTCGGCGACACCGGCGAGAACTACCGCAAGGCCGACGTCGTCGACGCGATCGTGGCCCAGGTGCCGGAGGCGCGCGTCAGTTACGTGCACAAGGACGAGGACCCGCGCGACTACCGCGTCAGCTTCGCGAAGATCAGGGACGTGCTCGGCTTCGAGGTCACGCGCAGGGTGCCGGACGGCATCCGCGAGGTGAGGCTGGCGATCGAGGAGGGCCTGCTCACGCAGCCGTACTCGCCCGCGTACGCGAACGTGCCTGCCGCGGGCGAGGCCACGCCGTTCGCCTGAGGAGGGTCCAGTCCCCCATGAGCGGCCTCGCCGTCTACTCCGTCGTCTACCCGGCCGCCCTCAGGTTCTTCGCCGACTTCTGGCGCGCGCTGTCGGCGCAGCTCGACGGCTCCAGCGCCGTCTACCTCAGCCTCCACGGGGTGAGCCAGGCCGACCTGGAGCGGTCCGCGGGTGGGCGCGTGGAGGCCACCTTCATCCCGGCCGACGCGAGCGCCACGCCCGCCGAGGTGCGCTCGCGGGCGCTGGCCGCCGTGTGCGCCGCGCACGACGCCGTGGTGCTGCTCGACAGCGACGACGTGGCCCTGCCCGGCCGCCTCGAGGCCGCGCGCGAGGGGCTCGAGGAGGTCGACGTCTACGCCTGCGCCATGCGCCTCGTCGACGAGCGGGGGGAGCCCCTCAGGGGCGGGCTCGAGTTCACGCTCGGCGAGGACGAGCAGGAGGCGCTGGCCGCGGGCGAGCTGCTGGCGCGCGTGAACGCCTTCGGGTTCTCGAACTCCGCCTACCGCGCCGAGACCCTGGCCGCGGCGCTGCCCGTGCCTCCCGACACCGTGCTGATGGACTGGCTGGTGGTGTCGCGGGCCAGCCTGGCCGGCGCCGAGGTCGCCTTCGACCACGGGGTGCACATGGCCTACCGGCAGTACGGAGCGAACACCGCGCGCGTGGTGCCGCCCTTCGAGCCCGAGCGCGTCGTGGCAGACGCGCGGCGCGTCGTCAGGCACCACGAGCTGCTGGCCGCGCCGGAGAGCGCGGCGCCCTTCCGCCGGGCGTCCGCCAAGGCGCGGCGCTTCCTGGCCTGGTTGGAGGAGGACGAGCGCAACGCCGTCACCTACTCGCGCCGCCTCGCCGAGTCACCCCGCGACGTCTACCTGTGGTGGCAGCACGTCGACGCGGTGCCGGGGGGCGAGAGAGCGATCGGAGAGTGGTTCCCGTCATGAAGCAGTTCGACATCGCCGGACGTCCCGTCGGGGACGCCCACCCGCCCTACGTGATCGCCGAGATCGGCTCGAACCACAACGGCGACATGGAGCTGTGCTACGAGCTCATCGACGCCGCCGCCGAGTGCGGGGTGGACGCCGTGAAGTTCCAGTCCTTCTCGGCGACGTCCTTGGTGGGCGAGGCCGAGTACGCGCGCAACACCTCCTACTCGGACAAGAAGAAGCACTTCGGCACGCTGCGCGAGATGGTCGAGGCCTACCAGTTCACGCCCGAGATGCACCAGCAGGCGCTGGAGCGCTGCCGGCAGAGGGGCGTGGCCTTCCTCTCCACGCCGTTCTCGCCCGCTGAGGTCGAGCTGCTGGAGGAGCTGGGCGTGGGCGCCCACAAGGTCGCCTCGATGGACGTGAACCACCCGCTGCTGCTCAGGGCCATTGGCGCCACGGGCAAGCCGGTGCTGCTCTCCACGGGCATGGCGACGCTGGGCGAGGTGGAGGCCGCCGTGGCCGCGCTCCGCGACGCGGGTTCGGGCGAGGTGTGCCTGCTGCACTGCGTCTCCATCTACCCGCCCGACCCGCGCGACGTGCACCTGCGCAACATCCCCACGCTGCGGGCGGCCTTCGACGCACCCGTGGGGTTCTCGGACCACACGCTCGGGGTGGCGATCCCGCTGGCCGCCGTCGCCCTCGGCGCCTGCGTGATCGAGAAGCACTTCACCATCGACAAGGACATGGAGGGCTGGGACCACGCGATCTCGGCCGACCCGGCGGAGATGAGGCGCCTCGTGGAGGACTCGCGGATGGTGCACGCGTCGCTCGGCAGCGGCGTGCGCACCGTTAGCGAGGCCGAGATGGAGAAGCGCAGGCGCTTCAGGCGGCGCATCGTGGCGCGCCGCGAGCTGCCGGCCGGCCACGTGCTCACGCTGGAGGACATCGACTTCAAGCGGCCCGGCACCGGCATCCACCCGAACGAGTACGAGCTCGTCGTGGGGCGCCGGCTGACGCGGTCCGTGGGGCGCGACCACGAGCTCGAGTGGAGCGACATCGCCTGAGCGGGCGGCCGTCCGCGGCGCCGCGCCGCGCGGCGGCGCGGTGTGACGCCTGAACCGGGGGAGGCCGCGCCCGCCCCGCAGACTGGTGTCCCTAGACCCGGACGAGGAGAGACAAGGTGCTCGTAGACGGACTCGACAGGCTCTTCGTGAAACCGGACGACACCCTCCGCCACGTCGTCGAGACCATCGACCGCGCCGAGCTCCAGCTCGCGCTCGTCGTCGACGAGGAGAGGCGCCTGCTCGGCGTCGTCTCCGACGGCGACGTCAGGCGCGCCCTGCTGCGCGGGGTCACGCTCGAGGACCCGGCGCGCGAGGTCATGAACCCCAAGCCTCTCACCGTCCCCGAGGGCACGCCGGCGGCGGCGGTCGAGGCGCTCATGAAGCGCACTTCGCTGCGCCGCATCCCCGTCGTGGACTCGTCGTCGCGGGTCCTCGGCCTGGCCGTCCCCCACGGCGAGGCGCCCCTGGCCGAGAACGACGTGCCCGTGGTGATCATGGCGGGCGGCCTCGGCACCAGGCTCGCCGAGCTCACGCGCGACAGGCCCAAGCCGCTCCTGCCGGTGGGAGCCAAGCCGCTGCTCGAGACGATGGTCGAGAGGCTGGTGCTGCAAGGCTTCACCCGCATCCACATGTCCGTGAACTACAAGGCGGACATGATCGAGGAGTACTTCGGCGACGGCTCGCGCTACCAGGCGCGCATCGAGTACGTGCACGAGCACAAGCGCCTGGGCACGGCCGGGGCGCTCCAGTACATAAGGCCGGCGCCCGGCAGGCCCATCCTCGTCATGAACGGCGACGTGCTCACGACCATAGACTTCCGCCGGCTCGTGGACTTCCACACCCAGTCCGGCGCGGCCGCCACCATGGCCGTCAGCTACCACGACGTCCAGGTGCCCTACGGCGTCGTGGAGACCAGCGGGCCGAAGGTCGTCTCGCTCGTCGAGAAGCCCGTCTACCGCTACTTCGTGAACGCGGGGATCTACGTGCTCGAGCCGCTGTGCCTGCAGTACCTCGAGCCCGAGACCTACACCGACATGACCTCGCTCTACGAGCGGCTGCTCAAGGACGGCCGCGAGGTGGCCTCGTTCCCGATCCACGAGTACTGGCAGGACGTCGGGCGCCCCGCCGACTACGCGCGGGCCAACGAGGAGTACGAGAGGGTCTTCTCCCTGACCTAGCACAGCGGCGCCGACGGGCGCCCCCGAGCCTCGGCCGGCCCGCGGTGCCGACGTCAGGCGCCGGCGGCCACGGCGTCGCCGCGCGAGCGCGCCAGCGCCTGGAACGCCGGGCTGGTGCGCAGCAGCTCGTCGTAGGTCCCCGCGGCGATCACGCGCCCGCCGTCGAGGACGACGACCTGGTCGCACCCCTTGACGGTCGACACGCGGTGGGTGACGAGGACGACGGTCTTGAGGCCGGCCAGCTCCGCCAGAGAGGCGAACACGGCCTCCTCGGTGACGCTGTCGAGGGCGCTGGTGGCCTCGTCGAGCACCAGCACCGGCGGGTCCTTGTACAACGCCCTGGCGATGCCCAGGCGCTGCCGCTGCCCGCCCGAGAGCCTCACGCCGCGCTCGCCGATGCGCGTCTCGTAGCCCTCCGGCAGGCTCGCCACGAGGTCGTGCACCTGCGCGATGCGCGCCGCCCGCTCCACGGCGGCGCGGTCGACCTCGTCCTCGGGCACGCCGAAGGCGATGTTCCGGGCCACGGTGTCGTCGCTGAGGAACACGTGCTGGGGCACGTAGCCTATCGCCGCCTGCCAGGCGCGCACCCTGTCGGGCGTGAGAGGCTCGCCGTCCACCAGCACGGCGCCCTCCGTGGGCTGGAGCAGGCCGAGCAGGAGGTCGAGGGCCGTCGACTTGCCGGAGCCCGTGGGCCCGACGATGGCCGTCGAGGTGCCGCGCTCGATGACGATGTCGACGCCCCGCAGCGACGGCTCCTCGGCGTTCGGGTAGGCGTAGGACACGCCCCGCATCTCCACCCGGCTCGCGAAGGGCAGCGGGGCGCCCGTCTCCAGCGACGCCTGCCGGCCCCGAGCCGCCGCGAACGTGCGCTCTATGAGGTCCAGCGACGGCATCGAGTACTTGAGCTGGGACACGGACTCGTAGATGAGCTGCACCGCCGGGATCAGCCTGTAGCAGGCGAAGGCGTAGAGCGTGACGATGCTGATGACGGTGCTGGTGGACCTCCCCGTGGAGAGGAGGTAGAGGATGATGCCGATGATCCCGCTGAAGGCCACGACCTCGAGCAGCGAGCGCGGGACGATGCGGGTCACGTGCAGCACGACCTCGAGGCCGGCGTGGCGCCGGGCGGCCCGCGCGAAGCGCTCGAGGAACGTCCTCTCGCGCCCCGAGACCTTGACGTCCTTGATGCCGCCGTAGGTCTCGGCGACGGTGCGGAAGCGGGCCTTGTCGGCCATCTGCCGCTCCTTGCCGATGCGGTTGAGGACGCGCCTGACGAGCTGGAAGATCAGCACGTACACGCCCGCCAGCACCGCGCCGGTCGTGACGGCCAGCAGCGGGTCCACGGCCACGAGCATCCCGAGGAGGACCAGCGTGGCGATGAAACGGGCGACGACCTGCAGGTAGGGCGAGAGGACGCCGTCGATGAACTGCCTGACCTCGCCCAGGATGTTCTGGCCGATCTCGGCGCTGTGGTCCCCGAGGAAGTCCTCGTAGGGGCGCGCGAGCGCCAGGTACATGAGGCGCCGCTGCAGGAGGTGGCTCTGCCCCTGGGCGTAGCGCTTGACGAGGAACTCCACGGCCACGGTCAGCCCGTTGCTGACGAGCAGGGCGAGGAACGCCCCGAGCCCGAGGATGATGAGGAAGCTGGAGACGTCCTGGAGGCCGAGGGCGCGGTAGAGCCCGCCCAGGTAGCGGTTCGACAGCGCGCCCTCTGGGTCGGCGACGACGGCGATGAACGGCAGCACGGTGGCCACGCCGACCGTGTCTATCGCCGCCCGCACGACCATCAGGGGCACGAGCGCGAGCGCGGCGCGTCGCTGCGCCGGCTCGAGGACCCCCAGGATTCTCTTGCCGATGGTGAGGATGCGCATTCAGGACCCTTCGGCTGTCGGGCGTCGTCGGCGGAGTGCGGGCTCGCGACGCGGGCGCGAGCAGGATAGGCGGGCGGACCGCTCGCGCCCGCAAGAGTCGTCACATCCGACCCGGGCCTGTGTGACGTGGTCGCGGGAGCGAGGGGGTGGGTGGCGGATAATGCTGTGCCGTACCGAGGCCGACCAGCCGGCGTCGGGCGCGCCTCGCGCTAAGGAGAGCAGTGCAGAGCCACTCGAGCCCCCTGGTCACCGTCATGATCCCCACCTACGGGCAGGCTCCGGTGCTCGGCAGGGCGATAGGCTCCGCGCTGCGGCAGGACCTCGCGTCGCTCGAGGTGATCGTGGCCGACGACGCCTCGCCGGACGCCACGCCCGAGGTCGTCCGCGTCTTCGACGACCCGCGGCTGCGCTACAACCGCAACGCGACGAACCTGGGGCGCGTCGGCAACTACAGGCACACGCTCGAGGAGCTGGCGCGCGGCAAGTACGTTCTCAACCTGGACGGCGACGACTGGCTCGTCGACCCCACCTACCTGCGCCGCGCCGCGGAGCTCATGGAGCAGGAGCCGGACGTCGTGCTCGTCTTCGCGAACGCCTGGCGCTACCGCGAGGAGGACGGGGCGTTCTTCAGGCTCTCCGGGCAGAACGAGGGCCTGCCGCGCGTGGTCTCAGGCACCGACGTCTTCCTCAGGTACCCCACCGGCGAGGTGTGGATACCCCACCTCACCGCGCTCTACCGCCGCGACGACGCGCTGGCCGTGGGCTTCTACCGGGAGGACATCATCGGCTCCGACACCGACTCGCTGCTGCGGCTCGTGGTCGGGCGCAAGGTCGGGTTCATAGACACCCACGCCGCGGCGTGGCGCATCCACGGCGCCAACGCCACCGGGACCCTCGACGTGGACGCTCGCGTGGCGAACCTCGCCTGCGTGGACGGGCCCTTCGAGGCGGCCCGCGCCGGCGGCGCCGTGGCGCTGCCCGCGCTCCGTCGGTGGCGCGCGGCCATGCTCAGGCGCCTCTGCCTGGAGTTCGTCCGCGGCGCCGTGAAGCGCGGCGAGTACGGCGCCCTGCTGCGGTTCATGACGCAGCTCGCGCGGCGCAGCCCGCGTACCGCCGCCGACGTGGCCGGAGCGGCCTTCTCGTTCGCCCTCGGGCGCGGGGCGCAGAGGCGCTTCCCGCCCGTCTACATGGAACTAGGCGAGGAGGCGGCCGCATGACGGACCCCCGCGCCAACGAGGTGAGACTGCGGTGAACCGATCTTCCTTCGCTCCCAGGCCCGACCCCCTCGCCGCCGGCGACGCCGACCCCGACCTCCACATCACGCAGGACGACGTCGTCCGCTTCCTCAAGCGCGGCTTCCTGTGGGCGGCGGTCCTCGCGGCCCTGGCGGGCGGCGCCATGTTCCTCTACCAGCGGCGCGCCCCGCCCGTCTACGAGGCCGTCTCTACCCTCTACGCCGCCGACAACGTCGTGGACCTCCGCTCCGTCGGCCTCTCCTACCTGGTGTCCCCCTCGCTGCACGTGGACGCCTACGAGGCGGCCGCCCGCAGCGACGAGGTGCTCAGCGCGGCGCTCGACATCCTCGAGCCCGAGCAGAGGGAGGGCCTGACCGTGGACGCGCTGCGGCGGCGCGTCGACGTCGACACGAACCAGGACTCGCGGCTCATCACGATCTACGCCTCCGCCGGCAGCCCCGAGGACGCCGTGGCCCGCTCCGAGGCCGTGGCCCAGGCGCTGGTGGACTGGGACGCCCAGCGGCCGCGCGACAACCTGCTCAAGATGATCGACAGCCTCAGGCTGCGCATCGCGTCGATGGACGCGCAGATCAGCGGCCTCGGCCCGGGTCCGCAGCGCGACAGCCTGGCGACGCTGCGCGACGAGCAGGTGGCGCAGCTCGCCACCGCGGTCATGCTGTCGGACTCCGTGGTCGGGCGCCTCGAGATCGTGCAGCCCGCCAGGACGCCCAGCTCGCCGGTGGCGCCGTCGCCGGTGTTCGACGCCGTGCTGGCGGCCATGGTGGGCTTCGCGCTGGCCTACCTCGCCAGGCTGTTGCTGGCGATCTTCGACGGGCGCCTGCGCGACCCCGACCAGGTGCCGCTGGTCAGCGGGCTGCCACTGCTGGCCGTGTTCCCGCCCGTCCCGCGCCTGGGCGCCAGGGCGCTGCCCGCCGTTGCCACGGGCTTCCTCCGCTCCGCCCTCGTGCCCGACGCCTCCCGGCCCACCGCCGTGCTGCTGGCGCCGGTGGACGGCTCCAGCAAGGCCTCCCGCCTGGCGCTGGCGCTGTCCGAGAGCTTCGCCCGCGCCGGCTCGTCGGTCCTGCTCGTCTCCACGGCGCCGCGCGACGCCGAGATCCTCGACCGCGTGGCCTTCAGGCCCACCGCCGACAACACGCTCGAGGCGCACCTGCGGCTCCAGGGCAGGCAGGGGAGCCCGTACTACGTGAAGGTGGACGGGCCGGGCGTGCTCGCGGTCCTGCCGAGCTGGGAGCCCAGCCCCGACTCCTCCGAGCTCCTCACCTTCGGCATGAGGAACGCGCTCGAGTCGTGGCGCACCGAGTACGACGTCGTCGTGGTCGTGACGCCGCCCGTCCTCGAGGCCGCCGACGCCGTGACCGTGGCGCCGCTCGTGGACCGCACCGTCCTCGTGGTCTCGAAGGGCGTGCCGCGCAGCGACCTCGCCACCGCGGCCGGCCTGCTGCGCCAGCGCGACGTCGTGGCCGGCGGCGTGGTCGTCACCGGCGTGAGGTCCGCCGGCGTCGCCGAGCGCGTCCCCGCGCGGCCCGCGCTCGGCCCCGCCAAGGGCGCCCGCGCGCCGGGCCGACGAGCCACGGCGGTGAAGTGAAGAACTTCGCATGAGCTAGGCCTGCAGTCAGGATCACGCCGACCCGCGCACCGCCCCGGTGCGCGGGTCTCTCGTGGGGCACGTGGATGGGCCGGCCATGTGAGGTCGTTCCCGCCGTGCGAGCGACCTCACATCGGCTCATCGATGTGCGCTTTTCCTAAGTGGTCGCTCATGAGTCGGACTTAGATTCCCTTCCGGAAGGCCCAAGAGGCCACCACTCGAAGGCTGTGAAGCCTGTTCTCGCAGTTGGGCGCTTGAGACAGGTGGAGCCAGTAGCGCAACCGGTCGAGGGGCGAGATGACTTACTCCTACAACCCGCAACGCCAGCAGTCGGTAAGCGCCCGGTCTGGGCCCCAGCGCGTCATGGCGCAGGGGCGGGCCCCGCGCGGAGCGAGAAGCGCGCTCCGTGCCGCCTCCCCGTGGAGGGGCCCATCTCTCGAGGAGAGACGAACCGATGCTGGAACCCTACGGCGACAGCGGCGCTAGCACGCGCCGCGCACTACGACTGACGCGGGGGCTCGCGCTCGCCGCCTTCGCGGCGCTGCTGCTCGGCGCCTGCTCCTCCCCCGAGGCGCTCGACGCGGCCGACGCGTCCTTCGACGTCACGTTCAGGACCCAGAGCGACGGCGAGATGCGGACCGGATCGCTCGAGGGCGCCACCGTCGACGGCACCTTCACGATCGTCGTGGACGCCGGCAAGAAGGCCGTGAGCGCCAGGTTCTACCTGGACGACCGCCGCATGAAGGGCTCTCCCTTCGTCGTTGATGACTCCTCGCCGTTCACGGCCGAGGTCTCGACCGAGGACCTCGAGCCGGGCCAGCACTCGGTCACCGTGGCCGTCTACACCTCGCGCCGGAGCCGCCCCAAGGTGAAGACCGTGACCTTCACCGTCGCGGACCCCGACGAGCCGTCGGACCCCACGGACCCCGCCGAGCCCACGGACCCCACGGATCCCACGGACCCGTCGGACCCTTCCGACCCCACCGACCCGTCTGACCCGACCGACCCCACCGACCCCAGCGACCCGACGGACCCCAGCGACCCGACGGACCCCAGCGACCCCGAGCCCACGGACCCCGATCCCACGCCGGAGCCGCCCACCACCGACTACCCGGCCCCCACCTACTGGGTGGCCACCTACGGGTCGGACAGGAACGACGGGCGCACCTCCGACACGGCCTTCAGGACCATCGCCAAGGCGGCCTCCGTGGTGCGTCCGGGCGACGTCGTGTACATACGCGGCGGCGTCTACAAGGAGTACCTCACCGCCGACTACTGGAAGACGAGCGGCGAGCCAGGCAAGCCGATCACGATCATGGGCGCGCCCGGCGAGACGGCGATCTTGGACGGCAGCGACAAGAAGAACGGCGGCGTGAACCCCAGCGCCCCGCAGCTCATCTGGCTGCACGAGAGGCACTGGTACGTGTTCCAGAACCTCACGCTGCGCTACTCCGCCGGACGAGGCATCGAGCTCGAGGGCGACCACCACGTGGTCAGGAACGTGATCTCGCACTCGAACCACGGCGACGGCATCTACGTCGAGGGCGACTACAACCTCGTCGAGGACTCCTACAGCTACGACAACTACAGCTACACGAACGGCGGCGACAGCGCCGACGGCGTGAAGGTCTCGTTCGGCACGGGCAACGTGCTGCGGCGCGTCGTGGTCTACGAGAACTCCGACGACGGCATCGACCTCTGGGACAGCACCGACGGCCTCGTCGAGTACTGCGTCTCCTACCGGAACGGCCGCGGCACCACCGGCAACGGCCAGGGTTTCAAGCTCTCCAACGGCAGCCGCGCCGACTCCCGCAACGTGATCAGGTACAACGTGTCGTTCAGCAACCGCGCCTACAACTACACCGACAACGGCGGCGGCGGCCTCGAGCTCTACAACAACACGTCGTTCGACGCCGGCATCAAGGGCTACGTGGCGCGCGGGCGCAGCGGCCAGAAGCCCTCGGAGCTCTACAACAACATCAGCTACGACGAGGGCACCCCTCTGCTCGACTCCGAGAGCGGCTCGAACAGGCCGGTGCACGAGCGCAACTCGTGGAACCTCAAGATCACCGACCCGAAGTTCGCCAGCACGAACCCCGACTCGTCGCAGTTCCTGCACCTGGCCTCCAGCAGCGCCGCCATCGACAAGGGCTTGGACCTGGGCCAGGAGTACTACGGCGCGGCCCCGGACCTGGGCGCCTACGAGTACGGCCTGCCGGCGATAGTCGCGGGAGCCTACTGAGGGGAGGGCTCGCCTAGCTCCTCGATCAGCCTGCTGAGCCTCTCTCCCAACGCGGCGAGGTCGTGCTGCCCCACCAGGGCGGCGCGGCCTCGCCTGCCCATGGCCTCCCGCTCTCCGGCGGGCAGGGAGGCGAGTCGCAGCACCGCGTCGGCCAGCGCGCGCGGGTCGCCGGGCGCGAAGGTGAGCCCAGCGCCGGCCGTGTCGACGATCGTCGTGGGGTCCGTGGTGCTGTAGAGGACCGGGCGCCCCGCGGCCAGGTAGTCGTAGAGCTTGTTGGGGCTCCGGCCGTAGGCGTCGAAGGTCTCCACCGGCGCGAGGTGCACCATCAGGGCGTCGGCCCGCCGGGCGGCCGCCGGCACCGCGGCCTTGGGTATGGGGTCGTGGAACCGTACGTTCGCGATGCACTCGCTGCGGGCGCGCTCCTCCAGCTCGGGCTTCTGCTGACCGCCGCCTATGAGCACGAAGGTCACAGGCACCTCGGGCCGCTCGGCGGCCAGGAGCTTGGCCGCGTCGAGCACGTTGTGCAGGCCGTTCGCCTGGCCGTGGGCGCCCATGTACATGACCACGAACGAGCCGGCGCAGGCGTCGAGCTCGGCGCGCAGCGTCTCCGGCATGGAGCCGTCGCCGTCCTCCTGGCCGTCGAGGAACACGCCGTTGGGCAGGTGGACGACCTTCTCGGGCGCCACGCCCTTGGCCTCCAGGTGTGCGGCCAGCTTCGGGGGGACCGTCACTATGCGGTCGGCCCTCGCCTCGAGGTGCTCGGCGAGGCGCCGCAGCACGGCGTGCGTGGGCCCGCCCTCCCGCAGCGCCCCCATGGACACCAGGTCGTCGGGCCACACGTCGCGCAGCTCGAGCACGAAGCGCGCCCCGTGCCGGCGCGCGAGGACCAGGCCGGCGAGGCCGCAGAGGAGGTGGGGCGAGGACCCTATGACGACGTCGGGCCTCCTCACGCGCCCGGCCAGCCTGGCGGTGACGGCCCGCGCGAAGAACTCGACCATGTTCCGCACGCGCCTGGCGTCGTTCCGCTGGTAGGAGGGCGTCTCGAGCCACACGAAGCGCACGCCGTCGTGGTCGGTCACGCCGCGGGCGCGGCTCGTCAGGTCGCCGTCCCTGAAGTAGTGGAAGCTCGAGGCGATGACGGTGACTTCGTGCCCGTGCCGGCGCAGCACGCTGGCCAGGTCGCCGTGCCTCGTGATGCCGGTGGCGCCGCGCGGCAGCGCGTACTGGTTGACGATCCAGACGCTGGCCGGGCGCGCGCTCACGCCGCCACCCCCGCGGCGACGGCCGGCACCAGCGGCCCCGGACCGTCGCGCCAGGTCAGCGTCGGCCACAGGTCCGTGACGAGCTCGACGGCGCCCGCCGCGCGCCGCAGCGCGGCGGACGGACGGCGCAGGGAGAGGACCGCGGCGAGGTAGCGCCGCCCGGGAGCGAGCGTCCCCGCCACCTCCACGACGTCGCGCGGCAGCCTGTGGCCGAACCTCTCGGCGTGGCAGGAGGCCCGGGGCGCCAGCGCGGCGTCGTCGCCGTCCTCCAGGCCGACGAGGGTCAGCCACGTCTCGGCGCCCGCCGGTCCCAACGCGAAGGACCCTTCCTCCGCACGCGCCGGCAGGCCCGGCGCCAGGTGGAAGCGCAGCCGGAAGGACGTGGGCGCGGCGCCCGGCGCCAGCTCGAGGCGGTCGAGCACGACCACGGCGCCGCCCTTCACGCCCACCCAGCGGCGATGCGTGACGCCGCAGCGGCTCGCGTAGCCGTCGTGCGCCGCCGACGCCCAGCACCAGCCGTCGCTCTCGCCGGCGGCGCGGTCGAAGGTGCGCGCCGGCCTGCCCACGCGGAACGAGCCCCACATCTCGGTCTGGTCGAGGCCCGCGACCTCCACGGTGTTGTGCGCGGCGGTGCCGCGCTCCCTGTCGCGGTCCTGGCCCGGGTCGTAGGTGCTGGTCCCGCTCTCGACGACGAGCGGGCCGGCCGGCGTGAACACGTCCACGTTCAGACAGTCGGCGTGGCCGTGCCCCGGCAGGCTGCGCGCGCCGGTGTCGGCGCCGTCGAAGACGGCGGTCAGGCCGTCCCCGCGCAGCAGGTGGTAGCCGCTGGCTGCAGCCAGCGGCCGGAACGGCGCGGCGCGGACCCCCTCGACGGTGCGCCTGGACACCACCGCCTCGGCGGAGGCCAGGAGCTGGGCGTAGGGGTAGGGCAGCGCCGGAGCCCCGGCGTCAGCGGTCGCGGCGTCCTCGAGACCGCCGCCGGCGCCGCCGGGCGCCCCATCGGCCGCCGACGCCAGCGCGCCGCGGGCCAGCGCGACGACGACGTCGAGCGGCGCCACGCTGTCGCGCGACGAGTCGCTCCACAGCGGGTAGGAGCCGTCCGGCAGGCGCATGCGCTCGGCGAAGGACGCCGTCGCGGCCAGCGCGCAGAGCAGCGTCGGGGGAGCGGCCAGGCCGGCCGCCGAGAGGCACAGGACGGCCTCGGAGAGCATGACGACGGCCTGCAGGTGGTAGGCGGCGGAGAGCTCGAAGTGGCAGCCGTCGGCCGTCACCTGGCGCGGCGCCTCGCGGCACAGCGCCCCGAGCGCGCGGGCGACGACGGCGTCGGCCTCGTCGCCGCGGTACCTGAGGGCCGCCACCACCAGGGCGCAGAGGTCCTGCAGCAGGTGGTTGCCGCCGGCGTGGCGCTCGAGGTTGCCGGCCAGGTAGCGCACCTGGAGCCAGTGCGAGCGGTCGAGGTCGGGCGTGACGAGCTCGGGGAAGCTCGCGAGCAGGTACGTCCAGGACACGAGGCGCTTCGCCGTCGGGTAGGGGTGCCAGGCGTCGTAGCGCCCGAACGGCACCGCGCTCGCCCAGGAGCGCATGGCGTCGAAGGCGGCGCGCGCAGCGGGCGAGGGCTCCACGGCGGCGGCGACGGCCGCCACGGCCCAGTCGAAGTAGTGCAGCGTGAAGCGCCACAGGCGGCCCGTGCCCGGCGGTTCCCAGTCGATGGGCGCCTCCAGGACGTGGGGGCGGCCCAGCAGCTCCACCGTCAGCCGCGGCGGGGCTTCCCCGGGCTCCAGGGACCGCGCGAAGGCGGCCAGGTACCCGTCCCTGAGGGCGGGCGCCGGCTCGCCCACGCCGGCCAGACGCTCGCGCCAGGCGCGGGGCAGCGCCTCGGACGCGCGCCGCCCGGCCTCGTGAGCCAGGCGCGCCCACAGGCGCGCGGGCGGCACGGCGGCGGCCGCGCGCAGGAGCCGCAGCGCCGAGCCGTGGTCCGCGAGCGAGGCGCTCATCGCCAGCCCTCCGCGGCCAGGCGCGCGGTCAGCCGCGACACCACCGCGTCCACGGTGAAGGCGCCGGCGCGAGACCTCAGCGCCGAACCGAGCCTCTCCGCCACGCCGGGACAGGTGAGCAGCCGCCGCACCGCCTCGGCCAGCGCGCCGACGTCGGTGGGGTCCACGAGGAGGCCGGTGACGCCGTCCTCCACGACCTCGGCGATCGCCGGCGTCGCGGAGGCGACGACGGGCGTGCCCACCATGGCCGCCTCGACGATCGCTCCGGGCATGCCCTCCGTGGCCCACGTCGTGGGCAACAGCAGGGCAGCGGACGCGGCGAGCTCGGCCGGCACCCGCTCCTGCGGTATCGCCCCGCGGTAGCGGGTGCGCGGGTGGCGCGCGAGCTGGGCCTCGAAGGCGGCGCGGTAGCCGTCCTCCACGGGCCCGAAGACGTAGAGCGTGGCCGGAACGCCGGACGCGGCGACCTCCTCCACGGCGGCCATCGCGCGCTCCACGCCCTTCTCGGGGGTCACGCGCGAGACGAACACGAGCCTGCCCGCCCGCAGCGAAGACGGGTCCCAGCGCTCCGCGGCGGGCCGCCGCGGGTTCGGCAGCACCTCCACGCCGACCACGCCGAGGTCATCGAGCTCGCGGCGCATCCACTCGCCCTCCACCCACACGGGCCGGCAGCGCGACAGGCACCACAGGTAGAGGCGCCTGGCGGCGCCCCCGAAGCGCCTGACGTTGCCCGGCAGGCTGCTGCCCACGGCGAGGAAGGAGCAGCGCAGGCGCCTCTTCACGACGCCGGCGACGGCCAGCAGCGCCACCAGGGCGACGGCGCCGTTGCGGGATACGGAGAGGAGGACCTGGTCGTGCCTGGCCAGGGCGCCCACTAGCGACGCGAGCTGGCGCAGCCTCGCCGCCGCGCCGGAGGCCCCCGTGTCGCACACCTCGACCTCCACGCCCCGCTCGCGGAGCGCGGCGGCGACCAGGCCGTTCTTCACCGTCGCCCCGCCCTGCTGGGGCGAGGTCAATGGCCCCACGAACAGCAGCCGCGTCGGCGCGCTCAAGGCGTCGCCCCCAGCGCCGCCCGCGCACTGCGCCCGGCGGCGAGCCCGGCGAAGAGCTCCTCGTACTGCCTGGCGTAGCGCTCGAGCGTCAGCTCGCGCTCGGCGAAGGCCCGCGCGGCCCGCGACATGGCCTGGCGCCGCTCCGGCGGCGTGGACGCGAAGCGCTCCAGCGCCGCCGCGATGTCCTCCGGGCTGGCGGGGTCGAAGAGCAGGCCCCTGTCCTCGTCCACCAGGCGCGGGTGGTCGCACACGGCGCTCGCCAGCACCGGCAGGCCGCTGGCCAGCGCCTCGCAGATCGCGTTGGGCAGGCCCTCGAAGAACGCGGGGTGCACGAGAGCGTCGTGCCGGCGCATCAGCTCGGGGACGTCGCCGCGCTTGCCCAGCCACTCCCAGCGGTCGGCGACGCCGTCGGCGGCCAGGGCCGCGTCCACCTCGGACCTGGCCGCCTCGTCGTCCGGTCCCGTGGGCGCGCCCGCCCAGGCCACCCGCGGCACCACCCGCCCGCTCCTGGCCAGGAGCCCCAGGGCGCGCGCCAGGCCCAGGGCGTTCTTCTTGCGCGCCGTGCTGGCCACGGCCAGCAGGCGGAGTGGCCCGTCTCCCGCGCCGCGCGCGTTCGCGGAGCCGCTCGCGTCTCCTTCGCCGCGGCCGCTGCCCACGCCGTCTTCTCCCGCGCCGCGCCCGCCTCCCGGCGGCGCGAAGACCTCGAGGTCGACGCCGTTGTAGATCGTCGACACCTTGCCCCTCATCCAGGGGAAGAGGGCCTCCATGCGCTCCCGCTGGTGGTGCGAGTTCACGGTGATCCAGGCCGCGAGGCGGTGGAGCTGCTGCTGAGCGCGCAGCGGGGGGGACATGTGCGTGTACATGAAGCGCTCCGAGACGACGACGGGGACGCGGCGGTCGGCGAGGCCGGCCAGCTCGGCGTAGACGGCCGGCGTGGGCAGGTAGGCCAGGACGCCGTCGGGCCGCGACCGCCTGATGAGACGCGCCAGCGCCAGCACCGGGCCGGGCGAGAGCCGGCTCGACTTGCGCACGGCGTGGACGGGGATGCCCAGCTCCTCCACCTGCGGGGCGAAGTGCCGAATGTGGGGGTGGTAGACGAAGAACTCGACGTCGTGCCCACGGGCGTTCAGGCCGCGCGCCAGGGCCACGAGCTGGCGCTGGGCCCCGCCGGGGCCGAAGTGGTCTATGCAGAGCAGGAGTCGCATCGCGGTGCTACTCGGCCACCCTCCTCGACCGCGTGGACGGCGCGTAGGCCCACAGCGGTGGCGAGGGGACGACCTCGCGGCCCATCACGAACGCGCTGCGGCTCGCCGCGAGCGCCAGCACGAACCACACCTGCTTGCCGTTCTCGAGCGTGGACGGCATGAGGATCATCGCGACGGTGCCGAGCAGGACCAGGTAGACGATGCGGTCGCCCGCCAGGCTGAGCACGTAGGGCAGCCCCACCACGAGCAGCGTGGCGACGAAGAGGACGAGGCCGATCACCCCGGTCTGGGCGGCGACGTTGAGGAAGGCGTTGTGCGACGTGCGGGCCTCGCCGAGGTACGGCCGCACCGCCTGCGCGAAGCCGCCGGCGCCCACGCCGACGACGGGGTGGTCGCGGAAGAGCTGCAGGCCGGCGATCCAGATGCGCCCGCGGCCCGTGAGGTCGCCGCTCTGGAGCTGCTCAGGGATCTCGGAGAAGCGCTGGAAGCCCGTGGGCAGGTTCTGCTCGAAGGCCGGAGCCAGCCAGTACGCCGCCAGGCCCACGAGCACCAGGCCCACGACCACCGTGACCTGGACCCTGGGGCTGAGCTTGGCGTAGGTGAGGGGGATCACCGAGAGCGCCAGCACCGCGGTGATCAGCCCGCCGCGCGAGCCCGTCAGGACGATCGCCACGATGACGGCGGGGATCGCGAGGAAGTTGAAGAGGGAGAGCGCGCGCGTCCTGCCGCCCAGCACCAGGTGCCAGGCCAGCGGTATGCCTAGCGCCAGCGTGCTGGCCAGGTAGTTGGGGTTGAACCCGGCGGCGGCGAACCGCTCCTGCGCCGAGCCCGCGAAGGCGTTGCCGCTGAGGTACTGGGCCACGGTGCTCCCCACGGAGACGAAGCAGCCCAGCACGTACGCCTGCATGAGCGCCGACCTGTCCGAGGCGGTGCGGCAGTGCTGCCACACCAGCCACGCCATCAGGAAGAGCTGGACGAGCGTGGCCGCGTAGGCGAGCCCCTCGGACCGCGCGGGCGCCCACTGGACGCTGAGCACGGTCCACACGCACAGCAGCGCGAAGGGCAGCAGGAACGCCGCGGGTCGGCGCAGCGCCACGCCGTCCTTGCGGAACACCGACACCAGGCCGACGCCGAAGGCCAGCAGGCCCACGAACTTGCTGGCGGTCCCGATGCCCGGCAGCAGCACGGAGTCGTCCCAGGGGATCGTGAACACGAACAGCCACAGCGACGCGAAGGCAGCCATCTGCAGCAGCGCGCCGCGGCGGTCGGGGGCGGCGACCGGCGGCGTCACGCGGCCCTCTCCCGGCGCTCCAGCCGGGCGCCGTGCCAGCTCTTGAGGGCGTAGACGAGCCACAGCCAGCGGCCGTAGTCGGCGCGCCCGGCGAGGTGCTCCCTGAGCATCGCCCGCACGGGCCCGGCGTCGCCGATGCCCAGCGCGGCCAGGCCGGCCGGCGTGAGCTCGTCCTGCACCGCCTGGCGCAGGTCCTCTCGCAGCCAGGTGGACACGGGGACGTCGAAGCCCTGCTTGGGCCTGTCGACGAGGTCCCGCGGCACCAGCCTGTGGAGGAGGGCCTTGAGGACGCGCTTGCCGGTGACGAGCGGGTCGGGCAGACGCAGCGCCCACTCGACGACCCTGTGGTCGAGGAACGGCGCGCGCGTCTCGAGCGACACCGCCATCGCCGCCCTGTCCACCTTGGTGAGCACGTCCTCGGGCAGGTAGGAGCACAGGTCCGTCACGCGCCAGCGCAGCGGCGCCGTGGCGCCGGCCGAGTCGCGCCAGGCCCGGTCGGCCGCGGTCTCCCCGAGGTCGGCCACGCCTGTCATGCGGCGCACCTCGTCCGGCGTGAAGTAGTGCCTGTAGCCCACGCCCACGCCGTCCCTCGCGTAGCCGAGCAGGCGCCGCGCCTGGCGGCCCGGCCTGCCGGGCAGCCGCGTGAGGGCCGGCAGCACCGTGGAGCCGAACGGCCGGGCCAGCGCCAGCGTGCGCTCGAGGCGGGCCAGACGGTCGTAGACGGCGTAGCCGCCGAAGAGCTCGTCGCCGCCGTCGCCCGACAGGCTCACGGTCACGTGGCGCCGCGCGACCCCGGAGACGAGCCGCGTGGGCAGGGCCGAGGGGTCGCCGAAGGGCTCGCCGAAGCTGGCCGTGAGCTCCGTGGCCAGGGCCAGCGCCCCGTGCAGCGAGAGCCGCTCGGTGACGTGGCTGGTGCCGAGGTGCTCGGCCACGGTCCGCGCCGCCTCCGACTCGTCGTAGCGGCTCTCCTCGAACCCGATCGTGAAGGTCTTGACCTCGCCGCCCTGCCGCGCCATGAGCGCCACGATCGTCGACGAGTCGACGCCCCCGGAGAGGAAGGCGCCCAGCGGGACGTCGGCGATCATCTGCTGGCGCACGGACCGCGAGAGCAGCTCCTCCAGCGCCTCCACGGCCTCCGCCTCCGAGACCTGGAGGCGCGGCGCGAGGGCGTGGGGCATGGGGTCCCAGTAGCGCCTCACGACCAGCCCGCCGGCGTCGTGGAGCAGGTAGTGGGCGGGGGGCAGCTTGCACGCGCCCGCGTAGGCGGTGCGCGGGGAGGGCACGTAGCCGTACTGCAGGTACTGCGCCAGCGCCGTGCGGTCGAGGTCGGTGTCCACCCACCGGCACGCGGTGAGCGCCGACAGCTCCGAGGCGAACGCGAAGCGCCCCGGCGCCGAGGCGTAGTAGAGGGGCTTCTCGCCGGCGCGGTCGCGGGCCGCGAACAGCACCCTCTCGGCGGCGTCCCAGATCGCGAAGGCGAACATGCCCACGAGGCGCTGGAGGACGTCCACGCCCCACTCGGCGTAGCCGGCCAGGAGCACCTCGGCGTCGGTGCGGGAGGCGAAGGCGTGGCCCTTGGCCTCCAGCTCCTCGCGCAGCTCGAGGAAGTTGTAGACCTCGCCGTTGAAGGTGAGGAAGTAGCGTCCGCGGTAGGCCATCGGCTCGTGGCCGGCGGCGGAGGTGTCGATGATCGCCAGGCGTCGGTGGCCGAGGGTCAGGCCCGCCGGCTCGTCGCTCCACACGCCCTCGTCGTCGGGCCCGCGGTGCGCCAGCGCGGCCAGCATGCCGCGCACGGCGCGCTCGCGCTCAACGACAGGAGCCGCGTCGAGGACGCCAGCTACGCCGCACATGGCCTGCCACCGCCGAACGCGTGCATCTCAGACGCGCCCTGCCGTGACCTCCGCGGCGCGTGGGACGTAGGTGGAGCTCACGGACTGCGCTGGCTCGAGCGCCTGGGCGACGGCTCCCGTCGCGGCGCGTCCGCGGCGGGCGTCGCGGAGCAGCGCCCGCGCGTCCACCGCCGCAGGGAGCTCGGCGAGCAGGGCGTCGAAGGCCTTGTGAGGGGTGAGCACCACGACGAGCCCCTCGGCCGAGGACGCCAGCTCGAGCGGGACGAGCCTGACGTTGGGGAGGCGCGCCAGCCTCTCGGGCAGCGCCGATAAGTACGGCTCCACGACGTCGACCCGGAGCCGCGGGTCTGCGGCGAGGTCGTGAACGACCTCCACGGCGGGGGACTCGCGCACGTCGTCGACGTCCGGCTTGTAGCTGATGCCGAGCAGTGTCACGCGGTCGGCGCCGCCGAGCCGCGCGCGCACGGCGTCCGCCACGCGTCCGGGCAGCGCGTCGTTGATCTCCCTGGCGGTCCTCAGCAGCCGGGCCTCCTCGGGGTCTAGGGCCACGAGGAACCAGGGGTCCACGGGGATGCAGTGGCCGCCCACGCCTATGCCCGGCTTGTGCAGGTTCACGCGCGGGTGGCGGTTCGCCAGGGCGAAGGCGGCGTCGGCGTCCACGCCCACCGCGGCCGCCAGCGAGGCCAGCTCGTTGGCCAGGGCGATGTTCACGTCGCGGTAGGTGTTCTCGAGCAGCTTGGCGGTCTCGGCAGTGCGGGCGTCGGTCTCCACGACCGCCCCGCGCACGAAGCGCCTGTAGAGGCTGGCCGCGGCGGCGGTGGCCTCCGGCGTGGTTCCGCCCACGAGGCGGTCGTTGTGCACCAGCTCCTCGAGCAGGTTGCCGGGGATCACGCGCTCCGGGCAGTGGGCTAGAAGGTAGTCGGCCGCGTGGTGCAGGCCGGAGTGCTCGAGGATGACGTCGGCGACGAGCCCCTCGCAGGTGAGCGGCGGCACCGTCGACTCGACGATGACGAGGTCGCCGCGCCTGAGCACGCCGGCGATCGCGCGCGCCACGGCCGCGACGGCGTCGAGGTCCGGGCTCTTGTCAGGCTTCACGGGCGTGCCGACCGCGATGACGTGCACGTCGGCGGTCACGGGCCTGAGAGAGGCCCTGAGGCGGCCGGCGCCGGCCGTCCGGGCGACGAGCTCCGGCACGCCTGCCTCGTCGTGGTGGCGGACCCGTCCGGCGCTCACGAGCGCGACGAGGTCGGCGTCGAGGTCGATGCCCGTGACGGTGAGTCCGGTGTCGGCGAGCATCGCTGCGGTCGGGAGGCCGATGTAGCCGAGGCCGTAGACGGCGACCGCGGGCTCCTGCACCGACCTGGGGGCGGAAGATGAAAGGATTGTTGCGTCCTCGACGCGCATAGGCCCGCAGTCTAGCGGCGGGGGGCGTCACGCCCCCTTCACCTGTCACATCTTCTTCTGGCCTCACACTCGGGCTCGAGCCCCGCGCCGTCCGCCGCCGCGGGCCGGGCGCTATATGATCGTGTCCTACGAGGCGAGCGGAAGGAAGATGCCCCAACACGCGCAGCGAACGAGGAGGAAGGCCAGGCTGGGCCTCTACGTCGCGCTGGCGTTCGCTGCGGTGCTCTCCGCCATGCTCGTGTCCGGCCAGCCCGGACCGGCCGGCGGCGAGCTGACCCTGGACGTCGACGACGAGTGGGTGCACCTCTACCCGCACGCGCTGATGCTGAGCGGCAGCGTGCGGCTCGGGTCCCGCGCGGTGACGGACGCCGTCGTCACCTGGGAGGCGCTGTCCGGCCCCGGCGAGGTGACCTTCACGGGCGAGGGCCTCGACGTCGAGGCCACCTTCGGCGAGCCGGGCGCCTACACGCTGCTGGTCACGGCCGAAGCCGGCGGCAGGACGGCCTCGCGCGAGGTGACCGTGAACGTCGTCGTCGCCGAGGCCGACTACTACGTCTCGCCCGACGGCGACGACCGCAACGACGGGCGCTCCATCGCCACGCCGTTCCGTACCATCGAGAAGGCCGCGTCGGTCGTGCGGCCCGGCGACGTCGTGCTGCTGAGGGGCGGCGTCTACTACGAGTACAACACCGCCGACTCGTGGCGGCGCAGCGGGGAGCCCGGCGCCCCCATCACCTTCAAGAGCTACCCGGGCGAGAGGGCGATAGTCGACGGCAGCCACGTCGAGCGGCCCGCCTGGTCGAAGAACCCCAGCGCGCCGGAGCTCGTCAGGATCGTCGGCCTCGACTGGTACGTGTTCGACGGCATCACCTTCCGCAACAGCGCCGGGCGCGGCCTGGCGCTCGAGGGCAGCCACCACGTGGTGAGGAACGTGGTCTCGCACTCGAACCACGGCGACGGCATCTACCTCGCGGGGGACGGCAACCTCGTGGAGGACTCGGTGAGCTACGACAACTTCTCGCGGTCGAACGGGGGCGAGAGCGCCGACGGCATCAACGTCGACCACGGCAGCGGGAACGTCCTCAGGCGCGTCCTCGTCTACGAGAACTCCGACGACGGCGTGGACATCTGGGCCTCGACGGACACCCTCGTCGAGCGCAGCGCCTCGTACCGCAACGGCAGGGGCGCCGTGGGCAACGGGATGGGCTTCAAGCTGGGGCGGTCGGGTGTCTCGTCCGGCAACGTCGTGCGCTTCAACGTCGCCTTCTCGAACCGGGCCCACAACTTCACCGACAACGGCGCCGGCGGCCTGAAGATCTACAACAACACGTCGTTCGACGCCGGCGGCTTCGGCTTCGCGGTCCGCGGTCGCCCCGGCATCGACCGCTCGCTGGTGGCCAACAACATCAGCTTCGACGACGCGCAGGGCGTGCTCATCGACGTCGAGACGCGCGGCGGGCAGGCGCCGGACAGCCGCAACAACTCCTGGGACCTGGGGATCGAGGACCCGCGCTTCGTCTCCACCGACCCGCAGTCCCAGGACTTCCTCCGGCTGAGGCCGGACAGCCCTGCCATCGACGCCGGCATCGACATCGGCCTGCCGTTCCTCGGCACCGCGGCCGACCTCGGCGCCTTCGAGGCGCAGGGTCAGGCGCTGGGAGCGGCAGGCGCCCTCGAGCCTCAGGACGACTGGCTCGGCGCGCTGGCGGCCCCGGACGACGACGAGCCTTAGCCTCCGGCGGCGGTCGCGCAGAGGCTCCTCGGCCCACGGTCCCGTCGTCGGCCAGGCTCAGCCGGCGACCCTGAAGGCGTCGGCGGACGCCCCGTGCGCCAGCCAGCGCGCCCACCTCTCCGCCGCCTCGGCGTCGAGGAGCCCGCGGAGCTGCAGCCGGGCCAGCCAGTCGCAGGTCGTGCGCCGCCACACGTCGTGCCTGGCCCAGAGGACGGGCAGCGACCTGGCGTCGTCCACGAAGCCGGCCAGCTTGGCGAAGCCGGCGGTCTCGACCACGCCGTCCAGGTAACGCTCGATGCCGCGCACCGAGTCGTGGAACCACCACGGACTGCCCAGCCTGACGGCCGGGTAGTGGCCGGCGAGGGGTGCCAGCTCGCGCGAGTACGTGGCCTCGTCGAGGGTGTAGACGACGAGGCGGAAGCGCGGGTCGCCGCCGAAGGCGTTGAGCAGCGACTGCAGGCCGCGCGTGAGGTCCATGGCGACGGGCATGTCGCCGCCCACCTCCGGGCCGAAGCGGTCGAGGAGGCGCAGGTCGTGGTTCCTCAGGCTGCCCAGGTGGAGCTGCATGACGAGCCCGTCCTCCGTGGCCATGCGCGCCATCTCGAAGAGCATGTGGGCGTGGAAGCGCTCGGCGTCGGCGCCGTCGGCCTGGCCCTGCAGGGCCCTGGCGAAGAGCTCGGCCGCGCTGTCGCTGTCGATCGCCTCCAGCGCCGAGCTGGTCGTGGCGTGGTCGCTGGCCGTCGCGCCCGCGTCCCTGAAGGCGCGCCGGCGCGCGGCGATCGCCGCCACGAAGGCCTCCAGGGAGTCGACCTCGAAGCCCACGAGCTCGCCCAGCCGGGCGACCCTGTCGCGCCAGCCCGGGTCGGCGACCTGCATGAGCGCGTCGGGCCTGAACGTGGGCACCACGCGCAGGCCGGCGGCCTGGGCGGCGCGGTGTTCCTCCAGGGTGGCGTCGGCCGGGTCCGTGGTGGCCAGGAACTCGACCCCGAACCGCCGCATCAGCGCCGCCGGCGAGTTCTCCGGCGAGGACAGGGCCTCGGCCAGCGCGTCGAAGAGCGCGTCGGCGTTCTCCGCGGCGGGCCGCTCCCTCACGCCGAGCAGGCCAACCAGGACCGTCTTCAGCCACAGGCCCGCGGGCGTGCCGTCGAAGACGTCGAAGCGCTCGCAGAAGCGGCGCCACACGGACCTGGGGTCGCGCTCGGCCTCGCCGCCGCCCGTGGGCACCAGCCCCAGCTCCTCGTGCGGCACGCCGTGCCCGTAGAGCCGGCCGAAGACGTAGTGGTCGGACGACACGAAGAGCGTCGCCGGGTCCCGCGGGCCCGGGTCCTCGCCCGCCAGCAGGCGCGGGTCCACGTGCCCGTGAGGCGACACGATGGGCAGCCCCGCCACCGCCGCGTGCAGCTCACGCGCCCTGGCTCTCACGCCGGGCTCGGGCGAGAAGCACCTGTCCGGGTCTAGGTTCCACGCGTCCTTGGCCATGGGCGACGCCCGTCTAACCCTTAGCACAGGCCCATAGGCGTCTGGTGATACCGTCGGCAGATGCTCAAGCTCCGCGACCTCGGGCCCGTGGCGCAGCTCAGGGCCGGCCGTCTGCCGCGGCGCCTCGCCCAGCTCGTCTTCGGCCTCTTCGTCTTCGGGCTCTCCATAGCCCTGCTGCTGGCCGCGAAGCTCGGCTCCATGCCGTGGGACGTGCTGCACCAGGGCCTGGCGCAGCGCCTGCCGCTGTCCATAGGCACGGTCATGGTCCTCACGGGGCTGGCCGTGCTGCTCCTGTGGGTGCCGCTGCGCGAGACGCCGGGGCTGGGCACGATCGCCAACGCCGTGCTCATCGGCCTGTTCACCGACCTGTGGCTGCGCCTGCTGCCCGACCCCGCCGCGCTGCCCGGGGGAGCGGCCTGGCGCGTGGCCTTCGCCGCCGGCGGCATCGTGATCAACGGCTACGCCACGGCCCTCTACATGGGCAGCCAGTTCGGGCGCGGACCGCGCGACGGGCTCATGACGGGCCTGGCCCGCGTGACGGGCAGGTCGCTACGCCTGGTCCGCACCGGCATAGAGGTCGTCGTGGTGGCCGCCGGCTTCCTGCTGGGCGGCGTCGTCGGCTGGGCCACGCTGGCCTTCGCGCTCAGCATCGGTCCGCTGGTGCAGGCGTTCCTGCCGCACACGGTCGTGGAGCTGCCCGACGCCGGCGCGGGGCGCGAGGCGCGGGCCGCCTAGCCCGGCGCGCCGGCGGCTCAAGGCGTGGCCGGCGCGGCCTCCCGGCCCGGCGCGCTAGTGGCCCACGGCGTCGGAGTCCACGCCGCCGCCCCTGTCCAGCGCGCTGATGCTCGCCATCTCCTCGGGCGTGAGGTCGAAGGAGTAGACGTCCAGGTTCTCCCGCAGGCGGTCCTCGCGCGAGGACTTGGGGATGGGCACGAGGCCGAGCTGCAGGTGCCAGCGCAGCACGACCTGCGCCGTGGTCCGCCCGTGCGCCGCCGCCACCCGCTGCAGCACGGGGTCGGACAGCAGCTCGCGGCCCTTGCCGAGGGGGCTGTACGACACCGTGGCGATGCCGTGCTCGTCGTGGTAGCGCCTGTGGTCCTCGCGCGTGACGTAGGGGTTGAGCTGGACCTGGTTCACCGCGGGGACCGTCGCGGTCTCGCGCGCCAGCCTCTGCAGGTGCGAGGGCTTGAAGTTCGACACGCCTATCGAGCGCGCCAGCCCGGCGTCCCGCAGGCGCTCGAAGGTGCGCCAGGTGTCCACGTACAGGTCCCTCGCCGGCAGCGGCCAGTGGATCAGCAGCAGGTCCACGTACTCGAGCCCCAGCCTGACCAGCGAAGCCCGCAGGCCGATCTCGGCCTTGCCGACGCCCATGTGCTCGCCGTCCACCTTCGTCGTCACGAAGATCTCGTCGCGCGGCACGCCGCTGGCGGCGATGCCGCGGCCGACCCCGCGCTCGTTGCCGTAGCGGACGGCGGTGTCCACGTGGCGGTAGCCGAGCTCCAGCGCCAGGGCGACGACGCGCTCGGCCTCGGCGTCGTCCATGGGCCAGGTGCCCAGGCCCAGCGTGGGCATGGTTCGTCCGTCGTTCAGCCTGATGCGCTGCGCCATGGCCAAGGGTAAACGCTGCGGCCGGTACGATGGGAGACGCCGACCTGCAGCGACTCCGGCCGCGGGGCCGGGGATGGGGTGATCATGAGCAGAGCTGTCTTCGTCCACGAGCACGGCGGCCCCGAGGTCCTGCGCCTGGAGGACCGCGAGCTCCCGCCGCCCGGGCCGGGCGAGGTGCGCCTCAGGCACCGCGCCATAGGCCTCAACTTCATCGACACCTACCAGCGCTCGGGGCTGTACGAGCTGCCCCTGCCCTTCGTCGCGGGGAACGAGGCGGCCGGCGACGTCGTGGCCGTGGGCGAGGGCGTGACCGACGTGAAGGTCGGCGACCGCGTGAGCTACCAGAGCCCCGTGGGCGCCTACGCCGAGGAGCGCAACATCCCGGCCTCGCGTCTGGTGCCCGTCCCGGACGGGATCGACTACGAGACCGCCGCGGCCGTGACGCTCAAGGGCGTCACCGCCTACTACCTCCTGCACGAGACCTGGAGGCTGAGGCCCGGCGAGACGGTGCTGGTGCATGCGGCCGCCGGCGGCGTCGGCTCGCTGCTGGTGCCGTGGGCGAAGCACCTCGGCGCCACCGTGATAGGCACCGCCGGCAGCCGCGAGAAGGTGGAGCGCGCCGCGGCCCTCGGCGCCGACCACGTCATCGACTACTCCACCGAGGACTTCGCGAAGCGGGTGCGCGAGCTCACCGGCGGGCGCGGCGTGGACGTCGTCTACGACGGCGTGGGGCGCGCCACCTTCGAGGGCTCCCTGGACAGCCTGCGCCCGCGCGGCCTGCTCGTCTCCTACGGCAACGCCTCGGGGCCCGTGTCGATACCGAGCCTGGTGGTGCTGGCCCAGAAGGGCTCCCTCTACCTGACGCGGCCCACCACCGCCACCTACATGGCCACGTCGCAGCAGCTACGCACGGCGGCCGCGGCCGTCTTCGAAGCCGTGGCGCAGGGCGTGCTGGAGGTGAAGGTGAACCAGCGCTTCGCGCTGGCCGACGCCGCCGAGGCGCACAGGGCCCTGGAGGCCCGCAGGACCACGGGCTCTACCGTCCTGCTGCCGTAACCCCGGCGCGGCCCGAGACGCCCGGTAACGCACGACCGCTCACGGTCGCGGGGGCTAACGTGCTCCCAGTGCGCGAGATCCTCGAGTCCACCTTCAGGCGGGCCCTGGCAGGCGCCGACCCTCGCGAGCTGGTGCTGCGCGCGCTCCCCGACGAGCACCCCGCCCTGGTCCTGGCCGTGGGCAAGGCCGCGCTGCCCATGCTGGCGGCGACGCTCCCGCGCTTCCCTGGGGTCCCCTGGCTCGCGAGCCCGCCCGCTGGCGGCGCTACGCGCGGTCGGCGCGAGGAGCCGCTCCCGGCGGGCGGCGAGGTGCTGCCGGCCTCCCACCCCCTGCCCGACGAGCGGAGCGTGGCGGCGGCCGACCGCGCGCTCGTGGCGGCTAGGCGGCTGACCCGGGACGACCTGCTCCTCCTGCTCGCCTCCGGCGGCGGCAGCTCGCTGTGGAGCGCGCCCGACGGCGTGGACCTCGAGGAGAAGCGGCTCCTCACGGCGCACCTGCAGCGGTCCGGCGCCGACATCAGCGAGCTGAACACGGTCAGGCGCCACCTCTCGCGCGTGAAGGGCGGCGGCCTGCTCGCCGCCACCGAGGCCCGTGTGCTGTCTCTGCTGCTCTCCGACGTTCCGGGCGACGCGCCCTGGGACATCGCCTCGGGCCCCGGCGTCGCCGACCCCACGACGTTCGAGGACGCGCTCGCCGTCCTGGCGCGCCACCCGGGCGAGGCGACGCGGCCGGCGGCGGAGCGCTTCAGGCGCGGCGCCCGCGGCGAGCTGCCGGAGACCGTCAAGCCGGGCTCGGCGGCCGACGCCCGGGCGGCCGCCACGGTGGTAGGCAGCTCGCGCACGCTGCTCGACGAGGCGTCCGCCTACCTCGAGGGGCGGCTCGACGTCCAGGTGATACAGCTCCACCACGACCTGGGCGGCGAGGCCAGCGAGCTCGCCGACCGCCACGCTCAGCTCACGGCGGCCCTGCTGCAAGGCAGCGACTCCCGGCCGCTCCTGCCCCTCCTCGCCGCCGACCCTCCCTACGTGGCCTGGCGCCTGGGGCGCCTCGAGCGCTCGCGGCCCGTGGCGCTGCTCAGCGCCGGCGAGGCCACCGTCACCGTCCGCGGCTCGGGGCGGGGCGGACGCAACCAGGAGTTCGCGCTGGCCTTCGCCCTGGCGTTGTCCCAGAGGGCTCCGGACGCCAACGTCTGGGCGCTGTCGGCGGGCTCGGACGGCATCGACGGCGCCAGCGAGGCGGCCGGCGCGTTCGTCACGCCGGACACGCTGGAGCGCGCCGCGGCGCTGGGCCTCGACGCGGCCGCGATGCTGCGCGACAACGACTCCGACGGCTTCTTCGCGCGCCTCGGCGACCAGCTCGTGACCGGTCCCACGGGGCACAACCTCAACGACCTCAGGGTCGTCCTGCTGCCCCCGGCGGAGGCTCGGACCGGCGCGTGACCGCCGTCACGTGCCGTGTGCCGGGCGGCACTGACCCGCGCACGCTCTGCCCCTATACATGGGGCACCGCCAGAGCGCCACTTCGGGCTCGTCGGCGACCGGCGGGAGCAGGCGTCTCGTCGCTGCGCCGAGGGGCCGCGTTCGAGCGGCGAGTGATGGGAGGAAGCGCGTGAACATCCTGCTGTGGATCATCTTCGGGGCGCTCGCGGGGTGGATCGCCAGCGTCATCATGGGCACCCGCGGACAGAGCGTGGTGGTCGACATCGTCCTCGGCATCATCGGCGCCATAGTCGGCGGCTGGCTCTTCAACAGGTTCGGCGCCGCGGGCGTGACGGGCTTCAACCTGCCCAGCCTGCTGGTCGCGATCGTGGGGGCGATCATCATCATCGCCATAGCCCGGCTGTTCCGCAGGGCGTAGCCGGGCCGAGCCTCACCGCGTGGCTAGGGGCCGGGTGCGCGTCGCCCGGCCCCTCTCGTGGGACGCCGCACATCAGCCTGCCACGCGCCTTTCACGGCCGCGCCCTACCCTGGTCTCGTGACCGCCAGAGAGGCGCAGCTCCCGGCGCGCCCCGGTCGAGTCAGGACGAGGGAGGAGCGCACCATGAACAGGGACGTACTGCAGGGCAACTGGAGGCAGCTCAAGGGTTCCATCAAGGAGCAGTGGGGCAAGCTCACCGACGACGACCTCACGATGGCCGAGGGGAACTACGACCAGCTCGTGGGCCGCATCCAGGAGCGCTACGGCTACAGCCGCGACGAGGCCCAGCGCCGCCTCGACGAGTGGCTCGACATGCGCGGGCGCGAGACGGGCTTCGGCAGGGCCTAGCCGGCCGAGGCACGGAGGAGCCGGGTCGCGGCACGACCCGGCCGGCAGCGGGTTCGAGTGACCTTCGGCCCCGTGGGAGCGAGCGCCCACGGGGCCGTTCCATGGTCGGTCCGGCGCGCTGCTACCATCCGGCATGGCCCAGAGCCTCTCACCCACAGTCGACGTCGCCGCGGACGCCGGCGAGTCCTTCGGCAGGTACGCCGTCGTGGACGAGGCGGCGCTGTTCCCTCACCTCACGTCGGTCCACCTGGCGTGCGGCTTCCACGCCGGAGACCCGGCGGGCCTGCGGCGCTCGATCGCCACGGCCCTGGAGTCCGGCCTGGCGCTCGGCGCGCACCCGGGCTACCGCGACCTCGTCGGCTTCGGGCGCCGGCACATGAGCGTCTCCACCGACGAGCTCTTCGCCGACGTCCTCTACCAGCTCGGCGCGCTGGCGGCGCTCGTCGCCGTGGCCGGGGCCAGGCTCAGCCACGTCAAGGCCCACGGCGCCCTCCACACGGACCTGCACGGGAACGAGCGCCTCGCCGACGCCTTCGCCCGCGCCGTCGTCGCCTTCGACCCGCGCCTGCCGCTGGTGCTGCTGGCCGGGCCCGGCGGCGACCTGGCCAGGAGGGCGGCCGAGAGGGTGGGCGTGCGCGTGGTGTCGGAGGCCTTCCCCGACAGGAACTACCTCTCCAGCGGCGACCTGGCCCCGCGCTCGATGGACGGGGCCACGATCTCCGACCCCGAGGTCGTGGCCGCGCGCGCCGTGGCGTTCGCTACCGGCGCGCCCGTGGCGGCGCTGGACGGCGGCGAGGTGGTGGTGAGGGCCGAGACGCTGTGCGTGCACGGCGACGGGCCGGGCGCACCTGCCGTCGCGTCCGCCGTGAGGTCGGCCCTCGAAGCGGCGGGCGTGGCGGTGCGGCCCTTCTGACGCGGCCGTCCACGCGTCCCGCCCCCGTCGCCTGGACCTACCTGCGCGGCGAGGAGCACGCGGCGCCGCCGGTGGTGGAGGCGCTGCTGGCGCTGCCCGGCGTGCGCGACGTGCTGCCCGCCTACGACTCCACGCTCGTGGAGCACCTGGCGGGACGCCCGAGCGTCGACGAGCTCCTCCGCGTCGCCGCCGCCTCCGCCGGCGCGCCCGCCGGCGCGGGCAGGCTCGTCGAGGTGCCCGTCGCGTACGGCGGCGAGCACGGCCCCGACCTGCCGGAGGTGGCGGCGCGCGCCGGCCTGTCGCCCGAGCAGGCGGCGGCCTTGCACGCCGGCGCCGAGTACCTGGTGCGGGCCGTGGGCTTCTCGCCCGGCTTCCCTTTCCTCAGCGGGCTGCCGCCCGCGCTGGCCGCGCCGCGCCGGCCGGAGCCGCGCCTCCGGGTGCCCGCGCACTCGGTGGGGATCGCGAACCACCAGTCCGGGGTCTACCCCGTCGCCAGCCCCGGCGGGTGGAACCTCGTGGGCCGCGCCCTGGAGCCCGTCTACGACCCGCGCCGCGACGAGCCCTTCCTCCTGGGCGTGGGCGACCGCGTGCGGTTCGTGGCCGCGCCGCCGGGGCGAGCCGTACCGCCGCCCGACCCCGAGCCCCTCGAGCTGCTGCCGGAGGACCCGCCGCTGCCGGCCTTCGAGGTCGCCTCGCCGGGCCTCCTCGACCTCCTCGTGGACGCGGGCCGCTTCCGCGCGGGCCGCTTCGGGTTGGCGCGCGGCGGGCCGCTCGACGCCCCGGCCGCTAGGTTGGCGAACCTCCTGGTGGGCAACGACCCCGCGGCGCCCGTCCTGGAGCTGACGCTCACGGGGCCCAGGCTGCGCGCCCTCGACGCGTGCGTGGTGGCCGTCGCGGGACCCGCCCTGGAGCCCCGCCTGGGCGGCTCGCCGGCGCCCGCCTACCAGGGGTTCGCGGTCCCCGCCGGCGCCGAGCTGCGCTTCGCCCCCACCGGCACGGGCGTCCGCTCCTACCTGGCCGTGGCCGGCGGCTTCGACGCCCGGCGCTTCCTGGGCAGCGCCAGCGTGGACCTGCGCGGGCTGGTGGGACGACCGCTGCGCGCCGGCGACGTGCTGGGCCGCGCGCGGGCCGCCGCTCCCCCCGCCGGCAGGCGCTTCGTGCCGCACGGCGCGCGGGGGCGCTCCGGAGGTCCGTTCGGGCGCGTGACGCACCTGAGGCTGCTGCCGGGGCCGCAGCACGACGAGGACGCCTGGGCGGCGCTGGTGGCGGGCGAGTTCGAGGTCACCGCGGCCGACCGCGTGGGCGTGAGGCTCGACGGGCCGGCGGTCCCCGGCGGAGAGGTCACGTCGGAGGGCGTGCCGCTGGGCGCGGTGCAGGTCCCGCCCGGCGGCAGGCCCATAGTGCTCCTCGCCGACCGCGGCACGCTGGGCGGCTACGCCAAGCCGGCCGTCGTGCACCCCGCCGACCTGCCGCGCCTCGCCCAGGTGAGGCCGGGCGACAGGCTGCGCTTCGTGGCGGCCACGCGCGTCCGCTAGCGCCGCCCGCCGGGCCCGACTGGCCGCCGCTGGCGTCGCGCGCCCGCTAGCGCGGCGTGCCGAACACCTGGGTCCAGAACGTGCCGGCGCGGCCCACGCCCAGCTCCCTGTAGCCGGTGTCCATGATGTTGCGGCAGTGCGACGGGCTGCCCAGCCAGCCCGAGACCACGGAGCCCACGTCCTCGTAGCCCCAGGCGACGTTCTCGGCCAGCCGCGACCACGGGTAGCCCTGGCGCTCCACGCGCTGCACGACGGTGCCGCCGTCAGACCCCACGTGCGTGAGCGTGCCCGTCCGCAGCATGTCCTCGCTATGCGCCTGCGCCGCCGCCGAGAGGCGCGCGTTCAGGCGCAGCGGGCCGGCCGCCGGGAAGCTCGCGTCGCCGCAGGAGCGCGGCTCGGCGCGGGCCTCGTTCACCGCGGCGAGCATCGCCGCGGCGAGGGGGTCGCCCTGCGGCCCGCCGCGTTCCGCGGGGGCGCAGGCGCCCACCAGGGCCAGGAGGGCGCAGAGGGCCAGGCCGGCCCGTCCGAGGGGGTGGCGCCGCGGACCGCCGTCGGTCTGTCGCGAGGGAGGCATGGCGGAGGCTAAGCGCCCTCGCGCCGGGGGCGCCGCGAAGGCGTTCACGCGGCGGGCGGGGCGTCCGCGCGTAGGTCTGGAGCCAGCCGGCTAGCCCACCCGCTCCGCGAACCCCGCCGTGGACCTCAGGCCCTCGGCCAGGGGTGTGGCGGGCGTCGACCCGAAACGGCGCGCCAGCAGCGTGACGTCGGCGCGCGAGTGCCGCACGTCGCCCGCTCGCGGCGGGCCGAACTCCACGTCCGGCCGCGTCCCCAGCGCCTCGCCCACGGCCTCGGCGAGCTCCAGCACGCTCACGCTCACGCCGCGCCCCACGTTCGTCACGGGCGGCTCCTCGCCCTCGTCACCCACGCCGGAGACGGCGCGGGCCAGCACGTCCACCACGTCGCCGACGTAGACGAAGTCGCGGGTCTGGCGCCCGTCGCCGTTCACGACCAGCGGCCGGCCCGCCGCGGCGCGGTCGAGGAACACGCTGATCACGCCGGAGTAGGGGCTGGCCGGGTCCTGGCGCGGACCGTAGACGTTGAAGAAGCGGAAGGCGTGTCCCCGCAGCAGGCCGGAGCGGTGGTAGTGGCCGAGGTAGTGCTCCCCGGCGAGCTTGTCGGCGGCGTAGGGGGAGAGAGGCAGCGGCGCGGCGTCCTCGCGGAGGGGCAGGTCCCGCGCGTCGCCGTAGACGGCGGCGGAGCTGGCGTAGAGGAAGCGTCCCGCGCCGGACGCGGCGGCGGCCTCCAGCATCGTGACGGTGCCCACGAGGTTCGCCCGCAGCGTCTCCAGCGGCCTGGCGACGGAGGCCTCCACCGACGCCACGGCCGCCAGGTGGCAGACGGCGTCGCAGCCGCGTGTGGCCGCGGCGGCCGACGCGGGGTCGGCCACGTCGCCCACCACCAGGTCCACGCCGAGCCGCTCCACCAGGCCTCGGTTGCGGCCCGTGGAGAGGTCGTCGAGCACGCGCACCTCGTGGCCGTCCGCCAGCAGGCGCTCGACGAGGTGCGAGCCTATGAAGCCCGCGCCGCCCGTCACCAGCACCCTCATGCCGGCCTCTCCGCCCCGCGCCGCCCCGGGCCGCGCGGCCCGGCGGACGCCCTGGCGGCGACGAGACCGACGACGTTCGCGCGCACGCGGCCCAGCCAAGCCATGAGCTGGCGCAGCTCGACGCGGTCGGCGACGCGAGGCTCGGCCACCAGCACGACGGCGTCGGCGCCGGCGGCGCGCTCCAGGGCCTCGCCGGTGCCGAGCACGGCGGCCACCACCCGCAGCGGGCTCGCCGCCCCCGACTCGGCGTAGAGCCTGTCGAGCGCCGTGGCCACCTGCCGCACGGCGGGGCCGGCCACGCCGGCCACCAGCACCTCGCCGCCGGAGCGCACGGTGCGGTCGAGGTGCGCCTTGAGGAAGTGAAGCTCGTGGAGTCCGCCGGCGCGCGCCAGGACGGGCGGCCGCGTGAGGTCTGCCAGCACGGGCACGCCGGCCACGTCGGCGAGACCGGAGGCGGCGTGCACGCGCCTGTCGACGCCGGCGCGCACGAGGGCGGCCCCCAGCACGATCAGCGTCACGAGGCCGAACACGGTCACGGCGTTCACCAACGGGCTGGGCGCCACCTGCGAGGCGCGCGTCGCCGGCTGCAGGAACTCGAGGTTGCCGCGCGCCACCACGGCCTGCGACCGCGCCAGCGCGATGGCGTCGCGCACGCGGACCGCCAGCAGCGACACGGCCGCCACCTGAGGCTGGTTCGCGCGGCTGTCGCTGGCGCGCAGGACCTCGAGCTGCTCGCCCAGAGTCGCGAGCTGCGTCTCGAGGGAGCTCGTCACCCGCTGGGCGGCGGCCCGCGCCCTCGCGTCGTCCCAGGCCACCAGGGCGTCGGCGACGGCGTTGGCCCGCGCCATCGCGGTGTCCCCGTCGTGCGCCCTGGCGCCCACGACGAGGGTGATCGAGCGCGTGCTCTCGTCCCAACGGAGCGACAGGCCCTCGCGCAGGGCGTCGATGACCGCGGTGTCGTCGGGCCCCGAGCCGGCGGCGCCCACCGCGCCAGCCCCTGAGCCGCTCAGGCGCGCCGCGGCGTCGGCGAGCAGCGCGCCGCTGCCCAGCGCCGCCCGGTAGGCGCGCGGCGTCAGCGGCGGCGCCACCGGCGGGCTGTCGCCGGTCGTGAGCTGCACCGTGCGCAGCGGCGCCAGCAGCGTCGCCTCGGCCAGGTAGACGGGCGCGGCGCGCTGGCTCAGGGCGTAGGCGAGGTAGGCGGCGGGGACGCCGAGCAGGAACGACCAGGAGACGACCGTGACGAGGAAGCGCCGCAGCGCCGGCCACGGCAGGCTGAGCTCGGGCGCGCTCGTCCTAGCGGCCACCCGCCGTCATCCGGCCGCGGCGGGCGCCAGGCCCGTGCCACCGGGCGCGGCGGACTCCTGGGCGCCCCTGAAGCTGCAGCCCTCGAGGTAGGCCTCGAGCAGCGCCCTGATGCGCTGGTGGTCGCCCCGCTGCGCCGCGTCCTGCAGAGCGTCGACGGCGGCGTAGAGGGTCTGCGGGTCCATGGGCTCGGCCCGCGCCACGAAGATCTTCTCGTGCCGGGTCTGCGAGCCCTCCTCCTTCTCCGTCATCAGCTCCTCGACGAGGCGCTCGCCGGGCCTCATGCCCGTGAAGCGGATGGGGATGTCGATGTCGGGCCGCAGACCGGAGAGGCGGATGAGGTCGCGGGCGAGGTCGAGGATCTTCACGGGCTCGCCCATGTCGAGTATGTACACCTCGCCGTTCCGGCCCAGGCCGGAGGCCTGCAGGACGAGCTGCGCCGCCTCGGGGATCGTCATGAAGTAGCGCACCATGTCCGGGTGCGTGACCGTGACGGGCCCGCCGGCGGCGATCTGCGCCTTGAAGATGGGGATGACGCTGCCGCGGCTGCCCAGCACGTTCCCGAAGCGCACGGACACGAACCGCTGGTCGGGCCCGGCGCGCTTGGCGGCGTCCTGCACGAGGTACTCGACGAGCCTCTTCGTCGCCCCCATCACCGACGTGGGGTTCACGGCCTTGTCGGTCGAGATGTTCACGAAGTGCGAGACGCCGTACTTCAGCGCCATCTGGACGAGGTTCCGGCTGCCGACGACGTTGTTGAAGATCGCCTCCTCCGGGTTCTCCTCCATGAGCGGCACGTGCTTGTGGGCCGCGGCGTGGAAGACGACCTCGGGGCGGTAGCGGCTGAAGACGTAGTCGAGGCGGGCGCCGTTCTGGATCGCCCCTATGACGCCGTGGTAGCGCACCTCGGGCCAGTCGCGGTCGAGCTCGCGCTCGAGCGTGTAGATGCTGTTCTCGCCGTGGCCGAAGAGGATCAGCTCGGCCGGCTCGAAGCGGCAGATCTGCCGCACCAGCTCCGACCCTATGGAGCCGCCGGCGCCGGTGATCATCACGCGCTTGCCGCGCAGGTAGCCGAGGATGCTGCCCACGTCGAGGTGCACGGGGGACCGGCCGAGCAGGTCCTCGATGTCCACCTCGCGGATGCGCTTCAGGTCGACCTTGCCGGCGAGCACCTCGTACATGCCTGGGACGATCTTGTAGGTGAGGTTGGGCCGGGCGCGCCTCACCTGCTCGATGACGTTGCGGACGTCGTTGCCCCCGTGCGAGGGGATGGCGATGAGGACCTCGTCGATCTCGCGCTCGAGGATCACGCGGGCGGCGTCGGCCACGCGCCCGAGCACGGGCACGCTGGCCACGCGCTGGCCCACCTTCGAGGGGTCGTCGTCGAGGAAGGCGACGGGCTTCATGCCCGTCTCGGGGTGGCGCAGCAGCTCGCGCGCCACCAGCGCGCCGGCCTCGCCGGCGCCCACGACCAGCACGCGCTTGCGGAAGTCGGGGCCCACGACCGTGGCCTGGTGCTGCTCGTGCCTGTAGCGGGCGGCGGCGCGCACCGCGGCCATGAGCAGGAACGTCACGGTGCCGTCGAGCACGGCCACCGAGCGCGGGATGCCGACGGCGGAGCCGCCGATCATCAGCGCCGCCGAGCCGGCCACGGCGACGAAGCCGCCCAGCAGGGCGAGCGCGCCGAGGTCCCTGAACGACACGTTGCTCCACGTGCGCCGGTGCAGGTCGAACGAGAAGTAGGCCACGGCCTTGAGGGCCAGCGACACCGCCAGGGCCAGGAGGAACGGCCGGGCCTCTGGGAGGCTCTCGAGCCGCAGCACGAAGGCCAGGAGCGTGCCCGCCGTGACGGCCACGGCGTCTATGACCAGCCTGCCCGTCATGCGCCGGGACAGCCGCCGCGAGCGCCGGCTCTTCACCACGCCGGACGCGGGGCCACCAGCCCCGACGGCCTCGCTCCCGCCGACCCCGTTCACGGGACCATCACCGCCGCCGGACAGGCCCACGGTCGACACGAAGGATGGTGAGGGAGAAGTAGATCGGTCGGACAACGCCTGCCTCCGGGTCGCGCCATTGTGCCCTCGACGCGTGTTAACCGCGTGATGAGCGAGAGCGCTGCCCTCATGAAGCCGCTGCCCGCTCGCGGTCGACGCTCTCGGGGGTCCCCGCGTTCACCATCGCCCTGAACAGGGGGCTCGCCGCGAGAAGATCGTCGTAAGTACCCTGCGCCTCGACGGCCCCGCGGTCAAGGACGTAGATCACGTCGCAGCCTCGCACCGTCGACATGCGGTGCGCGATCATCACGATCGTCTTGCTCCTCCCCAGGTCGCTGACGGCCCGGAAGATGCTCTCCTCGGTGACGTTGTCGAGGGCGCTGGTGGCCTCATCGAAGACGAGCACCTTGGGGTCGTGGTAGAGGGCCCTGGCGATGCCGAGGCGCTGGCGCTGGCCGCCGGAGAGCCTCACGCCGCGCTCGCCGACCACGGTCTGGTAGCCGCCCGGCAGCTCCGTGGCGATGAACTCGTGCACGTTCGCCAGCCGCGCGGCCCGCTCCACGGCCGCCATGTCTATCTCCTCGCGCCTGACGCCGAACGCGATGTTGGCGGCGACGGTGTCGTCGGCCAGGTAGATCTGCTGGGGCACGTAGCCGAGGTTCGCCTGCCAGGCGCGCCGGTTCTCGTCGGTGACCGGCACGCCGTCCACCAGCAGCTCGCCGTCCTCGGGCTCCAGCAGGCCGAGGAGGATGTCCACCGTGGTCGTCTTGCCGGAGCCGGTGGCGCCCACCAGGCCCACCGTCGTGTTGGCCTCGATGCGCAGGTCGAAGCCGTCGAGGACCGGTCGGGGCGCCCCAGGGTAGGTGAACCTCACGCCCCTCAGCTCTATGGACTCGCGGAACGGCAGCGGCGCGACGGGCCTCGTGGGCGCGGGGTGGCGGCCCAGCGCCTCCAGGTCGCGGTGGAGGACGTCTATGGACGGCGTGCTGAAGCGCAGCGCCGTCAGCGAGGCGAAGAGGCTCTGCAGCGCCGGCAGCAGGCGCATGGTGGCGAAGGCGAAGACGCCCAGGGTGGGCACGATGTCGGCGACGCCGGAGCCGCGGAGGAGCAGGACCAGGACGATGATCAGCATGCCGCCGAAGGCGATCGTCTCGAACGCGTACCGGGGCACCGACGCTATGACCTGCTGGCGCGCCATCTGCTTCTCGTAGACGCGCGAGTGGCGCGCGAAGCGCCGCAGGAAGGGCTCCTCGCGGCCGAGGATCCTGATGTCCTTGATCCCCGAGAGGGCCTCGGAGGCCGCCTGGAAGCGCGCCCTGTCGGCCTGCGAGCGCAGCCGGCCCGACTCGGCCATGCCGCGCCTCACGAGCAGGAACGTCACGCCGTAGGCGGCGCCCAGGAACCCGAAGGTCATGACCGCCAGCAGGGGGTAGAGGGCGAGCAGCAGGCCGAGGATGAAGAGCGTGACGATGCCCCTGGTGATGAGCTGGAGCGCCGCCAGCACGAACCCGCGCACGGCCTGCTTGGCCTCGGAGAGGATGTTCGTGGCCAGGCCCGCGGTGTTGCGGTCGAGGAAGAACACGTAGGGCTTGGCCAGGTACTCGCGCAGCAGCTTCACGGACAGGTTGTGGTTGAGGCTCCAGGTGTAGCGCAGCAGCAGCCACTCCACGAAGGCAGTGAAGCCGTTGCCCACCACGAGGAGCACCAGCGCGCCCAGGCCGGCGAAGACCAGGAACGAGCTCAGGCTAGTGAACCCGAGGAGGTCGTAGAGCCGCGCCAGCAGCGCGTTGCGCTGCACGACGGTGGGGTCGGTGACGATGGCGAGGAAGGGCAGCACCGAGGCTATGCCCACGACCTGCAAGAGCGCCATGCCCGTCACGGCCGGCAGCAGCAGCAGGAAGCGCCGCCGCTCCCCCGCGTCCATGAGCGCCAGGAGCTTGCCGGCGGCCTCGATGACGCCCTTGGACTCGTGGGAGGTCCCCGCTACGGGCGGCAGCTTCGGCTCTCGTCTGGTCATGGGCGGCCGCATGATAGGGCCCGGTAGGGGCTCAACTAGTGACTCCGCCATGAGAGGCGCGGGTCGGGACGCCCCGCGCGACCAGCGCGCGGCGCCACAGGCCCACGAGCCTGCGCATCGAGGCGTCGTGGTCCATCGTCTCCCCCACCAGCGCCGCCGCGGCGGCGCGCATGGACGCGTGCTCCGCGGGGCGCGACAGGACGCGGGCCAGGGCCGCCCCGGCCGCGGCGTGGTCGTGGACGTCGACCAGGTAGCCGGTCTCGCCGTCGCGCACCAGCTCCTCGATCCCGAAGGTCCGCGTCGTGACGACGACGCAGCCGCCGGCCATGGCCTCCTTGACCGCGTTGGGCAGGCGCTCCATGTGGGAGAGGTGGAGCAGGGCCTCGGCCGCGGCCAGCTCGGCCAGCACCCGGTCGTGGGAGACGTGGCCGAGGAACTCCACGTACGCGGCGACGCCGAGCTCCGCGGCCAGGCGCTTCAGGTCCTCCTCGGCGGGACCGGTGCCCATCACCCGCAGCGTCGCGTGCGGGCTGGCGGCCCTGGCCGCGGCGAAGGCCCGCAGCGCGTCGTCCACGCCCTTGGCGGGCACCAGCCGCGACACCACGGCGACGCGGCCGGGCACCTTGGCCGTGCGGCGGGCCAGGGACGCGATGCGGGACGCGTCGACGCCGTCGGGCACCAGCTCAACCCGCGAGGCGTCCACGCCCGTGGTCGCGACGATCTCCGCCACGTTGCAGCGCGCCTGCGTGCGCACGAAGTCGGCCAGCTCGGCGGCCCTCCGCGTGCCGGGGAAGCCGCGGTAGATGTCGTAGGCCACGAGGCTGAGCGAGACGGCGCAGGGCAGGCCGCGCCAGCGCACCAGGGGCACCAGCACGGCGGGGTAGTGGCCCCACTCGAGGTGCACGACGTCGGGGGCGTCGCGCTCGAGGAGCTCGAGGGCCCTGAAGGCGAAGGGCAGCGCGACCAGGGCACGCGCGAGGTGCAGGGGCTCGCGGGCGCAGGCGCGCGCCAGCCAGGCCAGCGACCTGGCGAGGACCGCCGGGCGGAACAGGGCCGCGGCCAGGCCGGAGATCGTGACGGCGGGGCCGTTGTGGAGCAGCTCCGCCCCCTGCAGGCCCCGCTCCTCGACGAGGTCCTCCCAGCCCGGGTGCGGCGGCCTGAACGACATGACCCTCACCCTGTGGCCGGACGCGAGCAGCGACCTGACGCGGGACGAGGCGAAGGTCTCGGCGGGCGTGGGGAACCTCGTGGTCACCACGACTACGTCGAGCGGGCCGCCCGCGTCCGCCGCCGCGGCGGGTCGCCGGCCCGCGGGCGCCGCCCCGCCCCCCACCGCGGCGCCCGTCACAGGAGTCCGTGCACGTCCCGCGCGCGGCGCAGCTCGGGCGGGTCGGGGAAGCGCCGCCGGCCCGCCGCCCTGGCCGCTATGACCGCTGCCGTCCTGAGGACGAGGGAGAGGTCGTAGGCCAGGGACGCCTCCCGCACGTAGACGATGTCGAGGGCCAGCTTCACGGGCAGGAGCCGCTCGACGTAGGCGTCCACGGCGTCGCCGTGGCGGAGCGTCTCCTCGCCGACGGCGTAGTAGTAGACGCTGCCGGGGCTGGTGAGCCCGGGGCGCACGGCCAGCGTCTCCATGTGCATCGGCGCGTAGTGCCGCGCCACGATGTCCGGGTCCTCCGGGCGCGGGCCGACGATCGACATGTCGCCCTTCAGCACGTTGAAGAGCTGCGGCAGCTCGTCCACCTTGAGGCGGCGCAGGAGCCGCCCCAGGGGGAAGACGCGCGGGTCGTCGCCGGCCGTGATGGGGGCGCCGCCGCCCACGTGCATGGTGCGGAACTTGTACATCGTGAAGGGCCTGCCGCCCACCCCGGCGCGACGCGCCCTGTAGATGGCGGGCCCCGGGCTCGCCAGCGGCACGGCCACCGCCACAGCGGCCAGCAGCGGCGACAGCAGCAGCAGCGCCGTCGCCGAGAGCACGACGTCGAGGGCGCGCTTCACGGTCCCGCCCAGCGCGGCGGGACGCGCCGCTGTCAGGGCACCGCCAGCCACCGCGAGGCGGCCTCCAGCTGCGCCGCGGCGACGTCCTTCACCTCGCGGATCACGTCCTCGACGTCCTCGTCCGTGAGGCGGGGATGCAGCGGCAGCGACAGCATGCGCTCGAACGCGTCCTTGGCCACGGGGAACCGGTCCTCGTCGTAGCCGTACTTCTCGCGGTAGTAGCTCATCATGTGCAGCGGCCGGTAGTGGACGCTGAAGCCTATGTTCCGGCGCTTGAGCTCCTCCACGAAGGAGTCGCGGTCGAGCCCGGGCAGGCGGGCGAGGCGCAGCACGTAGAGGTGCCAGGCGCTCTCGCCGTAGGGGGCTTCGACGGGCGGCTGGAACCTCTCGTCCTCGCCGAAGGCCTCGGTGTAGCGCCGCGCCACCTCGCGGCGGCGCGCGTGGAACGACCCCAGCCTCTCGAGCTGGTGGAGGCCCAGGGCGGCCTGGACGTCGGTCATGTTGTACTTGAAGCCCGGCATCACGATGTCGTACTGCCACGAGCCGGACTTGTCGAAGCGCTTCCAGCCGTCCGCCGACATGCCGTGCAGGCCTATCACGCGGGCCTTCTCGAGCAGCTCGGGGCTGCCCGTGAGCGCACCGCCCTCGGCCGTCGTGAGGTTCTTGGTCGCGTAGAAGGAGAACGAGGCGAGGTTCTGGCGGCTGCCCACCAGGCGCCCGCGGTACCTCGTGGGCACGGCGTGGGCGGCGTCCTCCACGACGTGCAGGCCGTGCCTCTCGGCGATCGCGAGGATCGGGTCGAGGTCGGCCGCCTGCCCGGCGTAGTGCACGGGCATCACGGCCCTCGTGCGCGGGGTCACGGCGGCCTCGACGGCGGCCGGGTCGATGCAGAGAGTGTCGGGCAGCACGTCCACGAGGACGGGTTTGGCGCCCACGTGCTCCACGACGTTGGCCGTGGCCGCGAACGTGAGCGTGGGCACTATGACCTCGTCGCCGGGGCCGATGCCGAGCGTGACCAGCGCTACGTGCAGTCCCGCTGTGCAGGAGTTGAGCATCAGCGAGGTGCCGCCGGGCGCTCCGACGTACTCGCCGAAGGCGCGCTCGAACCGCTTCGTGCGCGGGCCCGTGGTGATCCAGTCGGACCTGAGGGCGGCGACGACCTCGTCGATCTCCTCCTGGCCTATCGACGGGGGCGAGAACGGCAGGAACGTGTCGCGTGGCATGGCTCTCCTCTACCGGCTCAGCTCGGCGCTGCGGGCCGAGGGCCTGCGTCCCAGCATCACGAAGTCGCGCAGCCCCGCCAGGTAGCCGAGGCCGTAGGCGGCGTGCAGCACCCCGAAGGCGGCCACCGTCCTCAGCACCGCGCCGGGGCTGCGGGTGCGGGCCAGCGCCGCCGCGCAGGCCGCCGCCGCGTAGGCGACGACGGTGACCAGCAGCGCCCAGCGGGCCGGTGCCCAGAAGGCGCCGACGACGAGGGTCAGCGCCAGCCAGGCGACCAGCGCCGGGGGCGCGAGCTGCCTGAGGTTCGTCACGGTGCCGTGCTTGCGGTTCACGTAGACCTTCCAGTAGCCGTACTGGAAGTACTGGCGCCACAGCTTGGCGTAGCTGCCCCTCACGAAGTAGCGCGAGCGTATGCGGCTCGTGAACCAGATCAGTCGCCCGGCCTTCAGGAGCCTGAAGTTGAGCTCGTCGTCCTGGTTGCGGGCGAGCTCCTCGTCGAAGAGGCCCACGCGCAGCAGGTCGGACTTGCGGTAGGCGCCGAAGGCCAGGGTGTCCACGTAGCCGTCTTCGCCGCCGGTGCGGAAGCGGGCGTTGCCCACGCCGAAGGACGAGCCCATGGCCAGCGAGATGGCCTCGGACACGCGGCCCAGGTCCACGTTCTCGATCCGCCCGCCCACGCAGGCGCACTCCGGGTGCTCCTCCAGCGCCCTCAGGCACTCCTCGAGGAAGTCGGGGTACACCTCCGCGTGGCCGTCCACGCGCACGACGACCTCGTGGCTGGCGGCTCTCACGCCGCGGTTCATCGCGTAGGGCACGGTGCCCTCGGGGTTGTCGAGCAGGCGCACGCCCGGCGCCTCGGCGGCGAGGCGGGCCACGGCCTCGCGCGTGCCGTCGACGCTCATGCCGTCGACGACGATGACCTCGAGCGCGTCGAGCGCGGCGCCCGCGCGGAGTACCGACCTCACGGCCGTCTCGATGTAGGCGGCCTCGTTGCGCACCGGCATCACCACCGTCACGCGGCGTTCCAAGGGGCCCCCTCGTCGCGACCCGGAGCGGCGACGCGGCTGACGACGGCCCTGAACTTGCCGCCGGGGCCGCGCGGCACCGCGTCCAGGCGCCTGACCTCGACGGCGACGTCGCCGAGGCGGCGCCTCAGCCCCTCGGCGATCGCCCTCTCGTGCTCGGCGCCGAAGCCGCCGGCCGGCACGACGTTCACGACCACGCGGCCCAGCTCCTCCTGCACGACCTGGGCCTCGTGGACGGGCAGGTCGTAGAAGACGGGGTTGACCCAGAAGACGCGGCGCCCGTCGGCCGTCACGAGGTTGTCGGTGCTGCGGCCCTCCAGCGCCGTGAGCCGGGGCATGTCGCGCCCGCAGGCGCAGCGCCCGGCGGCGTCGTCCACGGACCCGCGGTCGCCCACCTCGTAGCGGACCAGGGGCATGACCTCGTTGAGGAGGCCCGTGCACACCAGCCGCCCCGTGGCGCCCGGCGCCGCGGGCTCGTCGGCGTCGTCGTCCAGCACCTCCACGCGGCCGGCCTCCGGCCACAGGTGCAGGACGCCGTGCTCGCACTCGGAGGCGCCGGCCACGGCCTCCGACATGCCGTAGCTCTCCCGCGCGTCGCAGCCGAAGGCCCCGGCGATGACGTCGCGCTGCCAGGGCAGCAGCGGCTCCGCGTTCGTCACGACCACGCGCAGCCGCGGCGCCTCCAGCCCGTCCTCGACGGCGAAACGAGCCAGCTCCGCGATCGAGGACGAGTAGGCGTAGGCGTACACGACGGCATGATGCCGCATGGCCTCCAGGTAGGCGGGTGCGTTTGACCGCTTCACGTGGAGGTTCGACATGTAGAGCTGCTCGCCGGCCGCGTTCCACACCCAGTAGGGCGGCCGGTCGCGCTCCACCGGCACGACCTCCTGACCGCCCAGCATCGCCCAGGCGTCGTGGCGCGTGACCCCGTACCAGCGGCGCCAGCGCGCCTCGGTGAGGGCGTACCAGGCGCGCATCATGGCGCGGTCCCGCCAGGTCGTCACGGGCGTCCCCGTGGTGCCGCTGGTGGCGAGGCGGAAGAGCGCGGACGGCTTGGCGTCGTCGCGCAGGAAGGCCTCGGGGTGCCTCCGCACCTCCTCCTTCGTCAGGACCGGCCAGCTGGCGAGGTCCTCGACGGGGGAGGGGTCGCCGGCCGCGCGCCGGCGGCGCCACATCTCGCGGTAGTAGGGCACGTGCTCCGCGGCGTTCCGGAGCTGCGCCGCGAGCCGCTCCTCGGCGTAGGCGCGCCAGCGCGCCGCGTCCCACCCCTCCCTGGCGTGCGCCTCGGCCACCAGCTCCTCGGTCTCCGGACCGTAGCGCCAGGAGGAGAGGTAGCGTCCGTAGACGGTGCCGGCGAGCTCCCGCAGGCGGGCGGGGGCGCGCCTGTACACGGGCATGAGCAGCGACTTGAGGTTCACGGGGCCTCGCCCCCTCGGGTCACGACCCTGGTGAGCAGGCCGCGCCAGCGCGGCAGCGCCCGGGACCAGTCGAGCGACTCGGCCTTGCCGCGAGCGGCGCGGGAGAGGCGCTCGGCGAGGTCGGGGTCGGCGAGCAGCCGCGCCACCACCGACGCCACGCCGGCGGGGTCCCGCGGGCGCACGAGCAGGCCGTCCACGCCGTCCGCCACCAGGTAGGAGGCGCCGCCCCAGTCGACGCTGACGACGCAGAGGCCGGCGGCCATGGCCTCGGCCAGCCCTATGGGCGCGTCGTCCACGTCCACGGCGTTCACGATCACGTCGTGCGCCGCCAGCAGCTCGCTCGTGGACGGCGGACGCAGCGGGTCGGCGACGCTGAGGCCGGCCTCCACGCCGCGCCGGCGCGCCGCCTCGCGGGCATCGCCGGCCGCCAGCGCGGAGGGCGGGGTCACGAGGGTCATGGTCGCGTCGGCACGGGCCTCGCACAGCGCCTGCAGCGCGGCCGCGGCGTCCGCCGGCTCGCCGAGCGGGCCGTCGCCGCACACCCACAGCACGCGCGGGCGCAGAGCGCGCCGCGGGCTGAACGCGTAGGCGCCGGCCTCCACAGGGTCGGCGATGACCTCGGTGACGCCGCCGAGATGAGCCAGCGCCTCGTAGAGGTGGCCGGTGAGCGCCACGGAGGCGGCGCCGGAGGAGAGGAGGCGCCGCAGCCTGGCGGGCTCCTCGGCGGCCACGTCGGCCAGGCCGGCGCCGCGCAGCAGGTGGACCACCGGCACGCCGGCGCGGCCGAGCATGCCCGTCAGGACCTCGGCGCGGCGCATCCCGCTCTGCCCGTGCACCTCCACCACGGCCACGTCCACGTGCGAGCGCGCGCTCCACGCCGTGATCAGCATGTCGGCGACGCGCCACAGGCGCCCGGGACGCGACGAGGTGGTCACGACCACGTCGCCGGAGCGGCGCAGGCGTCCCGCCAGGCGCTCGAGGAGCGTCGGCCTGCCCATGCCGGCGGCGGCCAGGTCGCCGGCCAGGAGCACGCGCGAGCGGGCGGGCGCCGCCACCTCGACCACCTGGGTCGCGTCGACGGCCAGGCGGCCGTCAGCGGTCCTCACCATCACGCGCCCTGGGCGGGCACCGTGCCGTAGAACTCCTGGTACCAGCGCACGAACCGCCTCACGCCCTCCTCCAGGGGGGTGGAGGGGCGGAAGCCGAAGTCGCGCTCGAGTTCGGAGACGTCGGCGTAGGTGGCCGGCACGTCGCCCGGCTGCATGGGCAGGTAGTTCTTCGCGGCCTCGCGCCCGAGCTCGCGCTCCAGCGTGGCGATCAGCCGCGGCAGCTCGACGGGCTGCGAGTTGCCGATGTTGTAGACCCGGTAGGGCGCCCGGCTCGTGCCGGGGTCGGGCCGGTCGCCGCTCCAGGAGGGGTCGGGCGAGGGCGGGCAGGCCATGACGCGCACCACGCCCTCGACGATGTCGTCGATGTAGGTGAGGTCGCGGCTCATGTGCCCGTGGTTGAAGACGTCTATGGGCCTGCCCTCGAGGATCGCCTTGGTGAACAGGAACAGCGCCATGTCGGGCCGGCCCCACGGGCCGTAGACGGTGAAGAAGCGCAGGCCCGTGCACGGCAGGCCGTAGAGGTGGGCGTAGGTGTGCGCCATCAGCTCGTTGGCCTTCTTGCTGGCGGCGTAGAGGCTGAGCGGGTGGTCGACGTTGTCGTGCACGGAGAAGGGCACCCTGGTGTTCGCCCCGTAGACGGAGGAGCTGGAGGCGTAGACGAGGTGGCGCACCTCGTGGTGGCGGCAGCCTTCGAGCACGTTCGCGAACCCCACGAGGTTGCTACCCACGTAGGCGCGCGGGTTCACCAGCGAGTAGCGCACCCCGGCCTGCGCCGCCAGGTTCACGACCACCTCCGGCCGGGCCGCGGCGAACACGTCGGCGAGGCCCTCGTCGTCGGCCAGGTCCACGCGGTAGAAGGTGAAGGAGCGGTGGCGGCGGAGGCGCTCGAGCCGCGCCTCCTTGAGGGACACGTCGTAGTAGGCGTTGAGGTTGTCCACCCCCACGACCGCGTCGCCTCGCTCCAGCAGGCGCTCGGCGAGGTGGAAGCCTATGAACCCCGCTGCCCCCGTCACCAGCACGCTGCGCGCGTCGGGCGCGCCCGCGCCGGGCGGGGCGCCCTCCTGGCGCCGTTCGCTCATAGGCTCCAGTACAGCACGTCGCCGAGGTCGGCGCCGCGCAGGACCCCCTTGACGTCGATGAGCGCCCCTCCGGGCCGCAGGAAGCGGGCCGGGTGGGACGCCTCCGCCACCAGCTCGTGGTGAGGAACGGCCAGCACGAGGGCGTCGAGGTCGGTGAGGGCGGAGAGGGGCTGCAGCTCGATGCCGTACTCGCGCCGGGCGTCCTCCGGGCTGGCGAGCGGGTCGTGCACCAGCGCGCGCATCCCGTACGACGCCAGCTCGGCGACGATGTCGGGCACGCGGCTGTTGCGCAGGTCTGGCACGTTCTCCTTGAAGGTCAGGCCCAGCACCCCCACGCGGTTCTGCTTCAGCGGACGGTCGCCGCCGGCCAGCAGGCGCACGACCTTCTGCGCCACGAAGGCCCCCATGCCGTCGTTGATGCGCCGGCCCGCGAGGATCACGTGCGGGGCGTAGCCCACCTCCTCGGCCTTGGCCGTGAGGTAGTAGGGGTCCACGCCTATGCAGTGGCCGCCCACGAGGCCGGGCCGGAACGGCAGGAAGTTCCACTTCGTGCCGGCGGCCTCCAGGACGTCGTGGGTGTCGATGCCCAGCCTGTCGAAGATCATGGCCAGCTCGTTCATCAGGGCGATGTTGAGGTCGCGCTGCGTGTTCTCTATGACCTTGGCCGCCTCGGCGACCTTGATGCTCTTCGCCCTGTAGACGCCGGCCGGGACGATGCGCTCGTAGGCGGCGGCGACGCGCTCGAGGGTCGCCTCGTCCTCGGCCGCCACGACCTTCACGATCTTGTCGAGCGTGTGCTGGGTGTCGCCGGGGTTGATGCGCTCGGGCGAGTAGCCGAGCTTGAAGTCGGCGCCGCGGCGCAGGCCGGAGACGCGCTCGAGCACCGGGCCGCACACCTCCTCGGTGACGCCGGGGTAGACGGTGGACTCGTAGACGACGACGGCCCCGGGCGAGAGCGCCCGCCCGACCGTCTCGGAGGCCGCGCGCAGGTACGAGAGGTCCGGCCTCCTGTCGGCGGTGATGGGCGTGGGCACGGCCACGACGAAGAAGGTGGCGCCGCGCAGGTCGTCCTCGTCGGCGGTGAAGCTCACGGGCGATGAGGCCAGGTCCTCCGGCGAGGTCTCGCCCGTCGCGTCGTGGCCCGCGGCGAGCCGGGCGACCTTGGCGCCGTCGACGTCGAAGCCCACGGTGCCCGGGAACGCGCGTGCGAAGGCCAGGGTCACCGGCAGGCCGACGTACCCCTGACCCACCACGGCGACCCGTTCCTTGACGGGCTCGTGTCTGGCCGTCGCCTTCGCGCGGCTCGGGATGATCGCTCGGTCCACCTGTGTCCCCTTCCGCCAGCACTCTCTACGCCCGGGCCATGAGCGACATGAGCGCGCGATGCGAGCCGTGGCGTGAGCCGTCTACGAGGGCTCGCGGGGGACCTGCCTATACTCCCGCCATGCCCAAGCCCAGCGCCTGGCGGCTCGCAGCGGCCGCATCACTCCTCGCCTTCCTCGCCACCGCCTGCGCTCCGCCGGGGGTCGCGCGCGCCGCCAAGCCCGTTCTCGACCCGCCGCCCCGCGCCGAGCCCTACCCGCGCGACCAGCTCGTGGCGGCTCGGATCACGAGCGACGGCTGCGAGCTGGAGGGGGACGCGCCGAGCGCCGGGGGCTCCTGGAGCCCCGACATGGACCTGCGCGGCGACCCCTCCTTCGACCCCGCGTCGCTGCCCGCCGACGTCCTGTGCTGGTACGAGGCCCTGTGGGACGTGATCGACGACCCCGAACGGGCCGCGTACTTCACCCGCCGCGCCGACCGCGACGACCTCTACACCTACTCGCGCGAGGTGAACAACCACCTCGTCGCCCTCTTCACGGCGTTCCGCGTCACGGGCGACCTGGAGCTGCTGGACGAGATCGACAGGCTGGCGCAGCACATGCGCGCCCAGCTAGACGACTCCTGGCACGGCGCGGCCAGCCTGGACCGCGGCGCCGTGGACGGCTACCTCAACTGGGTGTGGGACCAGGACGAGAGCCTCGCCCACAAGGGGCGCGACCTGCACGAGATCGACGAGATGCGCACGCACTCGATGATCGCGCAGGTCGCCTACGCCTTCGCCGCGAACGCCGACCTGGAGAGCCCCAACGGCGTGGACTACGCCGAGCGGGCGGCCTTCTGGACCGACTACCTGCGCGACCACTTCGAGGCCAAGTGGCGCGAGCGGCACCGCGTGCCGTGGCCCGAGTTCCCGTTCCTGGAGCGGCCGCACCTGCACGAGACGCTCGAGTTCGTGCGCTACCACCACTACATGTACCTGCTCACCGGCGAGGAGCCCTACGAGGCGGAGGCGCGCCGGCTGAGCCGCGTGGCCTTCGAGAACTTCAGGGAGGCAGACTCGCCCAGCGGCCCCGCGCTCGTGACGCCCAGGAGCGTGCTCTCGATGGGCGGCAGCCTCGACTACCTGCTGCCGTCGATCTACTTCAGGCACGTCGTCGCCACGGTCGTGGACCTGCACTTCGAGGGCGTGGAGCCGTGGTCGGACGAGGAGGTCATGACCATGCTCGCCAACACGCTCAGCGGGTTCATCCTCGACGGCCAGGGCGACGGCTTCGCCCGCGACGTCGGGGGCGGCGTGGAGCGCGCCGGCCTGGAGCCGTCCGGCGAGGGCAACTGGAGCCGCATCTCGCCGTCCGTCTACAACATCAGCGCCTTCGCCCTGCTGGCGGCGTGGGACGACAGCGGAGAGGTCGCCGACGTCTCGGCCGGCGTGCACGAGCACCGCGGCGAGCGCGAGAAGAGCGTCTTCATACCCAGCGGCCTGCTGCTGCGGGCGGCGCTGGGGAGCGGTTCGCCCGCCGCCGGCGGCGGCTAGCGCCCGCGGCGGTCCGAGGCAGGTGGTCGACGGGCCGATCCGGCCGAGCGGCGGCTAGTCGCCGGGGCCCGCCGAGCGGCGTCGTGCCATCCCCTCCAGGTAGGCGTGGGTGGCGTCGAGGACGGCGTCGGCGTCGTAGCGCTCCACGGCGCTGCGCAGCGCCTCGCGCGGGGGAGGGTGGGCCAGCACGCCCGCCACGGCCTCGGCCATGGCCTCGTGGTCGCCAACGGGGACGAGCGGGCCCAGGGCGCCGCCCTGCAGCACCTCACGCGGTCCGCTGGGGCAGTCGGTGGCCACGGCGGGGCAGCCGCAGGCCAGGGCCTGGACCAGAGCGCCGGGCAGGCCCTCCAGCGTCGAGGAGAGCACGAAGACGGACGCGCGCGCCATGAAGGCGAAGGGGTTGCGCACGAAGCCGGGGAGAGCGAAGCGGCCGGCCACGCCCAGGTCGTCCGCCAGGTCCTGCAGCGCCCGCCGCTCGGGGCCCTCGCCGAGGATCACGAGCCTGGCGTCGCTCCGCGGCAGGCGCGCGAAGGCGCGCACGAGCGTGGCGAAGTCCTTGCGCGGCGTGAGGCTGCCCACGCCCAGCACCACCGGCGGCTCACCGGGCGCGAACCAGGGGTGGCCGGGGTCCTCCGCGGCCCGCGCGGCCAGGTCGGCGGCGACGACGGGGTTGTAGAGGGTGGCCACCTTGGCCGCCGGCACGCCCAGGACCTCCACGAGGGCGTCCTTGACGCCGTCCGACACGGCGATGACCCCGTCGGCGGCGCGGTACGTGAGCGGCGCCAGGCGGTGCGACAGGCGCGACCTGAGGCTCACCCAGCCCGGGTAGCTCCGGCGCGGCGTGTTCGCCTCCCTCACCACGGTGGGCACGCGCCGGCGCGACAGCGCGCGGGCGACGACGGCGACGAAGCTCGTGTGCGCCAGCGTGGTGAGCATGACGTCGGGCCCCGCGCGCCGCAGGTAGCGGGCCAGCGGCAGCGCGGCGCGGCTCACGGAGCCGGCGCGCAGGTCCACGACCCTGACGGCGCTCGACACCTCGGGGAGGTAGGGGCCGCTGGCGTCGGCGAGCACGAGGTCCACGTCCATGCCGCGCGCGGCCATGCCGTTCGCGACGACCACCGTCATCCGCTCGGCGCCGCCGCCCCCCAGGTCGGCGAGGAACACGGTGAGGCGCGCGCGCCCGGCCCCTCCGTCCGCCGCCCGCGGACCTGGCGACGCGGCGCTGCCGGGCGTCCTCTCAGCTTCAGCCGGCATGGGCGCTCCCGTGACGCTCAGCGTTCATCGGCGTTCCGCCGACCCTCAGGCGGCATCGGCGGCCCGGCGCTCCTCGACGTGTCCCGAGGTGACGAGCGCCAGGACCAGCAGGTAGAGCCAGGTTATGCGGCCGGAGTAGGAGACGCGTGCCACGTCCATGAGCAGGTAGAGCACGACGATCGCCAGCACCACCCAGGCCGAGCGCTGTCCCGCCACCACCCCCGCCACGGCCCTGTAGGCCAGCACGAGGAAGAGCACGTAGTAGAGGACGAGTCCCACCACGCCGAGGTTCGCCAGCAGCTCCACGTAGTTGTTGTGCGTGTAGGTGGTGAACGTGCCCACGTAGCGGTACTGGTCGATGCCGTGGCCGAAGACGGGGGCGTCCTCGAAGACCTCGAGGCCGTCCTCGATGAGCGCGCTGCGCTTCGCCGTCTCCCTGCCCTCGAAGGTGAGCTCGAGGCGCTGGAAGAACGCCACGTCCTCCAGCGGCCCGGTGAGCGTGCCGCCGTAGGTGAGCGAGGCCCAGACCGCCAAAGGCGCCGCGAGCAGCGCGACGGCCGTGCCTATCGAGGGACGCCGGAACGACGGCACGAGGTCGCGCGCCAGCACCAGGAAGTAGGCGAACCATACGAACACCAGCTTGCGCGTGCCCGTGGTGAGGGTGGCCACGACGATGAGGGCCGCGGCCAGGAGGCCGGACCAACGGTTGCGAGGCAGCGTGAGCAGCAGCAGGAACGCGGCCAGGGAGAGCTGGATGGCCAGCGAGTTGGCGTTGCCGGTGAGGCCCACGGCCCGCTCCTCGCCCAGCGTGGCGTGCTGGTAGAGCGCGATGCCCCCCTGCAGCGCAGCGGCCACGGCCGACGACAGGGCCACGAGGCGCAGCGTCACGCCGTTCTGCAGCGCCGCCCACACGACCACGGCCCCGAAGAAGTCGAAGGCCAGGCCGAGGGCGGACACGAGGGCGGCGTTCTGCTCGAACGACCACAGCACGCTGGCGCAGGCGTAGGTCACGAAGACGGCCCCGACGGGCAGGGCCGCGTCGAGCCGCAGGCGCAGCGGCGCCTGCGTGCTCTTGACCAGCAGCAGCGCGAACGCCACCAGGATCGTGGCGTGGGGCACGCGCGACAGGCCCGGCACGTTGCCGAGGACCATCGTCCAGGCGATGTAGACCGCCACGGTGGCGCCCAGGAGGCGCGTCGTGAGCTGCGCCCGCGACGGCGCCGCGTAGGGGCTGACGAGGGCGGCGCGGGTCTCCGTGGTCATGCCGCCGGCCCCACGCGCGACACCGTGTAGCGCCGCTTGCCGGTCGGGCTCGCGGGGATGTCGTCGACGACCTCGAACTCCACGGCGCAGCCCTCACCCATGGCGTCGCGGAACGAGTCGGCCAGCGCGCGCTGCTCGGACTCCAGGAGCGCTTCGTCGGTCCCCGGCCGCGGCACCAGCAGCACCCGCAGCCTGTCGTAGTCCTCCTGCACGACCTGGAACTGCGCCACCCAGTCGCGCCCGTAGAACTGGCGGGTGAAGTAGCCGCCGTAGACCTGGCGCCCGTCGGCGGTGTGGAAGACGTCCGTGACGCGGCCGCTCACCGACGCCAGGCGCGGCCACGGCACGCCGCCTTCGCCCGCGCGGCCCAGCGCGCCGGCGTCGCCGATGCGGTAGCGGACCAGCGGCATGGACAGGTTCGTCAGCGTGGTCACGAGCAGCTCGCCGGGCTGCCCGGGCGGCACGGGCCTGCCCGCCTCGTCCACGGCCTCGACGAGGTGCGTGAGGGGGTTCACGACGAGCCCGCGGCCGTCGCCGTTCTCGCAGGCGACGTCGCCGACCTCGCGCGAGCCGTAGCGGTCGTAGACGCGGGCGCCGAACACGCGCTCGATCGTAGACCGCATCTCCGGCTCGAGGTTCGTCGCCGACGTCATGACGGCCGGGATGGGCAGCACCTCGAGGCCGCGAGACTCGGCGTGGCGCGCGAGCTGGTGGGCGCTCTGCGCGTAGGCCAGCAGCAGCCGCGGGCGGAACGCGTTGAGGCGCGCCACGTAGTCGTCCATGAGGTCGTCGGTGAGCTGGTAGGCCTCGAGCCTCAGCTCGTCGCGCAGCCACATGCCGGCGCGGGCGCGCAGGCCGGCGTCGGAGAGGTCGCCCACGGCGCCCCACAGCAGCGCGAAAGGCTCCCCGGGCCGGTAGCCGGTCCACGCGTCGAAGAGCGCCTTGTTCGCGACCTTCCAGGCCTGCATCTCGCGGTCGTGGAGGAAGCGCACGGGCTCGCCCGTCGAGCCGCCCGTGGCGCTGGCGCGGGCGCCGCGCGCGGCGCTGTCGGCGGCCGTCAGGTCGGCGAAGCGCTCGCGCAGGTCGCGCTTGGAGAGGGGCGGCAGCGCCGTGAAGCGCTCCAGGCGCACCGAGGGCGCGCCGCCCGGACCGGCGACGACCACGCCGGCGGCGGCGAGTGATTCGCGGTAGTAGGGCACCTGGGCCCAGGCGTGTGCCAGCAGCGCCCTCAGGCGCGAGCGCTGCTCCTCCTCGACCTCGTCGGGCGACGCCGTCAGCCACGCCTCGGCCTCGGCCACCCGCCGCAGCACGCCGGCGGCGCCGAGCCGCCGGCGCCACAGCGCGGCGCGCAGCGGCCTCAGAGCCGCGGACGCGCGCCGCGACCTCATGACCTCAAGGACGCGCGCAGGAGCCGCGACACGTTCCTCAGGTGCGCTAGGCGCGGCACCTTGGGCTGCGCGGCGAAGCTCTCCAGGGCGTGCACGACCTTGCCCCAGCGGTAGGCGCTGAGGTAGTCGGCGTCGTGCTGCTCGGCCCCGCGGTAGCGCAAGCGGAAGCGCCTGTGGCGGAAGCGACCGGGCACCAGCCTGGCGCCGTCGAAGAACAGGGGCCTCACCTCGAAAGCGCGGGTCTCGGGGTCCCAAACCAGCGCCAGCGAGCGGCGGTTGCGCGCCGACGGACGCGTGTGCTGCACGCGCGTGGGACGACCCTCGGCGTCGTAGAAGGACGGGCTCGCGTGCGCCGGGAAGACGCAGTTGCCCAGCCCGTACATCACCGGCCTGCCCCTGTAGGTCTCGTAGGACTGGATGCAGTGCGCGTGGTGCCCGACCACGACGTCGGCGCCGGCGTCCACGAAGGAGCGCGCCAGCGCCACGCAGCGCGAGGTGGGCAGGTGGACCTGCTCCTCGCCCCAGTGCGCCGACACGACCACGCGGTCGGCGCCGGCGGACCGCGCCGCGGCGATGTCCTCCACGGCGCGCTCCAGGCCGAGCGGCGCGGCGCCGGGGCGGCCGTCCTCGCCGTAGACCGGCGAGCAGCTCGGGTCGGCGTAGGCGAGCACGGCGACCCGCAGGCCCTGCACCGCGACGACCGCCGGGTTGCGCCAGCGGTCGGCGGCGGTGCCGGCGCCGCAGCAGGGCACGCCCAGGTCGTCGAGGGCGGCGAGAGTGTCGCGCAGGCCGGCCTCGTGGAAGTCCATGCAGTGGTTGTTGGCCAGCGTGGCCACCACCTGGCGCCCCGCGAAGGTCGCGGCGAAGGCCTCCACGCTGCCCCTGAGGTTGATCTTCCCCGGGTAGGCGAGCTGGCTGTCGGTGAGCGGGGCCTCGAGGTTGAGCACCAGCGTGCCGGGAAGGTCGACGGCGACCTCCACGGGCCGCGCCGGGAAGACGTCGCCGAGGAAGGTGATCACGGGCTCGGCGCCGGGCTGGGCGCGCGCCCGGACAGGGCCGCCCTGGCGCGGCTGGCGACGCCGCGCAGGACGTAGCCCACGTTGGCCGGGTCCACGAGGACGCCCGCCGCCGTCCAGGGGAGGCTGCGCAGCGCCTCGCCGAAGGCGCCCGCCGAGAGCGCGAAGAGGAAGACGCGCGCGGCGGCCCTGTGCCGGTGGCGCGGGCTGGCGGCCAGGAGGCCGCGGTACTTGGCCGCGAACAGCTTGGCGCCGGCCAGCTTCTTGGCCGCGTCGAAGGTGATGCGCCCGTGCGCGGCCACGCGGAAGCGCACCAGCACCTCGTCGACGAAGTCGAAGGCCGCGCGCTCGGCCAGCCTGACGTACAGCTCCATGTCCTGGAGCGAGGGGAACGACTCGTCGAAGCCGCCCACCGACGCGAAGACGTCGCGCCTCACGACGGCGACGGACATGCCGCCCACGAAGTTCCTGTAGAGGGCCTCGCCGAGGACGTGCCCGCGGACGGCGGGGCGCGAGCGCGACAGGGTGGCCCCCGTGGCGCCGTCGAACTGCTCGGCGGCGCTGTAGACGAGCCCCAGGTCGGACGGCCCCGAGGCCATGGCGGAGGCCACGGCCTCGAGCTTGCGGGGCAGCCACAGGTCGTCGTCGTCGAGGAAGGCCAGCCAGTCGCCGCTGGCGAGGGCGGCGCCGGCGTTGCGCGCGCCGGCGCCGCCGCGTCCCCTGTCGTTGACGGCGTAGCGGCAGCCGGGGAAGCCCGCCACGACCGCGCGCGTCTCGTCGTCGCCGCTGTCGTCGACGACTATCACCTCGGCGGGCGGCAGCGTCTGCGCCGCCACGCTCTCGAGGGCCTGGCGCAGCAGTGCCGGGCGCCGGTGCGTGGGGATGACCACGGTGAAGGAGGGTCGGGTCATGGTCGCCAGGACTGTTCCCCATCCCCCATCTCGGCGCCAAGTCTAGTCGGGACGCGCCGCCGCCCGCCGGCCCGAGGTCACAAGGGGCGACGGCCGCTCACCTTGTGTCCGCCCCAGACGCGCGCGCGGGGAGCCCACCGCGGGCTCCCCGCGCGCGGCGGCGCGGTGGCGTCAGTCGTCCAGCAGGGCCGCGATGAGCTTGGCCGTCGGCAGCGCGATGTAGCGCGGCGCCGCCGGGTCGCCCACCTTGTCGAGGACCACGTCGGTCTCCTCGTCGATCTTGCCCGTGGGGTCCCAGGCCGCGATCTCGGCGTAGGCGCTGGCCTCGTAGCGGTAGTAGTCCATGCGGTTCCAGCCGTCGGTACGGATGCCGCCGCGCTCGTGGTCGCCGCCTATGTCGCCGGTGAACCAGTCGCGGCTGCCCTCGGCGTGCTCCGGGTCTATCACCCAGGTCGCGAAGGTGCGCGCCATGGCCGCCAGCGTGTCCTCGTCCCACCAGCCGAAGCCCTCGAAGTAGAAGTCGATGGCGTCGTGGTAGACGTACCGCGCGTACACGGTCGGGTGGAGGTAGTCCTCGTGGCCGCCCTCGCTGAGGACCGAGCGGGTCCACAGGTAGGCGGGCCCCGTGTCCGTGCTCACCTCCACGATGTCCTCGCGCAGCTTGCCGGCCATGCGCTGGGCCTCCTTCAGGTAGGCCTCGTCGCCCGTGAGCAGCCACATGTAGTAGTGCCACTTCGTCCACGAGTAGTAGGTGTGGGTGTGCGGCCTGATCATGATCGGGAAGCCCTCCGGCTTGCCCATGCGCTCGCGCCACTTCGCCTCGAAGTCGTTGACGAGGTAGTCCTTCCAGAAGTCGGCGTGGGCGGCGTAGTCGTGCCCACCGGGGCTCTCGAGGTCGCGGTTCACCTCCAGCGCCCAGGCCACGCTGGCGATGAGGGCGTGCGTCTTCATCTCGTCGAGCTGGTGGGTGTCCTTGCCGTAGTACCCGTCGGCGCCGCTGGCGCGCCACACCCAGTTCAGGTAGCCGTCGGTGCCGGGCGCGGCCGAGCCCTCCCTGACGTCGCGCCACGAGTCGTGGAGCTCGCCGCGCATGAGCTCGACGATGTAGTCGATCTCGTCGAGGAGCTTCAGGTCGCCCGTGGCACGGAAGGCGTGGAGCAGGAACTCGACGTGGGTGTGGAGGTCGCGGGCGTACTTGTAGAGGTTGTCGCTCCTGGCCCAGTCGTACACGTCGTAGATGGAGTCGTCGATCGCGATCCACAGGCGCCGGTACCAGATCTGCGCCTCGGCGGGGAGGTCGGCCACGTCGAAGTCGGGGTCGCCCCTGAGGTCGAAGGGCCGCCCCGTGACGGGCGTGGGGTCGCCGGCGCTGGGCCCGTCGCCGGGGGCGGCGCCCGGGTCGCCGCCCGGGGTCGGCCCGGCGAGCGGCACGCCGTCCGGGCCGCTGGCGCCCGCGCGCGGGCGGGCGGGCTCGGTCCGCGTGGTCGGGGCCGGCGTCACGCCCTCCATCACGAAGGCCTCGAGGTCGTCGCCCCGCAGGTCGCGCCGGTTCGCCACGACCACGGCGTCGACGCTGGTGCCGGGCTCGGCGGCGCCGATGGAGACGACGTGCTCGCCGGCCGTGAGCTCGGTCGAGGCCACGGCGGTCCACGCGTACTCGCCCGGGTGGGGGGACTCGATGCGCTCGAGGGCGCCGTCGAACCCGAGGTAGACGGCGTTCTCACCGTCGGAGGCGCCCTTGACGCGGGCCCACAGGACGTAGCGGCCGTCGGCGGGGACGCTGAAGGCGACGGTGGCGTCCTCCTCGCCGGAGGCGGCCGACTTGACGCCGTCGGACACGGCGAGGGCCCTGCCGCCCGAAGCGGACTCGTCGTCGCGCACCTCGAGGGCGTCGCTGACGACGACGGCGGACTCGGCCTCCACGGCCTCCATGCGCAGGGGGCCGCTCACGCCGGCGGTGCCGACGTTGGTGCCGCAGGCGCTCAGCAGCAGGAGCGCCGCGGTGACGATCGTCGCGAAGGTGAGACGGCGTAGCCGAAGCTGCGCTTGACCCGTGCGCGTGACGCGCCGACGGGGGTGTTGCATCCAGGTGCCCCTCTCGTTCGCCGGCGTGACGGGCACGCCGACCCCAGGTCGTCGAGAGGGGCTCCGGTGAGAGCGCCGCTCTCTTCAGCCGGTTGCGCCACTGGCTCTGCTCGTCCCAGGCGCCCAGTTAAGGGAGCGAGCTTCATAGCCGCTGAGGAGAACTGGCTCCTCGCTACCGGTGATCGTAGGACCGCTGGCCGCGCTCGGTTCGTCGGAAAGCGCACGAGAGGGAGCACCACGCGCGACGTGTGGCGGGCGCCACACGGTCCTGGCCTTGCTGGTTCTGTCCTCCAGTCCTTCCTCCCCGGCCCATGCGCAGCCGAGGTCGATGCTCACGGACGGCGGCGGGCTCGTGAACCCGCGCACATGCCGAACGAAACGCTAACAAGGTCGATGTGAGAATCCTGTGTCGCCGATGTGAACACCCCGAGGAGTGGGATATCCGACACGGCACCCGGGGCGCTCGCCCCGGTCGCAGCCCGGCCGAGCGTCGCCGGGGCCCGTGCGTCGGGGGCCGCGCGGCACGGCGCCCGCCAGCGCCCGGCGCGCCTCAGCCCACGACGCCGTGGTGGCGCAGCACGCGCCGCACCCGCGGGTCGGCCAGGTAGGGCCCCGCCACCTGCTGGGTGATGTTCGGCGAGTGGTTGCCCTCGACGACCACGACGCCGTCCTCCACGATCGCGACGTCCCAGCCCACGTAGACCAGGAACGGCAGGCGCCTCACCAGGCCGAGGAGCGTCTCCACGACCTCGGGCCAGCGCTCCAGCACCGCGCCCTCGAGCCGCACGCCGGTGTCGGGGTGAGCGGGGAACACGGCGAGCCTGCCCTTCTCCCACAGCCAGGAGGAGCCGCCCGCCGACAGCCGCCCCGTGCTCACGTCGACGACGCAGCGGATGGCGCCGCGGGAGGTGTTGTCCGTGGGGGCCGAGCGCCTGGTCCCGAAGCGGTGCAGCGCCGAGGCCACGAAAGGCTCGCCGTCCTCGGGGTCCACCATCGTGATCACGCGCAGCGTGTTCAGCGAGCCGGGGAAGACGCTGCCCGAGAACCCGCCCTGCCGGACCATCTCGGTGACGAGGGTGCCCTCGGCCTCCGCCACGGCGGCAGCGGCCTCCTCGCGGCTCGCCTCGCGCTTGTCGAGGAGCAGCCGGTCCCCTTCCGCCTCGAGGGTGCGCACGCCGCGCCCCTCGCTGCTGTCCAGCGGCTTGATCACGACGGCGGCGCCCGACGCCAGCACCCTGTCGACGAGGCCGAGCGCGTCCCTCGCCTCCCAGCCGGGGTGGAGGGCCGTCACGACGCCGCGCTCGTGCACGGCCAGCACCCGCGGCACCCTGACGAGGCGGCCCACGACGCGCTCGAACAGCAGCTTGTTGCGCAGCACGGAGCGGGCCACGGGCCCGTCGATCGCCGCCATGGCCCCGGCCTTCGCGTCGGGCACGTAGTCGGACGGCGAGCGGTTGTCGAGGTCGAAGAGCAGCCAGGTGGTGCCGCTGAAGCCGGCGCGCCAGGCCTTGAGCCTCTGCGGCAGGGTGGCCGGGGAGCTGGTGCCGGCGAGGAGGGACCTGAGGCCAGAGAGGGGCCTGAGCCTCAAGCGGGCAGCCAGCCGGCCGGCGTGCGTCGCCAGACGCCGAGCCGGCGCGGCCCCTTGGCCGCCAGCGCGTCGGCGACGGCCGCGGCCCTGTCAGCCGGGACGCTCACCGCCAGGACGGTGAGGCGCGGCTCCGGCTCCCGGGCCGGGGCGGGGTCGAGCGCCGGCAGCGGGGCGTTGAAGATGAACCCGCACAGCGCGCCCGCTGCCCCCAGGACCAGCGCGCCCACGACGGCGGACCAGAAAGGTCCGGCGGCCATGGCGGGCTCGCGGCCCATGATCGGCAGCACGCCCGCGCCGAGCAGCAGGCCGAAGAACCCGCCGCCCAGGAAGCCGAGCGTGAAGCCCATGGCCGCGCCGATCTCGGGCGGCACGAGGGCGCGCTCCGTGTGGTTGGGCGAGGCCATGCGCAGGGCCCTCAGGACCTCGTCGGACTCGGCGGGGAAGACGAGCACCTCGCCTCCCTCCACGCCTGCCTGCGCTAGCGTCGCGGCCGCTTCCTCGGCGGCGTCCGGGTCGTCGAAGCTGGCGGTGACGGTGGTCTCCATCTGGCTCCTCCCCCTGGTGCGAGCGATGATACTCCCCCACCGTGCGATTATGGCCGCGTGGACGCGTCGGCGGAGGCGAACGGGGGCGTCGCCGCCGAGAGGTCGTCGCGGCGCGGCGCGCTGACGCTGATGGGCGGCACGCTGGCGAGCCGGGTCACGGGCCTCGTGCGCAACTCGCTGCTCGCCCAGTTCTTCCCCACGGGGGCCGTGGACGCCTTCGTCACGGCCTTCAAGGTGCCCAACCTCTTCCGCGAGCTGCTCGCGGAGGGAGCGCTCATCAACTCCTTCGTGCCCGTCTACAAGCGCCTGGACCCCGCCGACGCCAGGCGGCTCTCCGGAGCGCTGCTCTCGCTGCTCGCCCTCCTCAACGGCGTCCTGCTCCTCGTGGCCTACCTCACGGCGCCGCTGCTGGCCCGGCTGCTGATCGCCGACGCCGGCCACGTGGACGTGGAGCTCACGACGCGCCTCATACGCGTCGTCTTCCCGTTCCTGCCCGCCATCTCCCTCTCGGCCCTGGCCATGGGCCTCCTCAACGCCGAGGAGCGCTTCGCGGCGCCGGCGTGGGCGCCCGTGGCGCTGAACGTCGTCACGGCCGTGCTCATGGCCGTGTTCCCTGGCCAGGCCGTGACCCTGGCGCTGGCCCACGTGCTGGGCGGCGCGGCGCAGCTCGCCGTGCAGTTGCCGGCCCTGGCGCGGGCGGGCCTGCTGCCCCGTCCCCGCCTGCCGTGGCACCCGGCGCTGGCCGGCATCGCCGTGCTCATGGTCCCCTTCGCCGTCACGACCAGCGGCAGGCAGGTCGTGAACGTCGTGGCCTCCAACGTGGTCACGGGCATCGACGCCGGCGCCCAGGGCGCCTTCTACCTCGCCGACCTCTTCCTCGGGCTGAGCCTGGGCCTGTTCGGCACCTCGCCGGCCCTGGCCTACTACTCGCGCATCTCGGCCCACGCCGCGCGAGGCGACCAGGACGCCTTCGCCGCCTCGCTGGCCGAGGGCGCGCGCCTCATCGCCTTCCTGGCGGCCCCGGCCGGCGCGGCACTGGCCGTGCTGGCGCCGCAGGTCGTAGACGTCGTCTACGACTGGCGCTCGCTGCTGGGCCAGCCCATGGACGCCGCCCTCCGCGCCTACACCGTGCAGGCGGCGTCGCCGCTCGGCCTGGCCGTCTTCCCCCTGGCGGCCCATGCCCTGCTCGTGCGCACCTTCTACGTGCGCGGCCGCGTCGGCCCGCCCGTGGCCGTCGCGTTGGCCGCGCTGACCCTGCAGGGCGTCCTCTACTACGCCCTGGCCGGGCCCTTCGGGGTGGCCGGCGTGGCCTCCGCCGTGGCCGTCGCCGGCTGGGTGCAGCTCCTGCTCACGGCGAGCCTCGTGTCGCGCTCCGAGCGCTTCTCGCTGCGCGCTTTCGCGGCCCACGCCGCGCGCGCCCTGGTCGCGGCGGCGCTGGCGGCGGCGGCCGCCTACCTGGCCGTGCTGGCGCTGCCGGCGCCGCCCACTTGGACCGGCAGCCTCCTCGAGCTCGTCGCCGGGGGCCTGACGTTCGTGGCCGTCTACGCGGGCGCCGCGGCCCTGGTCGGCCTGCCCGAGCTGGCCGCCCTGAGACGTCTGGTGGGACGCTGAGGGTCGCGCTCAGGGCACCGTGAACGCCACGGCCCAGTCGGAGGCGTGAGGCGCCTGCCAGACGCCCGCCGACGCGTCGACGGGGAGCTCGGCGTAGGGCGCCCTGGCGTCGACGGCGACGGCCGCGGCGCCGGCCGGGAGCGCGGCCAGCGACACGGCGCCGGCGTCCTCGGCGTAGACCACGCCGCTGCGCCCGCCCGCGGCGACGAGCGCCAGCTCCCCTTCGGGCAGGCGCGACGACGCGCCGTCGGCGGGCAGGCGACCCTCCCAGAACCTGGAGAACGTGAGGAGCGCGGCGGGGTCGGTGACGGGCTCGTCCAGCTCCCAGACCGCGCCCACGCCGCCGGCCATGGTCAGGCGCCACAGGCCGCGGCGCAGGCGGTCCTCGTCCCAGGGGCCGCCGCTGCCGACCAGGATGTCGGACTCGAGCAGCACGGGCCTGCCGACCGACCGCGCCAGCGCGTCGGCGGCGCTGCCGTAGGGGTCGTCGGCCAGGTGCTCCTCATCGACGTCGCGCGACACCATCGTGAGCTTCTCGTCGCCGAGGTCGAAGGCGCGGCGGCCGCTGCCCTCCTCGGTGGCCGCCAGCAGGTGGGGCAGCGGCAGCAGCTCGCCCAGGCGCGCGGCCCAGGCGCGCACGTCGTCCTCCTCCGCCCACTCGTCGAGGTCGAAGCCGTACGACATCGTCCAGTTCGGCAGCGGCCCCAGGCGGGCCGCGATGTAGCGTTGCAGCCTGTCGAAGGCCGCCCCGCCCTGGCCGCCGGGGTCGCCGGGCACCGTGGGGTCGGCGGGGATCCCCAGCGGCGAGAGGCGCCGCGACTCGTCGCCCCACTCCCAGACGTGCACGAACAGGCCGCGCCGGTGGGCCAAGGCGATCAGCAGCTCGAGGACCCGGAACGTGCGCGCGTCGGGCTGGACCGAGCCGAGCAGGTCGGAGCGGCGTATGCCGAGGGCGAACCACTCGTGCGCCACGACGACGTGCACGGCGTCGAAGCCGAGCCGCGCCGCCGCGCCCACGCGCTCCTCGAGCGCCTCGGCGAGCGCGGCCTCGTCGCGCGGCAGTTCGCCCAAGTACTCGAGCGGCCCTCCCGGTCCGGCCAGCACCTCGTAGGTCGTGGGCACCAGGTCGCCGGCGGCGCTGGTGAGTAGGAAGCGCCCGTCGCCGCCGACCATGGGCCCCGCCAGCTCCGCCGGCGCGGCGGACACGGCGCCGGTCAGGCCGCCCAGGCCGGGCACCTCCGACGTCGTCTGGAAGCGCCACTCGCCCGGGCTGGTGGGCGTGAAGCGGAAGCGGTAGATGGACCGGCCGGCCTCGCCCCCGGCGTAGAAGGCCCCGACCCTGTAGGTGTCGCCCGTGGACGCGTTCGTGAAGGTGGCCGTCGCCACGGCGTCGTAGGGGTCGCCGCGCGGGGCCGGCACCGCGACCTCGACGTCGAGCGTCTCGTTGACCCTGACGGTGGGCGGGGCCCCCTCGCCGAGCCTGTAGAGGGGGAACGGCCCCGTCCAGGCGGCTGCCTCGGGCGACGTGCGGGACGGCGCGAGCGCGCCGGCGACGGCCAGGGCGGCGAGGGCCGCGGCGTACGCGTACTCGGCGAGCGAGGCGCGCCGCCCCGGCCCGCGGCTCACACGCGCCTGAAGACCAGGCAGGCGTTCTGCCCGCCGAAGGCGAAGTTCGTGGAGATCGCGACGTCCACCTGCTGCCGCCGGGCCTCGTTGGGCACGTAGTCGAGGTCGAGCTCTGGGTCGGGGTCGTGGTAGTTGCGCGTCGGCGGCAGGACCCCGCAGTACAGCGCCTGCACCGTGGCGATGGCCTCCACGCCGCCCGCGGCGCCGAGCATGTGGCCCGTCATCGACTTCGTGCTGCTCACGGGCGGCACGGGCCCGTGGCCCTCCCACACGGCCTTGAACGCCTGGGTCTCGGCCAGGTCGTTGGCCGGGGTGCTGGTGCCGTGGGCGTTGATGTAGCCCACCTCCTCGGGACTCACGCCGGCGTCGCGCAGCGCCCAGCGCACGGCCCGGGCGGCGCCGGTGCCGCCGGGGGCGGGCGCCGTGATGTGGTGGGCGTCGGCGCTGGTGGCGTAGCCCACGATCTCGGCGTAGATGCGCGCGCCGCGGCTCACGGCGCGCTCGTACTCCTCGAGGACGAGGATGCCGGCCCCCTCGCCGGCGACGAAGCCGTCGCGCGAGGCCGTGAACGGCCGGCTGGCCGTCTCGGGCGAGTCGTTGCGGGTGGAGAGCGCCTTCATGACGGCGAAGCCCCCGATGCCCATGGGCGTCACACAGGCCTCCGTACCGCCGGCGAAGACGATGTCGGCCTCGCCGCGCTGGATCATCCTGTAGGCGTCTCCGATGTTGCCGGAACCCGTGGCGCAGGCCGTGACCACCGTGGAGCTGGGGCCCGTGAGCCCGTAACGCATGGCCACGTGACCGCTGGCCATGTTCGCGATCAGCATGGGGATGAAGAACGGGCTCATGCGCATGACGCCGCGGTCGTGCACGATCGCCGACTGCGCCTCCCACGTCTCCAGGCCGCCGATGCCCGACCCGATGCAGGTGCCCGCGTGCTCGCCGGCCACGTCGTCCTCGCTGAGCCCGGAGTCCTCGAGGGCCAGGGCGGCCCCGATGAGCGCGAGCTGCACGAAGCGGTCGAGCTTCCGGGCCTCGCGGCGCTCGATGTAGTCCAGCACGTCGACGTCGACCTCCCCGGCGATCTGGACGGAGAGCTCGGAGGCGTCGAAGCGCGTGATGCGGCGGATGCCGTTCCTGGCCTCGTGCTGGCCGGCGAGGAACGCGGCGGCGCCGACCCCTATCGGTGTGACTGGGCCGACCCCGGTGACGACGACACGTCTCATGTCGGGAGTAAGGGTACTAGACCGGAACGCGCCGGGCTGTACCCGGGCCGCCTACCTTACTGCTTCTCGGCGATGAACTTGACGGCGTCTCCGACGGTACGGATGCCCTCGGCTTCCTCGTCCGAGATCTCCACGCCGAACTCGTCCTCCAGGCCCATGATCAGCTCGACGACGTCGAGCGAGTCGGCGCCGAGGTCCTCCTGGAAGCGCGACTCGGTCGTGACCTCGTTGGCGTCGGCGTCGAGCTTGTCGGCGATGATGTCTCGGATCTTCTCGAGGATCTCTTGCTCGTCCACTGTGCCCTTCCTCCTGAGCCCATCCTAGTGGCGCACTTCGGGATGCCTGCCAGGTCCTGACGGACTCTCCCCATGGCGCCGCCACACGGACGACCTGGTGGGCGGCGGCCCGCATGCGCGTGGGGCCTTTCAAGGCCCCCGAATCATTACGGCATGACCATGCCACCGTCAACAGCCAGGGTCTGGCCGTTGACGTAGCCTGCATCGCGGCTGACGAGGAACGCCACGGCGTGCGCCACGTCGTGTGGCGACCCGAAGCGCCCCGCTGGTATCTCCTGCAGGTAGCGCTGCCTGAGCTCCGCGGGCAGGGCGTCCGTCATGTCCGACTCGATGAAGCCGGGCGCGACGGCGTTCACCGTCACCCCGCGCCCGCCGTACTCGCGGGCCAGGGCCTTCGTCAGGCCTATGAGCCCCGCCTTGGCCGCCACGTAGTTCGCCTGGCCGGCGTTGCCGCGCAGCGCCACCACGGAGCTGACGTTCACGATGCGTCCCGCCTCGCTCCTCAGCAGGTGCCGCAGCGCGGCGCGCGAGAGGTAGAAAGCCGCCGACAGGTCCGTGTCCAGCACGCTGCGCCAGTCCTCGTCCCTCATGCGCAGCGCCAGGGCGTCGCGGGTGATGCCGGCGTTGTTCACGAGGACGTCGAGCCCGCCGAAGCGGTCGGCCACGGCCTTCACCAGCGCCGCGCAGGCCTCGGGGTCGGCGACGTCGGCCCGGAACGCGGCGGCCTCGCCGCCCGCTGCCTCCAGCCGCGCCACGAGCTCCTCGGCCGGGCCCGCCGAGCTGGCGTAGTGCACGGCCACGCGGTAGCCGCGCTCGCCCAGGTAGGCGGCGGTCTCGCGGCCGATGCCGCGGCTCGAGCCCGTCACCAGGACCACGCGTCCGTCACCCTGCATGCGCGCCCACCACCTCCTCCAGGCCGGCCGGGTCGGAGACCGCCGCGGTCCACGCGCCGGGGAGCGTGCGCCTCACCAGGCCCGTGAGCACCTCGCCGGAGCCGAGCTCCACGAAGCGGGCCCCCTCGCCGGCGGCGGCCCACAGCCACCTGAGCGTCTCCACCCAGCGCACGCTGCCCGTCACCTGGTCGGTGAGCATACGCGGCGCCTCGTCACCGGCGGGGAGCGGCCGCGCCGTGACGTTGCAGACGACGGGGAAGGCCGGGTCGCGGAACGCCGTCGCGGCCAGGTCGCGCGCTAGGCGCCGCGCCGCCGGGGCCATGAGGCTGCAGTGGAAGGGCGCGGAGACGGGCAGGGGCACGGCGCGGGCGCCCTGCTCCTTGAGGAGCGCGCAAGCGGCCTCGACGGCGGCGGCCTGGCCCGAGATCACGGTCTGGCCCGGGGCGTTGTGGTTCGCGACCTCCACGACCCCGGCCGCGCTCGCCCGGCGCAGCGCGTCCGCCACGACGCTCGCCTCGACCTTGAGCACGGCGGCCATGGCGCCCTCTCCCGCGGGCACGGCCTCCTGCATGTAGGTGCCGCGGGCGCGCACGAGCCTGAGGGCGTCCGCCAGGTCGAGGCTGCCGGACGCCACCAGCGCCGTGTACTCGCCCAGGCTGTGGCCGGCGGCGTAGGCGGGCCTCTCGCCGCCCGCCTCCAGGTAGGCGGCGTAGGCGGCGGCGCCGGCGGCCACCAGGGCCGGCTGCTGGTTGGCGGTGAGCCGCAGCTCCTCCTCCGGCCCCTCCCACATCAGCGCCAGCAGTCCGGGCAGCGCCTCCTCGGCGGCATCCAGGACCGCGCGCGCCGCCGGCGAGGCCTCGTAGAAGGCCCGCGCCATGCCCACGCGCTGCGACCCCTGTCCGGGGAACAGCGCTACGACGGGGCTCACGCGGGCGCGGGCGCCCAGGTGACGACCGAGGCGGCCCAGGTCAGGCCGGCGCCGAACGACACGAGGAGCAGGTGATCGCCCGCCGCGACGCGGCCCTCGTCGAGGGCGTGGAGCAGCGCGAGCGGGATGCTGGCCGTGGAGTTGTTGCCGTACTCGTCGACGGTGACTATGACGCGCTCGCGCTCGAGGCCGAGGCGCTCGCGCGCGGCGTCGATGATGCGCAGGTTCGCCTGGTGCGGGACGAAGAGGCTGATGTCGGCGGGCTGCAGGCCCGCCTTCTCGATCGCCTCGAAGGTGGAGGTCGTCATGACCCTGACCGCGAACTTGAAGACCTCGCGGCCGTTCATGTAGAGGTGCTCGGCCAGCGGATCGCCGCTGGGCAGGCAGCGCCCCACCGACCTCTTGTGGAGGTGAACGCTGCCCGAGCCGTCGGCGCCCAGGACCATCGACCTGATGCCGAACTCCTCCGGCACGGCCTCCACGACGGCGGCGCCGGCCCCGTCGCCGAACAGCACGGCCGTGGAGCGGTCGTTCCAGTCGACGATCTTCGTCAGGGCCTCGCTGCCGATCGTGAGCACGCGGCGGCACTGGCCGGACTCGACGAGCCCGCGCGCCACGCCCAGGCCGTAGAGCCAGCCGGGGCACGCCGCCAGCAGGTCGAAGGCGCCGGACGCCAGCTTGAAGCGGTCCTGCACCAGCGCGGCGGTGGCGGGGAAGAGCGCGTCCGGCGTGTTCGTGGCGACGATGACCATGTCGACGCCCGCCAGCGCGTCGTCGCCGTGCCGGGCGAGCAGGTCCTCTACGGCCTTGAAGGCCAGGTCGCTGGTGTACTCGTCCTCGCCGGCCACGTGGCGGCGCTTGATGCCCGTCCGCGAGGTGATCCACTCGTCGGACGTGTCCATCATCCGCTCGAGGTCGTGGTTCGAGAGGACGTGGGGCGGGGCGTACGCGCCGAGGAGCGTGATGCCCGCCCTCGTCCCGTCGCGCGCGTTGGCGCCGGGGTCGGCTATGGCGTTAGGCCTCAGCGAAGACCTGACGGCCGTCGTAGTAGCCGCACTCGGGGCAGACGACGTGCGGCGGGCGCAGCTCCTTGCACTGCGGGCAGGCGACGAGCGTCGGCTCCTTCAGCGCGTGGTGGCTGCGGCGGGCGTCGCGGCTGGCGCGCGACGTGCGCTTCTTGGGTACTGGATGCTTCGCCATCTCTAGGTCTCTCCTCAGCGGGGCCTGTGAAGGCCCAACGGCTAGCTTACGACTCTCGCTCCAGGTCGCGGAGCGCCTCGGCCAGGCCCTTGATGCGGACGGCGCCGTTCGAGCCCTCCACGGGCGGCGGACCGTCGTCGGCCAGCTCGGGGTGCTCGTTGAGGTTCACGCCGTCCTGGTTGAGGCCGCGGCAGTCCTCGCGGCACAGCGCCGTGAGAGGCACCTCGATCGCGACGAGCTCCGTGAGCAGGCGTGCGAAGTCCACCTCCGGCCGCCCGAAGACGAGCAGCTCCTCCTCTTCCTCCTCGAGCTCCTCGAGCCTGAGGGGCTGTTCGGAGGGCCGGTAGGACATGGGGTAGACGAACTCCGCCTCCACCTCCACGGGCACCTCGGTGAGGCAGCGCCTGCACTCCAGCACCGCCGTGGCCCTGACGTCGCCGTCGGCGACGAAGTCGTCGTCGCCGCCCGTGTTGACCACGCGCACGTGCCAGGAGACAGGGCCGGCGAGCCTGAGCCCGTCGGCGTCGAGGAGCTCCTGCGCGGGATCGAGCAGGCCCTCGCCCTCTACCTCTAGTTCGCTGCCGGGAGCGTGGTGGAGCAGGGAGGCTAGGTTGAGTGTCGCATCCCTGCGAGACTGCATCCCGCTAGAGTATAGGTCGGGCCGGAGACAAGTCAACAACGTCCGATGCCGAGCGGGCCGCGGCGTGCGGCTCGCCCCGCCGCGGTCGCCGGGCGCGCGTACTATCGCGTCGAGCGAGCCGCGGGGCCCGTTCCGGAGGGAGAGGGCAGCAGGGTGCTGAGCGTCGTCGTTCCCGTGAGGGGGGCCCCCGAGCTGCTCGCCGAGCAGCTCTCGGCGCTGGCCGCGCAGTCCGCGGCGGAGCCCTGGGAGGTGGTGGTCGCCGACGACTCCGACCCCGGCGACGACGGGGTGGCGGCCGTGGTGGCGCGGTTCGCGGGCCGGCTGCCCGACCTGCGGCGCGTGCCGGCCGGCGCACAGGGTGCCGCTCACGCCCGCAACGTGGGCGCGGCGGCGGCGGCGGGCGACAAGCTGGCCTTCCTCGACGCCGACGACGTCGCCGCGCCGGGCTGGGTGGCCGCGATGGCGGCGGCGCTGGACCGCCACGCCCTCGTCGCGTCGCGCTGGGAGTTCGGGCTGCTCAACGGCCCGGAGGCGCTGGCCAGCCGCGCTCCCGCCCAGCTGGAGGGACCGCAGCGCTACACCAGGCCGCCCTACCTCCCCCACGCCGGTGGCTGCGGCCTGGGCGTGCGCCGCGCGGCCTTCGAGGCCGTCGGGGGCTTCGACGAGAGCTGGGCGCTGCTGGAGGACACCGACCTCACCTGGCGCCTGCAGCTCGCGGGCCACGAGCTGGCCTTCGCGCCGGACGCCGTCGTCCACATACGCTTCCGCTCGGGCCTGGCCAGCTTCCTGCAGGCCTACGGCTACGGCTTCTACAACGTGAGGCTCTACAAGGAGTACCTGCCGCGCGGCATGCCCCGCCTCGGCCCGCGCGAGTCGCTGGCGAGCCTGTGGGGCGTCCTACGCGGCCTGCCCCAGCTCCTGCGGCGGGAGGCCAGGCCGCGCTACGTCCGCCGCCTGGGCTTCCGCCTGGGCCGCCTGGCCGGCTCGCTGCGCTTCCGGGTGTGGGGGGTGTGAGGCGCTCCCTCCTCCCGCGGGCGGTCCGGAGGGCGCGCGCGGCGGTGCTGACGCCCCTCTTCGGCGCCGTGGTGGGGGTGGCGACCGACGAGCCGTGCGTCGCCCTCACCTTCGACGACGGTCCGCACCCGCGCTGGACGCCGTCCCTGCGCGAGGTGCTGGCGCGCCACGGGGCGCGGGCCACGCACTTCTTCGTGGGGGAGGCCGCGGCGCGTCACCCGGACCTGGCGGCCGAGGTCGCCCGCGCCGGCGACGCCGTGGGCTCGCACACCTACTCCCACCCCTCGCTGGTGCGCCTGCCGCCGGCCGAGGCGGCGCGGGAGGTGGCCGCGGGCCACGACGCCCTCGGGGACCTGGCCGCCCCGCTCTTCCGGCCGCCCTACGGCCACTACGACCTGGGGGTGGCCCGCGCCGTGCGCCGGGAGGGCCTCACCTGCGTGGCCTGGAGCGCCCACGCGGAGGACTGGCTGCCCCTGGGAGAGGAGGAGCTGGCCCGCCGCCTGGGGTCGGCGCTGCGGCCCGGGGCGATCGTGCTGCTGCACGAGTCGCTCCACACGGGCACGCCCCGCGACGAGCCGGACAGGTCGGCCCTGCTGGCCGCGCTCGACCGCGTGCTGGCCGCGCGGGCGGGCGAGCTGAGGTTCGTGACCGTACCCGAGCTCATGGCGCTGGGGCGACCCGTGAGGAAGCTCGTGGAGCGCCGCGGCGACGACGACTTCGTGGCCGCCCAGGAGCGGCCGGAGGCGTAGGCGCTCGCAGGCGCCTGAGGGCGCGGGCTCGCGCCGCCCGGGAGCGCTCGGCGGGACGGGCGGCGGGGTAGGCTCCTAGCCGATGTTCGAGGTAGTGCCCTGCGTCGACGTCAGGCGCGGCCGGGCCGTGCGCCTCTACCAGGGAGACCCGGAGAGGGAGACCGTCTACCACGCTCGCCCTCTCGACGCCGCCGCGCGCTTCGCGTCGCTGGGCGCCGGTCGCCTGCACGTCGTGGACCTCGACGCCGCCCTCGGCGACGGAGAGAACCTGTCCGCGATCGAGACGCTGTGCCGCGGCGTCACGGCGAGCGTGCAGGTGGCGGGCGGCGTGAGGAGCGTGGAGGACGCCGCGCGGCGGCTCGAGTTCGCGTCGGCCGTCGTCGTCGGCACCGCCGCCGTGACGCGCCCCCGGCTCGTGGAGGAGCTGCTGGCGCGGTTCGGGCCGGACAGGGTGATCGTGTCGGTGGACGCGGCCGGCGGCGAGGTCGTGGTGCGCGGCTGGACGACTGGCAGCGGGGTGGACGCCGCCGCACTGGCCCGCGACATGGAGGCGCGCGGCGTGAGCCGCCTGATCTTCACCGACACCGCGCGCGACGGCACCATGCGCGGCGTGGACCCCGCGCCCGTGGCCGCGGTGCGCGCGTCCTTCGGCGGGACGCTGCACGCCGGCGGTGGCGTGGGCTCCGACGCCGACCTCGACCTCTACGAGAGCTTGGGGCTAGAGGGCGCCATCGTGGGTCGCGCCCTCTACGAGGGGAAGGTCAGCTATCCCAGAACTGCCTGAGGTCGAGACGGTGCGCCGCGAGCTCGAGCCGTGGCTGGCCGGGCGCGAGGTCGCCGCCGCCGAGCTGCTGGCGCCGCCCGGGCCCAAGTACGCCGGGCTCGAGCGCGCGGCCGGCCAGCGTGTGCTGGCCGTGGGGAGACGCGGCAAGTTCCTCGTCGCGCCGCTCTCCGCCGGCGACGAGCTGGTCATGCACCTGGGCATGACCGGCACCCTGGCGCCGGAGGAGCCGGAGGACCACGTCCGCGTGCGCCTCCACCTGCGGGGCGAGGGACCGCCGACGATCTACTTCAGGGACCCGAGGCGCTTCGGCCGTTTCCTGGTCGTGCGCGCCGGCGACTACGCCGCCCTCCCCACCCTGCGCGACCTGGGGCCCGAGCCGTTCGACCCGTCCCTCACGGACGCCGGCTTCGCCGCGAACCTGCGCCGGTCGTCCACGGCCGTGAAGACGTACTTGCTGAGCCAGCGGCCGATCGCCGGCGTGGGGAACATCTACGCCGACGAGGCCCTGTGGCGCGCGCGCGTGAACCCGCTCACGCCCGCCGACGCCGTGAGCGACGACGAGGCGGCGGCGCTGCTCGCCTCCCTGCGCGACGTGCTGGCCGCGAGCATCGCCGCCAACGGCACCACGCTGCGGGACTACAGGCGCGTGGGCGGCGAGGCCGGGGCCTTCTACGAGAGCCTCGCCGTGTACGGCAAGGCCGGCGAGCCGTGCCCGCGCTGCGGGACGGAGATGGTCAGGAGCGTCGTGGGCGGGCGCGGGACCGTGCACTGCCCCGTCTGCCAGCCGGCACCGCGCCGGCGGCGGCGCCGCGGGTCCGCGGCGCGAGGAGCGGGCCGTGGCCGCTGAGGGCCCGGGGCCGGGGCGTCCCGGGGCGGCCGGAGACCCGTCCGGCGGCCGGTTGTAGGATTCAGGGGTGCCGTCGAGCGAGGGGCGCAGAGGCGAGCGCGCGGTCGTCGTGACCGGCGCGTCGAGCGGCATCGGCAAGGCGATCGCCATCCACCTGGCCCAGCGAGGCTTCCTCGTCTTCGCCGGCGTGCGCAGGCCGGAGGACGAGGCGGCCCTCGCGGCAGCGGCGGGCGCCGACGGGGAGCTCGTCCGCCCCGTGAACCTCGACGTCACCGTCGAGGAGCAGGTCTGCGCCGTCGCCGACACCGTGAGGGCGCAGGGCACGCCGCTGGCGGGCGTCGTGAGCAACGCCGGCATCGCCGTGGCCGCCCCCATGGAGTTCGTGCCCCTCAGCGACCTGAGGCGCCAGTTCGAGGTCAACGTGGTGGGCGCCGTGGCCACGATCCAGGCGCTCATGCCCCAGGTGAGGGAGTCGCGCGGACGCCTGGTGATGATCGGGTCGATCTCCGGCCTCGTCTCCTCCCGCGTGCTGGGCGCCTACGCCGCCTCGAAGTTCGCGCTCGAGGCCGTGTCTGACGCACTCCGGCGCGAGCTCGCCGACTGGGGCATACCCGTCTCCGTGGTCGAGCCGGGACGCATCGCCACGCCCATCTGGTCGAAGTCGGTGGGGGAGGCCCTCGAGCGGCTGGAGCGCATGCCGCCCGAGGCCCTGCGCTACTACGAGGGCATGATCGACGAGGTCAGGGAGGGGGCCAAGCAGGCCGAGGTCAACGGCACTCCGGCGGTCGCCGTGGCGCGCGCCGTGCACCGCGCCCTCACGGACCGCAGGCCGCGCACGCGCTACTTCGTGGGCCTCGACGCGCACATCGTCAACGCGCTCAGGCGCGTGCTCACCGACCCGATGTTCGACAGGCTCATCAGGGCCACCCGGCGCTGACGCCGGCGCGGGGGACGCGGCGGCGCCCGCGGCGCGGACGCCCATCGCGGCGCGATGGAGGCCGGGGCTCCTTGGGACCGCGGACCCTACCGGCTCTGGTGATATCGTTCCGGGACGCGTTCAACGTGGGCGAGAAGGCACACGCGCGCACATGACTGCCAGCCGAGAGGTGGAGCGATGCGGAGAACCACACCGTTGCTGCTGACCGCGATAGCCGCCGCGGCACTCCTGGGTGCGGCCGCGGCCCAGACGGGCTGGACCTGCCCCGAGGGCTTCGAGGGGCAGACCCTCTCCGTCTACAACTGGAGCACCTACATAGCCGAGGACACGATCTCGAACTTCGAGGACCTCTGCGGCGTACGCGTCATCTACGACACCTACCCCACCGACGACGACATGCTGGTGCGCCTGCGCCAGGGCAACCCCGGCTTCGACGTCGTGGTGCCGTCGGACGTCGTGGCCACGCTGATGATCTCGGAGGGTCTGCTCGAGGAGCTCGACCACGACGCGATCCCGAACCTGGCGAACCTGGACCCCACCTTCCTCGACCTCCCCTTCGACCCGGGCAACCGCTACACGGTCCCGTACCAGTGGGGCACGACGGGCATCGGCTACAACGCCGAGCGCGTGGACGAGGTCACGAGCTGGGACGATCTCTTCTCGCACGACGGTCCCGTGGCCTGGCTCGCCGACACCACGCAGATGATCGGCGTGGCGCTGATCATGACGGGCCACGACCCCAACAGCTCCGACCCCGCCGAGATCGAGGAGGCGAAGCGGTTCCTCATCGACCACGGCAGCAACGTCGTCTACATCGCCGCCGACGACGGCCAAGAGATGCTGGCGCGCGGCGAGGTGGACATGGTCGTGGAGTACTCGGGCGACATCTTCCAGGTCATGGACGAGTGCGAGTGCGACACCTACGGCTACGTGATCCCCGAGGAGGGCGCGAACTTCTGGGTCGACAGCCTGGCGATCCCGCGCGGTGCCCCGAACAAGGCCCTCGCCGAGGCCTTCATCGACTACGTCCTCGACCCGCAGGTGGGCGCCGACATCTCGAACTACACCGCCTACGGCACCCCGAACCGCGTCGCCCTCGAGGAGGGGCTCATCGACGAGGAGCTGGCCGAGGACCCCGGCATCTACCCCAGCCCGGAGACCCAGCAGCGGCTCTTCTTCGCCGTGCAGGACGAGGACCGCGAGGCGTTGCTGAACGAGGCGTGGGACGAGATCCGCATCCTCGTCGGCCAGTAGGCGGCAGGGCAGGGCCTTGACCGAGCTGGCCGGCACGCGTGCGGCGGCTCCCGCCTCGGCGGGGGCGCCGGCCGTGCGGCTCGAGGGCCTCGTCAAGGAGTTCGGGGAGCGCAAGCTGGACCAGCGCGTGCGCGCGGTGGACGGCGTGAGCCTCGACGTCGCCGAGGGCGAGTTCTTCGCGCTGCTGGGCCCCTCGGGCTGCGGCAAGACCACGACGCTGCGGATGATCGCCGGCTTCGAGCAGCCGGACGAGGGGGAGGTGCTGCTGCGCGGGCGGGCGATGCGCGGCGTGCCCCCCTTCCACAGGCCCGTGAACACCGTCTTCCAGGACTTCGCGCTCTTCCCGCACATGACCGTGATGCAGAACGTGATGTTCGGGCTGCGCATGGCGCGGGTGCCCGTCAAGGAGGCGCGCCGGCGGGCCGAGGAGGCCCTCGAGCTGGTCCGCCTGCCGCGACTGGCCGACCGCAAGCCGCACATGCTCTCGGGCGGTCAGCGCCAGCGCGTCGCCGTCGCGCGCGCGCTGGTGAACCGCCCGGCCGTGCTGCTGCTCGACGAGCCGCTCGGCGCGCTCGACCTTAAGCTGCGCAAGGCCATGCAGTTCGAGCTCAAGACGCTCCAGCAGCAGGTGGGCATCACCTTCGTCTACGTGACGCACGACCAGGAGGAGGCCCTCACGATGGCCGACAGGATCGCCGTCATGAACGAGGGCAAGGTCCTGCAGGTTGGCGCCCCGGACGACATCTACGAGCGGCCCACGAGCCGCTTCGTCGCCGACTTCATCGGGGAGACGAACTTCCTCGGCGGGCGCCTCGCGGTCAAGGACGGCGCCCTCGCGGCTGTCGAGGCGCCCGGCGGCGCCCTGGTGTGGGGCGAGCTGCGCGACGTCGACCTCGAGGTGGGCGAGCCGGCGGCGCTGGCCGTGAGGCCGGAGAAGCTGAGCGTGGACCCCGCCGATGGCGCTCCGCCGGCCGAGCCGCAGGAGACGCGGCTGCACGGCGTGATACGCGCGGCGCACTACCTCGGCACGGACGCGCGCTACGAGGTGGAGGTGGACGGCGGCGGCGCGCTCGTCGCCCGCGTGCAGAACCAGCACCACGGCTACGGCGGGATGCTCAGGGCGGGCACCCGCGTGGCGCTGACGTGGCGCACCCGGTACGGCTCGGTGCTCAGGTAGGCTCTGGCCATGAACGCGTCCGGCGCCCCGCTGCTGCGGGTGGCGGGCTCCCCCTACGAGATGGGCCTGGCTCACGGTCGCGCCCTGGCGGCTTCCGTGCGGAGCTACGCCGCCGAGCGCGTCGCCCTCGCCTGCTCGCCCGCCTGGTCGGGTCGGCGGGCGACGCGGGACGAGGTGCTGGGCCTGGCGCGCGCCTGCCTGGCGGTGCACGAGGAGCGCTACCCCGACCTCGCCGAGGAGCTGCGGGGCGTCGCCGCGGGTGCCGGGGTGAGCGCCGAGGAGCTGGTGGTCTCCGGGGGCTTCACCGACCTCGTCGACGCCGTGGCCGCCGGGGCCCTCGGGGGCGATGGTCCCCCGGGCGGCGGTGCGTCGGCGTCCGGCGCGGCGCGCCGGGCCCCTAGCGCCGGCGCCGCCGGCGACGAGGACGACTGCACGGCCTTCCTCGTGCCGGCGCGGCGCATGGCCGACGGCGCCCCGGCCTTCGGCCAGACCTGGGACATGCACGAGGGCTCGGCCGAGCACCTCGTGCTGCTGGAGGGCCGCCCGCGCGGCGCGCCCGCCTTCGTCGTCCTCACCACCGCCGGCTGCGTGGGCATGATCGGCATGAACGAGGCCGGGCTCACGGTGGGCATCAACAACCTCACGGCCGCCGACGGCCGGGTCGGCGTGACCTGGCCCTTCGTCGTGCGGGCGATGCTCCGCGAGGAGACAGCCGAGGACGCCCTGCGCGTGCTGCTCGACGCGCCCCTCTGCGGCGGTCACAACTACCTGGTGATGGACGCCGGCGGGAGCGGGGCGAACGTCGAGGCCATGCCCACGGCGCACGCCGTCACCGCGCTCGGCGACGAGGTCCTCGCGCACACGAACCACTGCCTCGACGCGGCGACGAGGTCCGTCGAGCGCCCGCGCCTGCCGGCGTCCCAGGCGGAGTCCGAGGCGCGGCTCCGCAGGGCGCGGGAGCTGCTCGACGACCGGGTGCTCGACGTGGAGGGCCTCAAGGGCGTCACGGCGGACAGGCGCGCCGTGTGCCGCGTGGGCGTGCCGCCCGCGTACGTGGGCACCTGCGGGGCGATCGTGGCGCGACCTGCCTCGCGCGAGCTGCACGCCGTCGCCGGCAGGCCGGGCGAGGCGGGCTACGAGCGGTTCGACCTGGCGGTGACAGCGCCGTGACGCCGGGCGCGCCCTGGCCGCACGCCAGGGTCGTGCCCAGCGCTCCCGAGCACGCGCCGGCGCTCGAGGAGCTGCAGCGCGTCTGCTTCCCCTACCTCGCCGAGGCCGAGCGCATGAAGGCGGAGCACTTCCTCAGGCACCTCGAGGTGTTCCCCGAGGGGGAGTTCGTGGCCGTCACCGACCGCGACCCCGCCGGGCGTGAGCTGGGTCGGGAGGTCGTGGTCGGCCTGGGCTCGGGCTTCCTCACCCGCTTCGACCTCGCTCACCCGGACCACTCGTTCCTCGAGGCGATCGCCGGCGGCACCTACGCGAACCACGACCCGCAGGGGGACTGGTACTACGGCGCCGACATCAGCGTCCACCCCGACTACCGGGGCAAGGGCATAGGGACCCTCCTCTACCGGGCGCGGCAGGAGCTGGTGCGGCGCCTGGGCCTGCGCGGCATCGTGGCGGGCGGCGCGCTGCCCGGCTACGCCGCGCAGGGACGCGGGCTGAGCGTAGCGGAGTACGTGGCCGCCGTCGCGCGCGGGGAGCTGCGCGACCCCACCCTCAGCTTCCAGCTCGCCAACGGTTTCGAAGCGCTGGGCGTCATCGAGGGCTACATGACGGACCCCGCCACCGGCGACGCCGCCAGCCTCATCGTCTGGCGCAACCCGGGCTACCGGGAGGGCTGAGGTGGTCGCGGGCGCGGGCGGACGGGAGCGACGGGTCCTCGTCGTCGGCAGCCTGAACATGGACCTGGTCGTGAGGGTGGAGAGGCACCCGCGGCCCGGCGAGACCGTGCTGGGGCTGGGCCACGCCAGCCACCCCGGCGGCAAGGGCGCCAACCAGGCCGTGGCGGCCGCCCGGCTGGGCGCGAGCGTGAGCCTGGCGGGGCGCGTGGGCGACGACGAGCACGGCCGGGCGCTGCTGGACGCGCTGAGGGGCGGCGGGGTGGACGTGCGGCACGTGCTGCGCGGCTCGCTGGCCACCGGCGTGGCCTTCATCCAGGTGGACGCGAGCGGCCAGAACAGCATCGTCGTGTCGCCGGGGGCGAACGGCGAGGTCACCGCTGACGACGTGGCGCGACTGGACATGTCGTCCGCCGCGGTGGTGATGCTGCAGCTCGAGGTCCCGCTGGAGGCGGTGCTGGCGGCCGCTTCGGCGGGCAGGCGTGCCGGCGCGTCCGTGCTGTTGAACCTCGCGCCGGCCAGGGCGCTCTCCCGCGAGCAGCTCGCCGACGTTACCCACCTGCTGGTGAACGAGCACGAGGCCGCCGCGCTCCTGCGCGTGGAGGCCGCGTCCGTGACGGGCGACCCGGTGGCGGCGGCGCGGCGACTGACCGAGCTGGCGCCCGTCGCCGTCGTGACCGTGGGCGCCCGGGGCGCCGCCTGGGCGGAGCGCGGGGGCGGGCAGGGCCGGCAGGACGCCTTCCCGGTGCGGGTCGTGGACACCACCGCCGCCGGCGACGCCTTCGCCGGGGCCCTCGCCGCCCGCCTGGCCGCCGGCGAGCGCGACCTGGCGGCCGCGGTGCGCTTCGCGTGCGCTGCCGGGTCCCTGGCCACGGCGCGGGAGGGTGCCCAGCCCTCGTTGCCCACCGCGGCGGAGGTCGAGGCGCTGCTCGGCGGGGGCGGAGGAGGCTAGCCGTCCATGGCGTCCGCCGGGCTCGCCACCGGCGGCAGGCCCAGCAGCAGGCGGCCGCTGAAGAGCTTCTGCTCGTGCTCGGGCAGGGGGTGGAGGCCCGCGCCGTAGGAGTCGCGCAGCAGCCTCTCGATGGCGTTGCGGCGGAAGTAGCCGCGACCGCCGGTCAACGCGAGCGCCTGGTCCAGCGTCGCCCTCACGGACCTCGCCGCCAGGCTCTTGTAGGCGAAGGCCGTCTCGGCGCGCTCCGGCGTGGGCTCGAAGCGCAGCTCCTCGGCGTTCGCCAGAAGGGCGCCCAGGGTGGCGTCGACGCCGGCGTGCGCCAGGCGCAGCTCCCCGAGGCGCAGGGCCAGCGCGTCGGAGCCTCCGGCGGCCACGGACCGCGACGCAGCCACGGCGAGGTCGACGGCCGCGTCGCAGAGCCCCGCGTACGCCGCCATGATCAGCGGCAGCGCCACCGTGGCGATCACGCTCCACGCCGGGTGCCAGGCGCCCGCCGGACGCCGCAGCGTCACGGACCCCTCCGGCACGAACACGTCCCGCAGGGTCACGGTGTGGGACCCGGTGCCGCGCATGCCCAGCGTCACCCAGTCGCCGTCCACGCTCACGCCGGGAGCGTCCAGCGGCACGCCGAAGTGGAGGACCTCGTCGCCCAGCCGGCCCGAGGTCACCAGCACCTGGCCCGCCTCGCACCCGCTGGCGAAGGCCTTGCGCGCCGTGAAGGAGTAGCCGCCTTGGGCGGGCCTGAGCTCGCCGCTCGACCACAGCCAGTCGCCGGCGCCGGTGCTGACGAGGACCGCCTCGGTGGCCGCCACGCGCTCGAGCAGGGCGCCGCCGCCGCTGCCCCTCATGTCGTTGTAGACGCTCGCGAACACCACGTGCTGGTGCATCGCGGCCGTCAGCGCCGTGGCGGGGCAGGCGCGCGCCATGCGGCGGACGCAAGCGACCATCTCGGCGTGCGACACGCCCCCGCCGCCGCGGGCGACGGGCACGCCCGCCGAGTAGAAGCGGGCGGCCCTCAGCTCCGCCACGTTCTCGCTCACGAACGAGTCGGCCTCGTCGTGCGCGGCGGCGCGCGCCGCGAAGCCCTCCAGCAGGCCGTCGACGGCCGCCAGGCGCTCGCGCCCCGACGGCACGCTCGCCGCCGCGTCCTCGCGCGCCGCCGCGGCGCCGGCCGCTTCCTCCTCCGCCTCGTCCGCCATGTCGTCCCGTAGCCGCGTCCTGCTCATGTATGCCTCCCGGTTCGCGCCGAGGTTAGGCGCGCCCCGGCGCCTCGCCTAGTTCAGGAACTGAACCGGCCCCGGCGCCGGCGGCCTCGTCCCTGGACGCCCTGGGGCCGAAGCACTACAGTCCGCCATGGCCAGCTTCGGTCAGTTCTGCCCCGTCTCGCGGGCCCTCGAGGTGATAGGCGAGCGCTGGACGCTGCTCATCGTCCGCGACCTGCTCCACGGCGTGACCCGCTTCAACGAGCTGGCGCGCGGGCTCCCGCACGTGTCGCGCGGCCTGCTGAGCAAGCGCCTCAAGGCCCTCTGCGACGACGGCATCGTCGAGAGGGTGGAGACCGCCGACGGCGTCTGCTACCGCGCCACGCAGGCAGGCGAGGAGCTGAGGCCGCTCGTCTACCAGCTCGTGAGCTGGGGCACGCGCTGGACCTTCGACGCGCCCCGGGAGGACGAGCTCGACCCCGTGCTCCTGATGTGGTGGATGCGGCGGCGCGTGGCGACGGACAGGCTCCCCGAGGCGCGCCAGGTCGTCCAGTTCGACTTCGCCGAGGTGCCGGGCCGCAGCTACTGGCTCGTGATGGAGCGCTCCGACGTGAGCGTCTGCTTCGACCCGCCGCCCTTCGAGGTGGACGTCTGGGTGGAGACCTCGCTGGCCACGATGTTCGAGGTCTGGTCGGGCAAGGCGGACTTCGCCGCGGCGATCGCCGCCGGACGTCTCGCCGTGCGGGGGCTGCCCTGGCAGGAGCGGGCCTTCCCGGGCTGGTTCCTGCGCAGCCCGGGCGCGCCCCTGGTGGAGCGCGAGCTGGCGGTCCTGCGCGGCCGCGGGCCCGTCAGTCGAGGCGCGCCACGGCCAGCGTCTGCGTCTGCTCCCCGCGCTGGGTCCTGAGCTCGACCACGTCGACGCCGCTCACGTCGAACTGCAGCATGTTCTCCGGCCCGCGGGCGAGCTCGCGCAGGCCCGCGTCCCCCCAGCCCACTACCACGTAGGTGGTCCCGCGCTCCGCCCGGTTGGGCTGCAGCACCAGCGCCCTGCCGTCGGGCAGCACGCACAGCACGCCGAGGCGCGTCGCCGGGACGTCGGCGGCGGGCTCCAGCGCCGTCATCACCATCTGGGGGTTGCTCATCCAGTAGGCGAGGATGCGCTGGTCGTCGCGCAGGCGCGCGGCCTCGGTCCGCTGCATGAGGCCCCAGGCGCCCACGGCGCCGACGACCGCCACGCAAGCCGCCAGGCCGAAGAGGTAGGCCAGGGGGCGCCGCGACGCCGGCGGCGCGAAGGCCGCCTCCGCCGTGCCGTTCCCGCCCCGCGCGCCGGCGACCGCGGCGTCGCCGGCGGCCACGGCGCGGCTCAGGCGTTCCCAGCTGCCCGCCGGCAGCTCACTGGGCGTGAGCGTGGAGACCAGCACCTCCGTGGCCAGCGCGCCCTCGCGTCCCGCGAAGGGCTCCTCCTCCTGCCACGCGGCCTGCCCCTCGAGGTCGCCCGCGTGGCGCTCGTCGTCTCTCACTTGCCTGCCTCCAGGGCGCTGCGCATCTTGGCCAGCGCCCGCTTGATCCTGCTCTTCACCGTGCCCAGCGGCAGGCCGTGCCTGTCCGCCAGCTCGGCGTGCGACCACCCGCCGAAGAAGGCCTCCTCGACGAGCAGCCTCTCGTCGTCGTCGAGGGCGCTGAGCGCCCTTCCCGCCAGCAGCGCCGGCACGGGGTCCGGGTCGGTGGACATGGCGACCTGGTAGGCGGCGCCGTTCTCGTCGAGGTCGGCGGTCACCGGCCGCGCCCTGCGCGCCCGCAGGCGCGACAGGCACAGGTTGCGCGCCAGGGCGTAGAGGTACGTGCGCACGGCGGCGCGGTCCGGGTCGAACCGCGACGCGTTCAGCCACAGCCTGTAGAAGGTGTCGTGCAGCACCTCCTCCGCCTCCTCGCGGCTGCCGAGCATCCGCGTGGCGAGGGCCAGCACCACCCCGCCGTGACGCTCGTAGAGGTGGTGCAGGGCGCCCTCGTCGCCGCGGGCCAGCGACCGGGCGAGCTCTGCGTCGCGCACAGCGGTCTCGGCCAAGGTCGCTACTGCCACCTACCTCTTCTACGCACCGCGCAGGCCGTCGGATGCCTGTCGGGAGTCGGTCCTGGAAGTATGGCACGGGCCGGTGGGCCGGTTATCGTGCGGAGCCATGGCCGAAGCGCTGCAGCTCCCGGAGTTCGAACGCTACGTCGCGGTGCGCCTGGTCGGCTCGCCGGCCTTCTCGCCGGGCGGCGACTCCTTCGCCTACCTGGCCAACACCACGGGGCTGCCCGCGCTGTGGCTGCAGCCGGCGGGCGGCGGCTTCCCGCGCCAGCTCACGGCCTTCCCCGACAGGCGCGTGTCCGCCTTCAGGTGGTCGCCGGACGGCCGGCGCATCGCCCTCCTCGCCGACCATCACGGCGACGAGATGTTCCAGGTGCACCTCCTCGAGGTGGGGGGCTGGCCGCGCCAGCTCACGTCGGCGCCGCGCGTCCAGTACTCGCTGGGCGGGTGGGCGCCGGACTCGCGCCGGCTGGCCGTCACCGGCAACGACCGCGAGCCCGCGGAGCAGGACGCGATGGTCCTCGACGTCGACACCGGCGAGGTCAAGCGCCTCGTCACCGGCGGCCTCTTCTACGCCGGCCGCTTCTCGCCGGACGGACGCCTGCTGCTCGTGACCGAGCTCATCGGCAACACCCACCAGCGCGTGCACGTGGTGGACGTGGCCTCCGGCGAGAGGCGCTGCCTGCTGGGCGAGGGCGGCGGCGAGGCCAAGCGCTTCCCGGTGGGCTGGGACGCCTCGGGCTCCGGCGTCTACGCCGTCACGGACGAGGGATACGAGTTCACCCACCTCGTCCACCTGCCGCTCGCGGGCGGCGGTCCGCGCAGCGTGCTGAGGCTCGACGCCGACGTCGCCGACGCGCAGCTCAGCCACGGGGGCGACACGCTCGTGGCGGCCGTGAACGACCGCGGCGTCTTCAGGCTCCACGTCTTCACCGTCGGCCAGGGCGGCGAGCGCGAGACGGCCGCACTGGACCTGCCCTTCGGCGAGTACGGCGGGATGTCGGTGGCCGCGGGAGGCGGGACGGCGCTCCTCGACTTCGCCACGCCGCGCGAGGCCTCGAACCTCTTCGCCGTCGACCTGTCCACCGGCGCGATGGAGCCGCGCGAGCAGAGCATGCTCGGCGGGGTGGACCCCGCCACGATGGTCGAGCCGGAGTCGATCACCTACCCGAGCTTCGACCGCGACGTCCCCGCGTGGCTCTACAGGCCGCGCGGCGAGGGCCCCTTCCCAGTGGTCCTGTCGATACACGGCGGGCCGGAGTCGCAGGAGCTGGCCGGCTACGCCTACCTCGGCCTCTACCAGTACCTGCTCTCCCGCGGCATCGGCGTGCTCGCCCCGAACATCAGGGGCTCGACGGGCTACGGCAAGAGCTACCAGAAGCTGATACACCGCGACTGGGGCGGCGGGGAGCTGAGGGACATCGAGGCCGCCGCCGACTACCTGGCGGGCCTCGACTGGGTCGACGCCCGCCGGATCGCCGTGTTCGGCGGCTCCTTCGGTGGCTTCGCCACGCTCTCGGCGCTCACGCGCCTGCCCGACAGGTGGGTGGCGGGCGTGGACATCGTGGGCCCCTCGAACCTCATCACCTTCGTGCAGAGCGTGCCGCCGTTCTGGCGCGCGATGCTGAGGGACTGGGTGGGCGACGCCGAGGAGGACAGGGAGATGCTCGTCGAGCGCTCCCCCATCACTTACGTCGACCAGCTCAGGGCGCCGCTGCTCGTCATCCAGGGGGCGAACGACCCGCGCGTGGTGAAGGCGGAGAGCGATCAGATGGTCGAGCGGCTCAGGGCGCGCGGCGTGGCCGTGGAGTACTACGTGGACGAGGAGGCGGGGCACGGCCCGCCCAGCCGCGACGGCTGGCTGAAGTGGCTGAGGATGACCGCCGAGTTCCTCGAGCGGCACCTCCTCGCCGGCTAGTGGGCGGGGTCGACGCGTCCGCGGCGCGCGGGGCCTGGCCCCGGCGCCGCCCGCCGCGCGCCCTGCTCACGCGCTGGACGTGCGCCGCTGCAGCAGCAGGGAGGCGCCCACGAGGACTATCGACGCGCCGATCATCAGCGTGGAGATGGCGTTGATCTCCGGCGGCACCCGCTGCTTGAGCATGCCGTAGACGAACAAGGGCAGCGTCGTCGTGCCCACGCCGGCGTTGAAGAAGGTGATGACGAAGTCGTCGAGCGAGAGCGTGAAGGCCAGCAGCGCTCCGGCGAGGATGCCCGGCATGAGGATGGGGAACGTCACGCGCCAGAACGTCTGGCGGTGGTTCGCGCCCAGGTCGCGAGCCGCCTCCTCGAGGGTCGGGTCCATCGTCGCCAGGCGCGCCCGCACGACGATGAGCACGTAGGAGACGTTGAACGCGATGTGGGCGACGATGATCGTGCCGAACCCCGGGACGAGCCTCACGCCCAGCGTCCGCTGCACGGCCTCGAAGACGAGGTTGAAGAACACGGCCAGCGACACGCCCTGCGTGATGTCGGGGATCACGACCGGCAGGTAGAAGAGGGAGTCGAGGGCGCGGCGCCCCGGGAAGCGGCCGCGCGTCAGGGCCAGGGCCAGCATCGTGCCCAGCGCCGTGGCGACGAGCGTGGCCACGCCGGCGACGAACAGCGAGTTCCGCACCGACCTGAGCAGCAGGCCCGTCTGGAAGCGCGCCGACTCGGTGCCGGCCGTGATGGTGCCCCTGAGGATGTTCTCGTACCACCGCGTGGTGAAGCCGTTCCACACCGACACCGAGGCGCCGTCGTTGAAGGAGAAGACGACGAGCACGAGGATGGGCGCCCACAGGAACAGGTAGGCGACGAAGGGGCTCAGCCACAGCAGGACGCGGCCGATGCGGCGCAACGCCAGGTCGCGGCGCAGCCTGCCGGCGTCGATGCCCACGGCGTCGCGTCGCGGGCCGGCGGTCGGTGCCGTCACGAGCCCTCCTCCTGGCCCCAGCGCGTGTAGACGAGCACGCCCACGAAGACGAGCGCCAGGAGGACCATCGAGACGGCGCTGCCCAGCGGCACGTTCCCGCGTCCGCCGAACTGGCTCTGGATGAGGTTGCCGATCATCAGCCCGCGCGTCCCGCCCATGAGGTCGGGCGTCACGAAGGCGCCGATCGTGGGGATGAAGACGAGTATCGACCCGGCCACGACGCCGGGCAGCGTCAGCGGCAGGACGACGCGCAGGAAGGCGAGCAGGTCGTTGGCGCCGAGGTCCTGGGCGGCCTCCACGTAGCGCATGTCGAGGCGCTCCACCGCGGCGTAGATGGGCAGGACCATGAAGGGCAGGTAGCCGTAGACGAGCCCGAGGATCACGGCGCCCGAGGTGAAGAGGAGCTGCAGGGGCTCGGCGATGACGCCGAGGCGCGTGAGCAGGCCGTTGAGGAGGCCGTCGCGCTGCACGATCGTGATGAGCGCGTAGGTCCGCACGAGGAAGTTCGTCCAGAACGGCAGCAGCACGAGGAAGAGCAGGAACAGCCGCGTGCGGGGATCGCGCCGCCGGCTGATGAAGAACGCCAGGGGATAGCCGAGGAGCAGGCAGAGCGCCGTCGTGATCAGCGCCACGTTCACGCTCCTGACGATCACGGGGCCGAAGACGGAGAACGTGCGCTCGTACTGGGCGAGGGTGGCGGGGGACACCGGGGCGCCGCCCGGCCCGCGCGACAGGAAGCTGGCGACGGCCACGAAGACGAGGGGCAGCAGGAAGAACAGGACCAGCCAGGCCGTGGCCGGCGCCGCCAGGCGCAGGGAGCGCGCCGTCTCGCCAGGCTCGGCGCCTCGGCGCGCCATCAGGCCGACCCCGCTGCGAAGGCCCCCGGCATCAGGCAGGCAGTGTACAGCCTGGGGCCGCGTGAGCGCCGGGTGAGCGGGCCTCATTATCGCCTCGGACGGCTGCTGTCAAGCCCCTCAAGTTTCGCGTCCAGGACGGGCTTGGTGTCGCTCATCCCACGGCGCCGCGGCGGGCGTCGTGCTAGCATCGGGGCCAAACGGGCAAGAAGGAGCGTGAGATACTTCAAGACAACCCTAAAGTGTGAGCGAGACCGAATGAGCCATCTTGGATGGTCTCGGGAGGCGATGCTCTCGCGTAAAGGTTGTGGAGAAGCTCTTCCGGTTCCGGGCTGACGCCCAGACCGTTTCAGTTTCCCCCTTTTACGGGCTCACATGACCTCGGCGGCGTTGTCGAAGCAACGTTATGAGAGGCACGGATCCCCTGGATTTCGCGGTGGTGCGAACGCACCTCCGCCACGCTGACGGCGTCTACGACGTCATTCGTCTCGCCAACGGCTACCCGACGGACAGGTACTGCCACTGCATCAACCAAGAGGCCGTGGCGGAGCAGCTCGAGAGGTTCCCCGAGGGCCAGTTCGTGGCCGTCACCTACGAGGACGGGCGCGAGCGGGTCGTGGGCATGGCCTCGACGATGCTCACCACCCGCACGCCGGACGACGAGCCGCTCGCCTGGTACGACATGGTGGGCAGCTTCGGGCTGCGCAACCACGACGCGGGCGGCGACTGGCTCTACGGCGTCGAGATCGCCGTCCACCCCGACTACCAGCGTCACGGCATCGGCACGGCGCTCTACCGGGCGCGCCTGGCGCTCATCGACGAGCTGGACCTCGAGGGCTGGTACGCGGGCGGCATGCTCATGGGCTACCACCGCTACCGCGACCTCATGACGCCCCGCGAGTACGGCCGGCGCGTCATCGCGGGCGAGCTCGAGGACCCCACCGTCAGCATGCAGCTCAGGCGCGGCTTCGAGCCGCGCGCGATCGTCGAGAACTACTACCCGGAGTGGAAGGCCGGCCACGCCGCCGTCCTGCTCGTGTACCAGCCGCCGCGCGCGCGGGCGGCGCGGCGCCCCCGCGGCGCCAGGGTCGTCGGCGGACAGGAGAACGCGGTCTCGTCCCTGCCCGTGAGGCGCGCCGGGCACGCCGGGCAGGCGTCGGGGCAGCACCACTAGGACCTGGACCCTACGACCGCGGGGGAGCGGTGAGAGATGTCGCTTGCGGAGAGAGCTGACGTGATCGTCCTGGGCGCCGGTGTCGCCGGCCTGGCGACGGCCCAGGCGCTCGTGGACACGGAGCTCGACGTCCTGGTGCTCGAGGCGCGCGACCGCCTGGGCGGGCGCGTCCACACCGACAAGCAGTTCGCCGGCTTCCCACTCGAGTTCGGCGCCGAGTTCGTGCACGGCGAGCGCGCGCCCACCTGGGAGCTCATCGAGCGGCTCGGCCTGCACACTGTGCACTGGGACAAGCGCGACGACTCGTGGGTCCGCATGGCCGACGGGCGCCGCCTCACGATGGCCGAGGCGCGCGCGGAGGACGACGGCTTCGACGTCACGCGCTCGTGGCGGCTGCCGCCGGTGCCGCCACGGCCCCTGGAGTCGTTCGGCGACTACCTGGCGCGCATAGGCTTCGGGCCGGAGCAGGTGGACTACGTCAGGCGCTCGTTCGCGAACGCCGCCGGCGAGTCGCTGAGGCACCTCGACGCCGCCAGCATGCTCGACTCGATAGCCGGCAGCGACGCGACGGGGCACGAGGACCACCGCATCGTCGAGGGTTACGCCGCGATCATCGAGGCCCTCGGCGTGGGCGCCGAGATCCGCCTGGGCTGCGAGGTGACGCGCGTCGAGGTGGCCGACGACCGCGTGCTGGCCCACACCGCCGGGGGCGAGACGTACGCGGCCAGGCTGCTCGTCTGCACCCTGCCCGTGGGCGTGCTGGCCGCCGGCGACGTCGAGTTCGTCCCGGGACTGCCGGAGGGGAAGATGGCGGCGCTGCGCGGCCTCGGCATGGGGCCCGTGATCAAGTGCGTCTACCGCTTCAGGGAGCCGCTCACGCCGCCGGGCATCAAGGCCATCTACGCCGCCGGACGGGCGCCCATGTGGTGGACGCCGTCCTTCGGCCACGAGACGGACGCCGTGGTGTGGACCGCCTTCGTGACGGGCGACGCCGCCATGGACCTGCTCAGGCGCGGGGAGGAGGGCGCCCTCGACGGCGCCCTCGAGAGCCTGCGCCGCGAGCTGGGGCGGCCCGGCCTCCAGGCCGTGGAGGCGCGGCTCGTCGACTGGGTGCACGACCCCTACGCCCGCGGTGGCTACAGCTACGTGCGGCCCGGCCACCGCGGCGTGCGCGAGCTGCTCGCCGAGCCCACGCCGCCCTTGCTGTGGGCGGGCGAGGCGACGGCGCCCGAGGCGGACGCCGCCACCGTGCACGGTGCCCTCCTCAGCGGTCGCCGGGCGGCCACCGAGGTCCTGAGGCTCCTCAGGCCCCGCGCCTATGATGGGAGCGAAGTGGTCGTCTGAGCGGCCCCGCCGCTCCACGGGCCCGAGCGCGCCCCGTCAGGCGGGCGCGCGGGAGGTGCACGCCTTGCCATCGCCCAGCATCAGCCTGCGGACCGCCGTGCCGGGCCCGCGCAGCCTCGAGCTCGCCGCCAGGCGCGACGCGGCCGGCGCGCGGGGCGCGTCGCGGCTCACCGACGTGGCCGTGGCCCGCGCCCACGGCGCCGTCGTGGAGGACGTCGACGGCAACCGCCTCCTCGACCTCGCCGGCGGCATCGGCGCCCTCGCCCTGGGGCACACGCCGGAGGCCGTGGTCGAGGCCATCAGGCGCCAGGCCGAGGAGCTGGTGCACGTGTGCGGCATCGTCGCCAGCTACGAGCCGCAGGTGCGGCTGCTCGAGCGGCTGTGCGAGCTCGCTCCGGGGGACTTCCCGAAGAAGGCGGTGCTGCTGAACTCCGGCGCCGAGGCGCTGGAGACCTGCGTGAAGGTCGCGCGGGCGCACACGGGCCGTCAGGCGATAGTCGTGTTCGAGGGCGCCTACCACGGGCGCACGAACATGACGCTGGGCATGACCAGCAAGTACGGCCTGTTCAAGAAGGGCTTCGGCCCGTTCCCCGCCGAGGTCTACAGGCTGCCCTTCCCGAACGTCTACCGCCGGCCCGCCGGCCTCTCCGCCGAGGAGTTCGTGGGCGAGGCTGTGAGGTCCCTGGAGCACGCGATGGTCGCGCAGGTGGACCCCGGCGCCGTGGCCGCCATCGTCATCGAGCCCGTGCAGGGCGAGGGCGGGTTCGTGCCGGTGCCGCCCCGCTACTGGCGGGCGCTGCGCGAGCTCGCCGACCGCAGCGGCGCCGTGCTCGTCGCCGACGAGGTGCAGTGCGGCATGGGTCGCACGGGCCGCCTGTGGGCCGTGGAGCACCTCGGCGACGCCCCCGACCTGGTGGCCACCGCCAAGTCGCTCGGCTCCGGCATGCCCATCGCCGCCGTGGTGGGCAGGGCCGAGGTCATGGACGCCCCGCACCCAGGGGGCCTGGGCGGCACCTACTCTGGCAACCCCTTGGCCTGCGCCGCCGCGCTGGCTACCCTCGAGGAGGTCGCCTCCGAGGCGTTCCTGGCGCGGGCGCACGCGGTGGGCGAGCGCCTGCGGACGCGGCTCGAGGAGATCGCCGCGCGGCACCCCTCGGTGGGCGACGTGCGGGGCCTGGGTCCGATGCTCGCCATCGAGTTCGTCAGGGACGGGGCCAAGACGCCGTGGCCCGAGCTGGTGCTCGAGGTCACCAGGCAGGCGCTCGCGCGCGGCGTGATCGCCATCCGTGCCGGCCTCTACTCGAACTGCCTGCGGTTCCTGCCGCCGCTCAACATCACCGACGCCCAGGTCGACGAGGCGCTCGCGGTCGTGGACGAGTCGATCGCCGCCGCCGAGCGCGCGCTAGGGAAGGAGACCCTCACGCATGCCTGAAGGAGGAGCGACGGCTAAGGACTTCGGGGCGCCCCAGCGGCGCATGCTCATCGGCGGCGAGTGGGTGGAGGCCAGGGGCGGAGGCACCTGGGACCTCGTCGACCCCGGCTCGGAGGAGGTGGTCGACCACGTCGCCTTCGGCGGCGCCGAGGACGTGAGGGCCGCTGTGGACGCGGCCCAGGCCGCGTTCCCCGGCTGGTCGGGCATGACCGCCCACGAGCGGGCCGCCGTGCTCGAGAGGGCCGCCGACTGGGTCGTGGCCCACGCCGACGACCTGGCGCTGGTCACCACGCAGGAATCGGGCAAGCCGCTGGCTGAGGCCAAGGGCGAGTGGGTCTCGGCCGCGAGCTACCTGCGCTGGTTCGCCGGCGAGGGCGTGCGCGCCTACGGGCGCATAGTGCCGCCCAGCGCCCCGAAGCGGCGCATCTGGGTCGTGCCTCAGCCCCTCGGCGTCGTGGGCACCATCACGGCCTGGAACTTCCCCGTCTACAACGTCGTGCGCTCGTGGGCGGCCGCGCTGGCCGCCGGCAACACCATCGTCGGCAGGCCGGCGGAGTACACCCCGCGCTCGGCCTTCCTCCTCGGCCTCGCGCTCCTGGAGGGCGGCGCGCCGCCGGGCGTGATCAACGTCGTCAACGGCGACCCGCACGCCATGGGGCAGGCGATGCTCGACGACCCGCGGGTGCGCAAGATCGCCTTCACCGGCAGCGTGCGCGTGGGGAAGCTGCTCATGGACGGGGCCTCGAGGACGCTCACCCGCCTGGCCCTGGAGCTGGGCGGCAACGCGCCCGTCATCGTCTTCCCGGACGCCGGCGACATCGCCCGCGTGGCCAAGCTCGCCGCCCGCTTCAAGGTCCGCAACGCCGGCCAGGTGTGCATAGCGCCGCAGCGCTTCCTAGTCCACGAGTCCGTGGCCGACGACTTCACGGGCGCCGTGGCGCAGGCGATGCAGGGCATGAAGGTCGGGCACGGCACCGAGGAGGGCACCGTCGTGGGTCCGCTCATCAACGCCAGGCAGCGCGACCGCGTGGAGGAGCTGGTGGGCGCCACCGTCGCGGCCGGGGCCAAGGTCGCCGTGGGCGGCAAGAGGCCCGAGCGCAAGGGGTACTTCTTCGAGCCCACGGTCGTGACCGACGTGAGGCCCGGCATGCCGCTGGACGCCGAGGAGGTCTTCGGGCCCGTGATGCCCGTGTCGTCGTTCGGCAGCATCGACGAGGTCGTGGAGCGCGCGAACGCCTACGAGGCGGGCCTGGCCGCCTACGTCTTCACGCGCGACCTCAACACGGCCCTGGTCATGGCCGAGCGCCTCGAGGCCGGGATGGTGGCGATCAACGACTGGATGCCCGTGACGGCCGAGGCCCCCTTCGGCGGGGTCAAGGGTTCGGGCATCGGCCGCGAGACCGGCTCCGAGGGCCTCCAGGAGTACCTCGAGCAGAAGACCGTGTACGTGGGGGGCGTGCAGGTGTGAGCGTGCGGGCGCGCGTCCGCGCCTCGGTCACCGGACCCACGGCCGCGGCGCCGCATCTCGGCCGGTGACCCGTGACGTTCCTCCCCCTACGGGCGGGTCGGCGGGGGCGTAGACTGCCCGGCTGAGTATGCCGGACGCCGCCGCGTCCACCTTCCCTATGGGAGAACCAGTAGCGCCCCCAGCCCCCGTCCCCGCCGACGGTGGGCGGGCCCTCCCGCACCCCGGCGCGCTGGCGCCCGAGGTGCGCCGCACGATGCGGCTCTCGCTGGTCGAGGGCAGCCTCGTGCAGGTGTTCCTCAACTGGACCTCGGGCAGCGTGATCATCGGTTACCTGCTCTCCCTCGGCGCCGCCCCCTGGCACGTGGCGCTGGTGGGCAGCGTGCCGTTCCTGGCGCAGGTCGCGAGCCCCCTCGGCGCCCTGGCCGCCGAGGCGCTGGGCCGGCGGCGGGCGCTCGCCGCCGGGCTGGCCGGCGTGGGCCGGCTGCTGTGGCTGCTGGGCGCGTTCCTGCCGCAGCTCGCCCCGGCCTCCGTGGCGCCCACTGCCCTGGTGGTCGTGGTCTTCCTCGCCGGCTGCTTCCAGGCCGCCATAGGCACCGTGTGGACGGCCTGGATGGGGGACGTCGTGCCGGAGGACCGGCGCGGGCGCTACTTCGGCCTGCGCACGGGCGTGCTGGGCGTCGTGGGGATGCTCGCGAACCTCGGCGCCGGCGCGTTCCTCGACGCCGTCGACGCGCCGCTCGGCTTCCAGGTCGTGCTCCTCGTGGGCGTCGGCTGCGCGCTCGTGGGCGTTGGCCTGCTGCTCCTGCACCACGACCCGCCCACAGAGCGCCGGCGGCTGACCCTGGGCGGGCTCCTCGGCCGGCCGTTCCGGGAGCCCAACTTCAGGCGGTTCCTGCGCTTCGCCGTCTACTGGCAGTTCGTGGTCATGCTCGGCGCGCCCTTCGTGATGCCCTACTTCCTCGAGGAGCTGCGCATGACCTTCACGCAGGTCGCCTACTGGAGCTCCATCGCCGCCCTCACGTCTCTCGGCTCGACGATCCTGTGGGGGCGCGTCGCCGACGCGGCGGGCAACAAGGCCGTGCTGGCGATAGGCACGTTCCTGGCCGGGGCGATGCTGCCGGCGAACTGGATCCTCGCCGGCCTCACGGGCCACCTCGGCTTCATCTGGGTCTCCGCGTTCTTCGACGCCGTGGCCTGGGGCGCCATCACCCCCGCGATCTTCAACCTCGCCCTCGTCTCGGCGCCGCGCGCCGGCCGCGTCTCCTTCGTGGCGGCCTACTCGCTCGCCACCGGCGTCGCCGGCTTCGTGGGCGGGGCCCTGTCCGGCCCGCTGCTGGGCTGGTTCTCCACCTTCGGGCCGCCCGCGTTCCTGCCCGGCTGGTCGGGCTACCACACGCTGTTCGCGGTGTCGGCGCTGGGCCGGGTCTTCGCCTGGGTGCTGCTCAGGAGGGTGGCCGAGGAGCGCGCCTGGCGGACCCGCGACCTGCTCAGGTCGGCGCGGACGGCCTGGAAGGGCTCGGGCCTGCCGTGGCGGTGAGCGCCGCGCCCAGGGCCACGGCGGTGTCGCCGCCCTCCGGGAACAGCGGCGCCTCCTCCCCGTAGACGGCGAACACGGCGGCGATCATGCCGCGCACGAAGGGCAGCCCCGCCAGGCGGCCCACGAACACGGCGTGGGGCAGGTCCGCGGCCCTCTTGGCGTTGAGGGCGACGAGCGCGATCGTCTGGGCGACCATCGTGGTCAGCCCGGCCGCCAGGTCCTCAGGCGCCGCCGCGCCGCCGAGGCCGGCCAGCCGGCCCAGGCTCACCGCCGTGGCGCGCGGCGGGAGGCCGGCGAGCCCGCCGCCCAGCACCTCACCGAGGGTGGTGTCCACGCGCGAGGCGTCGCCGCGCCCGGCCATGTCGGCGACCTCGCTGGCCAGGCTCACGCCGAGGAGCGCGCTCCCCAGGCCCTCCAGCGTGCCGCCGCCGACCGGCGTGCCGGTGACGTGCGCGAAGGTGCCGGCGGACGCGTCCGCCGCGACCATGGCCGTGCCGGTGCCGCAGGAGACGGCCAGGGCCCGCTCCACGCCGGCCAGGGCCAGGGCGCCCCTGCCCACGGCGGCGGGCTCGTCCACGACCACCACGCAGGCCTCGCCCGCCAGCTCGCGCGAGCGACCGCCGGTGACGCCCACCGCGCTCGCCTCCTCGGCCGCCACGCCCAGCGACAGGAGCGCACGCCGCAGCACCTCGGGGCTCGCCGGGCCGGGCCTGACCAGGGCCGCGTGTCTCTCGACCCGTCCGTCGCGCACGAGCACGGCGTCGGTGACGCTGAGCCCGAAGTCCACGCCCACGACAGCGTCGCTCACGCCAGGGATGATAGCCGCGCCAGGGCCGTGTGGAAGGGCGTCGCCCTGCCCTGGCGCCGGGCCGCCCCCGGCCACCCACCGCGGCATGCGCTCGGCCGAGACGTGCCGCCGGCACGCGCGCGCCGCGGCGCCCCGCCCGGCCGCCCGCTAGCGTTAAGGCCGCGTTAGCCTCACCGCGCCGCGGCGACGTCAGGGGCGAAGCCCCGCCGGGTATCGTGCCCTCGCACCGGACCTCACCCGCCCCGCGCCGGCAGGCGCGGGGGCGCGGCCGACGAGGGGACCTAGCTGCATGACGTGGCATCCGGCATACCGCGGACAGGTGCTGGCCCTCGACTACAGGTTCGCGGGCGAGCACCTGCTGCACCACCTCCTGGACGCCATGACGGCGCACCTCGACGCGGTCCTGGCCCTGCCGGCGCACGCCGCACCGCGCGTGAGGGCGCAGGGCGCCGCGCTGCGCGCCGGCCTCGTGGCGCTGCACGAGGAGCCGGTGCCGGTCCAGGCCGAGGACGTCCCCGACCTCTACTTCGGGCTGCAGCGCGTGCTGGAGGCCCGCCACGGCGAGGCCGTGGGCCTGATCCGCCTGGGCCTGAGCCGCAACGACCTCGACATGACCGTGTACAAGATGCACGGGCGCGAGCTGCTGCTGGACGTGGGCCTGCGCCTCGGCGAGGTCAGGCGGCTGCTGCTCGCCCGGGCCGACTCGCACCTGGACACCGTGCTCATCGCCCAGACGCACCACAAGCCCGGCCAGCCCACCACCGTCGCCCACTACCTGTCGGCCGTCGAGGACATGCTGGCGCGCGACTCCGAGCGCGTGCTGCAGGCCTACGCGCGCATGAACCGCTGCCCGCTGGGCGCGGCGGCGCTGGCGGGCACCTCCCACCCCCTCGACCGCGCGGCGACCGCGGCCGCCCTCGGCTTCGACGGGCCCGTCGAGAACACCTACGACGCCGTGGCCTCCGCGGACTGGGAGGTCGACCTCGCCATGGTCGCCACCTCCGCCGCCCTCGACCTCGGCCGCTTCGTGAACGACCTGCTGTCGTGGGCCGGCGCCGACCTCTACCGCCTCGCCGACGACCTCGTGCAGGGCTCGTCGATCATGCCCCAGAAGCGCAACCCCGTGGCGCTCGAGCACGCCCGCACGCGTCTCTCGCGCGTGCTGGGCTCGGCCGGCATGGTCACCTACTCGAGCCACAACATCCCCTTCACCGACCTCAACGACTTCGGCCCCGACATCCAGGGCGGGCTCGTGACCATGCACCGCCAGCTCGGCGGCGCCCTGGAGCTCATCGCGGCCTGCCTGGCGGGGGGCGACTTCGACCGCGGCGGGCTCGCTCGGGTGGCCGCCGCCACCGACACGACGGCCACGGAGCTGGCGGACGTGCTCGCTCGCGACGCCGGCCTCGGGTTCCCCGCCGCGCACCGCGCGGTGGCGTCCCTGGTGAGGCGCCTGGCCGCCGAGGGCCGCCCGCTGGCCTCCGCCACGCCGGACGACCTCGTCGCGGCCGGGGGCCCGCGGCTGGACGCCCAGGCGCTGGCGCAGGCCGTCGACCCGGCCGCCTTCGTGGCCCGGCGCGCCGGCCTCGGCATGCCGGCGCCGGCGGCGATGTCAGACAGGCTCGTTCGGGCCGGGGAGCGCCTGGATGGCGACCTCCGGGCCCTGCGGGAACGCAAGGACGCGCTGGCGGCCGCCAGGGCGCGGTTGCGTGAGATCGGAAAGGAGCAGGTCTAGAGATGAAGAGGATCCTTCTGGCGCTGGTCGCGCTGCTCCTCGCCGCCGCGGCGAGCGCGCAGACCACGATCACCTACTGGCAGTACGACTTCGCGGTGCGGGTCGAGGCCATGAACCGGCTCATCGAGATGTTCGAGGCTGAGAACCCCGACATCCACGTGGTCCAGGAGACGTTCCCCTACGACGGCTACCAGCAGCAGGTCGCGGCCTCGCTGCCGGCCGGACAGGGCGCGGACGTGGCGCAGCTCTTCTACGGCTGGCTGCCCACCTGGCAGCGCGCCGGCTACGTGGTCCCGCTGCCGGAGGAGTACTTCGACGCGGCCCAGCTCGACGAGGAGTTCGCGCCCCTCGTGCAGGCCGCCAAGGTCGACGGCGTCTGGTACGGCCTGCCCACCGCCGTGCGCAGCCTGGCGCTGTTCTACAACCTCGACAAGCTGCAGGCCGCCGGCTTCGACGGGCCGCCCGAGACGTGGGACGAGTTCGTCGAGATGGCCCAGGCCCTCACGGTGCGGCAGGGCTCGCGCGTGGTCGAGGTGGGGTACGGCTTCGCCCCCAACGGACAGGACCACCACCTCGTGCGCGAGGTGCTGCTCCGCCAGTTCGGCGGCCAGCCCTACTCCGACGACAACACCATGGTCACCTACGACGACGAGGCCGGCGTCCAGGCCCTCGACTTCTACACGAGCTGGGTCACCGACTACGGCTTCGCCGTGCCCGAGTTCGTGCCCGGCAACAACGGCTACCGCGACGGCTTCCGCCAGCTCCAGAACATCGCCATGATCATCGACGGCAGCTTCGCCATCGGCGACGTGCAGAAGGTCGACTTCGACTGGGGCGTGGCCGAGCTGCCCACCTTCGACAACGGCGTGAGGTCGAACTTCGCCTCGTTCTTCATGAACGGCATCACGCCGAACGCCGCCAAGGACCCGGCCAAGCTCGAGGCCGCCGCGAAGTTCCTGAAGTTCGTGACCAGCGAGGAGGCCATGAGGATCTGGCTCGAGGTGACGGGCGAGCTGCCGGCCCGCCGCAGCCTGATCTCCGACCCCGACCTCGCCGCCGACCCCGTCTACGGGCCGTTCGTGCGCGCGCTCGACTACGCGCACGCCACGATCTTCTACGACGAGACGGGCCAGCGCGACGTCATGGTCGACGCCATCAACTCGGTCGTGCTCGACGGCGTGGACCCGGCCACGGCGATCCACGAGGCCGCCGTCAAGGAGCAGGCGCTCATCGACTCGCTGAGGTAGCGCCGCTACCCGCTGACCGGGCGGCCGCGTAGGCCGCCCGGGTCCTACCGCAGGCCCCGCCCGTCCCCCGGCGCGGGGCCTGCCGTTCCCCGGAGGCCGGCGGCCGTTCTAGGCTGCGTCCAAGCTCATGGCCATCGACCGAGAACGCCCCCGCCGCCGCCTGAGGCTCAGCACCAGGGAGGCGCTCTGGGCCTACGCCTTCCTGCTGATCCCGCTGGCGTTCTTCCTCTACCTGCGCCTGTGGCCGGCGCTGCAGTCGTTCCGCCTGTCGTTCTTCACCTGGCACGTCGACCCCGACCAGCGCGCCTTCGTGGGCCTGCGCTACTACCGGCAGATGGCGGCCGAGTTCGCGGCGCGCGGCGACATCTACAAGGCGCTGCGCAACATGCTGAGGTACTCCCTCATCATCGTGCCGGGGCAGGTGGCGCTGGGCCTCTTCTTCGCCGTCATGCTCGACTCGGTGCGGCGTTTCAGGGCCGTGTTCCGCGCCATCTACTTCGCGCCGTACGTGACCCCGGCAGCCGCCGTGGCCTGGGTCTGGGGCTGGATGTACTCGGTCAACTTCGGGGTCTTGAACAACGTGCTCTTCGCCTGGAGCGACCTGGTAACGCGGATCGGCCTGCCGTTCCTCGCCATCGACCCGCAGCCGTTCCTCACGAGCCCGCAGCAGGCGCTCCCCGCCGTGGCGGCCGTGGTGATCTGGCAGCAGCTCGGGTTCCAGGTCGTGATCTTCCTCGCCGGGCTCCAGGGCGTGCCGCGCGAGGTGCACGAGGCCGCGGCCATCGACGGCGCCAACGCCTGGCAGCGCTTCTGGCACGTCACGTTCCCCCTCCTCAACCCCGTGCTGGTGTTCTCGCTGATCATCTCGACGATCGTGACGCTGCAGCTCTTCGACCAGGTCGTGAACATCAACTTCACCGACCAGGGCGGGCCGCTCGGAGCGACGCTGACGATCGCCCTGTACATGTACCAGCAGGCCTTCCAGAAGTTCCAGATCGGCTACGCCGCGGCGGTCACCGTGCTGCTGTTCGTCATCATCATGGTCGTCACGCTCCTCCAGCTCCGCCTCACGCAGCGGCGGGTGGAGTACTGATGTCCGTCGCCCGAGCATCCCGTCCCGCCGTGGCGTCCCGCGCGCCGGCCGTCCGGCGGAGGCGCGTGCCCGTGGGCCGCGTGGCGGCCTACGTCGTCCTCACGCTGGGCGGCATCGTCATGGCGTTCCCTTTCGCGTGGATGCTGCTGTCGTCGTTCAAGCCGCTGCGCGAGATCTTCCGCTTCGACTTCCTGCCGCGGACGTGGACGCTCGCGAACTACGCCGAGGTCCTGCTCGACACGCAGTTCCCGCGCTGGTTCCTCAACAGCCTCATCGTCGCGGGCATCTCCACGACCTCGGTCCTGTTCTTCTGCTCGCTCGTCGGCTACACGCTCACGCGCCTGCGCTTCCCCGGGCGCAACGCCATCTTCCTGCTGATCCTCTCCACGCTGATGATCCCCACCGAGATGCTGGTGATCCCCTGGTACGTGATGTCGACGCAGTTCGGCTGGGTGAACACCTACTGGGGCATAGCCTTCCCCGGGCTGATCCCCGCGTTCGGCGTCTTCCTCATGCGCCAGTTCTTCGCCACGCTGCCGCGCGACCTCTTCGACGCGGGACGCGTCGACGGGGTCAGCGAGTTCGGCCTCTTCTGGCGCATAGGCCTGCCGCTGGTGGGGCCCGGCCTGGCGGCGCTGGGCATCTTCAACTTCGTGGGCAACTGGAACGCGTTCCTGTGGCCGCTGATCGTCGCCAAGTCGCCGAGCATGAGGACGATCCCCGTGGGCGTGGCGTTCTTCTCGGGCGAGGCGGGCACGGCCTGGAACCTCATCATGGCGTCGTCGGCGCTGGCGGTGGTACCGGTCCTCGTCGTCTTCTTCCTCTTCCAGCGCCAGATCATCGAGGGCGTCGTGCTCACGGGCGTGAAGGGGTAGGCGGGCCCCCGGGCGGACGCGCCGGCGGGGCCTACGCGCCGGCGGGGCCTACGCGCCGTCGGAGCCGAGGGGACGCAGCCCGCGCTCGGTGACGAGGTGAGTGACCCTGGCGTCGTGGCCCTCGACCGGCAGCGCCGGCACCACCAGGGCCTCCTGGGCCACGCCGACAGAGGCGGCATCCGGCCTCAGCAGCGGCAGCAGCCTGTCGTAGTAGCCGCGCCCGTAGCCGAGGCGGTGGCCGCGCTCGTCGAACGCCAGCCCGGGCACCAGCACGACGTCGAGGTCGGCGGCGGGCACCAGGGGGGCGTCGGCGGGCGGCTCCGGCTGGCCGAAGCTGTGGCGCTGCGGCGCGTCCTCCCGGCGCAGCTCGTGCATCGTCATGATCCCCGCGGGTCCCACCCGGGGCGCGGCGACGAGCTTGCCGTCGGCCCACGCCGCGGCGATCACGGCTCCCAAGTCCACCTCGGCGCCGAAGGCCAGGTAGACGCCGACGGACCGCGCGCTGCGGAAGCGGTCCCACGCCAGCAGGTGGCGCGCCACGGACGCGTCCACGGACGCCGCCGACGCGCCGCGCGCCGCCCGACGCGCCGCCCGCGCCCAGGCGCGCCAGGCGCGCTTGTCCCATCCGGTGTGCCAGTCGGGCCTCGCGGCGCTTCCCAAGGGGTTCTCCCCGGCGAGTCTACGGCCGGAGGGCGGGGGTAGGCTGGCCGCATGGCCAAGATCCAGACCGCGACCCTCTACGGCCTCGGAGGGCTGCGCTTCATGGGCGAGACGCCGGAGGGCCAGCGGGTGATGATCGACAACGAGAAGGTCGCGCGCACCGGCATGAGCCCCATGCAGCTCGTCCTCAACGCCGTGGGCGCCTGCGCCGCCATGGACGTGAGCCACATGCTCGCCAAGCGGCGCCTGCAGGTGCGCAGCTACACGGTGGAGTTGGTGGGCGAGCGGCTGGAGGAGGTGCCATCGCCCTTCACCAAGATCAGGGCCCGCCACGTCCTCGACGTGCCGGGGCTCACCCGCGAGCAGGCGGAGCGCCTCGTGGACCTGGCGACGAACAAGTACTGCTCGGTGGGGGCGAGCCTGAAGGCCGAGCTCGAGTTCGAGGTCGTCCTGCTGCACGAAGGGCAGCCGGTCGCGGGACCGGAGACACCGGCCTGAGGGTCGAAGGTGCGCGCGGGCGCCGCGGGAGCGCGTCGGGCGCGGCCCTGCGGCGGCTCAGCGGGCCGGCGCCGCGCCGAGTCGCGCTGGACGTTCAGGCCTGCAGCGGCCCGGGGGCGCCGCGGGGGTTGGGCCCGTCCGCCCCGCTCTGGGCCGCCGCGAAGCCCGTCTGCAGGCCCATGAGGTAGCCCAGCTTCAGCATGAAGAGCAGGGTGTCGGTGTCGCCCGCGCGGGCGAGCTCGTCGACGTACTCGTGGGTGCCCTCCGGCAGCGCCACGGCGTCGATGTGCTCCTGGTAGCGCCCCTTCATCTCGCGCAGGAACGCTTCGATCATCTGCTTGCTCACCTACTTCGCCTCCTCGAGGCGCTCCTCCAGCAGCGCCACCACGGCCTGGGCGGTGCCGAGGTTCGTGGCCAACGGCACGTGGTGGACGTCGCAGATGCGCAGGAGCGCCGAGACGTCAGGCTCGTGCGGCTGGGCGGTGAGGGGGTCGCGGAAGAAGATCACGGCCTCGACCTCCCCCTGGGCGACACGCGCGCCCACCTGGAGGTCGCCGCCGTCCGGACCCGACAGCAGCCGCTCCACGCGGAGCGGCGTCTTCTCGTTGAGCACCTTGCCCGTGGTGCCCGTCGCGATCAGCTGGTAGCGCGACAAGACCTCGGCGTGGTCGCGAGCGAACATGGCGAGGTCGAGCTTCATGCGGTCGTGGGCGATGAGCGCGACGGTCCTGCCGCCTGACTCCATGCCTCAAGCGTAACGGTTCGAAGGCCCCGGGCGGCGTCGGGGCGCTGCCCGGCCCGTTGCTAGAATCTCGTTGTGGACGTAGGCATCGCGGTCTTCTGCCTGCTGGCGATAGCGGCCATCGCCAGCACCCGCTTCTCGGCGCGCTTCGGCGTGCCCGCCCTCGTCCTCTTCGTGGGCCTCGGGGTCTTCGCCGGCGGCAGCGGACCGCTGGGCATCGACTTCTCCGACTACGCCCTCACCTACGACATAGGCCTCCTGGCGTTGGCCGTGATCCTGTTCTCTGGCGGCATCGAGACGAAGCTGCGGCTGTTCCAGGCCGCGATCGTCCCCTCCGGCATGCTCGCCACGGTGGGCACGCTCATCAACATGGCGGCCATCGGCCTCGCCGCCTCGTGGCTGACGCAGCTCGACCTGCGCACCAGCCTGCTGCTCGGCGCGGTCCTCGCCTCCACGGACGCCGCCGCGATCTTCTCCTCCCTGAAGGGCCGCGGCCTGCCGTCGCGCCTGCGCGGGATCGTCGAGACGGAGTCCGGCACCAACGACCCGCTGGCGCTGCTCATGACGCTGGCCCTGGTCCAGGCCATCACGACGGGCGAGTTCGACGTGCCAGGTCTCGTCGTGCGCGTCGTCACCCAGCTCGCGATCGGCGCCGTGGCCGGCGTGGTGCTGGCCCGGCTGCTGGTGTGGCTCATCAACCACCTGCGGCTGGAGGCCTACGGCCTCTACCCGATACTCGCGCTCTCGGGCGGCCTGGCCATCTACGCGCTCACCAACGTCGTGGGCGGCAACGGCTTCCTCGCCGCCTACTGCGCCGGGCTGGTGGTGGGCAACGCCAAGCTGGCCCATAGGCACTCCATAGCCACCTTCACCGAGGCGCTGGCCTGGGGCAGCCAGATCCTCATGTTCATGGTGCTGGGCCTGCTGGTCTTCCCCGAGCGGCTGATCCCGGCGCTCGGGGTCTCGCTGGGGGTGACGGCCGTCGTGCTCTTCCTGGCGCGGCCGCTGGCGGTGTTCGGCACGCTGGGCCTGTTGCGGGGGCTGTCGCTGGGCCGCTACACGTTCTCCGTGGCCGAGCGCACGATGCTCTCCTGGGCCGGGCTCAAGGGAGCGGTGCCCATCATCCTGGCGATAATCCCGTTGCGGTTCGGCGTCCCCGGCGCCGAGTTCATCTTCAACGTCGTGTTCGTCATCGTCATCGTCGGCACCGTGATCCAGGGCTTCACGCTCGGTCCGCTGGCGCAGCGCCTGGGGCTGGCCGTCGAGGAGCCGCCGCGCAGCCCGCTGCGTCTCGAGCTGGGCGGCGACGCGCCCATAGGCGCCACCGTCACCGACGTCTTCATCGCGGAGGACAGCCGGGCCGTGGGCGCCCGCATCGCCGACCTCGCCCTGCCCGGCGACGTGGTCATCGCGGCCGTGCTGCGCGAGGGCCAGCTCGTGACCCCGCGGGGGAGCACGGTCTTCCAGGCGGGAGACCACGTCTACCTCATCTCCGACCACCCGGACGCCCCCACGCCCACGGCCTTCCTGCCCCGCCGCATGGCGGCCAGGGAGGCGTCGGCGGAGGCGGCCGACGGCTCCTCCGAAGCGGCCGTCTCACCCGGCCCAGAGGGCGGAGCCTCGGTATCCCAGGCTTGACACGCACGCGAGCCAAGGTGTAGTCTTTTCTTTGCCGCTCAAAAAGCGGCGAGATCTTTGACAGGCGAATAGAAGGCAAGAGCATCAGCGCTCGATCGCCAGTTCGTCCCGTCTGGGACGGCACGATCGAGGACGCGATGGGGTAAGGCATTACCCAACCGAGTCGAAGAGCGCGCGGCCTGCGGCCGCGAGCTAGGGAGATTCGCGTCGCGTGTCTGCTCTACATTCAACCCATCCAACCAAAGAAGTGGGTCAAGTTACTAAGGGCACACGGTGGATGCCTTGGCAGCCGAACCGATGAAGGACGTGGCTACCTGCGATAAGCCTCGGGGAGCTGGAAGCAAGCTTTGATCCGGGGATCTCCGAATGGGGAAACCCAGTGGGGCGAACCCCCACTACCCACAGCTGAATACATAGGCTGTGAGGAGGGAACCCAGGGAACTGAAACATCTAAGTACCTGGAGGAAAAGAAAGAAAACTCGATTCCCCCAGTAGCGGCGAGCGAAAAGGGAACAGCCCAAACCGGTCCCTACGGGGACCGGGGTTGTAGGACCGGCAACGTGGACTCGAGCGTCTAGTCGAAGCGCACTGGAAAGGCGCGCCAGAGACGGTGACAGCCCGGTAGACGAAAGGCGCGGAAGCCTAGCCGGCACCTGAGTAGCGCGAGTCACGTGGAACCTCGCGTGAATCCACGGGGACCACCCCGTAAGGCTAAATATTCCGACTGACCGATAGCGAACAAGTACCGTGAGGGAAAGGTGAAAAGCACCCCGTGAGGGGAGTGAAATAGTACCTGAAACCGTGTGCTTACAAGCAGTCACAGCCCTATGCCCGTCTTCGGACGGGAACGGGTGGTGGCGTGCCTCTTGAAGCATGATCCTGCGACTTACTGGCAGTGCCGAGTTTAAGCCGATAGGCGGAGGCGCAGCGAAAGCGAGTCTGAACAGGGCGTTCAGGCGCTGTCAGTAGACCCGAAACCGGATGAGCTTGCCATGGCCAGGTTGAAGCTTCCGTAAAAGGAAGTGGAGGACCGAACCCGTTGAGGTTTAAAACTCTTGGGATGAGCTGTGGTTAGGAGTGAAAAGCTAACCGAATCCGGAGATAGCTGGTTCTCCCCGAAATAGCTTTAGGGCTAGCCTCGGGGGTTTACCAGTGGCTGTAAAGCACTGATTGGGCTAGGGGGCTCACCAGCTTACCAAACCCTGTCAAACTCTGAAGGC
>JBIQHQ010000038.1:0-19783 GCA_044508445.1 Deinococcaceae bacterium
GCTAGGGTAGGGGGACACAGACCGTCCGGCCCTGTGGGGCCGGGGCGCGAAGGGGGTCGCGTTGCTCGTCGCTCTGCACTTCCTCGTGGTGTTCGCCGTGTGGGCCTTGCTCTACCTGCTCGGGCCGGGCACGGTCCTGGAGCTGCCCATGCCGGCCGCGCTGCTCATGGCGGTCGCCGCCGGCCTCCTCAACGCCGGGGCGGGCCACGCCGTGCTGCGTCGCCGCTCGCGGCCGGCTGACACCGGGTCCGGGGCGTCCGACGGTCGCTACCTGCTCATCGTGACCCTGGTGACCTTCATCTTGGTCCTGGCCTTCCGCGACGCTCTGCGGGAGCTCCTCGAGCCAAGGGGGCCGACGCGTTGGGGCCCGCTCGTGGTGGAGGTCGCCTCCAGCCTGGTCGTGCTCGGCTCCGTCGCGTACAGCCGCCAGAGGGGCCTGCCGTCGTCAGGCAGAGCACGAGAGACGCAGCCCCCTGAGGCCTTCGAGCGCTCGAGGAGCCCCTGACCTCGAGCCGAGACCCTGTCAGTCCCTGCCTACTGGCTGGTAGGAGCCGACCTCGGTCCTGAAGGCTATCGCCAGGCGGTTCCAGGTGTTGATGGTCGTGATGGCCAGCGTGAGGTCGACGAGCTCCTTCTCGCTGAAGTGCTTCCTGACCCGCTCGTACAGCTCGTCGGAGACGTCGCCCTGCGACACCAGCGTCAGGGCCTCGGTCCACTCCAGGGCTGCCCGCTCGCGCTCCGTGTAGAAGGGCGCCTCGCGCCACGCGGGCAGCACGTGTAGGCGCTGCTCGGTCTCGCCCGCGGCGCGCGCGTCCTTGCTGTGCATGTCCAGGCAGTAGCCGCAGCGGTTGATCTGCGAGGCCCGCATCTTCACCAGCTCCAGCAGCGACCGCTCCAGGCCGCAGCGCCTCACGTAGGACTCCACGCCCCTGAGCGCCGCGACGCCCTCGCTGCTCACCTTCCCGTACGCGATCCGCTCCTGCATGAGCCCTCGCCTCCGGCACCCACGCTAACCGGACGCGGCACGGCGCGGCCCGGGCTGGCCCGCGTCTACCTGACACGGATGAACGCGTGCATCCCCTCCTCGGCCGGGCAGACCGCGCAGAGTACGTGGTAGGGGCCGGGGGCGGGCGGCGTCCAGTGGAACTCCACGCGCTGGCCGGGCCGGAGCGCGTCACTGACCGTTGTCCCAGCCCGGGTGGGCTGGCCGTGGCCGACGCCCCCCGCGCCGGGAGGACATTCGCCAGGTCACGGCGGCGCGATGCCGCTCCATACTGGTTCGGTTCGCGGCACGGCCGGAAGGAGCGGCGCCATGAGCGTTCGACCTGTCACGGTTGCGACGGCGCGCGGCAGGGCGTTGGTCGCCTACGCCACGCGCCTCGGCTCGACGCGCGACGCGGCCGAGGCGGTGGCCTCGGGCCTGCGGGGCGCGGGTCTCGAGACGGACGTGGTCCCGGCCAGGGAGGTCCGCGGGCTCGAGGGCTACGGGGCTGTCGTGCTGGGCACGGCCCTGTACGTGGGCCGCTGGCACAGGGACGTGCGCGGCTTCCTGGCGCGGCATAGGCGGGAGCTGGCCGACAGGCGGGTGGCCGTCTTCGTGCTCGGCCCCGTGAAGGTCCCGCGCGACGAGGACGAGTGGCGCGGGTCGCGGAGGCAGATGGACGCCGAGCTCGCCCGCTACCCCTGGCTCGCGCCCGTGAGCTGCGAGCTCTTCGGCGGACGCTTCGACCCGCGGTCGCTGCCGTTCCCGCTCGACCGCCTGGCCGCCGCGGCGCCCGCGTCGGACGCTCTGGACCTGGACGCGGTCCGGGCCTGGGCGAGCGGCCTAGTGAACCGTCAGCCTGACGATGGGCCGGGTGTCCTTGCGCCGGAGGACCTCCTCGAAGCCCGCGGCGGCGAACATGCCCATGGTGCCGGTGTAGTAGTCCCCGGCTGATCCCGGGCCGTCCACTGGGTAGCCCTCTACGACGGTCGCGCCCAGGTACCTCGCGTACTCCACGGCGGCGCTCAGCAGCCCCGAGCCCACGCCCTTCTTGCGGTAGCCCACCCTCACGACGAAGCAGTTGATGCACCAGGGGTCCGTGTCGTCGACGGCCTTGAGGATCCGCGAGCGCCCCAGCCGCGGGAAGTCGCTGCGCGGGCCCACCTGCACCCAGCCCACGGGCGTCTCGCCCAGGTAGCCGATCAGGCCCGGCGGTCGGTCGTCGTCGACGAGGTCGTGGAACCTGTCGCGGTTGTCGCGCCTCTCGGGGTAGCCCCCGTCCGGCCGGCGCCAGTACATGCAGAAGCAATGCCGCGCCACGCCCCTCTCGCCGAACACCGCGCGCATGTCGTCGAAGCGGGCGAGGGTGAGGGCCCGGGCCGTCATGGGCCCGGACGCCGTGGAGGTCGTGAACGACCAGTTCGCGATCGCGGCGGCGTCGCGCGACGACCCGCCCGCGCTCTCCTGAGGTGCCGTCATGGGCGCAGGCTAGAGGACAACCCGGTCAGCTCCTGTCCTCGATGCGTCGCGTCGCGCCTCCACCCGAGTCAAGGGCGGCCCGGGGTGGCAGGTGTTAACCTCGTGCCCTGAACGCCGATCGGAACAGGGAGGACCACATGAAGCGTCTGCTCATCTCGTTGCTCGCCCTCGTGGGGAGTTCCGCGCTGGCGCAGGAGACGTTGAACGTCGGGCTGCTGCTGCCCTTCACCGGCCAGTACGACTGGGTGGGCGCGAACGTCCAGCCCGTCGCCCAGATGATCGCCGACGAGATCAACGAGAGCGGCGGGATAGACGGGGCCCAGGTCCGGCTCGTCGTCGGCGACACCGAGGGCACCGTGGACGCCGGCTTCACGGCGGCGCAGAAGCTCATCAACGCCGACGGCGTGGTCGTCCTCGTGGGCCCCACGTCGCTCTCGCTGGCCGGGAACCAGCAGCTCATAGTCGACACGGGCACGCCCATGGTCTCGCCCACGGCCGGCACGACGGCGCTCGACGCCTTCAACGACGAGTACATGTTCCGCACCGTGCCGTCCGACTCGCTCGGCGGGCGCGCCATAGCTCGCGCCGCCACCGACGGCCGGTTCCTGGCGGGCGACGCGTTCGCCAGGCCGGTGCTCATGGTCGCCAACGCGCCGGCGATGGTCTCGTTCCAGGACCCCGTGGCGTCGGCCTTCGAGGACTACGGCACGCCGCTCCTCGCGAACATGCTCTTCACGCCGGGCAAGACCAGCTACCGCACGGAGGTGCAGGAGGCGCTGGCGAGCGACCCCGACGTGATCGTGCTCGTCGCCACCCCCGAGGACTCGGCGCGCGTGATGCAGGCGGCCTTCCAGGCGGGGTACGAGGGCACCTGGTTCGTCACGCAGGACCAGACCACCAGCGAGTACATCGAGCTGGCCACGCCCGAGCTCGTCGAGGGCATCTACGGCCTCGAGGAGGTGGCGGCTCCCGAGAGCGCCGACCTGAACGCCGCCTTCCAGGCGCGGTACAAGGCCTACAGCGGGAACGACGTGCAGATCTTCGGCACGAACACCTACGACGCCATGAACGTCATAGGGCTCGCCATGCTGCGCGCCGCCCGCGAGGACGGCGAGGTCACGCGGGAGACCCTCACCGCCAACATCCGCGCCGTCACCGACCCGGGCGAGGGCAAGGTCGTCGTGCACGACTACACCGCGGGCAAGGAGGCGCTCGAGGCCGGCCAGGAGGTCGACTACCAGGGCCTGGTGGGCCCCATCGACTTCGACAGGTACGGCAACATCACCGCGCCCTTCGCGATCAAGAGGGTCGTGAACGGCGAGTGGACGACGGTGACGATCCTCCCGGCCGAGGCCCTGGACTGACGCACGCGTCGCCTGGCGTGGCCCCGTGACCGAGCTGCTGCAGACGCTGCTCTTCGGCCTCGCCACCGGGGCGGTGATCAGCCTCAGCGCCGTCGGGCTGTCGCTCTCCTACGGGGTCACGCGCTTCATCAACTTCTCCTACGGCGAGCTGCTCACGCTCGGCGCCTACCTGACGTTCGTCGCCGTCACGCTCGGCCTGCCCGTGCCCCTGGCGGCCGCGGTCGGCATGGTCGCCGTGGGCGCCTTGGGCGTGCTGCTGGCACGGGTGTTCTTCGACCCCATCCTCGAGCGCGGCTTCTTCGCGCTCCTCGTCACCAGCGTGGGCCTGGCGTTCGTGCTGCAGAACCTAGTGCGCATGGTGTTCGGCTCGAGCCCGACGCGGTTCCCGCTGCCGCTGATGCGCCCGTGGCGCGTCGGGGGGCTGATCGTGCCCAAGGTGCCGGTGCTCGTCATCGCCATCGCCGTGGTGACGATGTTGGCCGTGCACCTGCTGCTCCGCCGCACGCGCATGGGCAAGATGATGCGCGCCACCAGCGACAACGGGCCGCTGGCCCGGGCGTCCGGCATCGCCACGGGCCGCGTCCTCTCGACCACGTGGTTCGTCAGCGGCGCCATCGCCGCGCTGGGCGGCGTGCTGCTGGGCATCACCCAGCTCTCGCTGCAGCCGATCATGGGCTGGAGCTTCCTCCTCGTGGTCTTCGCGGCCGTGCTGCTGGGCGGCATCGGCAACCCCTACGGCGCCATGCTGGGCGCCCTGGTCGTGGGCCTGGGGATCGAGCTGGGCGTCGCCTACGTGGCGCCAGACTACGGTTACGCCTTCGCCTTCCTCCTGCTGGTGGTCGTGCTCCTCGTGAGGCCGCAGGGGCTCCTCAAGGGGAGCTTCTGATGGCGCCGGGCGCGCGCGTCGGCGTTCGGAGGGCGTCCGTGACCGCCGGACCCGGAGGCGCCGCGGCGTGGCGCTGACGGCCTTCCTCGCCGGCCTGCTCACGCTGGCGCTCATCTACGGCGTGCTGGCGCTGGGGCTGCACCTGCAGTTCGGCCTCGCCGGGATGCTCGACTTCGGGCACGTGGCCTTCTTCGCCGTCGGCGCCTTCACCAGCGCCCTGCTGTCGCTGCCGCCCAAGGGGAGCGAGGCGTACCTGGCCATGGACGGGCGCTACGAGGTGGGCCTCGGCCTGCCGGTGCCCGTGGCGTTCCTCGCCGCCGGCCTGGCCGGCGGCCTGCTGGCGCTGCTGATAGGCGCCACCAGCGTGCGCCTCAGCTCCCACTACCTGGCCGTGGCCACCTTCGCGATGGCCGAGATCGTGCGCAGCGTGCTGAACAACGAGTCCTGGCTCACGCGCGGTCAGTTCGGCATCTCCGGCGTCCCCCAGCCGCTGCGGGGCGCGTTCGCCACGGCCGACTACCCCTTCGTCTACCTGGCGATCACCGCCGTGGCGGTGGGGGTGCTGCTGGTCGTGGCCGTGCGCCTCACGGCCTCGCCCTTCGGCCGGGCGCTGCGGTCGGTCAGGGAGGACGAGACGGCGGCCCGCTCGCTGGGCAAGCCGGCGCCCGGCCTGAAGCTGCGGGCGTTCGCGCTCGGCGGCGTGCTGGCGGGGTTCGCGGGGAGCCTCTGGACCCACTCGCTGGGCATCGTGCACGTGGGCCAGTTCGTGCCCATCATCACGTTCCAGGTCTGGCTGGCGCTGCTGCTGGGCGGGCGGGGCAACCCCGTGGGCGCCGTGCTGGGCGCGGTCGTGCTCATGGCGATCACCGAGGGCACCAGGTTCCTCGACGGGCTGCGGTTCCTCGAGCCCCTCACGCGCCGCAACCCGAGCTTCGTGCCGTCGCTGCGCTACGTGGTCATAGGGCTGCTGCTCATCGCCGTCGTGCGCTTCTTCCCGCGCGGCATCCTGCCGGAGCGCCTGCGCCCGCCGCCTGGCGCGAGGGGCGGAGAGCCGGGTGCCCTCCGGGTAGGTGGGCGGGGCGCCCTGCCGGGCGGCGAGGCGGGGGGTGCGGGGGCCGGTGAGACGGGTTGAGCGCCGGCGAGCCGCTGCTGAGGCTGCGCGGCCTCTCGCGTTCGTTCGGCGGGCTCAGGGCCGTGGACGACGTGAGCTTCGACGTCGTGCGCGGCAGCGTCACCGGGCTCATAGGCCCGAACGGGGCCGGCAAGTCGACCCTCTTCGACCTCGTCACGGGCGTCACGAGGCCCGACGGCGGCAGCGCGGTCCTCGCCGGCGCGGAGCTGGTGGGCCGGAGCCCCGACGCCATCGCCAGGGCGGGGCTCGCCCGCACCTTCCAGACGCCGCGCGTCTTCGCGGGCATGTCCGTCTGGGAGAACCTCATGGCCGGCGGCCGGAGGCACCCGGGCGAGTCCGTGCTGGGCGGCCTGGTGCCGGGCCGCGCGGCGCGGGCGCGCGAGCGCGAGCTGGCGGGGCGCGCCGCCGAGCTGCTCCGCTTCCTCGGCCTCGAGCGCCTGGGCGCCGCGCCAGCGGCGGAGCTGTCCGGCGGCCAGCGCAAGCTGCTCACCCTCGGCCGCGCCCTCATGACGGACCCCACGCTGCTGCTGCTCGACGAGCCGGCGGCCGGCGTGAACCAGACCCTCACGCTGACGCTCATGGCCAGGATCGCTGACCTGCGCGACCGCGGCGTGACGGTGCTGGTCGTGGAGCACGACATGGACCTCGTCATGCGGCTGTGCGACCACGTGGTCGTCATGCACCAAGGGCGGGTCCTGGCGCAGGGAGCGCCCGCCGCCGTGCAGCGCGACGAGCGCGTGATAGACGCGTACCTGGGAGGTGCGTCGTGACGGCCCACGCGAGCGGGGCGTCGGACGGCCGGCCGGAGCGCGCCGGCGAGGTCGCTCTACGGGGCGGTGCGCGGTGAGCGACGGGCCCGCGACCCTGCTCGCCGTCGAGGGCCTCGACGCAGGATACGGGCCCCTCCAGATCCTCTTCGGCGTGTCGCTCCGGGTGGGCGAGGGCGAGCAGGTGCTGGTGTTCGGGCCCAACGGCGCCGGCAAGAGCACGCTCATGAAGGCGCTGCTCGGCCTGGCCAAGCCCACGGCGGGCAGCGTCATGTTCCGCGGCGAGTCGATCGCCGGCCTACCCACCGAGGCGATCGTCAGGCGCGGCGTGGGCTACGTGCCGCAGCTGGACAACGTCTTCGGGTCCATGACGGTGGCGGAGAACCTCGAGATGGGCGGCGCCACCCTGAGCCGGCGGCTCGTGCGGCGGCGGATGCGGGAGCTCGAGGAGCGCTTCCCCCTGCTCGGCGAGCGCCGCGGCCAGCTCGCGCACACGCTCTCGGGCGGCCAGAGGCAGCTCCTGGCGATCGCCCGTGCGCTCATGCGGGAGCCGAGCCTGTTGCTCGTCGACGAGCCCACCGCCGGCCTCGCCCCACAGGCGGTGCGCGAGGTCTTCGCGACGATCCGCGAGATCAGCGCGTCCGGCACCGCGGTGCTGATGGTCGAGCAGAACGCGCGCCAGGCGCTCGAGTTCGTGGACCGCGGCGTCGTGCTCGAGAACGGCGCCGTGCGCCTCAGCGCCCCGGCGGACGAGCTGAGGGAGCGAGACGACATCGCGGCCCTCTACCTGGGGGTCGCGCGGGAGTAGGCGAGCGGCCCGCGGCCGACGCGCGCCCGGGGCCCCACCCGCCGGCGCCGGCGATGCCGCATTGGCCCAGCTCCCCTATGCTGTTCCCCAGGGAACGGCGGGGAGCAGGCGGGACGCCCGGGCGCGGGTCGGCCGTGCGCGGTACGTGCCGCCGGGTCGCGCGCGCCGTGGACACCGATGATGCGAGCTCAGGCGGGCCGCACCGGAGCCGTCGCACCCATGAGGGCCCCTCCGCTGAGGAGCGCTCCGACCTGGGCCGCCGCGCTGCTACGGCTGGCGTGGTGCGCAGTGCTCGTCGGGCTGGCGGCCCTCTTCGCCGCCGGGGTCCCGGCCAGCTACCGCCTCCTCGGCTCCGGGACCGTCGGCGTACTGCTGACCCTGGACCCCGAGGGCCGCGTGGTGCTCGACCCCATCGCCGGACGTCCCGCCGAGGCCGCCGGCGTGCGCGCGGGCGACGTCCTCCTGGCCGTGGACGGCGAGCCGGTCGCGGTCTCCACGGCGGCGCAGGCGGTGGACCTCCTGCTGGGCGCGCCGGGCGATCCCGTGACGCTCACCGTCGGCCGCGGTGACGGGCGGGCCGCCGAGCTGCGCGTCGTGCGCGCGCACGCGGCCGCCGAGAGGCTCGGCATCTCGCCCCGGACCTACGCGCTGGTCCTCGTCGTGGCGGGCGTCCTCTTCGTGGCGGCCTACCTGGTGCCGGCGGGGATCATCGCGTTGCGGCGCCCCGACAACTGGGTGGCGGCCCTGGTGTGGCTGACCCTGGTGCTCATAGCCGTCTTCAACTCGCGCGCCAGCGCCGCCCTGACGTTCGGGGGCGGCCCACTGGGCACGGCGCTGGCGGCCGCCTACCAGGTGGCGGTGCTGCTGGTGCTGCTGACCTTCCCCGACGGCCGCCTGGCGCCGCGCTGGGCCCTCTGGTACCTGCCCGTCGGGCTCGCCTGGATCGCCTTCAAGGTCTCTCCGCTGCCGGCCTCGCAGGCGCTGCTGGCCAGCCCGTTCTGGGTGCTGGTCGACTTCATCGTGTTCGGGACCGCCGTGGCGGCGCAGGTCGTCCGCTTCGGGCGGTCCACGGACCCGGCCGCCAGGCAGCAGACGAAGTGGCTCGTCTACGGGCTGGTGACGGCGTTCCTGGTGCAGTACGCCTATCACATCCCCCTCGAGCTGGTGGGCACGCTGCAGGGTCGCTCCGTCTTCGAGTTCGTGGGCTCCATCGCCAACCACGCCCTCATGCTCGTGGTCCCCGTCGCCTTCACGTACGCCGTCCTGCGCTACCGCCTCTACGACATCGACCTGATCATCAACCGCACGCTGGTGTACGTGCCGCTCACGGCCATCCTGGCGGGCGTGTTCGCCGCCTCGACGTCGCTGCTCCGCGAGCTCTTCGGCAGCCTCCTTGGCGCCTCGTCCGGCGCGGCGCCGGTGGTCTCCAGCGTGATCGTCGTGGCGCTCCTCACGCCCGTGAAGGACGCGCTGCAGAAGGCCGTCGACGCGCGGTTCGGCTACGCGACGAGGGCCGAGCGCGCGCTGAGGGACCTCGAGGCCCAGGTGACGTCGCGGCTGCACAGGGTCGACGCCGGGCCGGCGCTGAGGCGCCTGCTCGAGCATGCCGTCAGGGCCTACGACGCGGAGGGCGGGGCGGCCGAGCTCACGGAGGGCGGCAGCACGCGCACGCTCGGCGCCGTGGGGGAGTGGGACGGCGAGGGCGTGGTCGCCGTGCCGGTGCAGGCCGGCGACCACGTCTACGGGTGCATCAGGCTCGCCTCAAGACGCCGCGGCGCCGGCTACGGCCGGGCCGACGTGGAGCGTCTGCGGGCCGCCGCCGACGTGGTGGCCACGGCGATCGCGGAGGACGGCCTGGGGTAGGCGGGCCCGCGCGCTGCCCGGTGGCCGAGCGTCAGCGAGCCGGGTGTCAGCGGCCCCCCACGTAGGTCAGCTCCCAGGTGATGGTCCTGGTGATCACCACGTCGTCGTAGGTCTCCACGGTCGTCTCGGTGCCGCTGAGGACGTCGGGGTTCGCGGGGTCCAGGTCCCCGTAGCCCGTGGCCGGCCAGATCGCCCACTCGTAGTCGTACGAGTAGGTGTCGGAGTCCTCGTCGTAGCCGCCCTCGCACCGGGGACCGAACAGCGACGTGGTCTCCCCGCTCAGGGTCCCTGTCGCCACGTCACCCGCCGTGTTGCCGGACACCCAGTAGCTGCCGTCCTCCTCGATGCTCACGACGATCGTCGTGGGCCCCGACGCCGAGCCCGACCCGCTCTCGTGGAGCGTGTCCACGCCGCCTACGGGCACGATCTCCCCGCGACAGCTCGACCAGCCCTCGTGCGACAGCTCTTCGCTGCGCTCGTAGGCGACGCTGGCGGTGAAGGCGGCCAGGGCCGAGTAGTCGTAGCCGGTGCCGCCCGTGACGGTCCAGCTCTCCGTGGTCGTCTGCACCTCGTCGATGACGGTGTGCCGGCTCGTGGGGCGGCCGTAGCAGCAGGTGCTCTCCGTCGTCTCGTCGACGTGGGTCACCCGCTCCTCGGTCCAGGTGATCGTCCCGGTCCACACCTGCTGGCACTCCAGGTCGGGGTCGAACGGGTCGTAGACGCCGGGGTCGCCGCCGAGGAGCTGGTTGAGCCGCGCGGCCTCCACCGCCTCCCGGAAGGCCTCCTGGTCGTCCGGGTCCACGCACGGCTGCGTGGCCTCGCGCCAGCAGTTGTCGGCGCCCTTCACCACGGCGTCCATCACCGCCTGCGTCTCCGCCGCGAAGACGTCCTCCTTGCCCATGACCGCGACCGTGCGGCTCCAGCCCAGGACCTTCGACGTGTTCTCCTTGGCGAACGCGCAGTCGTACTGGATCCGCGACAGCAGGGGCTGTATCACCTCGCGGAAGTAGGTGCGGAGTATCGCCTCGAGCTTCCAGTCGAAGTCGTGGTCCCCAGGCAGGCCCGCGAGCTGCGCCTCGCGCTCGGCCTGCAGTAGCTCGGCGAGCATCTGCTGCAGGCCGCTCTCCCAGTCGGACGGCATGTACTCCGCCGGGTCGCTCACCAGGATGGGCCCGACCTCGCTGAAGAACGCCCCGTGCTCGGAGAAGCGCATGAGGCTCAGCGCCACCCCGTCGCCGGGGTCCAGGGGCTGGAGGTGGAACTGCTGCCCGCCGCCGAGGGTGCCGAAGCCCACCACGTGCCGTCCGGCGCCGGCGGGGGGCGCGACCTCGAGCGTCGCGGGCGCGTAGAGCCTGAGGCCGTTGGGCTCCAGGGCCACCCCGTGCGGCACGCCCGCCAGCGGAGCGCCGGCCACGGACGCCAGGGGCGTCATCGTGATCGTCGTGTCCTCGAGCAGAGCCCCCGCGGGGACCGTCAGGGTGTAGACGGCGCCGTCGGCGCCGGTGACGCTCAGCGACCCGCCGCCGATGGGCACCTTCGCGGTCGCGGACCGCTCCTCGTCCTCGTCCACGGCCACGTCCAGCGGCATGGGCGGCGGTATGGGCACCGTGTCGCGGGGGCCGCCCCCGCCGCCCGGCGCCGGCCCCCCGCAGGCCGTGAGCAGCCCCGCGGCGACGAGCGCCGGGAGCGGAACGCGTCTGCCTCTCACCAGCATCCGTACCTCCTCGGGCGAGGAGGATACGTGAGCGGGCGTTAACGAGGCGCGAACCGCTCACGCGCGCGCCGCGGCCCAAGCCGGGAGACCGCGCGCCCCGCCGGCGCCTCACGCCGGGAGACCGCGCGCCGCGGCCCACGCCGACGCTCGCGCACGGCTACCGGGCGCGGCTCCTGTGCCGGCCGAGGGGCTCAGGAGGCGCCCAGGACCGCCTCCGGCCAGCGCGCGACGAGGATCGCGAAGACGACGGCAGCGCTGATGACGACTCCCACCACGAGCCAGGCGTGCCAGAACAGGACCAGGAGGAGCAGCGAGGCGGCCGCGCCCGCGACGGCGAGCGTCGGCCACAGCGCGTGCAGGAGGGGCACGCCGAGCAGCCCGAGCCCGGCCCCCAGGAACGCCGTGACCGCCGCCACGGCCAGCACGAGGCCGAGGGGCCTCAGCGCGGCGTCGTTCAGGCCGGAGAGCAGCGAGGAGCGACCCAGCGTGAACGGCCACTCCTTCGCTCCCGCCGGCGTGGGCACGAGGTACGACGCGTGGATCAGGCCGTGGGCGATGAGGAACAGACCGAGGAGCGTACGCATGTGGGCCTCCCTTGCCGGGTGGTCGGACGTGGGAGCCGGTGGGGGTCGCCCGACGGTCGTGACCCGACCGCGGTCCGGCAGGTGGGCTCGCCGGGCGCCGGCGCACCGCACGAAGACCTGGCGGTCTCCGCGTCGAAGCTAGGGCGCCGGCGCGTCGCCCGGTAGGGCAGCCTGTCCCCCCGCCTCAGGCGACCTCGGCACGCCGGGCCCGCGACGCCACGGACGCGACCCACAGGAGCCCGAGGTAGACGGCGAGGCGCTCGGCCGCGCCGCTCCACCGCGCCCACCCGACGCCCGCGTAGTCGAGCGAGACGAGCACCGCCGTCAGCACGAAGGCCAGGGCGACAGCGATGCCGACCGCCGGGCCGTGGCGGGCCCACCGGGGTGGGTCGCCCAACGCGCGCAGGAACCTCGGGCTGAGGAAGGCGCCCGCCGCCAGGGCGAGGACGAAGACGGGGCCCGCCACGTCGTGCACCCGGCCGGCCAGCGTGGGCTCGTCAGGCTGCGGCGCCCCGGGCGGGTAGCCGAGGGACGGGTCCATGGGGAAGACCGCGGCGACCAGGAGGGCTACCGCTGCGACGATGAGGGCCGTGGCGTAGCCCCTCCCGCTAGCGGCCCGACGAGCGGCCGCGAACAGGGCCGCGCCATGCGCGAGCAGCAGGGCGCCGGCCGCCAGGAGCGAGACCGTCCCGATCCAGCCGAGGTCGCCGAGGGCGCGGTGGCTCACCCAGTGACGGAGCGGCGAGTAGCCGGGCCGCAGGAGCGCGTCGGCGAGGTCCACGAGGACGAACCCGACCGCGCCGACGACGCCGGCCCCGAGCCCGAGTCGGGCCGCCGGGGCGTCGTGGAGGGCCGTTCCAGTGGATGTGGTCAGCGTCATGTGACCTCCTCCGTTCATCTGCGTGCACACAGATACTGCGTATACTCAGGCATGTCAAGGAGGTGCGAACGTGCCCACCCACCCGCTCGAGGTCTTGACCCCCGTCTACCGGCGCTACCTGGCGGCCGTCGTGCTGTTCCACCAGCGGGCGGCGAGCGTCGCCGGCATCGGCACGACCGACTACCAGGCGAGCAGCCTGCTGGCGCTGCGGCCGTCCTGGACGACGGGCGAGCTGGGGGCCGCGCTGGGGCTCACGAGCGGCGCCGCCACGCGTCTCGTCGACAGGCTGGTGGCGTCCGGCGTGGCCCGGCGCGTGAGCGACGAGGAGGACAGGCGCAAGGTCCGCATCGAGCACACGGGCCGCATCGACCCCAGCCTGCGGGCCGCGCTGGAGCGGGTGCGCGAGCCCATAGCGGACGCGATCTCAGGGCTCGACGAGCATCAGCGTGACGGCCTGCGCCTCTACTTCGAGGCGGCAGCCGTGGCCTTCGAGGCCGCCATCGGCGAGACCGCCGAGTGAGAGCCCCCTCCGGCGCGAGCCGGCGCCCCGGGCTCAGCCCCTGTAGACGTCGCGCCGCCGCAGGCGCCACCAGTCGCGGGTGAACAGCGCGAAGACCGTGACGACCTCGAGGCGTCCGGCGTACATGTCGAAGGTGAGCAGGGCGCGGGCCACGGGGTGGAGCTCCGCGAAGCTGAGCATGGGGCCCACGTCGGCGAGGCCCGGCCCGATGTTGCCGAGGCAGGCGATGCTGGCGGTGAAGGCCGTGACGTAGTCGCTGCCGAGCAGCACCAGCCCGGACGCGCTCACCGCGAACAGGAGCACGTAGAGGGTCATGAACGCCGCGACGGCCCTCACGACCTCCTCCGGCACGACGCTGCGCCCCAGGCGCACCGGCAGCACGGCGCGGGGGTGGAGCGTGCGGAAGACCTCCCGCCCGGTCTGGCGCAGCACGATCAGCCACCTCACGACCTTGATGCCGCCGGAGGCGCTGCCCGCGCTGCCGCCTATGAACATGAGCGCGACGAGGACCACCTGGGCGGGGGCGGCCCAGGTGGCGAAGTCGACGCTGGCGTAGCCGGTCGTCGTGATGATCGACACGGTCTGGAACAGCGAGTGCCTCAGCGACTCGCCCACCTCGTAGCGCCCGCGCAGCAGGTACATGAGGCAGGCCGTGGCGGCGAGGACGACGAGCAGGTAGGCGCGGAACTCCGGGTCACGCAGCAGCGCCCCGGACCGGCGCACGTAGAGCCGGTACTGGAGGGCGAAGTTGGCGCCCGCCAGGAACATGAACGAGATCGCCACCCAGTGCACGGCCGCGGACTCGTAGGCCTGGAACGAGAGCGCCTGGGTGCTGAAGCCGCCGGCGGCCAGCGTCGTGAACGAGTGCGCCACGGCGTCGAAGAGGCTCATCCCGGCGGCGCGGTAGGCGAGGGCGCACGCCGCGGTGAGGCCGCCGTAGATGCCCAGCAGCATGGTCGCCGTGTCGCGCAGTCGTGGGGTGAGGCGCTCGTCCGTGGGCCCGGGCGCCTCGGCGGTGAAGAGCTGCCGGCCGGCGATCGCGAGCTGGGGGAACACGGCGATGAAGACGAGGAGGATGCCGATACCGCCCACCCAGTCGATGAACGACCGCCACATGAACAGGGAGAGCGGGAAGCCGTCGAAGGACCGCAGGACCGTGGCGCCGGTGGTGGTGAAGCCGCTCATCGACTCGAAGAGGGCGTTCAGGGGCGTGAGGTAGCCGGAGGAGTAGAAGGGGACCGCGCCGAGCGCCGGGACGACCAGCCAGGTGAGCAGCACGGCCAGCAAGGCCTCGCGGCGCGACGGCTCGGCGCGGGCCTCGCCCAGGCGCCTGAGAGGCACGCCAGCGAGGGCGGCGACGACGGCGGCGACGAGGAAGCCGTCGACGGGCTCGCCGAGCGCCACGGCGTAGGCGACGAACCCGAGCAGCGCGGCGGCGAGTCCGAGCAGCACGGTGCCTATGGCGTAGGGGGCGAAGCGTCCCCGGTAGCGCCTCGGGGCGCTGAGGTCGGGTGGTCGGCCCAGCGTCGCGCGTGACGGCGACGAGTGCACGCGACAACATACTCCCGCCTAGGCTCCGGGGGACCGGCGGCGCGACCTCGGTCCGCGTGACTCGAGGGGCCCGCGCCATCTCGGTCCACAGGGACCCGGAGGCGCGCGACCTCAGGCCACCGCCACCGCCAGGCTCGCGAGGAAGAGGCCGTGCAGCCTGTCGTCGCCGGAGAGCTCCGGGTGGAACACGCCGGCCCAGACGCGTCCCTGGCGCACCAGCACGGGGTCGCCTCCCAGGCGCGCCAGCACCTCGACGCCCTCGCCCACCCGCAGCACCCGCGGCGCCCTGATGAACGGCGCGCGCAGCGGGGAGCCGAGGCCCGCGACGTCCAGCTCGGCCTCGAACGAGGCCACCTGCCGGCCGTAGTCGTTGCGGGCCACGGCGATGTCGATGAGCCCCAGACGCGGCTGCTCCGGGTGCCCCACGACCTCCGCGGCCAGCACTATCGCGCCGGCGCAGGTGCCCCACAGCGACCCGCCGGCGGCGGCGAACGCGGTCAGCGCCTCGTCGAGGCCGTAGGCGACGAGCAGCTTGGCGATCGTGCTCGATTCGCCGCCCGGCATGACGACGCCGGACAGGCCCTCCAGGTGGCGCGGCAGACGCACCTCGACGACCTCGGCGCCGAGCCTCTCGAGCGCCAGGCGGTGCTCGCGGAAGGCGCCCTGCAGCGCCAGCACGCCCACGCGGGTCACAGTCGCGCCGCCCCTGTCCCGGGCCTCACCAGCCGCGGCTCGCGAGCAGCTCCCCCTCGGCGAGCTTGTCGATCTCTATGCCCACCATCGCCTCGCCCAGGCCCTTCGAGACCTCGGCGATGATCGCCGGGTCCTCGTAGTGGGTGACGGCCTTGACGATCGCCTCGGCGCGCCGCGCCCAGGCCTGGCGTCGCCTGGACTCGTCGGTCTCCCCGGCCGCCGACTTGAAGATGCCGGAGCCCACGAACACGCCCTCCACTCCGAGCTGCATGAGGAGCGCCGCGTCGGCGGGCGTGGCGATGCCGCCGGCGGCGAAGTTCACGACCGGCAGCTTGCCGTGCTCGTGCACGTGGAGGACGAGGTCGTACGGCGCGCCGATCTCCTTGGCGTAGGACATGAGCTCCTCGCGCGGACGCGCCTGCACGGCGCGGATCTCGCCGAGGACGCTGCGGGCGTGCCTGACGGCCTCCACGACGTTGCCCGTGCCGGCCTCGCCCTTGGTGCGGATCATCGCCGCGCCCTCGCCGATGCGCCGCAGGGCCTCGCCGAGGTTCGTGGCGCCGCACACGAAGGGAACCGTGAACGCGTGCTTGTCGATGTGGTAGGACTCGTCGGCCGGCGTGAGGACCTCGGACTCGTCGATGAAGTCCACGCCGAGGGCCTGCAGCACCTGCGCCTCGACGAAGTGGCCGATGCGCACCTTCGCCATGACGGGTATCGAGACCGCCGCCATGATCTCCTCGATCAGGGCGGGGTCGGACATGCGGGCCACGCCGCCCTGCGCGCGGATGTCGGCGGGGACGCGCTCCAGCGCCATGACCGCGACCGCGCCCGCCTGCTCGGCGACGCGCGCCTGGTCGGCGGTGACGACGTCCATGATCACGCCGCCCTTGAACATCTCCGCGAAGCCCGTCTTCACGCGGGTCGTGCCCGTCGGTCGCTCGCTGGGGTCTCCTGCCACGTCGTTCATGCCTAGCGCTCCCATGCTCCCGGTGTTCGCGGCGACGGCGCTCGCCGAGCCGCCTCCTGTCGCCCGGGGGCGACCCCCTTATACCGCCGGTTCCGGCGCGCGCGGACCCCGCCATGGTCCGTGACACCGCGACGCGCCCCGCGACGCGGACCGGGAGGGCGGCCTAGCCGGGGCGCGCGTGGTGGTCGCCCCAGCCCACGCCGCCCTTGTTCGCTGCGGGCTCGGCCCGGCGGCGGGCCACGAGCCTCTTCAGCCGGCGCCACGCGAACATGACGGCCGGGTTCTGCGACCGGCCGTACCACTCCCTCAGCCCCCGCACGTTCCTGGTCCAGGCGTACCAGCCGAGCAGTCCCGCCAGCGACGAGAAGAAGCCCCTCCCACCGGCGTAGGACTCGGCCTCGGCGGCCAGGACCTGGCGCTCGAGGGCGCGGACGATCCCCCGGTCCGCGCCGACGCTGCGCGCCAGCTCCAGGTTCTCCCTGATGAAGCTGACGTCGTTCTCGTCGTCGTGCCTCAACCGGCGCGCGAAGTCGCGCGGGAGCGCCGGCGGGAAGGTCGGGGCGGAGTCCAGGCGACCGAGGAGGTGCAGCGTCAGCATGGTCCTCATGCACTTGCTGCACCGGCCGCAGTTGTCAGGTCCCCCGTCGTTCTCCGTGCACACGCGCAGGTGCTGCATCGCCAGCGGCTCTTGCGCCAGGAGCCCCGCGATCTTCTCGACCCGCGCGGCCTCCGCGCCGTCGTGGACGATCCGCACCTGCTCGGACGACCACAGCCTGTCCGTGAGCGGCGTGCTCCCCCAGGGGAGCATGTCGCGGTAGGGGTGCGTCGAGGGGACGAGGACCTCGCCCAGGCCGCGGCCGAGCGAGTGCGCCACCCCGGCCAGCCCGGCGCCGTGGAGGAGGCGGCTCCAGTCGATGGGGAAGACGTCGCGCAGGTTCGTGGTGCCGATGATGGCGGTCTTGCCTGTCGCCGCGGCGACCTGCTCGATGCGCCGCACCACGGGCTCGTGCTGCCCCCTGCCGTAGGTGGAGAGCGGCTTCTCGACGCCGAGGACGTAGATCAGGTAGCCGAGCGAGCGCGCGTTGGCGGGCTTGAGCAGCGTGTAGAAGGAGTCGACTCCGAGCGAGAAGAAGCTGCCGCTGGCGCCGGTCCCCACACGCGCCGGCGCCTCCTCCTCGGCGGTAACCTCCACCTCGGAGAGCTCGTCTGGGTACCACTGGGTGAAGACGGCCTGGAGCTCGCGGGCGCCGCGCAGCATGGCGGCCGAGACGGGCGCGTCGACCCGCAGGGCCTCGCCCTGCGCCATCGACGCCACGAGCAGGAGCGGGAAGAACGCGTCGGCCGACTCCCTCACGAACGGCCCGAGCTCCTCGCCGTACTCGAAGAACACCTCGACCGTCCCCGGCAGCCCACGCCCCTCGATCCACCCGGACAGCCTCACGCGACCGCCCCTCGAGGCGGTCTCCAGCCCTACCAGTCGCACGCAGGTCCTCTCGCGGTGGCCCGGTCCCAGCGGGTCGCGGTCGCGGCATCGCCTGTCGGTGCCGCCCGCGCGGTGACGGGCCACGCGACGCACTCGTCGCGGCGAGGCTAGCAGCGGGTCGTTACCGTTCTGTAACGCGCGCGGTGGCGCGCGGGCGGTCGCCTCCGGCCGGCGGTCGGCCAAGCCCCGGTAGCGGGCGGTCGCCTCGGGCCGGCGGTCGGCCTAGGCCCGCGTGCGCGGGCGAACGCCCTAGGCCGCCGAGCGCGCGGCGCCGGCGGTCGCGGGCATGTCGACGTAGAAGGAGCTGCCCGAGCCCAGCGCGCTCTCGAAGCCGATCCGCCCGCCCATCGCCTCCACCAGGCCCTTCGCCACCGTCAGGCCCAGCCCGCTGCCGTGGCCGCGGCGGCTGCGCGCCGCGTCCGCCTGGTAGAAGCGCTCGAAGACGTACGGCTTGTGCTCGTCGGCGATGCCCTCGCCGGTGTCGGTCACGGAGAACCTGACCACGCCCCCCGCCGACCTCGTCCCCAGGGTCACGGTGCCGCCCGCGGGGGTGTGGCGCAGGGCGTTCGAGAGGAGGTTCGAGATGACCTGGATCATGCGGTCGTGGTCCACGAAGACCTCGTCCTGGGCGGCTGCGTCCTCGAGCCTCAGCTCGACGCCCTTGTCCTCGAACACGGTCGCGAAGCGGTCGTAGGCGTCGAAGAGGAGGTCGCTCGTGCGGCAGGCGGCGGGGCGCAGACCCACAGCGCGGGCGTCGAGGCTGGCGACCAGGAACAGGTCCTCCACGACGCGGCGCATGGCCCTCACCTCGCGGTCGATGGCCCCCGAGGCGGCCTTGGGTGAGAGCACCTCGTCGGCCATCGCCTCCCCGTAGCCCTGCAGGGCCGAGAGCGGCGTCCGCAGCTCGTGCGCGATGCTGGCGATGAGCTCGTTCCGGGAACGCTCGTGGCGCTCCAGCGCCTCGGCGAGCTGGTTGAAGTGCAGCGCGATCGCCGCCAGCTCGTCGCTCCCCGACACCTCGAGCCGCCTGTCGTAGGGCCCCTCGGCGAGCTCGCGGCTGGCGCGCGCCGTCCTCTCCACGACCCTGGTGATGCGGCGCGCCTCCAGGTAGGCCGTCGAGGCGGCCAGCAGGAGCGCCAGCGGCAGCGAGGAGAGGAAGGCGAGCATCATCGTCCGCCGGTGGCCGTAGCCGAGCTCCTCGACCAGGGCGGTCCCGTCGGGCGTGGGCTCCACCAGGAGCTGGACGTGTTCCCGGTAGAAGTAGGGGGACACGACGCCGGCCAGGGCGATCAGCGACACGCTCACGACCAGGACGACGAGCAGGTGGCTCAGGAGGATGCGGGTGAAGAGCCGCATCAGGCCTCCTTGAACCGGTAGCCCACCCCGTGGACCGTCTCGATGAAGGTGGGCCGCTCCGCGTCGTCGCCCAGCTTCTTCCTCAGGGCGGCGATGCGTACGTCCACCACCCGCGTCACGCCGGGGAAGTCCGGCCCCCACACCTTCTCGAGCAGCCGCTCGCGGCGCCAGACCATGCCAGGGTGGCTGGCCAGCGCCCACAGCAGGTCGAACTCGAGCCTGGTGAGGGGGACGGGTCGTCCGTCGACGTGGGCCTCGCGGCTCGCGGAGCGGATCACCAGGTCCCCGTGGCGCAGCTCGTCGCTCGCCCCGCTGCGTCTCAGCAGGGCCTTCACGCGCGCCACCACCTCGCGCGGGCTGAAGGGCTTGACCACGTAGTCGTCGGCGCCGGTCTCGAGGCCGCGCACGCGGTCCTCCTCGGCGCCGCGCGCGCTGAGCATGAGGATGGGCAGGGAGGGGCGCTCCTGCCGCAGGACGTCGGCGACGCTCCAGCCGTCGACGCCGGGCAGCATGAGGTCGAGGATCACCAGCTCGGAGTCCGTCGCGAGGTCCAACGCGCCGTCGCCGGTCGTGGCCTCGACGACCTCGAACCGCTCGTGCCGCAGGTACGACCTCAGCACCTCGCGGGTCGCCGCGTCGTCGTCGACGATCAGGATCCTGTGCATGAGGCCGCCGCCCCGTCCCGTCCCGTCGCCACTAGGTCAGCGACGCGCAACGCCTCTCCTCCGCGTTCCCCGGATTCTAGAGGCGC
>JBIQHQ010000039.1:0-19449 GCA_044508445.1 Deinococcaceae bacterium
TGAACTTGACGGCCAGCGGGTAGAAGAAGGCCGTCTCGAGGTCGAAGACGATGAAGATCATCGCCACCAGGTAGAAGTGGACGGGGAAGCGCTCGCGCGCCGTGCCCAGGGCCGGTATGCCCGACTCGTAGGGCGACAGGGTGGTCTCGGTGGCGCGCTTGGGGCCCACGAGGGAGCCGGCCACCAGCGCCAGCGTCGCGATGAGGCCGGCCGCGAGGAACATCATCAGCAGTTCGGCGTACACTTGCGCCCCTCCCTGTCCTGCGCGTCCCCGTGAGCGCCGCGGTGCCTCGCCCTCGGGCTCCGCCTGGCCTCCTCGCGTCGTAGGCCGCGCTCGCCCCACTGATGGGCCCTCGTGCGCGATTTCACGAACACGAGATGGCGCCAGTCTAGCAACGGCCCCACCCCCCAACAAGGCGAGCGGGTCGCCGGGGAGATACACAGGCGCATGGCGCCGGCGGGCCCGGCGCGGGGAGCGGCGGGGGGCGCCCGCTACGCCCCCGCGCCCCGCCGCGGACGGCACCGGCGGACCGCCCACGGCGCGGTATCATCGAGGACGCGCGCGACGCCGCGGGGAGAGGGTCCGGGGAGCGCGGTAGGCTGCCTATAGCGGCGCGCCCCGCGCGGCGAGCGCCCCCGGCTGGGGTCGTTAGCTCAACCGGTAGAGCAGCTGGCTTTTAACCAGCGGGTTCCGGGTTCGAGTCCCGGGCGACCCACCAACCGTCCTAGGACGGGAAGAAGAGGACGTGGTACGCCACCTGCCAGAACGCGTTCGTCGGGGCGTCGTCGTACCACAGCGCGTCGGGGCACAGCTCGACGGCCTGGCGCAGCATCGCCAGCCCGGCGCGGTACTGGCCCTTCAGCACCACGCGCAGCTAGTCGACCGGCACGGACCCGTCCCACGATGGCTTCGCCGTGAGCTCTCCTCTTCCGTCGGCGCCGGCAGGATACGCGGCGCCCCTTGTTGACCGCGAGCGGCCACCATGCTGTAGAATCGTTGATGCGCTCGCGGGCGTAAGGCGCCGCGGGCAGGGCCGCGAGGCCCCTTCGACTAGCGGTTAGGTCACAACCCTTTCAAGGTTGCGGCACCGGTTCGAATCCGGTAGGGGTCACCAAGCAGAGGCGCCCGTTCGCGGGCGCCTCTCGGTCTGTGGGCCCCGCCTCGCCGCTCGGCGAAACCCCGCGCGGTGCGGCCTCAGATGTCAAGGCCGGCCAGGTAGAGCAGCGCGGCGGCGTCCCACGCCTGCGGCCGGCAGGCCACGGGGTACGGCACCGGCGGGCGGTCGTCCCGCGGGTACCCCGCCACCAGCTCGGGCAGCCTCAGGTCGGCCTGCTCGAGGGTGAGGTCGAGCAGGGCGTCCCGCACCGTCGCCGCCTCGCGCAGGAAGCCGTAGCGGACGAGTCCGGCGGCGAAGAGCGCCGTGTCGTGCGGCCACACCGAGCCGTTGTGGTAGCTCACCGGGTTGTAGCGCGCCTCCTCGGCGCCCAACGTGCGCAGGCCCCAGCCCGACCACGAGGCGGGCGAGAACAGCGTCCGCACCAGCTCCGGTGCCCGCTCCTCCGGCACGATCCCGCACCACAGCAGGTGGCCGGCGTCGGAGCTCAGCACCTCGAGCGGGCGCTTCTCGCCGTCCAGGGCCATCGCGTAGGTGCCCTTGCCCTCGAGCCAGAAGGCGCGGTCGAACGCCTCCTTGAGCGCCGCCGCACGCCCCTCCCAGCGTCGGGCGCAGGCCTCGTCGCCCAGGTCGCGGTACCAGCGGGCGGCGTGGACGTAGGCGGCGTAGGCGTAGCCCTGCACCTCGGAGACGGCCAGCGCGCCCCTGGCCAGCTCGCCGCCGGCGTGGCTCATCGAGTCGTGGGAGTCCTTCCACGACTGCACCGCCAGGTGGCCGGCGCCGCCCTCCTCGGCGTCGAACTCGAGGAAGCCGTCGCCGTCGAGGTCCCCATGCTCGACGGTCCAGGCGAGCGCGGCCTCCCACGAGGGGCGCAGGTCGGCGAGGATCGCCCTGTCGCCGGTGGCGTCCACGTAGGCGCCCAGCAGCATGAGGAAGAGCGGCGTGGCGTCGATGGAGCCGTAGTAGGGCGCGTGCGGCGTGACGCCGAGGCGCGTGAGCTCGCCGAAGCGCAGCTCGTGCATGATCTTCCCCGGCTGGGCGGCGCGGTGGTAGTCGCAGGACCGCGCCTGCCAGCGCGACAGGTGGCGCAGGGTGCCCGCCGCGACGTCGGGCCTGTAGGGCAGCAGCAGGTGACTGGTGATGAGCGAGTCGCGGCCGAAGGCGGCGACGAACCACGGTATGCCGGCGGCCGGCACCGGACCCTCGTCGGTGAAGAGCAGCAGGGCCCTGAGGTCGTCCACCGCGCGCTCGAGGCCCCGCCGGTGGCCCCTGCTGGCCAGGGGCCGAGACAGGAGGCCGGCGAAGCTGCGGCGCCACTCCTCGTAGCTCATCGCGCCCCGCTCGTAGGCCGAGGGTCCGGGGGCGGCGCCGGCCACGACGGGGTTGTCCACGGTCAGCTCGACGGTGACGAGGCGCGCCTCGCCGGGCGCCAGCGTCAGCGTCCACGCCGCGCGCACGCCGGAAGGGGTCCTCTCGAAGACCGCCGGCTCGCCGCCCAGGCGGGCCGTCACGCCCTGGGCCAGGCCGTCGTCGGCGACGTACCTGAAGGTGGCGACGCCCCCGGTCAGCTCGGGGACCTGGAGGTGCCGCTCGCGCCGGGACCAGCCGCGCGTCTCGAAGAGGTCGCTGAACACGGGCTCGAGCTCCAGGCTCAGGACCAGCTCCTCGGGCGCGAGCGACGTGTTCGACAGCTCGACCTCGTCGCGCAGGCCGGCGGCGGAGATGCGCGCCGTGCGCCTCACTGCCAGCACCTGCGACGGTCCCTCGATGAGGGCGTGGTGCGCGAAGAGGGTGTCGGGCCGCGGCGTGGCCACCGCCAGCGCCATGAGCTGCTGGCCGCGCGCGGCCCACGACCAGCTGTAGCGCGAGAGGAACTTCGTGTCGTGGTCGTAGAGGCCCCGCTCTCCGCCCTCGACCTGGCCGGCCTGGTCGGCGACGAGGAAGGTGTAGTGCTCCTTGAGCACCAGGTTCTCGGTGAAGTTCACGGCCGCTGCTCAGCTCACTCCCTGTCGCCCGCGCCAGGATACCGCCTGCGCGCCCTGGCGCTGGAGCTGGGAGGGTGAGCGGCGGAGCGAGGCGGCGGACCCGCGCATCGGGCGCGGGCTAGAATGGCGGGCCGGCCGGGGCGGTTAGCTCAGCGGCAGAGCGTTCGCCTTACACGCGAAGGGTCGGGGGTTCGAGTCCCTCACCGCCCACCAATGCCCTGACGCGCCTCCTCGCGCTCCTCCAGCATCTCCAGGAACGCCGAGACGACACGCGGGTCGAAGTGCGTGCCGGCGTTCTCCCGCAGGTAATCGAGCGCCTTCTCGCGCGGCCAGGCCTTGCGGTAGGGCCTGTCGGAGGTGAGGGCGTCGTAGACGTCCACGACCGCGAACAGGCGGGCGGGCAAGGGTATCTCCTCGCCCTTGAGGCCGCGCGGGTAGCCCGTGCCGTCCCAGCGCTCGTGGTGCGCGTAGGGGATGTCCATCGCCGGCCTGAGGAACGGGATCCCGGCGAGCAGGTCGCGGGCCAGCGTGGTGTGGCTCTTCATGACCTCCCACTCGTCGGGGTCGAGCTTGCCGGGCTTCTGGAGGATGCTGTCCGCCACGCCCATCTTGCCGATGTCGTGCAGCAGGGCGCCGCGCCTCACATGCACGAGGTCCTCGCCCTTCAGGCCGAGCCGTGCCGCGAGCTGCACGGCCAGCTCCGTCACGCGGCGGCTGTGGCCCTCCGTCTCCTGGTCCTTGAGGTCGAGGGCCCGCGCCCAGCCCTCGATGGTCGTGTCGTAGGCCAGCCGCAGCTCCACGTTCGAGCGCTCCAGGTCGTCGAAGAGCCGCGCGTTCGAGACGCCTATCGCGGCCTGCAGGGCCAGGGCGTCGAGGAAGTCGTGCCAGTCGTCCGACTCGGGCAGGCCCTCGGAGAGGAACACCTCGAGCACGCCCTGGAGCCGGCCCTTCGCCAGGAGCGGCACGCCCACGTAGGCGGCGAAGCCGGCGTCCTCGCCGGGCGGTGCGCCCAGGATGGCGGCCGTGGACTCCCTGCCCGTCACCTCGACCCGCTTCCTGTCGCGCGCCACGGACCCGCTCGGCCCCTGACCGAGCGCGATGCGCAGGCCGCGGGCGCCGGCGCCGGGCAGCCCCTGGCTGGCGCCGTGGCGCAGCACCTGCTCGACCTCGTCGAAGAGCAGGATGCGCGCGGCCGGCACCTGCAGCCTCCCCGTCACCTGCTCCAGCAGCACGCCGAGGGTCAGGCCGATGTCGAGCGAGCCGACGATCGCCCTGTCGATGTCGCGCAGCGCCGTGAGCCTCTCCACGCGCTCGCGCAGCGCGACGTTGAGGCCCTCGATGTCGGCACGCGCCGCGTCGATCTCCGACCTGTCCGTGCCCGTGCCCACCAGGTACTGCCGTCCGCCGCGCTCGACGCGCGTGGCGCTGAGGAAGTAGGGGTGGCTGCGCCCGTCCTTGGTGGTGACCCTCACGTCGGCCGAGGCGCTGCCCGCGGCGAACACCTTCTCGATGCCGCGCGCGACCGCGCTCCGCGACTCGCCCTCGAACAGGACCAGGGGGTCGAGGCCCGCCAGCTCGTCCTCGTCGTAGCCCGTGACCTCGGCGAAGCGCCGGTTCCAGCGCACGTAGCGCCCGTCGCGGTCGCGGACGAAGAAGAGCCCCGGCAGGCTCTCGATGATGGCGTCCGTGAAGCCCTTCTCCTCGAGCAGCTCCTCCTGTGCCGCGGCCTGGGCCAGGAACGCCTCGCGCATCGACTCCTGGAAGCGCACCCCGAACCTGTCCAGCAGGAAGGCGATGAACACGAACACCATCGCGAAGGGACCGAGCAGCTCCCACACGCCCGGCGCCCCGGCCGCGCCGAAGAGGGTCTCGCCGTGCAGCAGCGGCGCGGCCACGGCGACGGCGAGGGCCCAGGCCGTGGTGAGCCGCAGCGCGGTGCGGTCGAGCAGCAGGCCGGCCACCACCAGCGGCACGAAGAAGAGCAGCAGGGCCGGCTCGGAGCCCTCGATCCCCTGGCCCAGCGGCAGCGCCGAGGCGGCGAGCATGATGAGCCCGGCGGCGAGGCCGATGGCCAGACGAGGGTGGCCCCGGCGGTTCAGGGCGATGGTCCCGAGCAGGAAGAGGACGAGCACGAGGTCGCCCGCCAGCGCCGCGAGGCGCAGGTAGGGACGGCCCAGCCGCAGGGCGTCGATGAGTACGGAGACGAGCAGGAGGACGAGGAAGGCCCAGAGGAAGCCGCCGACGACCCGTCGCTCCTCCAGGCGGGAGCGCTGCGCGGCGCCGTGCCCGCCGCTCACGCGTGCTCCCCATGGCGCCGGGCGAGGCCACGCTCGCCGAGCCGGCAGCCAGCGGGGACCGAGGGTCCCCTCCTGCAGACCGAGGTCACCTCGGTGACGTCGTAGTGGACGGTGACGCTTCGGCTTGCCGGCACTCCCCCTCAGCACCTCCCCGCCCCCCGGGTTAGCCGATTAGAGCACCCGTGCCACCGGCGACGGGTGCGACACCTCACGCCCGCGCGGCCAGCCAGCCCATCGCCTTCTCCGCCAGCCTGTCGAGGGCCGCCACGGACAGCTCGATGTGCTCCTCCTTGGTGTCCTCGATCTTGTTGTGCGAGATGCCGTGCAGGCTCTGCACGAAGAGCATGACGGTGGGCACGCCGGCGCGCGCGACCTCGGCGGCGTCGTGCAGCGGCCCGCTGGGCAGGCGGTGCGACACGCCGGCGGCCTCCGTGACGGCCTCGTCCGCCAGCTCGATGAGCTCGGGGTGGAAGGGCATGGGATCGATGCTCCAGAGGTGGCTCCACGACACCTGCACGCCGCCCTCGCGGGCGAACCGCTCGCTGGCCTCCTTGGCGTCGGCGAGCATGCCGGCGAGCTGGTCAGCGTCGAGGTGGCGCTGGTCGAGCGTGATGTCGCACTCGGCCACCACCGACGTGACGATGCCGGGCCTGGTGACGCACGAGCCTATGGTGCAGACGCCGCCGCGGCGGCGCGTGATCTCGTAGACCTCCGGGCTCATCCTGGCGGCGGCCAGGAACGCGTCCTTGCGCTTGTCCATGGGCGTCGAGCCGGAGTGCGCCGCCTGTCCCCTGAAGTGGATCGCGTGGCGTTCCACGCCGAAGGTGCCGAGGACCACGCCCAGCGGCAGGCCCATGTCGAGCAGCACCGGCCCCTGCTCGATGTGCAGCTCCAGGTAGGCGCCGGCCTTCCGCAGCTCCGCGTGCGCCTCGTTCATGCGGTCGAGGTCCACGCCGCAGCGCCTCAGCGCGTCGACGAGCCTGACGCCCTCGGCGTCGCGCCTGTCGCGCTCGGCGTCGGGGTCCAGCGTGCCCCCCGCCGCGCTGGAGCCCAGCAGGCTGCGGCCGAACCTGGCACCCTCCTCGTCGGCCCAGTCGACGAGCCTCACGGTCACCGGCGGCCCGTCGCCGTACTGCTCCTTGATGCGCCTCACGACCTCGAGGCCGGCGAGCACGTTGAGGCAGCCGTCGAGCCAACCGCCGCCCGGCACCGAGTCCATGTGCCCGCCGATCAGCAGCTCGGTGTCCGACCGGCCGCGCAGCGTGGACCAGACGTTGCCGGCGGCGTCCATGTGCGTCTCGAGGCCGAGCTCGTCGAGCTTCTCGCGCAACCAGCGCCGGGCTTCGAGCCAGGTGTCCGTCCAGGCCACGCGCCAGGCCCCGTCCTCGTTCGCGGTGCGGGCACGCAGGTCCTTCAGTTCGGCGACGGTGCGTTTCGGGTCGAGTGGCGACATCCCAGCCCTCCCTGCCGGCTCGCGGCCGGGCGGCCACGGGCCGGGTCGAACGATGGTGGATGGGCGATACTACCGCGCCGTGCGCGAGCGGGTGCCGCCGGCGTCAGTCGCCGGCCGCGACCCTGTTCCTCCCCCGCGACTTCGCCTGGTAGAGGCGCCTGTCGGCGAGCTTGAGGAGCTCGAGCGCGCTGGGCGAGCCGGTCAGCTCCCGCACGGAGGCCACGCCGGCGCTCACGGTGACCTCGAGGCCGGGAGCGAGCTCGTCCCAGCCCGCGCCCTCCACCGCCAGGCGGGCCTTGTCGGCCACGCGCTCGGCCGCCTCCTTCGGCGTGCCCACCAGCAGGACCGCGAACTCCTCCCCGCCCCAGCGCGCTACCACGTCGGTGCGGCGGAAGGTCCGCCCCAGGATGCCGGCGGTCTTCCGGAGCACCTCGTCCCCGACGAGGTGGGTGTAGCGGTCGTTGATCGTCTTGAAGGCGTCGACGTCGAAGAGCACGAGGCAGAGGTCGGAACCCGGCTCCTGGCGGCACCGCAGGACGGCGTCCTGGAGGCGGCCGTTGAGGTAGCGCCTGTTGTGCACCTGCGTGAGCTCGTCGGTGGAGCTGAGGCGCTCGAGCCTCTCCGCCTGTGCGCGCAGGGCGCGGTTCGCCTCGGCCAGCGCGCGGCCCGTGATCGCCAGCAGCTCGTGGTCCCGCGTGAGCCCCGCCTCGAGCTCGACGAGGAGCACGCCGAGCAGGACCTCGCCGTGCTCCTGCTGGCGTGCCCCGCTCTCCTCGAGGAAGCTCCACAGCCTGTCGTAGGCCTCCTCGTGACGACCGAGGGCCGCCAGGGCGCGCGCCTGCTCCCTGAGAAGGTCGGCGGCGGCGCCCAGCGCTCCCGCCTCGCGGTGGAGGCGCTCGGCGCGCTCGAGCTCCTCGATCGCCCGCCTCGCGTCGCCGGCGTCGAGGAGCGCGCGGCCTATGGCCTCCACGACCTCGCCCCTGAAGGGCTGGCCCGGGTCCTCGATCTCACGGCCGGCCGTCTCGAAGTGCTCCATGGCCGTGGCCAGGTCGCCGGCCGCGGCGTGGGCCGTGCCGAGCTTGGCCAGCGTCGTGGCCACGTAGGCGCGCCTGTTCAGGGAGCGGAACAGGCCCAGCGCCTCCCTGAGCGCCTCTATGGCGTCCTGGTGGCGGCGCAGCGCGCTCAGCGCCCGGCCGCGGTTCGAGAGGGCGATGGCGCGGCGCATGTCGTCGCTCTCCTCGGCGGCGCCCCTCACGGCCTGGTCGAAGCAGGCCAGCGCCTCCTCGATGCGGTCGGTGGCCATGTAGACGTTGCCGAGGTTGTTGACCAGCGCCGGGAAGACGCGCTCGCCGGCGCGCTCCAGCACGTCTATGCCGGCGCGCAGGTGGTAGATCGCCCGCTCGTGGAAGTCGCGGACGCCGTAGACGGACGCGAGGTCGTTGTGCGCCTGCGCGGCCAGCAGCGGCAGGCCGAGGTGGTTCGCGAACGCCAGGGCGGCGCGGCCGAAGGGCAGCGCCGCCTCGACGTCGTTCGACAGCATCGCGCTGCGCAGGCCGTAGCGCATGGTCTCGGCCACCACCCGGCCGGCCTCCGGCGACAGGGCGGCGGGGTCCAGCGCGGCGAGCCGCTCGGCCAGGCGCCGACCTCCCCCGCCCGACCCCTCCGGGTCGGAGCCGCAGAGGCTCTCGACCTCGTCCAGGGCCTGGAGGACCTGCGCCTTGGCGCCGTGGGCGTCATCCAGCTCGATGAGCGCCTTCGTCCCCTCGAGGAGCGCTTCGAGCTCGGCGAGTCGCTGGCGCTCGTCGGCGCTCCCGCTCCCTGACGTCATCGGCGCCATCATCGCGGTGCGTGGGGCCATGTGAACGGAACCTAGCTCACAATCACCGCGCCAGCGCCGCTGCCGACAGCGCGCGTCGCCACAGCGCCTCCGCTTCGACCTCGAGGCCCAGGCGCCGGAACGACGTGACCAGCGACTCGAGATCGCGCCGCAGCAGGGCCAGGCCCTCGCGGGAGGCGGCGACCTCCACGGCCTGCGGCACGTCGATGAGCCAGACGCGGCCCTCGTGCCACAGCAGGTTGTAGGTGGAGAGGTCGCCGTGCGCCAGCCCGAGCTCGGCCAGCCGCAGGAAGATCGTCGCCGCCTGCTCCCAGGCGTCGCTGGCCTCCGCGGACGACGGCCTGAGGTCGGAGAGGCGCGGCGCCGGCTCGTCGCCGTCGCCTATGAGCTCCATGAGCACGACGGAGCCGGCCTCGCGGAGGTCGCTCACGTGGGGGCCCACCGCCGGGCGAGGCACCGGCAGGCCGTGGTCGACGAGGCGCCAAAGGGTGCGGTACTCGCGCAGCACCCAGATGCCCATCTTGGCCCTGTGACCGGCGCGCGTGCCCAGGCGCATGGCCTTGGCCGCGCGCGCGTCGGCCACGTAGAAGCCATCCCAGTAGCCCGCGTCGTTCCTGAACGCGCGCAGGTCGAGGTCGGTGTAGAGCTTGGCGGCGAGGCTCTCCGTGCCCCGCCTGACGACGTAGACGGTGGCCTCCTTGCCGCCGCGGAGCTGGCCCACGAGCGTGTCGAAGTAGCCCCTGTCGTAGAGCCGCTGCATGTCGGGGTCGGTGAACTCCGTGGTGGTCGTGGGGCGCTCGTCCTCTTCGTCCCACACGATGTCGCCTACGGACTCGCGCTTGCGGGGCCGGCGCCGCCGACCCCTGGTCTCCGAGGCGGTCCTGGCGCGCCTCGCCTTCGTGCGGACGCCGAAGTCGGCGCCGTCGTCCTCTTCGTGACGTGGCAAGTTCCGTCCTCCGTGGGCGGGTACGAGAGCTCTCGGCTTCGTCCGGCGTGTGGCGCACGCCGCCCCGGAGGCGGTCAGCCTCGCGCTGTGGTCAGGAGCGGTGCAGACGCGGCGGCGCGGCGTTCGTGGTCACGGTGATCTGGTTCATGGCGCTCACCACCCTTCGTCTGCCTAGGGCCGCATCCTAGCGCACCTGGCGTGCCGCAGCACGGGGCTTAGCATCGGCGGACGGCGGCCTGCCGGTCGCCGCGGGCCGGCCCTCGGCCGGCCGCGTCCCAGGAGGACCGATGAGTCGCAAGCTTCTCCCGCTGCTTCTACTGCTGTCCGCGCCGCTGGCGGCGGCCCAGACGCTGACCACGGCGATGAGCTCGAACCCGCCCACGCTCGACCCGCAGAAGACCTTCAACGGCTTCTCCTTCGCCGTCACCACGCAGGTCTACGAGACCCTCTTCCGCGTCACCGCCGACGGCGAGATCGAGGGCCTCCTCGCCGAGAGCTGGGAGAACGTCGCGCCGGACCGCCTGCGCGTGACGCTGCACGAGGGCGTGCGGTTCACCGACGGCACGCCCCTCGACGCCGCGGCCGTGAAGGCGTCGCTGGAGCGGCTGCTCGACCCGGCCACGGCGGCGCCGGGCCGCTTCGTCGTCTCGGCCATCGCGTCCGTGGAGGTCGTAGACGAACGCACCGTGGACATCGTCACGTCGGAGCCCTTCGCCCCGCTCCTGGCCCACCTCGCCCACCCCGTGACCGCCATCGTCCCCGTCGCTCACGGCGACGACCTGGCGCGCCGGCCCGTGGGCTCCGGGCCCTTCGTGTTCGAGTCTTGGACCCAGGGCGACGCGGTGGTGCTGACGGCCAACGAGGGCTACTGGGGCGGCGCACCGGCCATCGACCGCGTCGTGTTCCGCATCATCCCCGAGGTGAGCACGCAGGTGGTGGAGCTGCGCAGCGGCGGCCTCGACGTCCTCTTCAACGTCCCGGCGGACAGCTACCGCCAGCTCCAGGGCCTGGCCAACCTCGAGACGAGCGCGTTCCTCGGCTGGGGCAGCGTGCACCTCGGCTTCAACACCGCGAACCCGAAGCTGCAGGACATCCGCGTCAGGCAGGCCATAGCCCACGCCATCGACAAGCAGCTCATCGTCGACGAGCTGCTCGGCGGCCTGGCCGAGGTGGGCGTGGCTCCCATCCCGCCCACGGTGCGGTTCGCCGCCTCCGACCTGGAGGAGCCCTACCCCTACGACGTGGACCGGGCCGAGGAGCTGCTGGCCCAGGCCGGGGCAGAGGGCCTCACGCTCACCCTCGACGTCTACCAGAACCCGGACCTCGAGGCCGTGGCGCAGGTCCTGCAGGCCATGCTCGCCGACGTGGGCGTGACCCTCGAGGTGCGCGTGCAGGAGTACGCCGCCTACGCGGAGACGATCCAGCGGGACGACGTCGAGATGTACCTCACGTCCTGGGGCACGGTGACGCTCGACGCCGACTACACGCTCTTCGCCTTCTTCCACTCGTCCGAGATCCCCGCCAACAACGCCTCGCGCTACAGCGTGCCCGAGGTCGACGACGCGCTCGAGGCGGCGCGCGCCACGCCCGACGACGCCCAGCGCGAGAGGCTCTACCGCTCCGTCCAGGAACGCGTCCTCGCCGACGTCCCCATGGTCACCCTCTACTACCCACTGTCCACGTCGGCGAAGCGGCCGGCGCTCCAAGGCGAGGTCGTGCGCTTCTCCTGGATCAACCTGGACCTCCGCGGCGCCACGCTGGAGGAGTGAGCCCCGCGCGGGCGCCGGGTCGACCGCGGCCGCGGCGGCGTCGCTGACACGGGCGGCCGGGCGCGCGTCCGGCGCCCCGCGCACGCAAAGAAGCCATGCTGGCCTACGTCGCCAAACGCCTGCTGGGCCTGATCCCCGTCCTGTTCGGGGTGGTACTGCTGGTGTTCGCGATGCTGTGGCTGGCGCCGGGCGACCCCGTGCTGGCCCTGCTGGGCGAGGGCGCGCAGGGCATCAGCGCCGCCCAGGTGGAGGAGCTGCGCCGCGCCTACGGGCTCGACCGCAGCTTCCCCGAGCAGTTCCTCTCCTACCTTGGCGACGTGCTGCGCCTCGACCTGGGCACGTCGCTGAGGAGCTCGCAGAGCGTCACGGACGAGGTGCTGTCGCGCCTGCCGGCCACGCTGGCGCTGGCCGGCAGCGCCATGGCCATCGCCGTCCTCGTCGGCGGCGCGTTCGGCGTGCTGGCGGCCGTGTACAAGGGGACCTGGGTCGACTCGGCGGCCATAGTCGTCGCCCTGCTGGGCGTCTCGGTGCCGGTGTTCTGGTCCGGCCTCGTCCTCATGCTCGTCTTCGCGCTCCGGCTCGGCTGGCTGCCCGCTTCCGGCTTCGGGACCTGGCGACACCTGGTCATGCCGGCGGCGGCCGTCGGGTTCTCGTCGGCGGCATTCATAGCCCGGGTCACCCGCGCCTCGCTCATCGAGGCGCTGCGCCAGGACTACGTGAGGACGGCCAGGGCGAAGGGCCTGCCGGAGGGGCGGGTGCGGCTCAAGCACGCGCTGAAGAACGCGCTACTGCCCGTCGTCACCGTCGTGGGGCTGCAGTTCGGCGGCCTCCTCGGCGGCGCCGTGCTCACCGAGACCGTCTTCGCCTGGCCCGGCGTGGGGCGGCTGCTCGTCGACGCGATAAGGAGCCGCGACCTGCCGCTCGTGCAGGGGGCGGTGCTGTTCGTGGCAGTGATGTTCATCCTCGTGAACCTGCTCGTGGACCTGTCCTACGCCGCGCTCAACCCGAAGGTCCGCTATGGCTGACGCCTTCGCCGCCGCGGCCGCGTCGCGCCGGTTCCTGCGCGCGCCGGCCGCTCGCCGCTTCCTGCGCCACCGCGGCGCCGTCCTGGGCCTGGCGCTGGTGCTGGTCCTCGCTCTGGCCGCCGCGCTCGCGCCGGTGCTGGCGCCCTACGCCCCCGACGCGCAGGACCTGAGGGCGCGGCTGCGACCGCCCTCCGCCGAGCACTGGTTCGGCACCGACGAGTTCGGCCGCGACGTCTTCAGCCGGGTACTGTTCGGGGCGCGGGTCAGCCTCCTCACGGGGCTGGTGCCCGTGGCCACGGGCCTCCTGGTCGGCACCGCGATAGGCCTCGTCGCCGGCTTCTACCGCGGCTGGCTCGACGACGTGCTCATGCGCGTCATGGACGTGCTGCTGGCCTTCCCCTCCCTGCTCCTGGCCCTGGCCGTCGTGGGCACGCTCGGCCCCGGCCTCGTCAACGCCGTGATCGCCGTGGCCATCGTGTCGGTGCCGGGGTACGCGCGCCTGGCTCGCAGCGTCGTGATCGCCGCGCGGGAGGAGGAGTTCGTGCACGCAGCGCGGGCGTTGGGCGCCAAGGACCCGCGGCTGATGCTGAGGCACGTGCTGCCCGCCGCCGTCGGGCCGCTGACGGTGCAGGCGACACTCGGCATAGGCTTCGCGATCCTCAGCATGGCCGGCCTGTCGTTCCTCGGCCTCGGCGTGCAGCCGCCCACGGCGGACTGGGGCGAGATGCTTTCGCGCGGGCGGCGCTTCCTGCCCGGCTCGAGCTGGCTGCTCCTCTACCCCGGCGCCGCCGTGTCGCTTACGGTGCTGGCCTTCAACCTCCTGGGCGACGGCCTGCGCGACGCCTTCGACCCGCGGGACTGAGCGGGCCGCCCCCGAGCCGGGCGGCGGGAGGCGCCAGTGCCGGGCGGCGGGCGGAGCGCGCGTCCGGCGCCAGGGGGCGGGGGCCGTGCGGGTTACGCTCACCGCATGATCCCCGTCATCGACGGCCACAACGACACCCTCCTGCTGCACCTCAACGAGCCCACGCGCGACTTCTTCACGAGGCAGGAGAGCGGCCACGTCGACCTCGAGCGTGCCCGCCAGGGGGGCCTGGCCGGGGCGTTCTTCGCCGTCTTCCCCCCGGGGCGCGAGATGCCCGGCCTGAGCACCTCGTTCACGCGCCGCGACGGGACCACGGCCAGGGCCGCCCCGCCCGTCATCGACCGCGCCGACGCGGTGAGGGCGACGAACGCCATGGTCTCGCAGCTCCTGCGGTGGGACGCCGACCCGGAGCGCAGGGTGAGGCTCGTGCGCAGCGTGCGGGACATCGAGCAGGCGATGGCGGACGGGGCTCTCGCCGCCATACTCCACTTCGAGGGCGCGGAGGCCATAGACGTCGACCTGGCGGCGCTCGACGTCTACCACGCGGCCGGCCTGCGCAGCCTCGGCATCGTCTGGAGCCGCGCCAACGCCTTCGGCTACGGCGTGCCGTTCGCCTTCCCCTCGTCGCCCGACGTGGCGCCCGGCCTCACGGGCCACGGCGTGCGCCTCGTGAGGCGCTGCAACGAGCTGAGGATCATGATCGACCTCTCGCACATCAGCGAGAGGGGCTTCTGGGACGTCGCCGACCTGTCCAACGCGCCCCTGGTCGCCACGCACTCGAACGCCCACGCGCTGTCGCCGTCGCCGCGCAACCTCACCGACGAGCAGCTCCGCGCCGTGGCCGAGACCGAGGGGCTGGTGGGCCTCAACTTCAACGTCGGCTTCCTGGCCGCGGACGGCTCCTCCGACCCGGAGCTGCCCCTCGAGGTGATGGTCAGGCACGTCGACCACCTCGTGGACAAGCTGGGCATCGACGGCGTGGCCCTCGGCTCGGACCTCGACGGTGCCACCATGCCCGCGGCCATCAAGGACGTGAGCGGCCTGCAGGCGCTGCTGGAGGCCCTGGCGAGCGCCGGTTACGACGGCGAGGCGCTGGAGAAGATCGCCTACAGGAACTGGCTGCGCGTCCTGCGGCTCGCCTGGGGGGAGTGAGGCGGGTCGGCGCCCGACCGAGAGGACCCGTCCGGCCCGGCGGCTCGGCTCGCGCGGCCCCAGGCCTCAGCGCCGGGACGCTCGCGCCCTCTCCAGCACGGCGAGCCCGCGCCGCGCCGCGTCCTGCACCAGGGCGGGCGCCACCGGCTGGCACACGAGGAAGCCCTGCACCGAGTCGCAGCCGGCCTCGATGACCTGGTGGAGCTGCTCCTCGGTCTCGACGCCCTCGGCCGTGACCTCCACGCCTATCGCCTTGCCCAGGGCCGCCACGGCCTTGAGGATCGCCAGCTCGCTGCCCTGGCCGGCGTAGCCGGGCGCCTGCTCGAGGAACGCCCTGTCGAGCTTGATGGCGTCGACCGGCAGCTCGTGCAGGTGCGCCAGCGACGCGTAGCCGGTGCCGAAGTCGTCGAGCGTGACCTTCACCCCCACGCGTCGCAGCTCGGCCAGGACGTCGGAGCCGCGGCGGCGGTCGGCCAGCGCCGCGGTCTCCGTGACCTCCAGCTCCAGCCGGCTCGCCGTCAGCCCGGCGCGCTGCAGGGCGTCGCGCACGTCCTCCAGCAGGCCGCCGCCGCGGAGCTGGAGCGGTGACACGTTCACCGCCACGCGCGGCACCTTGAAGCCGGCCTCGTCCCACCTGTTCACCTGGGCCAGCGCCAGGTCGAGCACCTCGCGCCCCAGCGAGACGATCTGGCCCGTCTCCTCGGCCAAGGGCACGAACGAGTCGGGGCTCATCAGGCCCCTCTCGGGGTGCCGCCAGCGCACCAGCGCCTCGGCGCCGGCCAGCCTGCCGGTCCGCAGGTCCACGCGCGGCTGGTAGTAGAGGGTGAGCTGGTCCTTGCCCAGCGCCTGGCGCAGCTCGTCCTCCAGCTCCAGGCGCTCCTGCACCCGCACCTGCATGGCCGGCCTGAACACCGCGAAGGACGGCCCCCGCGCCGCCTTGGCCCGGTACTTGGCCTGCGACGCTGCCTTCATGAGTGCGCCGGGCGTCTCGGCGTGGTCGGGGAACACGGCCACGCCCACGCGCGGCCTGAAGGTGACGCTGCGCCCCTCCAGCACCACGGGCTCCACCAGGCCGCTGACGACGCGCTGGGCTATGTCGGTGGCGTCCACGGTGTCCTGCAGTGGCCTGGTGACGATCGCGAACTCGTCGGTGCCGAAGCGGGCCACGGTGGAGCCCTGCGCCACGGCCTTCAGGCGCCGCGCGGCCAGGCGCAGCATGTCGTCGGCGGCGTCCTGGCTCACGGCGTCGTGGATCAGGCGGAAGCCGTGGAGCTCGAGGTAGAGCACGGCTACCTTGAGCCTCGCCGCGCGCGCCGCCGCCAGGGCGTCGAGCAGCAGGGTCTCGAAGCGCTGGCGGTTGGGCAGGTCGGTGACGGGGTCGTGGTTCGCGAGGTACTCGACGCGCTGCTGCAGCGCCTTGCGCTCCTCCTCGTAGGAGTCGGCGGGGCGCCGGCCGGCGAGCTCCGCGCAGATGGCCATGCGCGCGAGCCTGCCCCCGTAGACCAGCTCGAACACGCTGACCACGGCCTCGAACTCGCCCGACGCGCCCCGGAGCATTATCGTGGGCGCCCCGTTGAGCGCGGCCAGGAAGGGCGTCTGCGCCGTCGCGTAGTCGCGGGCCACCGCCGCCGGCGGCTCGCCGGCGTGGAGGTCCATGAGAGTGCGTCCCGTGGCGGGTCCCGCGGGCAGGCCGAACACCGACGCGGCGCGCGGGTTCACGGCCAGCAGCTCGAGCGTGGCGGGGTCGTAGACGACGACGGCCTGCGGATGGGTCCGGAAGAAGGCCTCCGTGGCTCTGCCAGGGCTTTGGGTACGCTCCTCCATCGGTCCCGTTCCGGCCCGGCCCCGGGCACGCGATCCTCTCGCTCAGGCGGCCCCTGTGCGCTCGATCCCAGATGATAACGGCATCGCGGTCTCCGGCACCCGGGACCCGAACCAGCCCGCGGCCAACACCCCCAGCGCCCCGACGGCGACCGCGGCGGGCCCCAGCGCCGCCGCCTGAGCCACGAGCCCGACCACGACGGGACCGCCGACCATGCCGGCGTCGCCGATCAGCCGCCACCAGCCGAGGAAAGTGGACGCCGCTTCGCGCGGCGCCAGGTCGGCGGCGAGGGTCATCATCGTGCCGGACCCCAGCCCGTTGCCCACGCCCACCAGCACGGAGACGCCGACCAGCGCCCAGAAGCCGCCGGCCAGCGGCACCAGCGCCAGCGCCAGGCCGGTGACGAGGAACGACGGCACGATGGCGGCCTTGCGCCCGCGCCTGTCCATGAGCCAGCCGGCCGGGTAGGACAGCGACATGTCGGCGAGGCCCCCGGCGCTGACGACGATGCCCACCTGCAGCGGGTCGAGGCCCAACACCTGGGAGCCGAAGAGGGGGAGGAGGACGCGACGCCCGGCCCGCACCGCCTGGCCGAGCACCTGGCCGAGGCCGGCGTTGAGGAGCGCGGGCACCGACGCGCGCATCGCGCGGCGGGCCGCCTCCCCGCCCCGTGCGCGCGGCGCCGCCGCGGGCACGCCCGGCAGGCTGAGGGCCACCAGCGCCACGGCTCCCAGCATGAGGGCGGCGTAGAGCACCAGCGGGGCGCCGAGGCCGAACAGCGCCGCCGCGCCGCCGCCGAGCGCGGGCCCGGCGAAGGAGCCGAAGCGGTTCACGCCCCCGTAGAGGGCGATGAGCCGCCCGCGCCCGCCCGAGCGCGTCGCCTGCGCCAGGTAGGAGTGCCTGGCGAGGTTGAAGAGCGCGATGCCCACGCCGGCCAGGACCCGGAGCGCCAGCACGACGCGCAGGTCGCGGGCCGCGGCGGTCGCGAGCACCGCGGTCGCGACGAGCGTCCCGCCGAGCAGCAGCGCGGCCTTGGGCGAGGCGCGGTCCACGAACCAGCCGGCGGGGACGTCGCCGATGAGGGTGCCAACGGCCTCTCCGGCCAGCGCCAGGCCCACGAGCGCCAGCGAGCTCTCGAGCGAGGCGACGAACAGCGGCAGGGTGGCGGTGAGCACGCCGTCGCACACCGACGTGATGACCGTGGGCACGTAGATGGCGAGCAGCAGGCTCCTGAGGCGCGGTCCCTCGGCGGCTACGGCAGCGTCCGCAGCCGGGTCCGGCGGCTCGAGCGCGGTGCGCGCCGCGCCGCGCGACGGCCCCTCGCCGCCGTCCGCCGGGCTCGTCCTGGCCCCTTTCACGCGCGCCGCGCCGCCTCGACGCCGCGCAGGCGCAGAGCGCGGCGGTAGTAGGCCACCAGCTCGCGTGTCGCGGCCGTCCACGACCACCGCTCCGCCTCGCGCCGCCCCGCGGCGGCGAGGCGGGACCTCAGGTTCTCGTCGTCCAGGAGGCGCCGGAGACCCGCGGCCAGGGCCGGGCCGCTGCCGGGGTCGACGAGCAGGCCGGTGCGGCCGTCCTCCACTACGTGCGGGATGCCGCCGGCGCGCGCCGCGACCACGGGCACCCCGGCGGCCATGGCCTCGAGGGCGGCGAAGCCGAGGGTCTCCGAGTCGGACGGGAAGGCGAAGGCGTCGGCCGAGGCGTAGGCCGCTCCCAGCTCGTCGCCCGACAGGAAGCCCGTGAACACTGTGCCGGTGCCGGCGAGGCGCTCCTCCAGCCAGGCTCGGGCCGGGCCCTCGCCCACGACGGCGAAGCGCGCCTCGTCCCTGAGGGCGTCCACGGCCTCGGCCAGCACGTCCACGCGCTTCTCGAAGGAGACGCGCCCGGCGTAGACCACGAGGGGAGCCCCGTCGTCGCCGCCGGATAGCCGCGCCCGCATCGCGGCGCTGCGCCGGAGGGGGTGGAACCTCTCGGCGTCCACGGCCTTGGGCCACAGGCGCACGCGCCTGATGCCTAGGTCGCGTGCCAGCCCGACCATCTGCGGGCTGGTGCAGAGGTTCACGTGGGCGAGGTTGTGCACCTCGCGGTCCAGCACCTCCAGTGGACGCTCGAACCAGCCCAGCGAGAGGCTCCTCACGACCTTGGGGTCGGTGTGGAAGGACGCCAGCAGCGGCAGCCCCCGGCGCCGGGCGTGCATCGCGCCCCAGGTGCCGAACAGCACGGGGTTGACGACGTGCACCACGTGGGGCGCGAAGCCGTCGATCTCGCGGGCCAGGCGCGACGACGGCAGGGCGAAGGTGTGCTCGGGGTACCAGGGGAACGGCAGGCCCCCGGCCGCGACGACGCGTGTCTCCCCGCAGCGCTCCGGAGCGCCGGGCGGGGCCAGCACCAGCACCTCGTGGCCCAGCTCCTCCAGCGCCGCCAGCGTGGCCACGAGCCGCGTGACGACGCCGTCGACCTTCGGCAGGAAGGTCTCGGTGACGAGGGCTATGCGCAGCGGCTCGTGGTCGGTCGGGCCGTCCAAGGCTCAGGCGTACGCCGCGAGCAGCCCCTCGAGCGCGTCCCTGCTGGGCCGCAGCAGGTGGTCGGGCAGCTCGGAGAGCGGCGTGGCGCCGAACCCGCTCACCTCGGCCAGCGATGGCCGGGAGTCGTCGTAGTAGAGGAGCCCCGTGACCAGCTCCCCCTGCTCCTCGCCGCGGCGCAGACGCTCCAGGGCCCGCAGCCTGTCGTTGGGCTCGTAGTCGGCCTCGACCTTGCGCAGGGTGAGCCGTGAGCCGTCGTGCAGCTCGACTACCCTGGTGGTGCCGGGGTCGTAGTCGTCGATGACGATCTCCTCCTGCGGCGCCACGTAGCCGAGCTCCTGCAGGGCCCTCTCGTTGGCCCGCCCCCAGGCGTAGCTCTTGCGCGAGTCGTCCTCGTCGTTGAAGGCCACGCAGGGGCTGATGATGTCGAGGACCGCCAGGCCGCGGAAGCTGAGGGCGGCCTTGAGGAGCTCGCGCACCTGCTTGGCGTCGCCGGCGAAGGAGCGGGCCACGAAGCCGGCGCCGGCCACTATCGCCTCCACGGCGACGTCTATGGGCGGGAAGTCGTTGTGGCCGGCGTACTTGAGGTCCTGGCCGTACTCGGCCGTGGCGGAGAACTGGCCCTTGGTGAGGCCGTAGACGCCGTTGTTCTCGACGATGTAGGTCA
>JBIQHQ010000040.1:0-17874 GCA_044508445.1 Deinococcaceae bacterium
GCCTCCTCGACGTCCCGGCCGGTGGCGCGGGCGACGATCCCGGCGGCGCGCTCGACGAGCTTGGCGTTCAGCGGGCGCATGCCCACCATGAGGTTGTCGTACGAGCCGCCCAGGCGGACCATCACCGCCGTGGAGAGGGCGTTCAGCGCGGCCTTCTGCGCCGTTCCGGCGGCCAGGCGCGTGCTCCCGGCCAGCACCTCTGGCCCCGTGTCGAGCAGCACGCCCACCTGGGCGGCCTCGAGCAGCGGCGTGCCCGGGTTGTTCGCGATGCCCACCGTGAAGGCGCCCAGCGCTCCGGCCCGCCGCACCGCGGCGACCGTGTAGGGCGTGCGCCCGCTCGCCGCCAACCCCACGACCGCGTCGGCGCGGCCCACGCCGGCCCGCTCCAGGTCCTCCACGGCCGCCTCGACGTCGTCCTCGGCGCCCTCCTTGGCCCTGGTCTGCGCCGCGCCGCCGCCGGCCATGAGCACGACGGCGTCGTCGTAGCCGAAGGTGGGCGCCAGCTCGGCGGCGTCGAGCACGCCCAGGCGCCCCGACGTGCCCGCCCCCACGTAGACGAGCCTCCCGCCCGCGGCGAGCCGGGCCTCGACGCCCTCGGCGGCCCGGGTCAGCGCCGGCAGCGCGCGCTCCACCGCGGCTATCGCCCGCGCGTTCGCCGCCGTCACGGCCGCGAGGATCCGGCCCGTGTCCCAGGTGTCGAGGCCCTCGTACCGCGGGTCGATCCCTTCGGTGCTCACTCGTCTCCTCCGCTCCGTGCGGACGTCAGCGCCGCTTGCGCCCGCTGGTAGGTGCGCCAGGTCCGCGCGCCGAGGCGACCGTAGAAGGCGCCTAGGGTGGTCCAGTTGACGACGACGTCGGTGACGCCGCGCTCGCGCAGCGCCGCCGCCGCGGCCCTCACCATGGCGAGCCCGACGCCGCCGCCCCGGACCGCGGGCGCCACGCCGAGAGGCCCGATCGCGCCGAGCCGTCCGCCCGGCGACTCGCGCCGCAGCGCCTCGGCCCAATGCAGCCCGGGCGAGGTCACGGCCTCGCCGCCCTGGAACGCGACGCAGAACCCCTCGGCTCCTGCCGAGGGGCCGTCGGGGTGGGCGCCGGTGCGCTCTACCGTGAACGCCGTGGCGCCGCCCGCCAGGTACGCCGCCAGCTCCTCGGCCCAGCGGCCGGGGAAGGCGCGGTCCACGAACGCCTGCGCGCCCCGGGCGTCGTCGTCGCGCAGCCGCCAGCCGGCGGGCAGCGGCGCCTCGGGCAGCGGCGGGCGGAGGTCGAGGTGCAGGTCGTGCTCGAGGGCGGCGAAGCGCGCGCCCCAGCGCCTCAGCAGCCGCCACGCCGCCGGCGGCGCCTCCTGGGGCACGCCGGGGAGGAGGTGGTCGGCGTCGGAGCCGAAGCGCGCCTCACGGGCGCCAGCCGCGGCCAGGCGGCGGAGCAGGTCGTCGAGGAGGGCCGAGCCGAGCCCGCGTCCCTGGTGATCGGCCGCCACGGCCAGCGAGGACACCCAGGCCACGCCCCGAGGCTGCCAGGGCGACACCGGGAGCTTCCCGTGCGCGTAGCCCACGAGCTCGCCGGAAGCGAACGCGCCGAGCAGGAGGGAGGGGTCGTGATGACGTGAGGCCAGGCGCTCGCGCCACAGCGCCGTGGGGAGCGGGTAGGGGTTCGTGGGGAGCCGCGCCCAGGCGGCGTTCCACAGCTCCGGTACGCGCTCCGCCTCGGCCTCGGCGAGCTGCCGGACCACCACGCTGCCGTGCCCGTACACGGCGCGGTTCACCTCAGTACGACCGGAGGTCTAGGGCCATGCGGTAGATGTCGCCCCGGTAGGCGCTGCGGACGAACTCGAAGGGGCGCCCGTCGTCGCCGTGCGTGGTGCGCTCGAGGGCCAGCACCGGCACGGAGCGGGCGATGCCGAGGACGCGGCACTCGTGCTCGGTCGGGAGGCGCGCCGCGATCGTCTGCCGCGCCCTGGCCGGCTTGATGCCGAACTGGTCCTCGAGGGTCCTGTAGAGGCTGCCGGTCTCGGCCAGCCGCTCGAGGGAGAGCCCCGCCAGGTCGCCGCGCAGGTAGGCGTCCTGCAGGGCCAGGGGCTCGCCGGTGGCTGTGCGCAGGCGGGTGAGCCGCAGCACCGGCGTGCCAACCTCGTGGCCCAGCGCCTGGGCGGCGTGCTCGTCCGCCGGCACCACCTCGGCCGCGATGAGCCGGGCCCCCGGCTGGAAGCCGAGGTTGCGTGCCTCGTCCGTGAAGCCCAGGACGCGGTCGATGACCTGCTCCACGGGGCGCGGCTTGACGAAGGTGCCAGAGCCCTGGCGCTGCTCGACGACGCCGGCGGCCACGAGCTCCTCGAACGCGCGCCTCACCGTCATGCGCGAGAGGCCCAGGCCGAAGGCGAGCCCGCGCTCCGACGGGAGTGCGGCGCCGGCGGGCAGGTCGCCCTCGGCGATCGCCCTGGCGAGCTGGTCGCGGAGCTGCAGGTAGGCGGGAGTGGGCAGCGCCTTGTCGACGGTGAGTTCCAGGCCCGCCGCGCGCGTCACCGCCGCGCGCCCGGGCCGACCCGGCGTGGCCCCCGCCGCCGCCCGCTCGCTCACCGTGCTGCCCGCCATCGCCCAGCCTCCTCGCCCCGGGCGCCTCGCGCGCCGGACGCCGTCGCCGTCGAGTGGTTGCGTACCACTTCTATACCATCCCGGGGCCGCCGTGCGGGTCTGGCGAGGGGCGGCCGAGCGCCTCGCCGGTGGAGCGCCGCGCGTGCCGCCTCGGCCGCCTGGGGCGAGGCGCGGGCCGGAGCGAGGTCTGGACGTCCCCGAGCGCCGAGCCGGCGCGGAGCCGGACGCCGGACCGCGACCCCCACGGTCCCTTAATGCACCCAGACACCCCTTGTGAGTGGTACAGGGCTGGTCTATCCTGGCTGAGCCGTTCGCGAAGGCGAAACCTTGGAGGTATCGGATGCACCGCAGAACCCTCTTGACCGTGCTGGTGGCCGCGATGCTCGCCCTGCCAGGCGCGGCCATGGCGCAGCCGAAGGTCGTCGACTACCCCGGGCTGGGCATGGAACCGGGCACCGTAGGCGGCAGCATCACACTGCCCCTGGGGGCGGCGCCGCCCACGTTCCTCTACTACGGGCAGATCGACAACGCCACCCAGACCCTCACCGGCCAGGTCTTCGACTCCCTCGTCGAGTTCAACCTCGAGACCTACGAGCTCGAGCCGGGCCTCGCGGCGAGCTGGGACGTCTCCGAGGACGGCACCGTCTACACCTTCCACCTGCGCGAGGGCGTCACCTGGCACGACGGCGAGCCTTTCACGGCCGACGACGTCGTGTTCACCTACGAGAACATCATCGCGAACCCCGAGGCCCGCGCCGGCGACGCGGCCCAGTTCACCTTCACCGTGGAGGGCGAGCAGCGGCAGGTGACCTTCGAGGCGCCCGACGAGCACACCGTCGTCATGACGCTGCCGGCGCCGTCGGCCGCGTTCCTGCTGCAGCAGCGCTTCCCGATCATGCCGAAGCACAAGCTGCTCGACTTCAGCGTCGAGGGCGGCGCCCAGCCGGGCGACATCAACAACGCCTGGCCCACCGACGTGGACCTCTCCGAGGTCGTGGGCACCGGGCCGTTCATGTACGACAGCTACACGCCCGGGCAGCTCGTCGTCCTCAAGCGCAACCCGAACTACTGGAAGCAGGACTCCGCCGGCACGCAGCTCCCTTACCTCGAGGAGCTCCGCTTCCTCGTGGTGCAGGGCACCGAGGCCCAGACCGCGCAGTTCCTCGCCGGCAACCTCGACCAGCTCAACATCTCGGGCGCGCAGTTCCCGAACTTCAAGGACCTCGAGCAGCAGGGCTCGGGCTTCCACGTCGTGGTCAGCGACGCGCTGTTCGGCTCGCCGCCTCACGTGGCCTTCAACTTCGACGACCCCACCTTCGGCGAGCTGTTCTCGAACTACGAGTTCCGCAAGGCCATGGAGTTCGCCGTCAACCGCCAGCGCGTGATCGATGACGTGTACAACGGCCTCGCCACGCTCCCCGGCACGCCCACCGCCCCCGCCGACGGCACGTTCTACGAGGACACCACAGGCCTCATGAACATGTACGACCTGGAGGCGGCGGCCGCGGCCCTGGACACGCTGGGCGTCGTGGACTCCGACGGCGACGGCATCCGCAACATGCCGAACGGCGGCCCGAACCTCCAGTTCGGACTCACCTACGCCTCGGACTCGCAGACCTTCACCGACATCGCCACGATCGTCCAGAACGACTTCAAGCAGATCGGCGTCCAGGCCGACCTCGTGGCCGTCCAGAACTCGGCGCTGCTCTCCACGGGCCTGGCCGGCGACTACCAGGCCATCATCGTCGCGCTCGGCAACCAGCCCGACCCCGAGCTCCGCAAGCCCATCTGGCAGCCGGGCGGCGCCCTCTACTACTGGCATCGCTCCACCCAGCCGGCAGAGCCGGGCGGCGAGCCGAACTTCGACGCCATGGAGGACTGGGAGCGCAGGGTCTACGACATCTTCGACCAGGGCACCGTCATGGTCGACCAGGCCGCGCGCGTCGCGCTCTACAAGGAGTGGCAGCGCCTCAACGCGCAGTACGCGCCCGTGATCATGATCGCCAAGCCCACCAACGTCGCCGCCGTGTGGGACCACGTCGGCAACTTCGTCTACAGCCTGGGCGTCATCCCCGGGTACAACCCCGTCCCGCTCTACACCGTCGAGGAGTGACGACGGGGCGGTAGAGTCGCAGTCGGTCCAAGGCCGGGTCGGGCGAGGAGGCACCTCGCCCGCCCGGTCGTCTACGGCGGCTGCGGTGCCCACCCGGCCGCGTACGGCGGCGGTACGGACGGCGCGGTCGGGCGAGGCGGCCGCGCGGGCCGCGCCGCGGGGCCGGGCGAGGGCGCGGAGGGCCCGTGCTTGTCTACGTGATCAGGCGCATCGCCGTGATGATCCCGACGCTGTTCCTGGTGTCGGTAGTCTGCTTCTTCGTCATCCAGATCGCGCCCGGTTCCTTCACCGACCGCTACCTCGAGGACCCGCGCATGAGCCCCGCCCAGGTGGCGCGCATCCAGCAGCAGCTCGGCCTCGACAGGCCCGCCCACGAGCAGTACCTGCGCTGGGTGGGCGGCATCGTCGCGCGCGGCGACTTCGGCTTCAGCTTCTTCGCCAACAGGCCGGTGTGGAGCGTGATCGGCGAGCGCCTGTGGTGGACCGTGCTGGTGGCCGGCATCACGATGGTCTTCGCCTGGGTCGTGGCCGTGCCGCTCGGCATCTTCACGGCGCTGCGCCGCAACGGCGTCACCGACTTCTTCGCCAGCTTCGTGGGCTACGTCGGCCTCGCCACGCCCGACTTCCTGGTGGCGCTCCTGCTCGTGTCCCTGGTGCTGCAGTCGGGCGGGACGAACGTGGGCGGCCTCTTCAGCCCGCGGTACATCGCCGCGCCCTGGAGCTGGCCCAGGTTCCTCGACTTCCTCAACCACATGTGGATACCCGTGCTGGCGATCGGCACCGGCAGCATCGCCGCCGTCATGAGGCAGATGCGCGCGAACCTGCTCGACGTGCTGAACGCCGACTACGTGCGCACCGCCCGCTCGAAGGGCCTGCCCGAGCGACGCGTCATCAACAGGCACGCGGTGCGCACGGCGCTGAACCCGCTGGTATCGCTCGCCGGCCTCAGCCTGCCCGAGCTGATCAACGGGACGATCATCGCCAGCATCGTCCTCAACCTGCCCACCATCGGGCCCCTGCTCTACGACTCGCTCATCAACAAGGACCAGTACGTCGCGATGTCGCTCCTGCTGCTCTCCAGCGTCCTGCTGATGGTGGGCAACCTGCTGGCCGACATCGCCCTCGCCTGGGTGGACCCGCGGATCCGCTATGACTGACGGCCGCGCGAGAGCAGTCGCCATCGGACGCCTCGGCGCGAGAGCAGCCGCAGGGCGCCGCGCGAGGGCAGCCGTACGGCGCCGCGCGAGAGCCGCCGCCGCGTCGCCGGGCGCCGGGAGCCGCCCGTGAGCGAGCCGGAGCGCCTCAGGCGCCGACGCACGCGCCGCCGCGGCGAGGGCCGCACGCCGCTGGAGCTCGCCTGGCGGCGCTTCCGGCGCTCGCGGTCCGGGATGATCGGCGCCGCGGTGCTCGTCGTCCTCTACCTGATCGCCCTGTTCTCGCAGTTCCTCGCCCCCTACTCGATCACGCGGCAGTACCCGGCCGTGTACCAGCCGCCGCAGCCCCTGCACTTCCGCTACGAGGGCCGGCTCGTGTGGCCCTTCGTGCACCCGCTGGTGCAGGAGCGCGACCCCGTCACCTTCCGCCGACGCTTCGTCGAGGACACCAGCGTGCGTCTGCCGCTGCGCCTGTTCGTGAAGGGCGACCCCTACAGGTTCCTCGGGTTCGTCCCCGGCGACAGGCACCTCTTCGGTGTGGAGGGCGGCACGTTCTTCGTGCTCGGCACCGACAGGTTCGGCCGCGACCTGCTCTCGCGCGTCCTCGTGGGCTCGCAGGTGTCGCTCACGGTGGGGATCATCGGCATCGCCATCTCCTTCGCCATCGGCATCTTCATCGGCGGCCTGTCCGGTTACTACGGCGGCTGGGTCGACCAGGTCCTGCAGCGCTTCATCGAGGTCCTGCTGTCGTTCCCGCGCCTGCCCATACTCCTCGCCCTCGCCACCGTGATCCCCCCGTCGTGGCCCTCCACCTGGGTCTACGCCGGCATCGTGGCGGTGCTGGCGGTGATCGGCTGGGCGGGCCTCGCCCGCGTCGTGAGGGGCCAGGTGCTGGCCGTGCGCGAGGTGGACTTCGTGTCGGCCGCCAGGGCCCTGGGCGCCCGCGACGTCTCCATCGTCGTCAAGCACGTGGTGCCCAACCTCACCTCCTACCTGATCGTCGCGGCCACCCTGGCGCTGCCCGGGTACATCCTCGGCGAGAGCACGCTGTCGTTCCTCGGCCTCGGCATCAAGGAGCCGATGACGTCCTGGGGCCTGCTGCTCAAGGACGCCCAGAGCTTCGAGGCCCTGCGCCTCTACCCGTGGCTGCTCGCGCCCGGGGCGCTCATAGTCGCCTCCGTCCTGGCCTTCAACTTCGTCGGCGACGCCCTGCGCGACGCCGCCGACGTGCGCACCCAGTGAGCGCCCCCGGGCGCGCGGGGAGCCAGGGCTGGCAGGACCGGCTCGACGCGGCGCTGCGGTCGCTGGCGGAGCGCACGGAGGCGCCGGGCCTCGCCGTCACGGTCTTCACCCTCGACGACGTCCTCTACGAGGCCGGCATCGGCCACCGCGACAGGGAGGCCGGCGCCCCCATCGACGCCGACACGGTCTTCGGCATCGCCTCCGTGACCAAGTCGTTCACGGCGCTCGCCGTGCAGGCCCTAGCGGCCGACGGGCTGCTGCGCCTCGACGACCCCGTGACCGAGCACCTGCCCTTCACGCTGTGGGAGGGACGGCGGCCCGCCACGCTCCGCCACCTCCTCGGCCACACCAGCGGCCTGCCGCCCACGCCGACGATGACCTGGCTGCGCGCCGCCAGTCAGGCCGCCGACCCCGTGGCCGCGGGGCCCACCCTGCGCGAGGCGCTCACCACCGTGGCCGGCGGCGAGGAGGAGCTCAGGCGCCGCGCCGCCGAGGTCGCGACGTTCGAAGGCCTGGTCGCCTACCTGAACGGCGTCGAGCCCCTCGGGGAGCCCGGCGAGGTCTTCAGCTACAGCAACGACGGCTTCTGCCTCCTCGGCGGAGTGGTCGAGCGCGTCTCCGGGGAGCCGCTCGACGAGTTCCTCGCCGCGCGGGTGCTGGGGCCCCTCGGCATGACGCGGACGACCTTCGACCTGGACCGGGTCCTCGGCGACCCGAACGCCGCCACGCTCTACGAGAGGGACGAGTCCGGGGCGGTGCGCCGCTCGCCGGCGTGGCAGACGACGGGCCGGATACTGGGCGGCGGGATGCTCAAGTCGACGCTGCGGGACCTGCGCGCCTGGGTGCGCTTCCTGATGGCGCCCGAGCGGGTCGGAGAGGGCGGGCGCCCGCTCTGCGAGGCCGTCGGCGTGCCCGCCGCCGCCGTGGCCGAGATGGCGAGGGGCGTGGCGTGGTGCGGTCCCGGCGCGCGCTACGGCCTGGGCCTGCGCGAGGCCCGCCTGCGCGGTCTGCGCTTCGTGGGGCACAGCGGTGGGCTCAAGGGCGTGTCGAGCTACGTGGGCTGGGCGCCGGAGCTGGGCGTCGGCGCCGTGGTGCTCACGAACCTGGGCGGCCTGCCCAGCGAGAAGGCCTTCACGACGGCCATAGGCGCGTACGCCGGGCTGCCGCCCGACGCCGCCGCCTACGAGCCCGCACCGTACGCGGCCGCGCCGCACGAGGTCGAGGAGGCCCTCGGCAGCTACGCCTCTGGCGAGCCCTACGGCCGCCTGCGCCTCTTCCTCGACGCCGAGGGGGCGCTGCGCGCCGCCGTCGGCTTCCCCGAGTCCGAGGTGCCGGCCTTCATGGCCGGCCCGAGCGAGGTGGCGCTGCGCTACCCCGAGTACGACACGCCTGTCACGCTGCTGCGCCGCGGCGGCGAGGTGTGGGCCGCCCACTACGGGTCGAGGGTGCTGAGGAGGTCAGGCTCGGCCTAGCGCATGACTAGGTCGATGCGGGGCGTACTGAGGCCGGTTCGACGGCTTCGCTCTGGAACCGCGGGTATCGTCAGCCTCGATCGATCGCTGAATGGGGGCTGAACATGGACCTTCCTGCCGACGTCGTTTCAGGTGAGGCGGCCAGGCTCATCCCGGTCGTGGCCGACACCAGCCGCGAGGTCAGGGCCACCTCCGTCCTGTTGGCCGCGCTCCAGTCCGTACCCGCCTTCGCCAAGGCCCTCCTGAACACCGTGGGACAGTCGTACTCGAGCCGCTCCAAGCTCCTCGGGTACGCGGAGACCAGGTTCCACACCAAGGAGTCCGTCCCCGACTGCAGGCCCGACGGCTACCTGCTCCTCATGCGCGCCTCCAAGGTGGTGTGGTCTGCCCTCATCGAGGCGAAGATCGGCAGGGCGGAGCTCGACGAGGAGCAGATCAAGCGCTACGTGGCGTTGGCCAAGGACCGGCAGGTGCCGGCGGTGATCACGATCTCGAACCAGTTCGTGGCGCTGCCGACCCACCATCCCGTGCACCTGCCCCGGACCCTGGCCCGGCACGTGCAACTGCTCCACTGGTCATGGATGCACATCCTCACGGAGGCTCTCCTGCTCGTCGACTCGGACGAGATGGACAACCCCGCCGAGAGGTACATCCTCTCCGAGACCATCCGCTACTTCTCGCACCCGTCGGTGGGCGCCTCCACCCACGACCAGATGAACCCGGAGTGGCGCGAGCTGGTGGCGCGGGTGCAGGCCGGGGCACCGCTCGCCAGGTCGAGCGACATGGTGGTCAACACGGTGGAGGCGTGGCATCAGGAGACGAGGGACCTGGCGCTGCTGCTCACCCGCCAGCTGGGCCAGGCGGTGGCGCTGAAGCTGAGCCGGCGGGAGCAGCGCGAGCCGGCGTTCCGCCTCAAGGAGGACGTGGAGCGCCTGGCCTCCGCGTACAAGCTGGAGACGGCTTTCTCGGTGCCCAACGCCGCCGCGCCCATCACCATGAGGTGCGACCTGAGGCGCCGGACGGTAGAGGTCGCCATGAACCTCGAGGCCCCATCGGACAGGCAGCGGGCGAGCAGCAGGATCAACTGGCTGCTGAAGCAGCTCGCCAAGGCGGACCCGGAGGGCCTCCACGTCCGCACGAACTGGCCGGGCCGCATCCCGTCCACTCAAGCGCCGCTGGCCGCGGTGAGGGCGGACCCCGAACAGCTCATGCCCGACGGGGTCACCGCCCTGCCCAGCTCGTTCGACGTGGTGCTGATCAGGGACCTCGCCGGCAAGTTCAGCGGGCGCAGGACCTTCCTCGAGGAGCTGGAGGTGGCGCTGCCCCACTTCTACCAGCAGGTCGGACAGCACCTGCGGGCCTACTCCCCCAAGCCGCCGCGCGCGCCCGCGTCCCCGGAGACGCCGAGCGAGGAGGAGCACGCCGAGCCGGCTCCTCAGCTCACGGAGGAACCAGCGGCCGCGGAGGAGGTCGAGTACCCGGCGCCGCTGTCGAGCTGAGGTTCGGCCCCTCGCTCTCTCGCCGAGCCGAGCGGCCTACTGGAACAGCGCCTCGTCGATGGGCTCGTTGATCGTGACGCTCTCGTAGCGGACGGAGCCGTACGGCGTGGCCGCGTCGCCGCTCACCTCGTAGATGTCGGCGTCGTAGAAGAGCCCGCCCTCCACCTTCGGCTCGCCCGTGAACACGTAGACGAGGTCGGTGCCGCCAGAGGGCAAGACCTGGCCGATGAGGCGGCCGGAGTCGTCGAACACCCAGCGGATCGTCGTGGCGTCGATGCCGGCGCCGGGCACCCCGAAGTCGCCCGTGTAGGTGACCTGGTGGCCGGTGAGGACGCCGGCGTAGCTGACCACGCCGTCGTAGGTGGCCACGGCGTCGGGGTCCTCCAGGAGGTCGGCGAGGCCGTCGTGCTCGAAGGCCCCGTCGAACATCGAGTCCATGCCGGCCGGCACGGGCAGGGTCATGCCGTTCATCTTCATGACCGTGGCGCCGTCCTGGTGGACCATCGTGGTGGCCATGCCGCCGACCTCGGTGGTCGCCGCGGCGCGCTGGCCCGAGAAGTCGATGACCATGCGCGTGGTCGTGACGAGCTCGTCGCCGTCGTCGTAGAGGGTCATGGTGATGGTCTGGTCGAGCGTCGTGACCTCCATGGCCTGGCCGCCCGGGTTCAGGCCCTCGAGGAGCTCCCTGGCGCGGTCGTCGACCTGCGCGTGGGCGAGGCTGGAGGCGAGCAGAAGTGCGGAGGCCACGAGGGCCGCGGTCCTCTTGGTCATGGCCACAAGCTAGCCGATGGGCCGAGGGGCCGGAAGCGCACCTGCGTGCCCCAGGGGTCTGTGACGGTCAGCGTCCCTTCATCGTCCGGAGGGTGGGCGGCTGCGCTGGGCTCGAGCTCTCCCACCCCGCCGCGTCCCACTCCTGCCTTCGGCGAAGCGGGCCGGGACGCTTCAGCCCCGTCCTCACCGTTCGCTCCGAGGCGGCGCCGCACCGCCTCCAGGTCTTCCTCGTCCACCAGCACCTCGAAAGACTCGAGGCCCAGGGCCGGCTCGCGCGGGCCCGCACCGCGGCTCTCCCAGACGTTCATGCCCAGGTGGTGGTGGTAGCCGCCGGCCGAGGCGAAGACGGCGCCGCTCCAGCCGGCGGCCGTGACCTCGAAGCCGACGCGGTCCACGTAGAACCCCCTGGCGGCGGCCAGGTCGCCCACCTTCAGGTGCACGTGCCCGACCCGCGTGGCTGCGCCGACCGGCGCCCGCGGCTCGCCCCCGGCCCCGAGGTGCTCGCGGATGAAGGCGTTGGGGTCGAGGGCCAGCGAGGCCATGGAGACCTGCCCGCCGTCCCAGGTCCAGCGGTCGCGGGGACGGTCCCAGTACAGCTCCAGCCCGTTGCCCTCCGGGTCCTGTAGGTAGAAGGCGAGGCTGACGAGGTGGTCGGCGCTGCCCATGTAGCGCCCGTCCGGCCGCATGGCCGACGCGTAGAGCGCGGAGGCCAGGTGGGTGCGCTCGGCGAAGAGCAGCGCCAGGTGGTAGAGGCCCGCCGAGCGAGCCGGCGCCGGCGCCAGGTCGGGCCGGTGCACGAGCTCGAGGACGGGCTCGCCGCGGCTGCCCAGCACGCGCACGCCGTCGCGCTCCCCCAGCGCCTCGAGCCCCACCCCCTCCTGGTAGAAGGCGCTCACGCCCTCCAGGTCCCTGACCCGCAGGCGCACGGCCCCCATGAGCGTGGCCGGTCCCAGCTTCCCCTCGCCTCCGTGGCCCTGTGAGGGTGGGGGTCCGCTCTCCGCCATGGACCGCATCATGGACCGGCGCGGGCTCGCGGGCGGTGGGTCCGCGACACGAGGGCGCGCCGCGAGGAGGTTCGCCGGGCGACGCGGCGCCGGCGGGGCTTCCGGCGCGCTCCCCAAGCGCCGCCGCCGGGCCATCATGGGCGCGTGGACGAGCCCCTGGTGCCGAGCGCCGGCGACCGCCTGCCGCTGATGATCGACCTCTCGAGCCCCGAGGTGACCCCGGACGAGCGCGCGCTGCTGTCGGAGGGCCGCGTCGCCGGGGTCTGCCTCTTCGGGCGGAACGTGCGCGACAGGTTCCAGCTCGCCGACTACGTGGACGAGCTGAGGGACCTGGCGGGCGAGGACCTCGTCGTGGCGATCGACCAGGAGGGCGGCGGGGTCGTGCGCCTGCCCGACGTGCCCGTCCCGCCGGCGGCCATGGCGCTGGGTGCGGCCGACGACCCCGACCTGACGCGTCGCGTCGCGGCCGCGGCCGCGCGCGGCCTGCGCGCCGTGGGCGTGAACCTCGACTTCGCGCCCGTGGCCGACGTGAACTCGAACCCGGCGAACCCCGTGATCGCCGACAGGTCCTTCGGCGCGGACCCCGAGCTGGTGGCCCGGCACGTGGCGGCCTTCGTCGCGGGCCTGCAGTCGGAGGGCGTGGGCGCGACGCTCAAGCACTTCCCGGGCCACGGCGACACCGACGTGGACTCGCACCTGGCGCTGCCCACCGTCGCGCGGCCGCTCGAGGAGCTGAGGCGCGTGGAGCTGCGGCCCTTCGCGGCCGGCGTGAGGGCGGGAGCCGCCGCCGTCATGAGCGCGCACATAGTGCTGCCGGCGCTCGACCCGGAGCTCCCCAGCACGCTCTCGCCCGCCGCCCTGCGCGGCCTGCTGCGGGAGGAGCTCGGCTTCGACGGCGTGATCGTGACCGACGCCCTCGACATGCGCGCCATCAGCGACAGGTGGCCGGCGCCCGTCGCGACGGTCATGGCCCTGGCCGCCGGCGCCGACCTGCCGCTCACGCTCGGCGACCCGAGGGAGCACGACGCCACGCTCCGCGCGGTCGACGCGGCGCTGGCCGAGGGGCGGCTCGACCCCGCCGAGGTCGTGGCCTCGCTGGGGCGCCTGGCCCGCCTGGCGGCGCGCTTCCCCGGGCGCCGCGGCGACCCGGAGGCGGCCTGGCGCGACGGCGACGAGGCGCTCCTGGCCGAGGCCGCGCGCCGGGGACTGGTGGTGACAGGGGAGCCGCCGCGCCTGCGGCCGGGCGCCACGGTGCTGCTGGCGGCGCGGGCCCAGGTGAGGGCATCGGCGGCCGCGCAGGTGACGGTGAGGCCCGCCGACCCGCTGCAGGGCGCCCTGGAGGCGCGCGGGGTGACGGTCAGGCGCCTCGACCCCACCGAGCCGTTCCCCGCGCTGCCGGCGCTCCTCGCCGGCGCCGACGCCCTGGTCTACGCCTCCACCACGCGCACCCTGCCGCCGGCGGAGGAGCTGGCGGCCGCGGCGCGGCTCGCCTCGGTGGCGCGCGACGCCGGCGTGCCGTTCGTGCACGTGGCGCTGTGGAACCCCTACGCGGCCGACCGCGTGCCGGGCCCGGCGATGACGGCCTTCGGCTTCCGCGACCTGCAGGCGCGCGCGGTGGCCGAGAGGCTCGTGGGCTGAGGGGCGGCCGCGGGCGCGTACGCCGCGCCCATGCCCGGAGCGCGGGCAGCGGCATGGGAGCCTGCGCTCCGGGACCTCGCCTAGCCGCCTCCCCGCTGGTGCGCCTCGGCGGCGCCGGCCCCCGTGGTCCCGCCGGCATCACGCACCGTGACGGCCGCCGTGGCCGCCGCCCGCCCCTCCACGCGGCGGCGCTTGGCCGCGGTGACGAGCAGGGCGCCCACGACCATCGATACGGCCATCGAGTGGAACAGCGCCCTGTTGCCGAAGGCGTCCATCATCGCGCCCACCAGCGGTGGACCGGCGATCGAGGCCGCCGAGCCGAACAGGTAGTACATGCCCGTGTAGAAGCCCGTCTGCGCCTCGCCCCCCTGGTTCACGACCAGCGGGTAGGCCGGCACCTGCACCAGCGCCCACGCCGCGCCGCCCAGGGCCAGCACGGCGCGCGCCGAGGAGACGTCGGCGACGACCGAGGCGAGTACCGCGGCCACGGCCATCGCCAGCGCGCCGATGCGCATGGTGCTGGCCGACCCTATGCGCCGCGCCAGCAGGCCGGCCGGCACGGCGGCGGCCACGTAGGCGATCATCGTGGCCGCGATCGTGGGCCCCGTCATGCCGGCCGAGATGCCAAGCGTCTGCGTGGCGAAGGTGCTGAACTGCGCCTCGAGCGCCGAGTAGCCGAAGAAGACCGCGAAGACGGCGAGCAGGAGCACGCCGGCGCCGCCCCTCTCCTCCACGACGAGCTGCCTGACGTCGCGGAACAGGCCCCGCAGGGCCGGCGTCTCCTCCGCCACGGCGCCGCTGGTGACGTGCGGCGGGTGGCGGTCGGCGGCGAGCAGCACGAGGAGGAGCGCCAGGACGATGAGGGCGCCGCCGCCGGCGAAGGGCATCCAGTGCGCGACGTCGAAGAGGGGCGACAGCAGCAGGAGGCCCACGGCCCCGCCCGCCGCGGCCATCAGCGTGATGACCCCGTTCGCCGAGCTCCTCTCGGCGGGCGCCACGTGGTCGGGCATCAGGGCCACGAGCGGCGCCCTGAACAGCGTGATCGTGAGCAGGAAGACGACGTCGACGCAGAGGAGCGTCCACAGGGTGGCGTCGGCCAGCGGCAGGGCCGTGAAGAGCAGCGCCGACACCGGCATGGCCACCAGCAGGAACGGGATGCGCTTGCCGAGGCGCCCGCCCAGGCGGTCCGACCAGGCGCCCACGAGGGGCAGCATCAGCACGGCGATGACGTTGTCGAGCGCCATGATCGTGCCTCGCACGCCGGCGCTCGACACGAACTGCGCCAGCAGCAGCGGCATGAACGTGTTGTAGAGGGCCCACACCGCCGCCAGCCCCAGCGAGCCCGAGCCCAGGCCCATGAGCCTGAGGGTCGAGATGCCCCTGCTGCGCTCGGCGTTGGCGACGGCCCGCGGCATGCCCGCCGATGTTACGACGGTCGGTCCGGGCGTCTCGACCGCGTCGGCTTCACCCGTCGTTGCGACTAGAGCCCCTCCCACCCGCCCGTCATCGTTCCCACGGGCGGCGTCCCTACCTTGAGCGGCGAACGGAGGGGGCCATGAGCGAGAGACGATCGGCAGGGCGAGGCGAGAAGGGCCGCGGCGCGGCCGGGCGGGAAGGCGGCGGGGTCTCGGCGCGCGAGAGGGAGGCCGCCGAGGAGCGGGCCAGGAGGCACGAGCGCGGCGGCATGCCGGCGCAGGAGCAGCACAGGCAGCCGGGCCGAGAGGACGAGATGGTGCCGGCGCCCCGGTACGAGGGCGGGGGCTACAGGGCGGCCGGCAAGCTAGAGGGCAAGGTCGCCGCGATCACGGGCGGCGACAGCGGCATCGGCAGGTCCGTGGCCGTGCACTTCGCGAGGGAGGGCGCCGACGTGGCGATCCTCTACCTCGAGGAGGACAGGGACGCCGAGCAGGTGAAGGAGGACGTGGAGGCGCTCGGTCGCAAGGCGCTGCTCATCAGGGGCGACGTGGGCGACCCCGAGTTCTGCCGCGAGGCCGTCGAGCGGGTCGTGGACGAGCTCGGGCGCCTCGACGTGCTCGTGAACAACGCCGCCGAGCAGCACGACGCGCACACGCTGGAGGAGATCAGCGACGAGCAGCTCGAGAAGACCTTCAGGACGAACGTGTTCTCGCAGTTCTACCTGACGCGGGCCGCGCTGCCCCACCTGGGCGAGGGCGCGACGATCATCAACTCAACCTCGATCACGGCCTACCGGGGCAGCCCGCACCTCATGGACTACGCCGCCACGAAGGGAGCGATCCTGGCGTTCACGCGCTCGCTGGCCACGAACCTGGCCGGCCGCGGCATAAGGGTCAACGCCGTGGCGCCGGGGCCCATCTGGACGCCGCTGATCCCGGCGAGCTTCCCGGCCGAGGAGGTGGCCGACTTCGGCGCCGACCAGCCTCTGGGCCGGCCGGGCCAGCCCGAGGAGGTGGCGCCCGCCTACGTCTACCTGGCCTCGCAGGACTCCTCCTACGTGACGGGCCAGACGATCCACGTGAACGGCGGCGAGGTCGTCGGCGGCTGAGGGCGGGGCGGCGGGCGGCGCCCGCTGGAGCCATGAACCGGGGCCGGCCCGGGCGCCCGCGCCGGCGCACGCTGGGGTCACCAACTTGGGCCGGCCCGGCGCCCGCGCAGGGGCAGCGTTGGGCGCGCCACTCGCGCGCCCGTGCCTCTCGGCTCCCGCTCAGCTCGAGCCGTAGTCGGCGTCGCCGTCGCCCATGTCCACCTCGCGCCGGGCCAAGGCTGCGGCCTCCTCCTGCGCCGCGGCCAGCGCCGCTGCCTCCTCCTCCGCCGCCGCGCGGGCCTCGGCGGCCATCGACTTGTCGTAGGCCTCGGCCCGGTCACGGAACAGGGCGGCGCGCGCGAGGAGCATCATCGATACGGGCAGCGTCAGCACGATGAAGAAGAGCAGCAGCACCTCGTGCACCACGGGCCGGGTGCCGAGGACGCTGAAGGTGACGGTCGAGGCCAGCGCCACGCAGGCCAGGCCGAGGCTCGCCGAGAGCGTGGGCGGGTGCACGCGGTCGTAGAAGGTGCGCATGCGCACCAGCCCCGTGGCGCCGATGAGCGCCGCGGACGCGCCGCACAGCGCCAGCACGCCCACCACCAGGGCCGCGACGGGCGGGAGGTCGGGAGCGAGGGTCACTCGATCACCTCGCCGCGCATGAGGAACTTCGCCACCGCCGAGGTGGACACGAAGCCCGTGAGGGCGATGATCAGCGCGGCTTCGAAGTAGAGCGCGGTGCCGGTCCTGACGCCGAGCATGACTATCGACAGCAGGCCGTTCACGTAGAGGGCGTCGAGGGCCATGACGCGGTCCTGCGCGCGCGGGCCCCGCACGAGGCGGTAGGCGCACAGGACCAGGGCCACGGCCAGCAGCGCCTGCGCCGCCCCGAGGACGTAGCCGAGCGCCTCGCGGCTCACGGGAACACCTCCAGCAGGCGCCGCTCGTAGCGGTCCTTGATCGTCCTGACCCAGTACTCCGGCTCGTGAAGGTCCAGCACGTGCACCGTGAGCACGCCGCTGCGCCTGTCGTAGGCGGCCCAGAACGTGCCCGGCGTGGAGGTGATGATCGTGGCCAGCGCCGCCAGGCCGTAGCGGTTCCTGAGCTGCAGCGGGATGTTGACGAAGCCTGAGCGATGCGCGCTCCTGAACCTCAGGATGATCGCGAACATGCGCAGGTTCGAGGTGAGGATGTCGTAGAGGACGACGCCGGCGAGCTCGAGCACCAGCCGGGGACGCCGGATCGCGGGCGGGTCGGGGTCGAGGCGCAGCATCACGCGCGACAGCCCGGCGCCCAGCACTACGCCCACGACGACGTCGAGGGGTGCCACGGACCCTCTCAGCACCAGCCACATGGCGGCCAGGGCCAGAGCCAGCAGCGGGTAGGGGAAGACGCGGCCCAGCAGCTTCACGGCGAGGTCTCCAGGACGTTGCGAGCGTACTCGACGGGGTCGGCGAGGTAGGCGCCGGTGGCGTCGAGGTACGTCACCACGGGCGCCGCGAACAGGGTGAGCGCCACGCACAGGGAGAGGAGGATGCCCACCGGCAGCGCCTCGAGCGAGCGGACCTGGGCCACGTTCTCCTCGCCGGGGCGCCAGAACGCCTCGATGCCCTTGCGCATCAGCGTGATGAGCGTGGCCAGGCCGGAGAAGATCACCACGCCGGCCAGCACCCAGGCCTCGGGCGAGAGCTCGGGCCCGCCGGAGAGCACCCCCTGGACGATCGCGAACTTGGCGATGAAGCCGGAGAGGGGAGGCAGGCCGGCCAGCACCAGCGCCGCCACGACGAAGGCGCCCCCCATCATGGCCGTCCCGGCCGGGATCGCGATGCCCACCTCGTAGCCCTCGAAGTCGGTCTGCAGGCTCGTCTCGTAGTCGTCGCCGAACACGGG
>JBIQHQ010000011.1:0-85671 GCA_044508445.1 Deinococcaceae bacterium
TCCGTGAGGGTGGTCGCACGGTGGGGGCCGGCGTGGTCACCAAGATCACCAAGTAAGCCATGGCGACCCCGCGTATCCGCATCAAGCTGAAGTCGTTCGACCACCGCAGCCTCGACAGCTCGGCGACGAAGATCGTCGAGACCGTGAGGCGCACGGGCGCCAAGGTGGCCGGGCCCGTCCCGCTGCCCACCCGCGTCCGGCGGTTCTGCGTGCTGCGCAGCCCGTTCACCGACAAGGACAGCCGCGAGCACTTCGAGATCCGCACGCACAACCGGCTCATCGACATCAAGACACCGACCAAGAGCACGATCGACTCGCTCATGCACCTCGACCTCCCCACCGGGGTCGACATCGAGATCAAGACGGTCGGAGGCCGATAACACGTGAAGGGCATCCTCGGCACCAAGGTGGGCATGACCCAGGTCTGGCAGGGCGACCGGCTCGTACCGGTCACCGTCCTGCTGGCCGGCCCGTGCCCCGTGGTGCAGCGCAAGACGCCGGCCACGGACGGCTACACGGCCGTCCAGCTCGGCTGGCGTGAGAAGAGCGAGAAGGCGGTGGGCAAGCCCCTCGCCGGCCACTTCAAGAGGGCCGGCGTGGCGCCCGTCAGGCATCTCGTCGAGTTCAGGGACTTCGAGCCTGAGGGCGAGCAGGTGACGGTGGAGTCCTTCGCCGCCGGCGAGAAGGTCGACGTCACGGCCACCTCCAAGGGCCGCGGCACGGCCGGCGTCATGAAGCGGTGGAACTTCGCCGGCATGCCGGCCAGCCACGGCACGAAGAAGAAGCACCGGCACCCGGGCTCCATAGGGCAGCGCAAGCTCCCCGGCCGCGTCTACAAGGGCAAGCGCATGGCCGGCCAGTACGGCGCCGAGCGCGTCACGACCGTCGGCCTCGAGATCGTCGAGGTCCGCCCCGACGACAACCTCCTCATCGTCAAGGGCGCGATCCCCGGACCCAACGGCGGGCTCGTCGAGGTGCGCGCCTCGAAGAGGAAGGTGAGCTGATGGCGGTCACAGTCGACGTCATCGGGAGCGACCGCAAGGTGACGCTCGACCTGCCGGAGCCCAAGGAGTCGGTGCTCCACGAGGTCGTGGCCTGGCAGCTCGCCAAGCGCCGCCGCGGCACCGCCGCGACCAAGACGCGTGGCATGATGACGGGCTCCACGGCGAAGATCTGGCCCCAGAAGGGCACGGGGCGCGCGCGCCACGGCGACCGCAAGGCGCCGATCTTCGTGGGCGGGGGCACCGTCTTCGGCCCGCAGCCACGCGACTACTCCTACACGCTGCCCAAGCGGGTCCGCCGGCTCGGCCTGCAGATGGCCATCGCCGCCAGGGCGCAGGCCGGCAAGCTCACGCTCGTGGAGTCCTTCGGCATCGGCGGCAAGACCAAGGAGTTCGTCGCCTGGGCCAAGGCCAACGGCATCGACGGCAGCGAGCGCGTGCTGCTCGTGACCGACGACGAGCTGGCGCGCCGCGCCGCGCGCAACCTGCCGTGGGTGGACGTCCTGCCCAACGCGGGCCTGAACGTCTACGACGTGCTCCGCTCCGACCGCGTCGTCGCGGACGCCGCCCTGTTCGACGGGGAGGGAGCGCGGTGAACGCCAGCGACGTCATCGTCGGCCCGGTCCTGTCGGAGAAGGCCGTCACGGCCATGCAGACGGGCAAGTACACGTTCTACGTGCACCCGCGCGCGAACCGCGTGCAGGTCAAGGAGGCCGTGGAGACGGTCTTCGACGTCGAGGTCACGCGCGTGAACCTCCTCAAGGTGCGCAGCAAGGTGAAGCGGATGGGCCGCTTCTCCGGACGCACGGAGAACAGGCTCAAGGCCATAGTGACCCTCAAGCCCGGTCAGCGGATCGAGCAGCTCGAGGGCCTCTCGTAAGGAGGGAGGGAGAGAAGTGCCTACCAAGAAGTACAGACCGTACACCCCCTCCCGCCGCTTCATGACGACGTCGGACTTCGCCGAGGTCACGCGCGGGGAGCCCGAGAAGTCGCTGCTCAAGCCGATCAAGAGGTCGGGCGGGCGCAACAACATGGGCCGCATCACGTCGCGCTTCCGCGGCGGCGGCCACAAGCGCCGCTACCGCGTGATCGACTTCAAGCGCCGCGACAAGGTCGGCGTGCCGGCGAAGGTCACGGCCATCGAGTACGACCCGAACCGCAGCGCGAACATCGCCCTGCTGCACTACGCCGACGGCGAGAAGCGCTACATCCTGGCGCCCGACAAGGTGACGGTGGGCGCCACCCTGCTGGCCGGCGAGGGCGCCGAGCCCAGCCCCGGCAACGCCATGCCGCTCAAGCAGGTCCCCGTGGGCAGCGTCGTGCACTCCGTCGAGATGGTGCCCGGCAAGGGCGCCCAGCTCGCCAGGTCCGCCGGCACGAGCCTGCAGATCCAGGGACGCGACGGCGCCTACGTGACCGTGCGCATGCCCTCGGGCGAGCTGCGCCGCGTGCACGGCGAGTGCTACGCCACCATCGGCGCGGTCGGCAACGCCGAGCACAAGAACATAGTCCTCGGCAAGGCCGGCCGCAAGCGCTGGCTGGGCCGCAAGCCGCACCAGCGCGGCCGCGCCATGAACCCGGTGGACCACCCCCACGGCGGTGGGGAGGGTCGCTCGACCGGCGGCAGGCCGCCCGTCAGCCCCTGGGGCCAGCAGGCGAAGGGCTACAAGACGCGCGACAAGCGCAAGGTGTCCGGTCGCTTCATCGTCCGCCGCCGGAAGGGGAAGTGATCCATGTCTCGTAGCCTCAAGAAGGGGCCGTTCGTCGACGCGCACCTGCTGAAGAAGATCGACGCCGCCAACGCCTCGGGCGACAGGCGCGTCATCAAGACCTGGAGCCGCCGCTCCACCATCGTCCCCGAGATGGTCGGGCACACGATAGGCGTCTACAACGGCCGCCAGCACGTGCCCGTGTTCGTGCAGGAGACGATGGTAGGCCACAAGCTCGGCGAGTTCTCGCCCACCCGCACCTTCCGCGGCCACGGCGGGAACCGTAAGGAGTGACGGTGCCGCAGGCCAAGGCTTCGCTGAGGATGCTGCGCGTCACGCCGCGCAAGACGCGCCTCGTCGCGGACCTGATCCGCGGCAAGGACGTCTCGCAGGCCGAGGCCATCCTCAAGTACACGGACAAGCGCGCCGCCGAGCCGCTCCTGAAGCTCCTCAGGAGCGCTCGCGCCAACGCCGTGAACAACCACGACATGTTCGACGACAGGCTGTTCGTGAAGGAGATCCAGGTCGGGGACGGGCCCACGCTGAAGCGCGCCATGCCGCGCGCCCGCGGCCGTGCCGACCTCGTGCGGAAGCGGACCTGCCACGTGTCGATCACCCTGGAGGAACGCAGTGGGAAATAAGATCAATCCCGTCGGCTTCCGCCTCGGCGTGAACAAGCAGCCGTCCGCCCACTGGTACGCCAGCGCGAAGGACTACCCGAAGCTGCTGGCCGAGGACGAGAAGATCAGGCAGGTCGTGACCGAGGACGTCGGCCACTCCGGCATCTCGCGCATCGAGATCGAGAGGGCGGCCCACAACGTCAACGTCACGATCCACACCGCCAAGCCCGGCGTCGTCATCGGCCGCGGCGGCGAGTCCATCAAGTCGCTGCGCGCGAAGCTCGGCAAGTTCATCGGCGGCAACGTCGCCGTGAACGTGCAGGAGGTCCCGAACCCGAACACGAACGCCGCCCTCGTCGCCCAGCGCATCGCCGAGCAGCTCGAGCGTCGCTTCGCCTTCCGCCGCGCGATGAAGCAGGCCGTCCAGCGCACCATGGAGTCCGGCGCCCGCGGCGTGAAGGTGCGCTGCTCCGGCCGCCTCGGCGGCGCCGAGCAGGCCAGGCCCGAATGGTACGCCGAGGGCCGCGTGCCCCTGCAGACGCTCAGGGCCGACATCGACTACGGCACGGCCGAGGCCAGCACGACCTACGGCGTCATCGGCGTCAAGGCCTGGGTGTTCCACGGCGAGATCGTCGGGGACAAGCAGCGCCGCGCCGCCGTCGTGCCGCGCCCGAAGACCGACGACGACAAGAAGAAGCGCCGCCGCCCGCAGGCTCGCCGCCGCGACGGTCGCGGACGCGACGCCCGCCCCCGGGCCCGTAGGGACTGACGACGATGCTGCTACCGAAACGCGTCAAGTACCGCAAGCAGATGCGCGGCCGCATGACCGGCAGCACCAAGGGCGGGGACTACGTCGCCTTCGGCGACTACGGCCTCGTCGCCCTGGAGCCGGGCTGGATCAAGTCGAACCAGATCGAGGCGTGCCGCATCACCATGAGCCGCTTCTTCAAGCGCGGCGGCAAGATCTACATAAGGATCTTCCCCGACAAGCCCATCACCAAGAAGCCGCAGGAAGTGCGCATGGGCAAGGGCAAGGGCGCCGTGGAGTACTGGGTGTCCGTCGTCAAGCCCGGCCGCGTGATGTTCGAGGTCTCGAACGTCTCCGAGGAGCAGGCCAGGGAGGCCTTCAGGCTGGCGTCGCACAAGCTGCCCATCAAGACGAAGATGGTCAAGCGGGAGATCTACGATGAAGTCCAGTGAGGCCCGCAGGCTGAGCGGCGAGGAGCTCGCCGCCGAGGTCGAGAAGCGCCGCCAGGAGCTCCTGGACCTGCGGATCCAGTCGGCGATCGGCCAGACCTCCAACCCGCGCCGGATCAGAGCCGCCAAGCGCGAGATCGCGCGGCTCCTCACCATCGCCAAGGAGAAGGCTGAGAGCTGATGAAGAAGATGATGCAGGGCCGCGTCGTGTCAGACAAGGCCGACAAGACCGTGACCGTCGTGGTCGAGCGGCGCTTCAAGCACCCGCTCTACGGCAAGGTCGTGACGGTGTCCAAGAAGTACCTGGCGCACGACGAGACCAACGAGTACGGCGTGGGGGACGTCGTCGAGATCGCCTCGAGCCGGCCCATCAGCCGACGCAAGCGCTGGGTCGTGACGCGCCTCGTCGAGAAGGCGCGCGCGTAAGGGACCAGCTGCGATGATCCAGCAAGAGACCTACCTCGACGTGGCCGACAACTCCGGCGCCCGCACGATCCAGTGCATCAGGGTGCTCGGCACCGGCCAGCAGTTCGTCGGCACCGTCGGCGACGTGATCGTGGCGGCCGTCAAGGACGCCATCCCGCACGCCGCCATCAAGAAGGGCGACGTCGTCAAGGCCGTGATCGTGCGGACGAAGAAGGAAGTCAACCGCAAGGACGGCTCCTCGATCCGCTTCGACTCGAACGCGGCCGTGATCATCAACAACCAGAACGAGCCGCGCGGCACGCGCGTGTTCGGGCCGGTGGCCCGCGAGCTGCGCGAGAAGCGCTTCATGCGCATCGTCTCGCTCGCGCCGGAGGTGCTGTGATGCCCGCGCCCAGGTCCCGCATCAGGAAGGGCGACCGCGTCCGCGTCATCGCCGGCAAGCACAAGGGCGAGGAGGGCGAGGTCCTCAGCGTCCTGCGCGACAAGGGCCGCGTGCTCGTGAAGAACGTGAACATCATCAAGAAGGCTCGCAAGCCCACGCAGGACAACCCCCGCGGCGGCTTCGTCGAGCAGGAGGCCAGCATCCACATCAGCAACGTGCAGCTCCTCGACCCGCAGACGAACGCGCCCACGCGCATCGGCGTCGCCTTCACCGACGGCGGCGAGAAGGTGCGGGTCGCCAAGCGCAGCGGCACCCAGCTGGACGAGTGAGGTCGCAAGTGGCAGGCACGGAACAGGTCCAGTCGCCCACCAAGCAGCGCTACCAGGCGGTGCGCCAGCAGCTCGTGGAGCGGCACGGCTACGACAACGTCATGGCGGTACCGCGCATCGAGAAGGTCGTCATCAACATGGGCCTGGGCGAGGCCCGTGAGGACTCGAAGGTGCTCGAGCGCGCCAGCCGCGAGCTCGCGCAGATCGCGCTACAGCGGCCGGCCGTGACGCGCGCGAAGAAGTCCGTCTCGAACTTCAAGATCCGCGCCGGCATGCCCGTCGGCCTGCGGGTCACCCTGCGCGGCGTGCGCATGTGGTCGTTCCTCGACAGGCTGATCCACGTGGCGCTCCCGCGCGTGCGCGACTTCCGCGGCGTCCCCTCGAACAGCTTCGACGGACGCGGGAACTACAGCCTCGGCATCAGGGAGCAGCTCGTGTTCCCCGAGATCGACTACGACCAGGTCGACGCCACGCGCGGCTTCGACGTCACGATCGTCACGACGGCGAAGACCGACGAGGAGGCCAGGACGCTCCTGGAGCTCATCGGCATGCCGTTCAGGAAGTAAGGAGAGGGAGGAGCTAGTGGCTACCAAGGCCCAGATCGCCAAGGCCCAGCGCAGGCCGAAGTTCAAGGCGCGCCAGATCAACCGCTGCGGACGCTGCGGCCGGTCTCGCGCCTACCTGCGCGACTTCGGGCTGTGCCGCATCTGCATGCGCGAGATGGCGCACAAGGGCTATCTGCCCGGCGTCGTCAAGTCGAGCTGGTGAGGTCGGCTGCCCCGGGGGCACCCCCGCGGGCGGTAGGTGGACGGACAAAAGAGAAGTCGCAGGGAAGCGGGGTAGAGGTCCTCGCGCACGCGGGGAAACCGCCCCCACGGAAGGAACCTAGATGCAGACCGATCCGATCGCAGACATGCTGACGCGGATACGCAACGCGGCCGCCGTCGCGATGCCGAGCGTCGACGTGCCGGCGAGCAAGTTCAAGAAGGCGCTGGCCGAGATCCTCGTCCGCGAGGGCTACCTCAAGGACGTCGAGGAGGTGGAGGAGGGCGGCAAGCGCGTGCTGCGCATCGGCCTGAAGTACGGGCCGAAGCGCCGGAGCGTGATCAGCTCGATCCGCCGCGTCTCCAAGCCGGGCCGACGCGCCTACACGAAGTCGAAGGGCGTGCCCGTCGTCCGCGGCGGGCTGGGCCTCGCCGTCATCTCCACCCCTCTGGGCCTCCTCGCCGACCGCGAGGCCCGCGCCAAGAACGTGGGCGGCGAGATCATCTGCGAGGTGTGGTGAGATGTCCCGCGTTGGCCGCAACCCCATACGGCTGCCCAAGGGCGTCGAGGTCAAGGCCGGCGCCGCCGGGGTCGTGGAGGTCAAGGGCCCCAAGGGCACGCTGACCGTGAACGTGCACCCCTCGCTCGGCGTCGCTGTGGAGGACGGCGTCCTGACCGTGACGAGGCAGGGCGACGACCGCGAGCAGCGCGCTCAGCACGGCCTCGCCAGGGCCCTGATCGCGAACGCCGTGGTGGGCGTGTCGCAGGGCTACACGCGCGACCTCGAGATCCACGGTGTCGGCTTCCGCTGCCAGATGAAGGGGAATAGCCTCGAGCTGAGCCTCGGGTTCTCGCACCCCGTGGTCGTCGAGCCCCTCGAGGGCGTGTCCCTGGCGGCGCCGGAGCCCACGAAGATACAGGTCACCGGCATCGACAAGCAGGCCGTCGGACAGATGGCCGCCAACATCCGCGCCATCAGGCCGCCCGACGCCTACCACGGCAAGGGCGTCCGCTACGCGGGCGAGCAGGTCCGTCTCAAGCCGGGCAAGGCCGCCGCGCGCTGAGGTTTCGAGCCATGAGCATGGACGTCAACGAACGCAGGCTGCGGCGCACGAACCGGACGCGGAGGAACCTCAGGCGGCCGGTGGACACCGGCAGGCTACGCCTCTCGGTCTTCAAGAGCGCCAGGCACATCTACGCACAGGTCATAGACGACCGCACGGGAAGGACCTTGGCCGAGGCCAACACGAAGAACGTCGAGGTCTCGGGCGACAAGACCGCGCAGGCCAAGGCCGTGGGCCTCGCGATCGCGGAGCGGGCGCTGCAGGCCGGCGTCAAGCGCGTGGTCTTCGACCGCGGCCCGTTCAAGTACCACGGACGCGTCAAGGCCCTCGCCGAAGGGGCCCGCGAGGGAGGCCTCGAGTTCTGATGGCTGACACGGACTTCGAAGACAAGGTCATATTCATCCGCCGCACGGCCAAGACCTACAAGGGCGGCAGGCGCTTCCGCTTCGGCGCCATGGTCGTCATAGGCGACCGCAACGGCCGCGTGGGCCTCGGGCTCGGCAAGGCCCGCGAGGTGCCCGTGGCCGTGCAGAAGGGCCAGTACGTGGCGCGCCGCAACATCATCCGCGTGCCCATCGCGGAGCCGGGCACGATCCCGCACGAGGTCGTGGGCGAGCACGGCACCAGCCGCGTGCTGCTCAAGCCCGCCGGCGCGGGCACCGGCGTGATCGCCGGCAGCGTGCCGCGCGCGATCGTCGAGCTCGCCGGCTACCGCAACCTGCTCACCAAGGAGCTCGGCTCACGCAACCAGACGAACGTCGCCTACGCCGTCATGGAGGGGCTCAAGCAGCTCAAGACCTACGAGGACTCCAAGCGGGAGCGGGAGGCCGCGCGGTGAGGGTCACGCTGCGTCGGAGCCTCATCGGCATACCCAAGGACCAGCGCGCCACGGTCAAGGCGCTGGGCCTGCGCAAGACGGGCGACACCCGCGACGTGAAGGACGACGCCAGCACCCGCGGGATGCTCAGGAAGGTCGCCTACCTGCTCGACATCGAAGGGTGGGAGAGCAAGTGAAGCTCAACGAACTGCGGCCGGCGCCAGGGTCCAAGAAGGACAGGAAGCGCGTCGGTCGCGGGCTCGGCAGCGGCCGCGGCAAGACCGCCGGACGCGGCCAGAAGGGTCAGAAGAGCCGCTCCGGCTACAGCGGCGGCGCCGGCTGGGAGGGCGGTCGCTCGCGCCTGATCATGCGACTGCCCAAGCGCGGCTTCACCAGGCCGAAGGCGCCGCTGCAGGTCGTGAACGTCGGCGACCTCAACGTCTTCGCCGAGGGCGACGAGGTCGACGCCGTGGCGCTCGCGGCCCGGGGCCTGGTGCGGCGCGCCGACCACCCCGTGAAGCTCCTCGGCGACGGCGCCCTCGAGGTCAAGGGCCTCACGGTCCGCGTCGACCAGGCGTCGCGCGCCGCCGCGGAGGCCGTGGCCGCCGCCGGCGGCACGCTGGTGCTGCCGGAGGGCGAGGCCGAGGAGCCCGCGGACGCCGGGGCCGAGGAGAACTAGCCGATGCTGCAGGCCTTCCGCAACGCCCTCGTCATCCCCGACCTGAGGAGGAAGCTGCTCGTCACGATCGGGCTGCTGGGCGCGTACCGCCTGATGGTCCACATCCCCACGCCGGGCGTCGACATCGACGCCCTGCAGGGGGGCGTGCTCTCGAGCGACATCTTCTCGCTGCTGAACTTCATCTCGGGCGGGAACTTCGAGGTCTTCTCGATCGCCGCCCTGGGCGTCGTCCCCTACATCACGGCGAGCATCATCATCCAGCTCCTCACCTCCATGTACCCGCCTCTCGAGCGGCTGGCGCGCGAGGGCGAGGAAGGCCGTCGCAAGATCACGCAGTACACCCGCCTCGGTGCCACCGCCCTCGGCGCCGTGCAGGCGCTGTTCCTCGCCGTGGCCCTGCTGGGGCCGTCGGGCGCGCTGAAGGTGGGCTGGAGCAACGGGCCCTTCTTCTGGTTCGTCGTCCTCGTCACCCAGGTGGCCGGCATCTCCGTGGTGATGTGGCTGGGTGAGAAGATCACCGAGTACGGCGTGGGCAACGGCATCTCGCTGATCATCTACGCGGGCATCGTGGCGTCGTTCCCGGGCGCCCTCGGCCAGCAGCTCGCGCTCATCGGCACCGGCGAGGCCAACGTGTTCGGGCTGCTCATCTACTTCGTGCTGCTCGTCGCGTCGATCGCCGGCATGGTCCTCGTGCAGCAGTCGGAGCGCCGCATCCCCGTGCAGTACGCACGCAAGGTGGTGGGCCGCAAGGTCATGGGCGGCCAGACCACCTACATCCCGCTGCGCCTCAACGCCGCCGGCGTGATCCCCATCATCTTCGCCGTGGCGATCCTCGTGCTCCCGCAGACGATCCTCGGGGCGTTCCCGAACGTCGTGTGGATGCAGAACCTGGGGAACTGGTTCAACCCGCGGCACGGCCAGGGGCTCGTGGTCAGCACGGTGCTCATCGTCGTGTTCACGTACTTCTACACGCAGGTCTCCTTCGACCCCAAGCGCATCTCCGAGAACCTGCGCGAGTACGGGGGATTCGTGCCCGGCGTGAGGCCGGGCCAGCCCACGACCGAGCACCTCTCGCGCATCACGACGCGCATCACGCTGTGGGGCGCCCTGTTCCTCGGCGCCGTCAACGCGCTGCCGCAGGTCTTCGCCTGGATCACGGGCTCGTCGCAGCTCTCCTTCGCGTTCTCCGGCACCGGCCTGCTGATCATGGTGGGCGTGGCCCTCGACACGCTGAGGCAGCTCGAGTCGCAGCTCATGATGCGGCACTACGAGGGCTTCGTGCAGCGCGGGCGCATCCGCGGGCGCGGGAGGCGCTTCTAGGTGGCGCGCTCCGAGGGCGCGACGGTCGTCCTGCTCATGGGCCCGCCCGGGGCCGGCAAGGGCACCCAGGCCGCCAAGCTGGCGGCCTCGCGCGGCCTGACGAAGCTGTCCACCGGCGACATGCTGCGCGACCACGTCAGGCGCGGCACCGAGCTGGGCCAGCGGGCGAAGAGCCTCATGGACGAGGGCGTGCTGGTCCCGGACGAGCTGATCATCGCCATGGTGCGCGAGGAGCTCTCGCGGATGGACCCGGTGCGCGTGCTCCTCGACGGCTTCCCCCGCACGGTCGGCCAGGCCAAGGCGCTGGACGGGATGCTGAGGGAGCTGGGCGCGCCCATCGACGCCGTGGTCGTCCTCTCCGTCGACTCCGAGGAGCTGGTGCGCCGCCTCATGGGGCGCGCCTCCGCCGAGGGCCGCAGCGACGACAACGAGGAGACGATCAGGACGCGCATGCAGGTCTACCAGGAGCAGACGCGGCCGCTCCTCGACCACTACCGCGAGGCCGGCAAGCTGCACCGGGTGAACGGCGTGGGCTCGGAGGACGAGGTCCACGAGCGCATCGCGCGGGTCCTGGACGGTGTGAGCGCGTGATCCTCAAGCGCCGCGCCGAGCTCGACGTCATGGCCGAGGCCTGCGCCATCAACAGCGCCGCCTTGGAGGCCGTGGAGGGCGCCCTGCGCGTGGGCGTGTCCACCGCCGAGCTCGACAGGGTGGCCGAGGATGCTATACTCTCGCGCGGCGGGAAGCCCGCCTACAAGGGCTACAACGGCTTCCCCGCCACGCTCTGCACCTCCGTCAACGAGGTGGTGGTCCACGGGTTCCCCACGGACGAGCCGCTTCGGGACGGGGACATCGTTTCGGTCGACATCGGGACGTTCTACCGCGGCTACGCCGCCGACATGGCGCGCACGTACGCGATCGGGACGGTCCCTGTCGAGACGCAACGCCTGCTGGAGGCGACCGAGCGGTCACTATACGCCGGCATCGCCGCCGCGCAGGCAGGAGCCCGTCTCGGCGACGTCTCCGCGGCCATACAGGACGTCGTCGAGGGGGCTGGCTACTGGGTAGTGAGGGAGTTCGTCGGCCACGGCATCGGTCGTGACCTCCACGAGCCTCCCGAGGTGCCCAACTTCGGTCGTGCCGGCACGGGCCCCGTCCTCCGGCCCGGCCTCGTCCTGGCGATCGAGCCCATGGTGGCTCAGAGCCGCACGCGCGTGCTCGTCGCCGACGACGGCTGGACCGCCTACACGGAGAACGGCTCCCTGGCGGCGCACTTCGAGCACACCGTGGCCATCACGGACGACGGGCCATGGGTGCTCACGGAACGGCGAGCCGCCGGGGGGAGAGCCGGGGCGGCAGCCGACACAGGAGGTGTACATGGCGCGTAGACGCTCGGGTCCCCCCAGGCCGCCACGCGAGAACCGTCAGGAAGAGACGACCCAAGACACGATCCGCACGGAAGGCGTGGTCCTGGAAGCGCGTCCCAACACGACCTTCTTGGTCCAGCTGGACGCCGGCCCCGAGATACTTGCCCACGTGGGGGGCAAGATGAGGCGCCATTACATCAGGATCCTCCCTGGCGACAGGGTGGTCGTCGAGATCAGCACGTACGACCCGGAGAAGGGTCGCATCGTCTACCGCAAGTAGGAGTCGGGATGAAGGTACGGGCATCCGTCGAACCGCAAGTTGGTGCGTGTGACAAGTGCTCGCACGCCCTGGAGGTGTGCCGATGAAGGTGCGGGCCTCCGTCAAGCCGATGTGTGACAAGTGCAAGGTCATCCGCCGGCACGGACGGGTCTACGTGATCTGCAGCGTGAACCCGAAGCACAAGCAGAGGCAGGGGTGAGGCATGGCTAGGATCGCTGGGGTCGACCTCCCGCGCGAGAAGCGGGTCGAAGCGGCGCTGCCGTACATCTACGGCATCGGCTGGTCGCGCTCGAAGGACATCCTCGCCAAGGCGCAGGTGGACCCGGACACGCGGGTCAAGGACCTCACCGAGGTCGAGGTCGGGCGTCTCCGCGAGATCATCGACCGCGAGTACAAGGTCGAGGGCGACCTGCGCCGCGAGGTGCAGCTCAACATCAAGAGGCTCATGGACATCGGCTGCTACCGCGGACTGCGCCACCGCCGCGGCCTGCCGGTGCGCGGCCAGTCGACGAAGACGAACGCCAGGACGCGCAAGGGCCCGCGCCGCACCGTGGCCGGCAAGAAGAAGGCGCCGAAGAAGTGAGGCTGATGCAGCATGGCTAAGGCTGGCTCGGGCAAGACCACGAAGAAGCGCGTCAAGCGCAACCTCGCCGAGGGCAAGGCGTTCATCCACGCCTCGTACAACAACACCATCGTCACGATCACGGACATGGACGGCAACACCGTGGCCTGGTCCTCGGCGGGCTCGATAGGCTACAAGGGCTCGAAGAAGGGCACGCCCTACGCCGCCCAGCTCGCCGCCGCCGACGCCACCCGCAAGGCCCAGAACATGGGCATCTCGCAGGTGGACATCGTCATCCGCGGCACCGGCTCCGGCCGCGAGCAGGCCATCAGGTCCATCCAGGCCACCGGCGTGAACGTCCGCACGATCATCGACGACACCCCGACACCGCACAACGGCTGCCGGCCGCGCAAGCGGAAGCGCCCGTAAGGAGAGTAGGAGAGACATGGGTCGCTACAGAGGACCGGTAGTCAAGCTCTGCCGCCGCGAGGGCGTGAACCTCGTCGAGACGCCGAAGGTCCAGCGCTACATGGAGGCGCACCCGTACCCGCCGGGCCAGCACGGCCAGCGCCGTCGCCGCAAGCCCAGCGACTACGGGGTGCGCCTGCGCGAGAAGCAGAAGCTGCGCATCTACTACAACATGAGCGAGAAGCAGTTCCGGAACCTCTTCGACGAGGCCGCCAAGGCCGAGGGCTCGACGGGCTCCGTGTTCCTGCAGCTCCTCGAATCGAGGCTCGACAACGTCGTCTACCGCCTCGGGATCGCCTACACGCGCCGCCAGGCGCGCCAGTTCGTGGCGCACGGCCACATCCTCGTGAACGGCAAGCGGGTCGACGTCCCCTCGTACCGTCTCCGCCCCGGCGACGAGGTCGAGGTCGCGCCGCGCGCCAAGAAGAACCCCGTGATCCGCGCCAACGTCGAGGAGCGCCGCCGCGGCAAGCTCAGCCCGTGGCTGGAGTTCGACCCAGAGACGCTCAAGGGCAGGTTCCTGCACCGCCCGGCTCGCGAGGACATAGTCGTCCCCGTCAACGAGCTGCAGGTCATCGAGTACTACTCGCGTTGACAGCGGCGTGAACCTCGAAGGCCTAGTCCAGGAGGTACAGGTGCAAATCATCCCCGAGTTCAAGGCCAAGGTGGGAGCCGACTACGGCGAGTTCGTCGTCGAGCCGCTCCCTCGCGGCTACGGCGTCACGCTGGGCAACCCGCTGCGGCGCATCCTGCTGTCCTCCGTCCCGGGGACGGCGGTCACGAGCGTCTACATCGAGGACGTCCTGCACGAGTTCTCCACGATCCCCGGGGTCAAGGAGGACGTCATGCAGATCATCCTCAACCTCAAGGAGCTGGTCGTGAAGCTCCACGAGGACGACGTCGTGACCCTCATGCTCCGCGCCGAGAAGGAAGGGCCGGTCACGGCCGCCGACTTCGACGTGCCGTCGAGCGCCGAGATCATCAACCCCGACCTGCACATAGCCACCCTGGCCAGGGGCGGCAAGCTGGTCATGGAGGTCCGCGTGGAGCGCGGCACCGGCTACGTGCCGGCCGAGGTCCACGGCACGAAGGACCGCATCAACTCCATACCCGTCGACGCCGTCTTCACCCCGGTGAAGCGCGTCGCCTACCGCGTCGAGGACACGCGCGTCGGCCAGCGCACGGACCTCGACCGCCTGCTCCTGCGCGTGTGGACCGACGGCAGCATCGACCCGCGCACCGCCCTAGACCACGCCGTCGAGACCCTCCGCAGCCAGCTCGCCGTGTTCAACGGCGAGGGCACGGAGGCCAGCGAGGAGAAGGCGCCCGTCATCACGATCCCCTCGGCCAAGCCCACCGAGGAGCCGCCCGCCCGCCCCGACCAGGTCATCCTCTCGCTCGAGAGCCTCGACCTCTCCAGCCGCGTCCTGCACTCGCTGCAGGAGGAGGGCATAGACTCGGTCAACGCCCTCCTGGCGCTCTCCGAGCGCGACCTCAAGAAGGTCGGAGGCGTGGGCGAGAAGTCGCTCGAGGAGATCAAGGAGCGGCTGGCCGCCAAGGGCCTGAAGCTCAAGGAGTAGAGCATGCGTCACCTCTCAAGCGGCCGCAAGCTGAGCCGGTCGAGCAGCCACCGCGTCGCCCTGGCCCGCAGCCAGGCGACGGCGCTGCTGCGCCACGGGCGCATCAAGACCACGCTGGCCAAGGCCAAGAGCCTGCAGCCATACGTCGAGAAGCTCATCACCACGGCCCGCGGCGGCGACCTGCACGCCCGCAGGCTCATCGCCCGCGAGATCCACGACCGCGACGTCCAGCGCAAGCTGATGAACGAGATCGCCCCCCGTTACGCCCAGCGCCCCGGCGGCTACACCCGCGTGCTCAAGCTCACGCACCGCCGCGGCGACGGCGTCCAGGAGGCGCTGGTCGAGCTCGTCACCGAGTGAGGCGCGGGCGCGGCCGAGAAGGCCGCGTCGGCGACGGGCCGAACGGCCCTATCTGTCGAGAGGGAGGCGCGTCCCGCGGGGCGCGCCTCTCCTCGTCTGCGCCCCGCCGCTGCGCACCACCTCGAGGGGGCCGCCGGGACGCTCGTCGCCGCAGCGCCGGCGCTACGGCCCGGCCGCGCGCTGCCTCAACGCAGCGCGTCGGCGAAGCTGTGGCCGGGGCCCGCCCACGCCTCGCCCAGCAGGTCGGCGACCGTGGCGCCCACGTCGGCGAAGGTCTGGCGCGTGCCCAGGTCGCGACCGGGCACGCCGGGCGCGTGGGCGAGGAGGAGGCCGTGCTCGCGGGTGTGGTCGCTGCCGTGCCAGGTCGGGTCGTTGCCGTGGTCGCTCACCAGCATCAGCACGTCGCCCGGCCCCACGGCGGCCAGCAGCTCGGGCAGGCGCTCGTCGAACTCGCGCAGCGCCCGCGCGTACCCGGCCACGTCGCGCCTGTGGCCGTAGACTGAGTCGAACTCCACGAGGTTCGTCATGATCAGTCCGTCGACGCCCGCGCCCATGAGCCTCAACGTGGCGTCGACGCCCTCGCGGTTCGTGCCGGCCTTCACCTCGCGCGTGAAGCCGCGGTGCGCGTAGATGTCGGGGATCTTGCCGACGCCCACGACCTCGCGACCGGCCGCCTTGAGCGCGTCGAGGACCGTGGGCGCCTCGGGCGCGACGGAGAAGTCGCGCCTGTCGCCGCCGCGGCGGACGAATGCGCCGGGAGCGCCCTCGAACGGCCGTGCGATGACCCGAGCCACGGCGTGCTCGCCCACGAGGACGCGCCGGGCCGCCTCGCACCAGGCGTAGAGCGTGGGCAGCGGCACGACGTCCACGTGCGCTGCCACCTGGAACACGCTGTCGGCGCTGGTGTACACGATGGGGAAGCCGGTGCGCAGGTGCTCCTCGCCCAGCTCGGCGATGATGGCGGTACCTGAGGCCGGCCTGTTGCCCAGGTGCCCGCGGCCCGTGATCGCGTCGAACGCCCTCATGACCTCGTCCGGGAAGCGCTCGTAGGTCTTGAACGGGTGCTGCAGCACGACGCCCATGAACTCCCAGTGACCCGTCGTCGTGTCCTTCCCCGGCGACACCTCGCGCAGACGCCCGAACGAGGCCAGCGGCTCGGGCACGGCCGGCAGCGAGCTAACACCGGTCACGTTCCCGAGGCCCATGGCGGTGAGGTTCGGCAGGGCGACGCCGGCGCCCCGCACCACGTGGTCGAGGGTGTGCGCGCCGGCGTCGCCGCCGCGGTCCGGGTCGCCGAAGCCGTCGGCGTCGGGCAGCGCGCCCACGCCCACGGAGTCGAGCACGACGAGGGTGACGGTCATGGGCCGAGCTTACGTCGTGGGCGCGGGGGCGGCCCGGCGACCCGCGCTATCGTTCTCGCGTGTCCCTGGTCGAGCTGATCACGGCCGCGCTGGACGAGCTCATGCCGGGCGGCAGGCGGTGGCTCGTGGCGTTGTCAGGCGGGTCCGACTCGGTGGCGGCGCTCCGCCTGCTGCTCGCGGCGGGACGCGACGTCGTGGCGGGCCACGTGGACCACGGGCTGCGGCCGGCGTCGACGGAGGACGCGCGCTTCGTGGCCGAGCTGTGCGCCTCGCTGGGCGTGCGCCTGGCGTCCACCTCTGTCGACGTGTCGTCCGTGGCCGGGCGGCGGGGCTGGAACCTGGAGGACGCCGCCAGGCGGGTGCGCTACGAGTTCCTCCACAGGGCAGCCAGGGACCTGGGCGCCGACGGCATCGTCGTGGCGCACACCCGCGACGACCAGGCGGAGACCTTCCTGCGCCAGGCCCTGCGCGGCGCGGCCTTCCCGGCCGGGATGCCGCGGCGCCGCGGCCTCGTCGTGCGGCCGCTGCTCGAGGCGAGCCGGGCCGAGCTGCGGGAGTACCTCGTCGCCCTCGGCCAGCCGTGGCGGGAGGACGAGACGAACCTGGACGTGGTCGGCCAGGAGCGCGCCTGGCTGAGGCACGAGGTGATGCCCGTGCTGACCCGGCGCTACCCCCGCGCCGCCGCCGGTCTGGCCCGGACCGCGGCCGGCATCGCCGACGCCCGCGACGCCCTGCGGTCCGTGGCCGCGTCGCGGCTGGGCCGGACGAGCATCAGCGCGAAGGCCCTCGCCCGCGAGAGGCCGGGCCTGCAGCGCGCGGCCCTGGCGGTCCTGCTGGAGACCGCCGGGGCCGTGCCGAGCCACGACGTCGTCGAGGAGGCCAGGGAGGCCGCCGCCAGGGCCGCAGCGGGCGGTGCGCCGCCGTGGCGCCGCGACGTAGGGGGCGGCAAGGTGCTGCGGCTCGCGTACGGCCGGCTCGAGGTCGTCGCCGGGAGCGCCTGGCGGGCCGCCGCCGAGCCGGTGACCGTGAGGGACCTGGCGGAGATGCGAGCGGCCCTCGGCGGCGAGGACAGGGCGCTGGAGCCGCGTCCGCGCGCCGAGGCGCTGGCCGCGCTGGCGCGGGAGCACGGCGGCGCGCTGGTGCTGAGGACGCGCCGCCGCGGTGACCGCATCCGTCTGCCCGCCGGCGCCAAGCTGCTCTCCGACCTCCTCGTGGACCTCAAGGTCCCCCGGGAGGCCCGCGACGCCCTGAGGGTCCTCGCCGCCGACGGCGAGGTGTTCTGGGTCGAGGGCCTCGCGGCGTCGCCGGCCGTCGCGGACCCGGAGGCGAAGCGAGACGTTGACTGGATGCGCCTGGCGCTGCGCGAGGCCGCGCGGGCGGCGGAGGGGGGCGAGGTGCCCGTGGGCGCGGCAGTCGTCAGGGACGGCGAGCTGCTGGCCGCCGCCCGCAACGGGACGGAGGCGGGCGGCGACCCCAGCGCCCACGCCGAGGTCCTCGCGCTGCGCGCGGCCGCTCGGGCCTCTGGCGACCTCCGCCTGGAGGGCTGCACCCTCTACGTGACCCTCGAGCCGTGCCCCATGTGCTTCGGCGCGGTGCTGCAGACGCGCGTCGCCCGCGTCGTCTACGGGGCGGAGAACCTGCGCGAGGGCGCGTTGGGTGGCGTCGTGGACCTGCGCGCCGGCGCCTTCGAGCGCCTGCCGGAGGTGGAGGGCGGCCTCCTGGCCAAGGAGAGCGCCAGGCTGCTCCGGCGCTTCTTCGCCGCGAGGCGCGGCGACGGGGGCTGAGCCATGGAGCGGGCCGGACGCCGGCAGAGCCCATCCCCACGGCACTTCCGGCTCACCCTCGCGGGCTACACTGGTCCATCGGCGACATGGAGCACCACATCAGGAACTTCTCGATCATCGCGCACGTGGACCACGGCAAGTCGACGCTCGCCGACAGGATCCTCGAGCTCACCGAGAGCGTGGCGCCGCGCGAGCGCCGCGACCAGATGCTCGACACGCTCGAGCTGGAGCGCGAGCGCGGGATCACGATCAAGGCCACGCCCACGCGCGTCTTCTACACCGCGGACGACGGCCAGACGTACCTCTTCAACCTCATCGACACACCGGGCCACGTGGACTTCAGCTACGAGGTCTCGCGCGCCCTGCGCGCCTGCGAGGGCGTCCTGCTGGTCGTCGACGCCTCCCAGGGCGTCGAGGCCCAGACGATTCAGAACGCCTACCTGGCCATAGACAACGGCCTCGAGGTCCTGCCGGTGATCAACAAGATCGACCTCCCCGCCGCCGACGTGGAGCGCGCCAAGACCGAGCTGGAGGAGCTCGTGGGTGTGCCCGCCGACCACGCCGTGCCCGTGTCGGCCAAGACTGGGGAGAACGTCAAGGCCGTGCTGGAGGGCATCGTCGCGCACCTCCCGCCGCCGCGCGGCGACCGCGCGGGACCGCTGCGGGCGCTGATCTTCGACGCCGTGTACGACGCCTACCAGGGCGTGATCGCCTTCGTCAGGGTCTTCGACGGCAGCGTCCAGAAGGGCGACAGGGTCAAGGTGATGTCGACGGGCAAGGAGTTCGAGGTCGACAACGTCGGCGTGTTCAGCCCGCAGCCCACCGTCATCGAGGCGCTGGGCGTGGGTCACGTGGGCTGGTTCACCGCCGGCATCAAGGACATCGCCGACACCCAGATCGGCGACACCGTCACGTCGGCCGAGCGCCCCACCGCCGCGCCCGTGCCGGGCTTCAAGCCCGCCACGCCCGTCGTGTTCAGCGGCCTCTACCCGACGGACACCGAGGACTACCCGCGCCTGCGCGAGGCGCTGGAGAAGCTGCGCCTCAACGACGCCGCCTTCAGCTTCGAGCCGGAGACCTCCGAGGCGCTCGGCTTCGGGTTCCGCTGCGGCTTCCTCGGCCTGCTGCACGCCGACATCGTCCAGGCGAGGCTGGAGCGCGAGTTCGACCTCTCGCTCATCGCCACCGCGCCGGCCGTCGTCTACCGCGTGAGGACCACGGACGGCAAGGAGGTCGAGGTGCAGAACCCTGCCGAGCTGCCCTCGCCGGACCGTACCGTCGAGATCGCCGAGCCGTGGGTCGACCTCTCGGTGTTCCTGCCGGAGGAGTACGTGGGCGCCGCCATGGGCCTGCTCCAGGAGAGGCGGGGCGAGATGAGGGACATGGTCTACCACGGCCGGCGCGTCGAGCTGCGCTACGCGGTCCCCTTCGGCGAGATCCTCTACGACTTCCACGACCGCCTGAAGTCGCTCTCGCGCGGCTACGCCTCGATGGACTACAGGTTCACCGACTACCGGCCAGGCGACCTCGTCAGGCTCGACGTGCTCGTCAACGAGGAGAAGGTCGACGCGCTCTCCGTGATCGTGCACCGCGACAAGGCCTACGAGGTGGGCCGCAGGGTCGTGGACCGCATGGCCGAGGTGATCCCGCGCCAGATGTTCGCGATCCCCGTGCAGGCGGCCATAGGCGGCAAGATCGTCGCGCGGGCCACAGTGAAGGCCTTCCGCAAGGACGTGCTGGCCAAGTGCTACGGTGGCGACATCACGCGCAAGAAGAAGCTCCTGGAGAAGCAGAAGAAGGGGAAAGCCAGGATGAAGCAGCTCGGCACCGTCGAGGTCCCCCAGGAGGCGTTCCTGGCGGTGCTGGGCGCCGAGGAGTAGGGCTTGGCGGCGCGGGGGCCGACCACTCTCGGCGGCGTGCGCGCCGGGGCGAAGGGCGCCGCGGCGGCCGCCCGCGAGGCGGCGCGACCCGGCTCCCTGAGCCTGCGCACGCAGCTAGCCCTCGTGATCGCGCTGCTGGCGCTGCTGCCCAGCCTCGTCATGGTGGTCGTGACGGTCTTCCCGGCCTACCGCCGCTCCGGCGCGCTGGCCACGGGCGAGGTCGTGACCGTCCTCGCCTGGCTCGCCGCGTTCGTCCTCTTGGCCACGCTCATCGGCTACCTCGCCTCCGGGCAGCTGCTAGGGCCGCTGCTGCGCCTCAACCGCGACCTCGGCAGCATGAAGCTGGCCAGCGGCCAGCTCGCCGGCGAGCGCCTGGCGATGCGGCCGGACGAGCCCAAGGAGGTCAGGGCGCTGGTCGAGTCGTTCAACGAGCTCCTCGACGAGGTCGCCCGCGAGCAGAGCCGGCGCGCGGCGTTCTCGGCGGCGCTGATGCACGACCTCAAGACGCCGCTCGTGGCCGCCGCGAACCTGCTGAGCGTCGTGAGGGACGAGGACGGGCTGGGCCGAGAGCAGCGGGTGGAGGTCATGCGCCGTACCGCCCTCGAGCTGCAGGCGCTCATCGAGCTGGTGCAGAAGATGGTCGACGCCCACCGCCTCGAGCGGCCGGAGGTCCCGCTGGCGCGCGAGGAGGTGGACCTCAGGGCCCTGATGGAGCTCCTCGTCGACCGCCTCGCCCCCCTCGCCGGCGAGCGCGGGGTGGCCGTGGAGGTGACGGGCGAGGCGCGCGCGAACGTGGACAGGCGCGAGGTCGAGAGGGCCCTCTACAACCTCGTGTCGAACGCCGTCAGGTACGCGGCGAGCACGATCCGCATCGAGGTGTTCCCCGGCCTCGTGCGCATCGCCGACGACGGGCCCGGCCTGGGCGCGCCGCTCGACGAGCTGGCCCAGCCCTTCAACGACCAGGGCGTGAACATCGCGGGCAAGCGCTACGCCGCCGGCGCCGGCGGGCTCGGGCTCTTCATCGCCAGGCGCGTGCTGGAGGCGCACGGTGGGCGCCTGGTGGCCGAGTCATCGGGTCCGCGCGGCACGGCCCTGCTGGCCTACCTGGGGCCGTCGTGAGGGAGGTGGGCGCATGAAGGCAGGCGACGGTCGCGGGCGCGGCGTGAGGGTCCTCGTCGTCGACGACCATCCGCTCTTCCGCCTGGGTCTCTCGCTGGCGCTCACGGCGGAGGGGTTCGAGGTCGTGGGCGAGGCCGGCGACGGGGAGCAGGCGGTGCAGCTCGCCAGGAGCGCCGGGGCCGAGCTGGTCGTCATGGACGTCCGCATGCCCGGCAGCGACGGCATCGAGGCCTGCGCGCGCCTCACGGAGGGGCCGGACGGCCCGGTGGTCGTGATGCTGACCACGCACGACGAGCCCGGCGTGGTGAGCGCCGCCAGGAAGGCGGGCGCGAGGGCGTTCCTGTCGAAGGAGACCGCGCCCAAGGAGCTGGCGCGCACGCTGCGGCGCGTGGTGGAGGAGCCGGACCACGACTGGATGCCGCACGTGGCGCTGCCCGAGCTGACCCCCCGCGAGGCGGAGGCGCTGGCGCTGCTCGGCCAGGGCTACAGCAACAAGGCCATCGCGAAGGCCATGGGCGTGAGCCCCGAGACCGTCAAGGACCACCTCGAGCGCGTGTTCGCCAAGCTCGACGTGCGCGACAGGCTCACCGCCGTCAAGAGGGCCAACGAGCTGGGGCTGCTGCGGAGGGGCTGAGGCCCTGCGGTCCCGGGTTCGTGGGGCCCGCAAGAGGCGTTCCTCGCCACCAGCGCGCTGAGGCCCTGCGGTCCCGGGTTCGTGCCCGGCGTGGACCGGCCCGGGCCGAACCCCGCACGGTGGGAGCCCAGCCGCCTGACGCCCGGCCTCACGGCCCTCACTAGCCTGGCGGCATGAACAGCCGTGGCGTCAGCGGGTTCACACTTGCAGAGGTCCTCGTGGTCCTCGCCGTCCTCGGCGTCGCGGCCTCGCTCGGCCTCGCGTCGGCGCGGCCGTCTCCGGAGGGTCGCGCGGCGCGCGCCGTGCGGTCCCTGTTCGTGCAGGCCCGTGTCCTGGCCATGTGGAGCGGCGCGCCGGTCGCCGTCGTCGAGCTGCCGGGCGGCGCCGGCTTCGCCGCCGGCCGCGTCGCGGCAGGGGAGGGCGGCTGCGGCGCCGGCGAGGCGCTGGCCGCCGTACGGCTCCGCGACTTTCCAGGCGTCGACGTCGTCCAGGGCCTGTGGTCTGGTGGCCTCTACTGGCTGCCCTCGGGCTCCGGCCGCGCCTGCGGCGGTGGCGGGGTCGTGAGCGGCACCGTGGTGCTGCGCGGGCCCCGCGGCGCCGCCTCCGTGATCGTCTCCAGCCTGGGACGCGTGCGCGTGGAGGCGGGTCCGTGAGGGGGCACAGGTCCGCCGGTCTGGGGCTCGTCGAGGTCCTCGTGGCCCTGGGCGTACTGACCGTCGTCGCGGCCGCACTGCTCGCCCTGCAGGCGTCCTCGCTGCGGGCGTCCCGAGCCGCGCGGGTCACGGAGCAGCTCGCCGCGGCCGCCGAGGCCGAGGCGCGCCTCAGGACGGCCGTGGGAGGCGACGGCGGGCCCTGCCTGGTGGCCGGCCGGTGGCCGGCGGTGGCGTCATGCCGCGTCGAGGCTCGCTGCGTCGGCGCCGGCTGCCGCGTGCCGCTCTACGCGGTCACCGTGGCGGCGCAGGACGGGCGGGCGCTCACCGTGGTGGGCCCGGGTCCGCGCGAGGCCGTGCTGGCCGGCGTCGCGCCCCCGCCGGTGGGAGGCGCCCCGTGAGGCCGCCCCGCTCCCACCTGCCCGGCGGCGGACGCGCACCGCGGCGCGGTGTCGCGGGAGCGGCGCGCGTGGGGCGGCGCGGGGGTCGAGGCTCGGTCGGGCTCACGCTGGTCGAGGCGCTGGTGGCGCTGGCCGTGGCGTCGCTGCTGCTCGCCGCCGTGGGTGGCGTGCTGGGCTCGGCCAGGGCCGCCGGTGACGCCGAGGAGCGCGCCACGCTGCCCTGGCGCGCCCTCGACCTCGCGGCCGAGCTGCTGGAAGAGGAGGTGGGTCTGGCGGGGCACGAGCCTTACGGCCTGGCCGCCCCTGTCGCCTCGCCCGCGCTCGTCGTGCGCTCGTCCCCCGCCGGTCACGAGCTGGACGTGGCGTTCGTCGACGACCGCCTCTCCGGCCCGGCGGTCGACAGGCGGCTGACCTTCGAGGCCGGGGTGGACTCCCGCGGTACGCCCCAGCTCTACCGCGCCAGCGGCGCCGGCAGCAGGCAGCCGCTCGTCGAGGGGGTCGCCGAGCTGGCGGTCGAGGGAGTCGTCGACGGCGCGGGCCTGCTGCGTGCGCCGGCGCCCGGCACGTCGTTCCCCGAGGCGCGGGCCGTCGTGCTGCGGCTCGCGGCGCCGGGCGGGGAGCAGCGTGTCGCCGTCGTGCTCCTGGGCGCCCGGCCGACCGTGGAGGTGGCGCCGTGAGGCGGGCGCCGACCCCAGCGCCCGTCGGCGGCTTCGTGCTCGTCGCCGTACTGCTCGTGCTGCTCGCGGTGGGTGTCGTCGCCGTCGCCATGAGCCTCGAGGCGGGCCTGTCGACGCTGGCGGCGCGCTCGGCGTCCGGGGCCGCCGTCGCGAGGTCGGCGGCCAGGGCGGCGCTGGTCCTCGGCCTGGACGAGGCCCAGTCGATCGGTAGTAGCGGCGCGCTGCCCGCCGAGCTCGGTCCGTGGGAGGAAGAGGGCGTGGAGGCCACCGTCGTCCTAACGCGTGACCCCGGCACCGACCCTCCCGTCTACAGGCTGGCCGCCGTGGCAGCAGCTGGGCGATCGCGGGCGGAGGCCGGCGCCGTCCTCGTGCTCGAGCCCGAGCCGCGTGTACTGGAGTGGAAGGTCCCGTGACGGCCTTGACACCGCCTCGTGGTCCTTGGGAGCATGACCCGTGCCCGTGGCCACCGTGGACCCTGCGAGCGTCGCCGAGGACGGCGCCAGGCGCGAGGTCAGGGCCCTCCTGTGCGCGGCCCTGCTGGCCGCGGAGCGCCCGCTCTCGACCAAGGAGCTCACGGGCCTGCTGGGCGTGAGCGAGGAGGCCGTGGCGCGGGAGGTCGCGTCCCTCCACGAGGTGCTGCGGTCCCAGGGGCTGGGCATCGAGGTCGAGCACGTGGCCGGCGGCTACCGCCTCGTCGTGGCGCCGCGTCTGGTGCCGGCCCTGGCGACGCTGCTGTCCCCGCCGCCGCTGCCGCCGCTGAGCTCGGCGGCGTTGGAGACGCTGGCGCTCATCGCCTACCACCAGCCCATCACGCGCGGCGAGCTGGAGGCGGCCCGCGGCGCCTCGTGCACGTCCACGCTCGAGACCCTGCAGGAGCGCGGTCTCGTCAAGGTCGTGGGGCAGAAGGACGTGGTGGGCAAACCGCTGCTCTACGGCACGACCGAGAGGTTCCTCCTCGACTTCGGGCTCGCCTCGCTCGCGGACCTCCCGCCCGTCGGCGAGACGCCCACGGGCTTCCTGCGCGGCTGAGGCGCGCTAGCCCCTCGCGACCAAGTAGCGGAGCGCCAGGCCGTAGCCGGCGACGCCTAGGCCGGCGATCGTGCCGACGCAGGCGCCGGCCGTGAGGCAGCGGTGGCGGAACTCCTCGCGGGCGTGCACGTTCGAGAGGTGCACCTCCACGACCGGCAGGTCGATGGCCGCGATCGCGTCGCGGAGCGCGACGCTGGTGTGGCTGAAGCCGCCGGGGTTGATGACGACGCCGCGCGCGCCCTCGTCCGCCGCGCCGTGGAGCCAGTCGATGAGCTGGCCCTCGTGGTTGCTCTGCCGCAGGTCGACCGTCGTGCCCAGCTGAGCGGCCAGGCCCTCGAGCTCGGCGCGCACGTCGTCGAGGGTCGTGGTTCCGTAGACGTGCGGCTCGCGCCGTCCCAGGAGGTTCAGGTTGGGGCCGTTGAGGACGAGGATCATCGCACCAGCTCCTCGAGCGCGCGCCAGGCCGACAGCAGCTCGTCCTCGCCCACGTCGTCGACGACGACGGGGCGACCCGGTTCGGCCAGCAGCACGAAGCGCGGGCGGCCACCACGGGCCTTCTTGTCGCGCGCCATGAACGGTACCAGCGCCTCGAAGCGCAGGTCCGGCAGGGGGTCTGGCCGCAGGCGCGCGACCAGGCCGGCGAGGCGGTCCACCTCGTCGGCCAGGCCGCGGGAGCGGCCGAGGGCGGCGGCGTAGACGAGACCGTAGAGCACGGCGTCGCCGTGGCTCAAGGCGAGGCCGGAGGCGGCCTCGAGCGCGTGGGCCAGGGTGTGCCCGAGGTTCAGGTGGGCCCTCACGCCGGCCTCGAGCGGGTCAGCGGCGACCACCCTGGCCTTCACCGCCGCGGCGCGCCCCACGACCTCGACCAGCGCGTCGGTGGGCGCCCGCCCCTCGCCGACGGCCGCGGGCACCAGCAGGCGCTCGGCCAGGTCGACGAGGCCCGGGTCGCCTATGAGCCCGGTCTTCACGACCTCGGCCGTTCCCTGTCGCAGCTCGCGCGCCGGCAGCGTGGCGAGCGTGTCCACGTCCGCCAGCACGGCCCGCGGCTGCCAGAACGCGCCGACGAGGTTCTTGCCCTCGGGCAGGTCCACGCCCGTCTTGCCGCCTATGGAGGCGTCGACCATGGCCAGCAGGCTGGTGGGGAGCTGGTAGAGGGCGACGCCGCGCAGGTACGAGGCGGCCGCGAAGCCGGCGAGGTCGCCCACCACGCCGCCGCCCAGCGCCAGGACGGCGCCGTCCCGCCCCAGGCCCGCCGCCGCCAGCTCGCGCAGGACGCGCCCGAGCGTGGCCAGGTCCTTGCTGGCCTCGCCCGGGGGGACCGTCACGGCGCTCACGCGCTTGCCGCTGCCGGCCAGGCGCTCGGCCAGGCCGCGCCCGTGCAGGTCCCACACGGTGTCGTCGCTCACGACCGCCACCGACGCCTCGGCCAGGCGCGCCCCGACGTCGCCCAGCAGGCCGGGGGCGACGACCACCTCGTAGGGAGGGGAGAGGTCCACGGTGACGGTCCGCCCTCGGCCGGCCGACGAGGCTCCGGCGCCGACGGCCCGGGGCGCTGCCCGCCCGCTCACGCCCTGCCCCCCGCGCCGGTCTCCTCGACCCACCGCTTGAGGCGCTGCACGATCTCCTCGACGACGTCGGCGGAGCCGCGGCCGTCAGTCGAGACCTGGAACGTCGCGACCTCGTCGTAGGCGGCACGGCGGCTCTCCATCAGCGTGGCGATGCGCTCCAGCGGGTCGCCTGACTCGAGCATCGGCCGGCGGTGCCGCCGCGTGCGCCTGTACACGGTCTCGGGGCTGGCCGTGAGCACGACCACGGGCCCCCGCTCCTTGAGCAGCGCCCTGTTCTCGGGCCGCACCACGGTGCCGCCGCCCGTGGAGACCACGACCTCGTCGAGCCTCACGCAGCGCTTGACGACCTCGGTCTCGTAGTCGCGGAACACCTCCTCGCCGTAGAGCTCGAAGATATCGGTGATGCGCATGCAGCTCACGCGCTCGATGACGCGGTCGGTGTCGACGAAGGTGAGCTGCAGGCGCCGCGACAGCTCCCAGCCGATGCGGCTCTTGCCCGTGCCCATGAAGCCCGCCATGGCGAGCCAGGTGACGACCCGCTCCGGCGGGAGGAACCGCCTGGCGGAGGGCCTGGCCATCAGTAGGCCGCGGCGTAGTCGCGGTGGGAGAGGACGCGCTCCTGCAGCTCGCGCACCGTGTCGCCCCCGAACTTCTCCAGCAGCGCGTCGGCCAGGACCAGGGCGGCCATCGCCAGTACGACCACCGACGCCGCGGGCACCGCCGTCACGTCGGAGCGCTCGCGGGCGGCGTCGGCGGCGGCGTGGCTGACGACGTCGACCGTCGGCAGGGGACGCATCAGCGTGGCGATGGGCTTCATGGCCGCCCTGACCACGACGTCCTCGCCGTTCGTGACGCCGCCCTCGACGCCGCCGGCGCGGTTCGTCTCCCTGACGTAGCGCCCGTCGCGCCTGTCCACGATCGCGTCGTGCACCTCGCTGCCAGGCAGCGTCGCGCCGCGCCAACCGTCGCCGATCTCGCACGCCTTCATGGCCGGGACGCTCATCACGGCCTGGGCCAGCCGGCCGTCGAGCTTGCGGTCCCACTGCGCGTAGGACCCCAGGCCCACGGGCACGCCCCTGAAGCGGGCCTCGACGACGCCGCCGAGCGTGTCACCGGTCTCCTTGGCGGCGTCGATGCGGGCCATGATCTCCTCCTCGGCCGCGCGGTCGAACGTGCGCAGGGGGCTCTCGTCCAGCTCCGCCACCCGCGACCAGTCCATGCCGCCGTCGCAGGGGATGCCGCCGAGGCTCACGACGCGGGCGCAGCCCTCCACGCCCGCGACGGCCAGGAGGCGCAGGGCCACGGCGCCGGCCGCCACGCGGCTGGCCGTCTCACGCGCCGAGGCGCGCTCGAGGACGTCGCGCAGGTCCTTGTGGCCGTACTTGATGCCGCCGGCCAGGTCGGCGTGGCCCGGTCGCGGCTCGGTGAGGGCGCGCTTGCGCGGCTCGTTGCCCGGCTGGGGGTCCATGACCTCGCGCCAGTTGGCGTTGTCGCGGTTCGCGATCGCGATGGCTATGGGCGCGCCGGTGGTGCGTCCCGCGCGCACGCCGCCTAGCAGCGTGGCGGAGTCGGACTCGATGACCATGCGCTGGCCGCGCCCGTAGCCGCCCTGCCGCCGCCTGAGCCAGGGGTCTATGTGCTCGCCGGCCACCAGCTCGAGGCCGGCGGGCACGCCGTCGACCACCACCGTGAGGGCTGGCCCGTGGGACTCTCCGGCGGAGAGGTACCTCAGCATCCTGGCAGCGTAGCACGGCCCAAGTTGCGTCGTAGACGGACAAAGAGGACCCCGCCCGGCGGCTGGCCGGGCGGGGCGCTGGACTCCTCGCGGTGTGCCGCGTTCGCGGCGTTCGGGTCACTCGATGACGTCGGCGGTGACGATCAGGAGCAGCTCGCCGGAGGTCTCCTCGGTGCCGGTCGTGCCGAAGAGCTCGCCGATCACGGGGATCGCACCGAGGACCGGCAGGCGCTTCTTCTCGATGACGATCTCGTCCTGCAGCAGGCCGCCGAGCAGCACCGTCTGGCCGGGCTCGAGCGTGATCGTCGTGGACACGCGCCGCGTCGAGGTGTGCAGCACGACGTCGGGCGTGGGCGGCGGCAGGAGGTCGGAGATCTCGGCGTTGACCTCGATGGTGATGCGTCCGTCGGCGCCTATGAGCGGCGTGAGCGTGATCTGGACGCCGTACTCGACCTCCTCGAGGACGGCCTCGCCGGCCGCGTTGGGGAGGAGGATGCGCGCGTTGCCGCCCGAGATGAGCGTGCCCGTCTGCTTGTCGAGCAGGGTGAGGTTCGCGTCGTCGACGCGCCGCGACAGGCCCTGCGACTCGAGGGCGTCGAGCACGGCCATGATGTTGAAGCTCGAGACGGCGGAGGCCATGTCGAAGATGAACGACAGGCCGGTGTCGAGGATGCTCGCCTGCATCTGGCCGAAGGCGCCGCTGAAGTCGAGGCCGAAGTCCTGCGCGAAGGAGCGCTGGACCTCCTGGATGCGCACCTGGATGTTCACCTGGCGCTGCGGCTGGTCGAGCTCGGGGATGAGCTGCGCGAGGCGCGCCTGCACGTTGGCCGGGCCCGTGACGATGAGGCTGTTCGTGCGCGGCTCGGCCACGACCGAGAAGTCCTCGAGCCGGGAGCTCTGGCCCTCGGCGCCGCCCGAAACGAGCAGGCCCGTCTGCTGGAGCACGCCGGCGAGCTGGGTGGCGTCGGCGTTCGAGAGGAAGTAGGTCCGCTGCTCCAGGGCCACCTGCTCCGGCGCCCTGTCGAACTGGTCGAGCATCGTCACGACCTGGTCGTGCTGGGCAGCGGTGCCGGTGACGACGACGGTGTTGCCCGGCAGGGCCTCCACCTGCACGCCGGGGAGGACGCGCCTGAGCACGTCGACGACCTGCTGGGCGTCGGTGTTCACGCGGTAGAAGCGCTGCTCGACCGGCTCCGCCTCGGGAGCGGCCGCGGCGACCGGCTCGCCGGTGCGCAGCCGCGCGACGGACTCCGGCGTGCCCACGACCACCAGGTCGTTGTCGAGCAGCACGTAGTCGAGGTCGTTGAGGGTGAGCACGAGGTCCCACACCTGCCGGAACGGCTTCGGGTCGCCGATGTCGTAGATGATGACCTTGTCCGGCACGTCGTCGACGACGGCGGTGAGGCCGATGGAGCGGGCCAGGCCCAGGACCATCGCGCGCAGCGACTCGCCCGACGCGCCCGTCACGAACTCGACCGGCTGGTCGTACCTCGGGTCGTCGGGCAGGGGCGCTATGGCCCGCTGAGCCATGGCCGCCCCGAGCAGGGCGAGGAGCGTGAGGAGGGTGAGGGTTCGCTTCATGATCACCGCCTGAGGTCCAGCGAGAGGGTCTGGGTCCTGTCTCCCTGCGTGAAGCGGGCCTCGTAGCCACGCAGGTCGGAGAGGATGATGTCCGTGTCCGGCAGCGTCTGTCCGAGCGTGAGCACGACGGGAGCGGCGTACACGGCGGAGCGGAAGACGCCGACGCTCAGGGGTCCGAGCACCGTGCCCGTGAAGCGCACGTCGTTGTCGCGCAGGTAGCGGCTGAGCGGGTCGGCGCCCACGACCAGGGGCAGCGCGTTCGACGCCGGGGTCTCCGCCTGGGCGGGCTGCGCCAGCGGCCTGCCCGGTCCGAGCGGGTCGGGCACCGCGGCGGCCGCGGCCTGCGGCGCGACGTCGACCGGCGTCACGTCCACTCCCTCCCCGGCCTCGCCCGGCTCGCGCAGGGCGGCCAGCTCACCGAGGTCGGGTGCCGGGGTCTCCTCGACGGCCACGCCGCCGGGGCCGAGCACGTCAGGCCCGGTCTGGTCCGTGGGCTCGCGCAGGGCGGCGAGGTCTCCGGCCGCCGGCGCCTCGGGCTCGACCACCGTGGGCTGGCTGCGGGCGTCGCGCAGGAGCTGCGGGGTCGCGGGCAGCACGCCGCCCGGCAGCGCCCGCGGGAGGTCGGCGCTCACGGGGCCGGCCGGTGCGACGGTGCGCGGCGCCGGCGCCCTGACGGGCTCCGCCGGTGCCCGCGGCGCGGCCTGCGCCACGGGCTGGCTGGGCGGCGGCGCCTCGGCGACGACCTCGACGATCGGCGTGGACTCCGGCGGCGGGGACGCCACCTCCTGCCGTGGGGCGGCGGGCGCCTGCACCACGACGGGGGAGAACGGGTTGATGGTCGCGCGCTGCGTGGACTGCGGGCGCGACGCGCCGGGCCCGCCGGCCTCCGCCTCCGCGGCGCCCGGCTCGGGCGGGCCGAGGACGAGGAACGGCAGCTCGTCGATGACCAGCTCGCGCGTCACGACCTGGGCGCCCTCGGCCACGACGACCGGCGGCGCCAGCGGTGCGGCGCCCTCCTGGCTCGCGGCCGCCTGGCCGCCCTCGGCGGCTCCAGCCTGCGCCTCTGCGCCCTGCGCGCCGGCGGGCGCCTGTCCCTGCGCCGCTCCCGGCGCCTGGCCCTCGGCGGATGCGCCGGCCTGGGAGGGGGCCGCCCCGTTGCCGACGTTGATGGGAGCGGGCTCGCCGCCCGCCAGCGCCGGCGTCTCGGTGACGCGGGTCTGGTTGAAGAGGTTGACCCATACGAACGCCGCTGCCGCGATCAGGAGGGCGGCGATGAGGAAGCGGGCCGTCCTGGAAAGTCGCATCTACTCCAGCTCCCCTGGGTCGTCGCCCGTGTAGACGTAGACGGTGAAGTCGTAGGAGGCGTTGAGCAGCGGGTCGCTGGAGGCGTTGTTGTCGAGGGAGAGCGATACGCTGCGGATCTTCGTGAAACGCTGCAGGCCCTCGAGGCTGGCGAGGAACTGCATCGTGTCGCCGTAGGTGCCCTGGGTCTGCACGCTGAAGCCTATCGGGCGGACGTCCTGGATCTGCTCGCTGGCCGAGCCCTGGCTCAGGCTCTCGACGGTGACGTCGGAGCCGGCCGCGGAGATCCTGAGCTGGTCGATGAGGCCCGAGATGTCGCTCTCGCGCGGCAGCTCGGAGAGGAACACGCGCCTGTCCTCCTCGAGCTGAGCCACGGCCAGCCGCAGGTCTGGCAGGTTGCGCCTGGCGTCCTCGCCGCGCCTGATCTCGACGTCGAGCTGCGAGATGTCGGTCTCGAGCTGCGTGATCCTGTCCTGGGTGGGCCGGTACATGTAGAAGTACCAGAGCGCGCCCGCCACCAGCGACAGGACGATGGTGATGATCGCGATGTCCCGTTGGCGCAGCTTGCTGAAGCTGAAGTTGCCGAGCCTCACTGCTGGTCCTCCGCGATGGCGCCCACCGTGAGCGAGTAGTCGTAGAGGTCGGTGTCGGCCTGCCGCTGGGCGTTCTGGAACGTGACGCCGTAGTCGGTGGAGTTCTCGAGGGCGCGGACGAACTGGGCCAGGACCTCGGTTGAGACCACGGTGCCGCTGATGTTCATCTCGGCGACGATGGGACGCCCCTCGTAACGGTTCGCGTCGGCGCGCGGCGGCACCACGGCCGACATGTTGAGCTGCCTGAAGTCTATGTTCGGCCGGCCCGAGGCGCCCTGGGCTGGCAGCGTCTCGAGCAGCCCGGCGATCTCACCCGTCCAGACGATACGGTTCTCGCGCACCGAGCGGGCGACGGCGATGAGCTCGTTGAGCTGCCGCTGGCGGGCCAGCAGGTCGCGCTGCTCGCGCAGGAAGGGCTGCAGCAGGGCGAGCTGGTCCTCCCGGGCCAGCTTCTCGCGCTGCAGGTTCGCCTCGGTGGTGCTGGCGAAGTACTGCAGCAGCGCCGCCACGCCGAGCACGAGCAGCGGGAACACGACTATGAGCAGGCGCCAGTAGCCGGGCTCCCTCACCCGTCTGAGGTTCTTGGGGAGGAGGTTGATGTTGATCATCGCTTGCCGCCCCTGCAGAGCTGCGCTCGCCCGGTGCCGGACCCGTCGACGTGGAGGAGTAGGTCGAGGTCAGTCAACGCCCGCCACCCCCCGCAGGGCCAGGCCGAGAGGCACCGCGAACTCCGACGCGACCTTCTTGAGGTACTGCGAGTCGAAGCGGTTCTCGTCCACGTTGATCGTGAGCCACGGGTCGCCGAGCTCGACGCGGAAGCCGAGCGCGTCGCCTATCGCCTCGGGCAGCCCGCGCAGCTTGGCGCCGCCGCCCGTGACGAGCATGCGGCTGATGTTCGCGTCGCCGCTCTGCACGCGGAAGAACTCGAGCGAGCGCCGTATCTCCGTCGTCAGCTCCACGAGCACGGGGCGCAGGGCCTCGTAGACGCGGCCGGGCGAGAACTGCTCGCGCTTGGCGTCGAAGTTGAGCAGGTCCTCCTCGTCCTCGGTGGGGATCGTCGCGGTGCCGTACTCGATCTTGACCTCCTCGGCGCTGTCGAAGTCCAGCCCGAAGGCGCGCTGGATGGCGGCCGTGAAGTCGTCGCCCGAGACGTTGATGTTGCGGTTCATGAGCACCCGCTGGCCGCGCACGAGCGTGACCGTCGAGGTGGAGGCGGCGATCTCCAGCACCACCCCGATCTCGTTGGCCTCGGTGTAGAGGTCGCCGGCCAGCGTGGTGCGCGTGAGGTGCTCGCCGAGCAGCGAGCCCTTCAGCGAGCGGAGCAGCGAGAAGGGCTTGACGTCTATGACGTACGGCTCGAGGCCCGCCTGCTTGAGGTACTCGACCTGCTGCGTGACCTCGTCGAGCCGCGCCGCGGCGATGACGACCTCGAGCTGGCCGCCCTCCTCCACGTCCTCGGGGTTGTCGAGGACGAAGTAGTCGAGCATGACCTCGTCGATGGGGAAGGGGATGTAGCGCTCCGCCTCCCACTTGATGGCCTCGTCGAGCTCCTGGACCGTCATGCGCGGCACGTGGATGTTCCTCGTGATCGCCTGCCGGTTGCTGACCGCGGTGACCGTGAAACGCCGGCTGATGCCGGCGTCGTGGAACAGGGCCTTGATCTCCTCGGCCAAGCCCTGGGCGTCGGTCACCTGGTCGTCCTGGATGAGGCCGGGCGGCATGGGCCGCAACGCCAGCGCGCTGAGCGAGGGCGGGGTGCCTGCTCGCAGCTCCACCACCTTCAGCGCGCTAGTCCCGACCTCGAGCCCGACGGCCTCGATCCTGGGACTCAGCCAGCGCGACAAGCGCTCGCGCAATGAGGACATAGGCGTCTCCTCCTCGTAAACCGGGAGGACTCTATCACGCGTTACTCATCTTCCCGCGTGAAAAATACCCACGCAGTCGGGCCTTCTCATGATGCCGACGGCGCGGCGACGATGTAGTAGACCGGTCGGTCTAGCCGGTCCGGGGTCGGCAGCGCTGGACGCCCTCGCCTCCCGAGGGCGACCGCGGTCGCGGTCCCGCGGCGCGTCAACCCGTCCTCGCCAGGTCGTTGAACCGCACGTGGGCGTTGTGGAACTGGACCTCCAGCGAGCCGGTGGGCCCGTTGCGCTGCTTGCCGATGATGATCTCGGCGATGCCGTGCTTCTCGGAGTGCGGGTCGTAGTACTCGTCGCGGTAGATGAACATGACGAGGTCGGCGTCCTGCTCGATGGCGCCCGATTCGCGGAGGTCCGACAGCATCGGCCTCTTGTTGGGGCGGCTCTCCACGGCGCGCGAGAGCTGCGAGAGGACGAGGACGGGGATGTCGAGCTCGCGCGCCAGCGCCTTGAGGCCGCGCGAGATCGTCGAGATCTCCTGCTGCCTGTTCTCGCCCTGGCCGCGGGCGCCGGCCGACATGAGCTGCAGGTAGTCGATGAGCAGCATGTCGAGGCCGTGCTCTTGCTTCAGCCGCCGGGCGCGCGAGCGCAGCTCCATCACCGACATGTCCGCGTTGTCGTCTATGAAGATGCGCGCCTCGGACATGCGCCCGGCCGTGTCGGCCAGGCGCTGGAAGTCGCGCTCGGTGAGCTGGCCGTTGCGCACCCGCGACATGTCCACGCGCGCCTCGGAGCAGAGCATGCGCGTCACGAGCTGTATGGCCGACATCTCCAGCGAGAATATGCCCACCGCCGCCTCGGCCTTGAGCGCGGCGTGGAGGACGATGTTCAGGCCCAGGGCGGTCTTGCCCATCGACGGGCGCGCGGCCAGCACGTTGAGCGTCGACGGGTGGAGCCCGGCCGTCATCTGGTCGAGGTCGTGGAAGCCGGTCGGCAGGCCTGAGACCGGCGTGGGGTTCACGAACCTGTCGTTGATCTGCTGGAAGGTGGCGCTCACCAGCGCGTGCATGTTCTCGAAGCTGGCGCGGCGCTTCTTGGTGGTCAGCTCGAAGATGCGCTTCTCGGCCTCGTCGAGGACGTCCTCCACGGGCAGCGCCTGGTCGTAGGCCGCCTGCATGATGCGGCCGCTGGCGGCGATGAGCTCGCGCAGCGTGGCCTTCTCGGTGACGATGCGGGCGTAGCTGTCTGCGAAAGCGGCCGTGGGCACCCCGTCGGCGAGGCCTATGAGGTAGTTGATGCTGCCCACGCTCTCCAGCTCGCCCGCCGAGCGCAGCTCCTCGGTGAGGGTGACGAGGTCGACGGGCTCGCCGCGCCGGTGGAGGCGCTCCATGGCCCTGAAGATCTTGCGGTGCGACTCCTTGTAGAAGTGGTTCTCGGTGAGGGACCCCTCCAGCGCGGCGTAGACCTCGTTGTCGAGGAGGATGGACCCCAGGACGCTCATCTCCGCCTCGAGGCTGTGCGGGGGGGTCCGGCTGTCCACGTCCGGCATGGTACCACCGGGCCGGGGCGTAGAATTACCCTCCATGGAAGTCGCCCTAGCCGCGGCGATGGCGTTCCTGACGGCGTTCCTCGCGGGTTCGCTGCCCCTGGGGGCGCGGCTCGTCGAGCGCGTGTCCGGCTGGGCGCCGCGCGAGGTGAACCCGCACCTGCTCGGCGTGGAGAACGTCACCCGTCTGGTGGGCGGCGGCGTCGCGCTGGCGGCCTTCGGGCTCGACGTCCTCAAGGGCATGCTGGGCCTGGCCGCCGGCGTGGTCGCGGGCTGGCTCCTCGCCGCCCTGGCGTTCGTGGGCTCTCTGTCGGGTCCGCCCGGGCTCGAGCCGGGGGGGCTGCTCGCCGTGACGGCCACGGAGCGAGGGCTGGTGGCGGCGCTGGCCGCCGCGGGCCTGCTGGGTGTCGTCGTGGGGCACCTGGCCCCGCTGCCGCTGCCGGGCATAGCCGTGGCGCCGCGCGGCCGCGGCAACGCCGTGCTGCTCGGTGGACTGGCCGGCCTGTACGCCCTGGGCGCCGCGCCGTTGTGGCTGCTCGCCACGCCGGTGGTCGTGTGGGCCGCCGTCCTGGGCTGGACCGGGTACGTGGCGCTGGCGACGGTGTGGGCGACGCTGGGGCTCGGGGTCGCCGCGGTCGCCGCTGCCTGGGCCGGCGCCGCGTCGTGGGAGGTGGCTTTCGCCGCCGCGCTCGTGGCCTCCTGCATGGGCTGGCGTCACAAGGCCCACCTCTCGCGCATCCGTGACGGCACCGAGCCACGGCTCGGCGACCGCGCGCCCGTGCGCGGCATGGGCCGCACGGCCCTGGCGGCGTTCATGATCCACCCCCTGAGCCTCGACGACGTCTGGCAGCCCGCGAGCCTGCGCTGGTTCAGGCACGTCCTGGAGCGGACGGTCAAGCCGGGCATACTGCCCGTCGAGCTGGTGAAGAGGCTCTTCCTGCAGGTGCGTCCGCAGCTCACTGGCGTGATCGACGGCGTCGTCACCGCCGACGGCCGGGCGCTGCGCGTGCTGCTGATAGGCATGCCCGTCCTCCCCGACCAGTTCCGCAGCCATCCCGACGACGCGCTGCGCCTGGCCGTCCAGGGGGCGCGTTTCGCGCACGAGCTGGGCGCCGAGGTCGTCGGCCTGGGCGCCTTCTGGTCGACGGTGGGCGACAAGGGGCGCGCCGTGCAGGAGGCGGTGCCTCAGATCGTGGTGACGAACGGCGGCGCCTACACGGCGGCCACGGTGCGGGCCGCGGTACCCGGGCTGCTCAAGCGCTGCGCCGAGCAGGGCGTGCGCCTGCGACGGTCCACGGCCGCGGTCGTGGGCGCGAACGGCGTCGTCGCCTTCGGCGTGGCTCGGATGATCGCGCCGGAGGTGGGCCGAGTGGTGCTCGTGGGTCGCGACCGCGAGAGGCTCGCGCGCAGCGCGGCGACGCTGAGGACGAAGTTCCCTCAAACCGCCTTCGTCCCCACGACCGACCTGCAGGAGGTAGCGACGGCCGACCTGGTGTTCACGGCCACGTCCGACCCCGGGCCGGTCATCTACCCGCAGCACGTGAAGCCCGGCGCCTGGGTCTACGACCTGGGCCGACCGGCCGACGTGCACCCCAGCGTGCGCGAGGTGCCCGGCGTCGAGGTCGTGCCGGGCGGGGTCGTGCGCCCGCCGGGGAGCATGCGCTCCGCCATCGACCTGCGCTTCGGCGACGGCCACGTGCCAGCTTGCCTGGCCGAGACGATGATCCTCGCGGCCACGAGGGAGTACGACCGCCGCAGCCTGGGCGGACGGACGCGCACCGCCGACATGGAGTTCTACCTGCGCGAGGGCGAGCGCCTCGGCTTCACCATCGTCACCGACGACCCGCACGTGGCTCGCGCGGCCGCCGGGCCCACGGGCCGCGGACGGCCCGCCCCGCCCAGGGAGTGAAGGCGTTCCGCCTCGAGGGCGTCACCGGGGAGTCTCCCGAGGCCGCACGCCTCTGGGAGCTCGGCTGCCTGGGCCTCAGCGAGGTGGAGGGCGGGGGCGTCGTGGCCTACTTCCGGGAACAGGTAGACACGGGGCTGGACGGCACCTGGGAGGACGTGCCCGCCGTCGACCACCTGGCCCTGTACCGCGCCTCGCTGGCGCCCGTCAGGGCGGGTCCGCTGGTCGTGGCGCCGAGCCACAGCTCCGTGGCGCTGACCGACGGTGAGGCGGTCGTCTGGCTCGACCCCGGCTCGGCCTTCGGCACCGGCCACCACGAGACGACGCGCCTGGCGCTGGAGGCGCTGGCGGACCTCGACCTCGCGGGCAGGACCGTGATCGACGTGGGGACCGGCACGGGCCTGCTCGCGATCGCCGCCGACCTGCTGGGGGCCGAGGCGTCGTACGGCGTGGACGTGGACCCCCACGCCGTGGCGGTGGCCAGGGAGAACGCGCGTCGCAACAGGTCGCGGGCGAGGTTCGCCGTGGGCACGCTAGCCCGGCCCGGGGAGACGAGCGTCCCGGCGAGCCCGGCGGCCAGCGACGGCCTGGGAGACGCCGGCAGGTTCGAGCCGGCCGCGGGGCTGCCCGGCCGCTGCGACGTGATCGTCGCGAACCTCTACGCCGAGCTGCACGAGTCCCTCATGCCCGCCTACGCGCACAGGCTCCTGCCCGGCGGCACGGCGCTGCTCACCGGCGTCCTCGGACGCCTCGAGGACCTGGTCGCCGCGGCCGCGGCGGGCGCTGGACTGTCCGTCTCAGAGCCGCGGCGCGACGGCGAGTGGTCCCTGCTGGCCGTGAGGCAGGGCGCGGCGTGAGCGCCGGTCGGACCCGCGACGTGCAGCGCGCCTGGTCGACCACCGGGGCGCGCGTGGAGCGCGTGGACCGCGTGCTGGTGGACGGGCTCGCGCCCAGCGTCGAGGTGAGGGGGCCGGAGGCCCACCACCTGCGCGACGTGCTGAGGCTGCGCGTCGGCGCGGAGGTGGAGGCGTTCGACGGGCGGGGACGGTTCGCCCGCGGCACCGTGGCGAGCGTGGACCGCGAGCGCGTGCTGCTCTACCTCGGCGACGCGAGGGAGTCCGCGGCGGAGCCGCGCGTGGCCGTGACGCTGGCCGTGGCGCTCCTCAAGGGGGACAAGCTGGTCGACGTCGTGCGTCCCGCCACGGAGCTGGGCGTGGCGCGGGTGCGCCTGTTCGTGAGCACGAACTGCGAGGCCCGCGAGGTCTCGGCGGTGAAGCTCGGCCGCCTCCGCCGCGTGGCGCAGGAGGCGGCGCGCCAGTGCGGCAGGTCGGTGGTGCCTGCCGTGGAGGAGCCGGTGCCGCTGGCCGCCCTGCCGTTGGAGGGCGAGGTCGTCGTCGGCGACCCGGCGGCGGAGAGGGGCCTGGCCGAGCACCTGGACGAGCTGCTCGCCGCTCCCGCCGTGACCTTCGTGACGGGCCCGGAGGGCGGCCTCACCGAGGCCGAGGTCATGGCGCTCCGCGCGCGGGGCGCGCGTGCGGCGCGCCTGGGCCCGCGCGTGCTCCGCGCCGACACGGCGCCGGTGGCGCTGGCGGCGGCGCTGCTGCTCCTCGGGGGGAGCTGAGGTGCGCCCGATCCTGGCGCTGGCTGCGGTCACGCTCGCGCTCGTCGCTACGGCGTGTAGACCGCTCTATCTACCGCCGGTGCCCGAGCCGCCGCCGCGCCCGGACCTGACGCTGCTCGACGCCACGTCGAGCCTCGACGTCGCGGCCGGCCGTCCCGTGCTGACGCTGGTGCTCTCGCGCCTCGCCGGACCGGAAGGCGGCTCGTGGCTCTACGTGCAGTGGTTCGACCCGGGCAACGACGAGGTCGCCTCCAGCTCGGTGTGGGTGACGCCCGACGACGTCGGGCGGACCCTCGAGCTGGCGCTGCCGGAGGACGTGGCCGTCTCGCCCGGCGAGTGGCGAGCGGTGGTGTCGCAGGACGGGGCGTACCTCCGGCAGTTCCTCGTCGAGGTAACTGACCGCCCATGAGCCCCCGCTGACGAGCGGCGGGCGCCACCTCGAGCAGGTGGCGCCCGCCTGGAGAGCGCGAGCGGGCGGTGCCGCGCGAGGTGCCCTCTACGCGTGCGCCCGGCGCGTCGACCTGGCGCCGACGCGCCGCGACTGACGCAGCCACACGATGAGCGGGCTCATCACGTAGATGCTCGAGAACGTCCCCACGACGATGCCTACGAGCAGGACAACGCTGAAGCCCTGGAGCACGGAGCCCCCGAAGAGCAATAGCGCTATGACAGGCAGCAGCGTGGTGCCGCTGGTGGCGATCGTGCGGGTCAGCGTCTGGTTTATGGCCAGGTCGACGACCTCCACGTAGCCGAGCTGGCGCTCGGTCCGGAGGTCCTCGCGGATGCGGTCCGCGATGATGATCGAGTCGTTCAGCGAGTAGCCCACCACGAACAGCAGCGCCGCCAGCACGGGGATGCTGAACTCCATGTGGAACAGCGCCAGGACGCCCAGGCTGAGCAGCGTGTCGTGAGCCGTGGCCAGCACGGCCGCGACGGAGACCTGCCAGTTCGGCCAGAAGCGCCATGCCACGTAGAGCAGGATCAGGGCCAGCGACACCAGCACGGCCATCACGGCGCCGCGCCTCAGGTCGGCGCCGATCGCGGGACCGACGAAGTCGGCCGACAGGAGCTCGCCGCCCACCTGCTCGGCGAGCCTGGCGCCGAAGTCGCCCTCGCCCCCGACCGCGGTGGAGGTGAGGCCGGTGCGCACGATCATCTGCTCGCCGCCGTCCGGTCCGCTGGCCTCGACGATCGTGGCCGACGCGGGGTCGAGCCCCTCGACGCCCAGCTCGCCTATCGCCGCGCGCACGTCCGCCGTGGTGGTGCCCTCAGGCACCGCGAGCAGCACGTTCGTGCCGCCCGTGAAGTCGGTGGACATGGGCAGGCCCTTGACGGTCACCCAGGCCAGCGACGCCAGGGCCAGCGCCGCCGTGATGGGCATGAGCACGGCGCCGCGCCTCACGTGGCGGATGCCGCGGATGTCGAAGCCGTGCCACAGGAAGGTGCGGCGGCCGTTCAGCGTGAGCACGTCGAGGATGAAGGGCACCACGACCACGTTCACGAACACGCTGGCCACGATGCCGATGGCCAGGGTCGTGGCGAAGCCGCGAACGGGGCCGCTGGTGTACTGGTAGAGCGCCGCGGCAGCGAGCAGGGTGGTGACGTTGGCGTCGATGATCGCCGAGAGCGAGCTGCCGAAGCCCCGCTTCATGGCCAGTCTGATGCCGCGGCCGGCACGCAGCTCCTCGCGGATGCGCTCGAAGCTGATGACGTTGCCGTCCACGGCGGCGCCGATCGTGAGCACCAGGCCGCCGATGCCGGGCAGGGTGAGGGAGGCGCCGAGCGCGGCGAGCGCCCCGAAGATGAAGAGCATGGCCAGCACCACGCCGAAGGCGAGGACGCCGCCGAACATCGGCCCGTAGTAGACGATCACGGAGACGATCACGGCGACGCCGCCGATGATCGCCGCCGTGGTGCCGGCGTTGATGGCGTCCTGCCCTAGGGTGGGGCCTATCGACCGCACCTCGGCCACCTGCAGGCTGATGGGCAGGCTGCCGGAGCGCAGCACGACCGCGATGTCGGAGGCCTCGTCGAGCGTGGAGATGCCCGTGATCTGGCCCTGCGTGGAGATGCGCCCCTGCAGCGTGGGCGCGGTGATGATCACGTCGTCGAGGACGATCGCCATGCGCCGGCCGAGGTTGCTGCCGGTGAACTGACCGAAGGCCGTGGCGTCCTCCGCCCGGACCGTGAAGTTCACGGTGGGCCCGCCCGGCATGCCGGGGGACGAGGAGAACGCGGCCGTGGCGCTGGCGATGATCTCGCCGGTGAACGACGTGGGCTCGAGGTCGTCGAGCGTGAGCCCCTCGGTGGGCAGCGAGTTGGCCTCGGGCTTCACGAGCCTGAACTCGAGGACGGCCTGCTGGCCTATGAGGTCGAGCGCGCGCTGCTGGTCCTGGGCGGTGAGGCCGGGCAGCTCGACGACGATGTTCCTGTCGCCCGCGGTCTGCACCAGCGCCTCGGCGACGCCGAACTGGTTCACGCGGTTCTCGATGATGTCGCGCGCGGCGTTGAGGTCGTCGCGCAACGGGTTCGGCTCCTCGGTCTGCAGGGTGACGCGGAGGCCGCCCTGGAGGTCGAGGCCCAGCTTGAGGGGCGCCTCGCCCGGCGCCCACGGCTGCCACAGGTAGAGGACGGACGCGACCAGCGCCGCCAGTATGAGGATGCCGGTGGCCGACCGGTTCATGCTACAGGCACCTCCACGAGCTCGTAGACCTCGATGATGTCGCCCTCCTGGATGTTGTCGTAGTTCTGGAGGCTGATACCGCACTCGAAGCCGGTGCCCACCTCCCTGACGTCGTCCTTGAAGCGCCTCAGCCCGGCGATCGAGCCCTTGTACACCTCCTTGCCGCCGCGGTGCACGCGCGCCTTGGCGCCGCGCCTCACGACGCCCTCCAGCACGTACGAGCCGGCGATGTTGCCGGCGCGCGGCACGTGGATCACGGCGCGCACCTCGGCGCGTCCCAGCGTGCGCTCCTCGTACTCCGGCTCGATCTGGCCGCGGATCATCTTCTGCACGTCCTCGATGAGGTCGTAGATGATCCTGTAGCTCCTCAGTGGTATGCCGCGCCGCTCGGCCGCCTTCACGACGCTGCCCGGCGGGGTGACCCCGAACGACAGCACGGAGGCGCCAGCGGTGCCGGCCAGCAGCAGGTCGGACTCGGTGGGCGCGCCCACCTCGGCCAGCATGATGTCGATGTCCACCTCGTCGGTCGCCTCCGACTCGCGCTGGAGGACGCCCTTGATGGCCTCGAGCGAGCCCTGCGTGTCGGCGCGCAGCAGCAGGTGGACCGTCTTCTTCTTCGGCTTGCCGAAGAGGTCGGCGAGGGTGACGCCCTTCTTGCCGATCTCCTGCCGGCTCTGCTCCTCGCGGGCCTCGCGCCGCTCGGCCGTGATGCGCTTGGCCTCCACCTCGCTGGGCACGCCCTCCACAAGGCTGCCGGCCACGGGCTGCTCGGAGAAGCCCAACACCTGCACCGGGGTGGAGGGGCCCGCGGCCTCGATGTTCGCGCCGGTGTGGTCGGTGAGCCGCCTGACCTTCGCCCACACCTCGCCCGAGACCACGTAGTCGGCCACGCGCAGCGTGCCCTCCTGCACGAGGACCGTGGCGAGGACGCCGGCGCGCTTGTCGAGGATCGACTCGATGACCACGCCCTTGACGGGCGCGTCCGGGTCGGCGCGGAGGTCCTCGACCTCGGCCACCAGCGAGAGCATCTCGAGGAGGTCGTCCACCCCCTGGCCCGTCTTCGCGGAGAGCTCGACGGTGATCGTGTCGCCGCCGTACTCCTCCGGCACCAGGCCCACCTGCATGAGGTCCTGCTTGACCTTGTCGGGGTTCGCCTGCGGCAGGTCGACCTTGTTGATGGCCACGACGATGGGCACCGACGCCGCCTTGGCGTGGGCGATGGCCTCGCGCGTCTGCGGCATCACGCTGTCGTCGGCGGCCACGACGATGACCGCGATGTCGGTGGCGTTCGCGCCGCGCTGCCTGATCGTCGTGAACGCCTCGTGGCCGGGCGTGTCGAGGAAGGTGACGGTGCCGTGCTTCGTCTGCGCCTGGTAGGCGCCGATGTGCTGGGTGATGCCGCCGGCCTCGCGCTCGGCCACGTGCGTCTGCCTGATGCGGTCGAGCAGCGACGTCTTGCCGTGGTCCACGTGGCCCATCACGGTCACCACGGGCGCGCGCCGCGGCGTCTCGCCGGCACCGGCCGCTGCGGCCGCGGCGCCGGCCCGGCGCTTCACGGCCTGGGCCGAGCCCTCGGCGGCCCCGGCCGCACCCTCGTCGGCTACGGCGGGCCGCTCCGCGGCCTCGCTCGCGGGCTTCTCGGCCACCGCCGCGGGAGCCGGCCGCGCGGCCTGGCCGCCCCCTTGCCGGGCCTCGCCGGCCCGACCGCCGCCGTCGCCGGTACCGGCGTCGGCCACGAGGCCCTTGACCATGTCGGCGACCTCGGCGTCCAAGGTGCTCGACACGGACTTGTACTCGACGCCCAGGTCGTCGAGCCGCGCGAGCAGCTCAGCGTTGTCCATGCCGAGCTCCTTGGCTAGCTGGTAGATCCTCACCTTCTCAGACATCCGTGCCTCCGTCCCGGCGCGCGGCGACGGCTGCCGGCCGGCCGGTGGCCGGACCCTCCGGGGACCTGGCGGCCTCCCTCAGCAGACCGAGCACCTGTGCCGCCTGGGCCTTGAAGGCCCGGCTCAGCCTCTTCGCGTCGTCCTCCTGCACCGCGTCGGCGGCGCAGACGCGGCATACCCACGTGCCGCGGCCACCCATGCGGCGACGGGCGTCGTAGCTGTACGCGCCCGCCTCGTCCCTCACCAGCCGCAGCAGCTCGGCCTGCGGCTTCGACTCGCGGCACACGACGCAGCGCCTCATGGGGACGTGCCGCCTCCTGCTCGACTTCACGTTCTGCGTCGCCACCATGCTCAGGAGGCCGCCTCCTCTTCGAGCTCGGCTTCGCCCTCCGGCGCCGGGGCCTCGGCGGGCTCGGCCGCGGCGGGACCAGCTTCGGCGGCGCCGTCCGCCTCGTCCGCGCCACCCGCATCGTCCGCCGGCTTGGCGGCGCCGCCGAAGAGGGCGTCGAAGGCGCTGTGGGTGCGCTCCACCTGGCCCTGGTCGGCCAGACGCGAGGCGGCGGCCTGCATGGCGGCGTCGAGGTCGGAGACCGACTCGGACGGCTGCAGGTCGATGCTGAAGCCGGTGAGCTTGGCCGCCAGGCGCACGTTCTGGCCGCTCTTGCCGATGGCCAGCGAGAGCTGGTCGGGGCCGACGGTCACGCGGGCCCTCTTCGTCTCGGTGTCGAGCTCGATGTTGCCCACCTTGGCGGGGGAGAGCGCGTTCCTGATGAACTCGCGCGGGCTGGCGTCCCACTGGATGATGTCCACGCGCTCGCGCTGCAGCTCGGCGGTGACGGCCTGGATGCGGCTGCCGCGGTGGCCGATGCAGGCGCCGATGGGGTCGACGTTGGGGTTGTTCGAGGTCACGGCGACCTTCGAGCGCTGCCCCGCCTCGCGGGCGATGGCCTTGATCTCGACGGTGCCGTCGGCGACCTCGGGGATCTCCTGGCGCATCAGGTACTCGAGCAGCTCGGGGGCGGCGCGCGAGACGAGGATCGACGGCCCGCGGGGCGACAGCTCGACCTTCTGCACGTACACCTTCAGGCGCATGCCCACCATGTACCGCTCGCCGTGGATCTGCTCCTTGAGCGGCATGATCGCCTCGCCGCGGCCCAGGTCGACGAAGACGTTCTTCTTCGCGTCGGTGCGCGACACCACGCCGGTCATGATGTCGCCGGCGCGGTCCTTGTACTCCTCGTAGACGATGGCCCTCTCGGCCTCGCGGATCTTCTGCGTGATCACCTGCTTCGTCGTCTGCACGGCGATGCGGGTGAACTTGTCCGGGTCGACGGGGAACTCCATCTCCATGCCGACCTCGACCTCGTCGTCCAGCTCGAGGGCCTCCTCGAGCGATATCTGCGTGTCCGGGTCCTCGACGGTCTCCACGACCTTGCGGATGACCACGATCTCCATCTCGCCGGTGTCGGGGTCGAGGTCGACCTCGATCTGCTTGCCCGGCATGATGTTCCGCTCGAACGCCTGGGCGAGCGCGTCCTCCAGGTCATGGAGCAGCTGCTCCTTGCTGAGGTTGCGCTCCGCCGCCAGCATGTTCAGAGCGTCCACGAACTCCTTGTTCACTGCCTACACCTCACTATTCGGTTGTCGCCCCGCGCTTCGCCCGCCCGCCGCCGCGTGGAGCGGCGGGGGAGGGCCCCGGGAGTCGAGCCGGCCCTAGCGGGGCTCGTCAGGCCACTCGGCCAGACGGGCCTGCTCGATGCCTGCGACGGGGAAGGTGCGCTCCTCGCCGTTCACCGCGAAGGTGACGGCGCCGTCCTCCACCCGCAGTACCCGGCCGGTGAGGCTCCTGCCGCCGACCCGGAACTTCACGAGGAGGTCGTGGAAGCGCTCGAAGTGGCGCGCCGTGACCAGCGGCCGCTGCGCGCCCGGGGACTCGACCTCGAGCTGGTAAGGCTCCTCGAAAGGATCGAGCCTGTCGAGCTCGAGGCCGAAGACCTCCGAGGCCCTCTGGACGTCGTCGACCGTGACGGCGGCCTCGTCGAGCCTGTCGATGCGAAGCAGCACCTTGCGCGAGCGGCCCGAGGAGCTGACGGTGAGCTCCAGCACCTCGTAGCCGAGGGGCGTGAGCACCTCGGTGGCTGCCTGCTTCAGGTCCACGCCTCACCCTCCGCCATCCCGCACGGAAAAGGGTGGGTCTCCCGAACCCACCCGCACCGTTTCGGGACGTTGTGCGCCCCGTATCTTAGCCCCTCGCCGCGCGCCGCTGCAAACGCGGGGCGACGGGGGAGACGAGGCACGAGGTGGGGCCGAGGCCGCCGCCCGCGCCCTCCTCGCTGCCCCGAGCGGGTGGACCGCAGGCGGGCCGTGTGGACCGAGATCGGGTCACGCGCGGCGTGGACCCTGCCAGGTGTCCGAGACCCCGGGCACGGGGACCGAACCCTGGACCCGCGCCGCGCTACCCTGCGCTGGTGGACGACGTGCTGCCCGAGCCCCTGCCCGGCGCCGACGCGCGCGAGGTCGTGCGCGCCACGCGCGACCTGGCGCCCATAGCCGAGAGCGTCCTGCTCGTCATGTTCCCGGCCTCCCGGCTCTTCCGCGCCGGCGACGAGCCCGTGGGGCTGATCCTCGAGCCGGCCCCCGACCGCGCCGGCCTGGCCCGACTGAAGGACAAGCTCGGCGAGCTCGTCGCACGCCCGGAGTGGCGTCGCCGCCACGCCGTGGCCAGGGAGGTCGCCGACGCCGCCGGCACGCGCCTCGAGGTCCTCACGCCGGTCGACCCGCAGGCCTACGCGGGCGGCCCGCGGCTCGTGGGTCCCTTCGCCACCGAGGTGGAGGCCGACGCCTGGGGCGGTGACAACGCCGTGTCGACGCTCTCCTACGACACGTTCTTCACGGGCGAGGCCTGGCTCGTCGACCTCTTCTCGCTGCCCGAGAGCGAGCCGCACGGCATCGGGTAGGCGCCCGGGTCCCACGTCGCGCCGCGACGGACCTTCGCCCAGGCCGCCGGGGCGCCCCTTCGTTGACACGTTTCGCGGGCCGGACATAGACTCGCGCCCATGAGAAGCCCCGCGGCTTCGACCTCGTTTATCGCCTAGGCGCCGGCGTCTGCGCCGCGCGCCACGGACACCACTGCCCCACGAGGGCGGTGGTGTTCTCTTTGGAGAGTGAAGAGGTGGACGGACCACGAGACGGCAACGACCTGGCGCGCGAGCTGGAGCTCATAGCGGCGGCGCCCGACCTCGACGCCCTGCAGGCCCACAGGGTGCGCCTGCTGGGCAGGAAGGGCGTCATCACCGCCCGGCTCAAGGGCCTCGGCGCACTGCCGCCGGAGGAGCGGCGCGCGGCCGGCCAGGCCGTGAACGCCGCCAAGCAGGCCATCGAGGAGGCCATCGAGCGGCGCCGCGAGGAGCTCGAGCGGGCGGCCGTGGCCAGGCAGCTCGAGGGCGAGAGCCTCGACGTCACGCTGCCCGGCACGCGCCCCAGCGGCGGCGGCCTGCACCTGCTCACGCTCGTGACGAACCGGCTCCTCGACGTCTTCACGTCGCTCGGCTACGAGGTCGCGACGGGGCCGGAGCTCGAGACAGACCGCTACAACTTCGAGGCGCTGAACTTCCCGCCCGAGCACCCCGCCCGCGACACGCAGGACACCTTCTGGACCACCGACGGGCGCCTGCTGAGGACGCACACGAGCCCCATGCAGGTGCGGTACATGGAGACCCACGAGCCGCCCTTCAAGGTCGTGGTGCCGGGCAAGGTGTTCAGGAACGAGGCCGTGGACGCCACGCACGAGGCGCAGTTCAACCAGCTCGAGGCCCTCGTGGTGGGCGAGGGCGTGACGATGGCGGACCTGAGGGGCGCGATAGACGAGATGGCCATGGCCCTCATGGGTGAGGGGACCCGCACGCGGCTGCTCCCCACCTACTTCCCGTTCGTCGAGCCCGGCGCCGAGTTCGCGATCTGGTGGACGAACCCGCGCACCGGCCAGGAGGAGTGGCTCGAGCTCGGCGGCTGCGGGATGGTGCACCCGAAGGTCTTCGAGGCGGTGGGCTACGAGGGCGTGACGGGCTTCGCCTTCGGGTTCGGGATCGAGCGGCTGGCGATGGTGCCGCACGGCGTGCCCGACATCAGGTACTTCTACCAGAACGACATGCGCGTCCTGCGCCAGTTCAGGGGGCGCCTGTGAGCGCGCCGGCGGCGGCGCCCGCCTACCGCCGCGCCGGCGGGGAGGACCGCCGATGAGGGTCCCAGTCTCCTGGCTGCAGACGTTCTTCGACGAGGAGCTGCCCGAGGTGGGCAGGCTCACCGACCTGCTCTCCGGGCTCGGCCTCGCCGTCGAGACCGTCCACGAGCTCCCGCCGGCGCCGGAGGGCGTGATCGTGGCGCGGGTCGAGGAGGCCGAGCCGATCCCCGGCACGAAGGGCCTCAAGAAGGTCGTCGTCGCCTACCCCGGCGCGGCCGTGCAGGTCGTGTGCGGCGCCCCCAACGTCGCCGCCGGCCAGCTCGGGGCGCTGGTGCGACCCGGCGCGCGGCTGCCCGGCGCGGAGGGCGAGGTCGGCACCCGCACGATCCAAGGGGTGGAGAGCGACGGCATGCTCGCCAGCGCCAGGGAGCTCGGCGTCTACGACCACGCCGCCGGCATCGTCACCTTCGGCCCCGACGCGCCGCTGGGCGCGCCTCTCGCCGAGCTGTGGCCGGGCGAGACGGTCATAGAGCTCGAGCTGACCCCGAACCGCGCCGACGCCTTCTCCCTGCTCGGCGTGGCCCGCGACCTGGGCGCGAAGCTCGGCTGGCGCGTGAAGCATCCCGCCGCCGGCCTCGACCAGGGCGACCCGAGCGTGGACGACGGCCTCACCGTGGACGTGCGGGACGAGTCGGGGAGCCCGCGCTTCACGCTGCGGCGCATCGACGGCGTGAAGGTGGGCCCCAGCCCACTGTGGCTGCAGCGGCGCCTGGCCGCCCTCGGCCTGCGCCCGCGCAACAACGTCGTCGACGTCACGAACTACGTCACGTTCGAGCTCGGCCAGCCGTCGCACGCCTACGACCTGCGCGCCCTCAGGGGCGGCGTGATCCAGGTGCGCAGGGCGCGACGGGGCGAGGCGCTCGAGCTGCTCAACGAGGAGACCGTGGAGCTCACGGACGAGGACCTCGTCATCGCCACGCCCGCGGGCGACGGCGGCAGCCAGGCCATAGGCCTGGCGGGCGTCATGGGCGGTCGGCACGACAGCGTGGCCGCCGACACCACGGCGGTGGCCCTCGAGGTCGCGCTCTTCGACCCGGTCACCGTGAGGCGCAGCGCCGGTCGCCACAAGCTCGTCACCGACGCCCGCACGCGCTTCGAGCGCGGCGTCGACCCGAACCTGCAGCCCCTGGCCTCGGCCCGCGCGGCGCACCTCATCGCCGAGCTGGCCGGGGGGGTCGTGCACGCCGGTGTGAGCGCCACCGGCAGCGACACCGTGCGGCAGGCCGTGAGCTTCCGGCCGGCCAGCGTGGCCAGGCTCATGGGCTTCGACGTGGCGGAGGTCGTGCAGCGCGAGTACCTGGAGCGCCTCGGCTGCGAGGTTCAAGACGAGGGCGCCGGGTCCTGGCGCGTGACGCCCCCGAGCTGGCGCTACGACGTCTCCATCGAGGAGGACCTCGTCGAGGAGGTCGCGCGCCTGCACGGCTACGAGCACATAGGCTCCACCGTGCCGGCCATGCGCTTCGTGCCACCGGCCAACGACCCCACGCACAGGCGGCTGAAGGAGCGCCTGGCGGCCCTCGGCTTCCAGGAGGCCATCACCTACGTGTTCACGAGCGAGGCCGAGCTGAAGCGCTCGCGCTCGCCCGTGGCCGCGGTGCGCATCGAGAACCCGCAGGGCCTCGACCGCGCCGTGCTCCGCACCTCGCTGCTGCCGGGACTGCTCGGCGTCGCCGTGACGAACCGCGCCGAGCCCGCGTTGGCGCTGTTCGAGGTGGGACGCGTGTTCGGCGAGAGCGAGGCGGAGCGCCTCTGCCTGCTTCAGCGCGGCCCCGCGCTCGAGGGCGTGTGGCGCGACGACGTGCCCGGCGACTTCTACGCCTTCAAGGGCCGCCTCGAGTCCCTGGCTTCCCTGGCCGGCGCCGACCTCGAGCTGCGCCCGGCGCGGCACCCGCAGCTCCACCCAGGCGTGTCCGCCGAGGTCGTCTGGGAGGGCGCGTCCGTGGGCTTCGCCGGACGCCTGCACCCCGAGGTGGAGGCCGCCTACGAGCTGCCCGCGACGTTCGTCGCCGACCTCGCCCTGCCGCTGGCGGAGCGGCGCGTGAGGTTCGGCGAGTACAGCCGCCAGCCGTACGCCGAGCGGGACCTCGCCGTGATCGCCCCGCGCGACGTCGCGTACGCCGACCTGCGCGACCTGTGCGCCGCAGCGGCCGGGCCCCTGCTCGAGTCGCTGGCGCCCTTCGACGTCTACGCCGGCGCGCAGCTCCCGGAGGGCATGCGCAGCGTGGCGCTCCGCTTCCGCTTCAGGCACGCCTCGCGGGCCCTCACCGACGCCGAGGTGGACGCGGCTATGGAGAAGGTCATAGGGGCCGTCAGAGACGCCGGTTACGCTATCCGGGCGTGATCACCTGGGTCGACGTCATCCTCGTCCTCGTCGTCGCCGTCTTCGCGGCCGCCGGCGCGCATAGGAAGCTCATAGGCCTCTTCGTGGGCCTGGGCGCCGCCTTGGCGCTCGGGCCGCTGCTGCGCATCGGCCAGGCGAACCCCTGGGCGGCGGTGGGCGCGGCGGCCCTCGGCAGCCTCGTGCTCGGCCTCGTGGGGCGCCGGCTCTACGACCCGGGACGCGGGCCGGACTGGCCCTACCAGCTCCTCGGGGGCATCGGCGGCGGTGTCCTGGGCGTCGCTCTGGCCTTGGCGCTCGTGACCTCGCTGCCCCTGCAGCGCAACCCCGCGAACCCGTCCGAGATCTTCTACCCGCCCCGCAACCTGCCGGGCGGGCTGAGCGCCACGCTGCAAGCCTCACCGCTCGTGACGCTGGGCCGGACTATCCTCTTCTATCCGCTGCTCCCCCCGGAGCAGTACTCGGCCACGGAGCAGCGCGCCTACAGCGCCCTGCACGAATGGCTGGTCGTCGGCGAGCCGTGGAGCAGGCAGTAGCCTCGGCGGCCCCGCGCGGCGGGATCGGCGCTACGGTGGCGCCGGAGAGGAGGTGCGCGGCCAGGGAGTAGCAGGGACGAACTGGGACCACGAGGAAGCGCAAGCCCAGCCGCAGGACGAGCGCGGCTGGTGACGAGGCGGAGGGCCACCGGGCCCGAGCCCTGTGAAGGGCGAAGGGAGCCGGGGGATAGCCGGGGACGACGTGCCCGGTGAAAGCGCGAGAGCAAGTCTGCGGGCCCCTCCTGAGCGAACACCCCCTCACTCGTGAACGTCCGGGGTGACAAGCGGGCGCGAGCAGCGCCTGGACGCCGACGCTGGCCCGGCCGGCCGGCGCGTCGGCGGCGTCTAGGACGACGTCATCCACGCCTGATCACCGGAAAGGACGTTCCCATGTGCGGAATCGTCGGCTACGTAGGCGGCAGGCAGGCCGCCGACGTGATCCTGGACGGCCTCAGCCGTCTCGAGTACCGCGGCTACGACTCGGCCGGCCTCGTCGCCCTCGACGACGGCCCGGGGGGTCGGAGGCTCGCGGCGGTCAAGAGGGCCGGCAAGCTGCAGGTCCTCAAGGACGCCGTGGCGCAGGGCTTGCCCGCCGGCGGCCTCGGCCTAGGCCACACTCGCTGGGCCACGCACGGCCGGCCCAACGACGCCAACGCCCACCCGCACCTCTCCGAGGACGGGCGCCTGGCCGTGATCCACAACGGCATCATCGAGAACTTCGTGGCGCTGAAGCGCGACCTCATGGGGCGCGGCCACGTGTTCGCGTCCGACACCGACACCGAGGTGCTGGTGCACCTCATCGAGGAGCGCTACGCGCTGCTGGGCGACCTGCCGGCGGCCGTGCGGGCGGCGCTCGCCGAGGTCGAGGGCGCCTACGCGCTCGTCGTCACGCACGTCGACCACGACGTGCTCGTGGCGGCCCGCAACACCAGCCCGCTCGTCATAGGGCTCGGCGACGGCGAGACCTACCTCGCCTCGGACGTGCCCGCCCTGCTGCCCTACACGCGCGAGGTCGTCTACCTCCTCGACGGCGACGTCGCGGTCCTGCGCGCCGGCGAGGTGGCGATCACCGACCTGGCGGGGGACCCGGTGGCCCGCGAGGCGACGACGGTCGAGTGGGACGCCGAGGCGGCGGAGAAGGCCGGCTACCCGCACTACATGCTCAAGGAGATCTACGAGCAGCCCACCGTGCTGCAGAACACCCTGTTCGGGCGCTTCACGGGCGACGGGCTCGGCGTGGACCTCGGCCTCGGCCTGGACCCCCTGGCCGTGGACAGGGTCGTGATCACGGCGGCCGGCACCGCCTCCTACGCCGGCCTGGTGGGTCAGGGCCTCATCGAGCGGCTCGCCCGCCTGCCGGCCACGACCGTCGTCTCCAGCGAGTTCCGCTACGCCGAACCGGTCGTGGACGAACGCACGCTGTGCGTGGCCGTCTCTCAGTCGGGCGAGACCATCGACACGCTAGAGGCGCTGCGCGAGGCCAAGCGCCGCGGTGCGCGCACGCTGGCGGTGCTGAACGTCAAGGGCTCGTCGCTGTCGCGCGAGGTCGAGGACGTGCTGCACATCCACGCCGGCCCCGAGATCGGCGTGGCCAGCACCAAGGCCTACACGGCAATGGTGGCGGCGTTCGGCCTCCTGTCCCTGTGGCTGGGGCGCGCGCGCGGCACGGTGCCAGACGACCTGGCTCGCGAGCTGGTGCTCGGCCTGCGCGAGCTGCCTCAGCTCGTGGAGCGCGCGCTGAGGTGCCGCGAGGACGTGGCTCGAGTCGCCGAGAGCATGCTGGACGCCCGCAGCGCCCTCTTCCTCGGCCGCGGCGTGAACGTCGCCACGGCCATGGAGGGCGCCCTCAAGCTCAAGGAGATCAGCTACGTGCACGCCGAGGCGTACCCGACGGGCGAGATGAAGCACGGTCCCATCGCGCTGATCGACGAGCACCTGCCGGTGGTGGCCGTCGCCACGGCCTCGCCGCTCTACGACAAGACGGTCTCGAACCTGCAGGAGGTGAAGGCGCGCGACGGCAGGCTGATCGTCGTGGCCAACGAGGGCGACGAGCGCGTGAGGGAGCACGCCGACGAGGTGATCTACGTCCCGCGGACGCACGAGTACCTCTCGCCGATCGTGAACGTGGTGCCGCTGCAGCTCCTCGCCTACGAGGTGGCGAACCGGCTGGGCCGCGACGTCGACCAGCCGCGGAACCTGGCCAAGAGCGTCACCGTGGAGTGACCGACTCGGGGGCGCGCCCGCTCGGGCGCGCCCCCGACGGGCTCCACGCGGCGGCCGCCCGGCGCGCCTCCGCCCCGGCGGGCCCGGCCGGGCGGTGACGGGACCGTAAGGTTCGGCCTCGGCGCGTAAGGGAAGGCGATGGCTCGCGGCCCGGCCCCTGCCCCACAGTGTGGTCCCAGTGGGCGAGCCGACGACAGACGTTCTCGTGGTCGGAGCCGGGCTGGCCGGGCTGGAGTGTGCCCGCCGCCTCGGCGAGTCCGGCCTGCGGGTGCTCCTCGTCGACCGCAAGGAGAGCCTCGACCAGGGCGTACACACCACCGGCATCTTCGTGCGCAGGACGCTGGAGAGCTTCGCGCTCCCCGGCGACTGCCTCGGCCCGCCGGTGCGGCGGGTCCACCTCTACGCCCCCAGCGGCAGGGAGCTGGCGCTGGAGAGCCCGCGCGACGAGTTCCGCGTCGGCAGGATGGGGGCCCTCTACGGGCGCAGCCTCGAGGCCTGCCGGCGCGCCGGCGTGTCGTGGTCCCCGGAGACGACGCTCGTGGCCCTGGAGCCGCACGAGGGCGGTTCGGCGGCGACGCTGGAGCGCCGCGGCCGGCGCTACCGCGTCCAGGCCCGGTTCGTGGTGGGCGCCGACGGCGCGTCGTCGCGCGTGGCGTCGGCCCTGGGCCTCGACGAGAACAGCGAGTGGATCGTGGGCGCCGAGGAGGTGTACCCGGGGCACGCCACGGGTCGCCAGCCGGCGTTCCACGTCTGGCTCGACCCGGTGCTGGCGCCCGGCTACATCGCCTGGGTCGTCGACGACGGGCAGGAGCTGCACCTGGGCGTGGGCGGTTACCCCGCGCGCTTCGCCCCCGCCGCCGCGCTGCGCGAGTTCAGGGCGCGCGTGGCGCCAGGCTTCGGGCTCGAGGGGGTGGCGCCAGCCGAGCGCCGCGGCGGCCGCATCCCCGTGGGCGGCGTGCTGGCACGCATCGCCAGCCCGCACGGTCTGCTCGTCGGCGACGCCGCGGGCGCCGTCTCGCCGCTCACCGCCGGCGGCCTCGACCCGTGCCTCCGCCTCTCCAAGCTGGCCGCGCTGGTGACCTCGGACTACCTGGCCACGGGGCGAGCGTCGGCGCTGGCCCGCTACGACGGCGCCGTCTTCCGCCGCAGGTTCAGGAAGCGCTTGCTGCTGCGGCGCGCGCTCGCCGGCCTGGGCTCACCGGCCCTCGCCGAGCTGGCGTGCGCCGTGCTGCGCCTCCCGGGGGGTCGAGCGGTGGCCCGACAGGTCTTCTTCGGCCGCGGCTCTTTCCCCGACCCGCGCCGCTGAGACGACGCGGCGTCGCCCGTCCGCCGCGGCGACCGTGGGTTCGCCACGGCCCGGTGCAACCTTCACCGCGCGCCCGTGAGGCGCGGCCGTAGTCTGCGGCGGGGAGGTCGCCAAGCCTTGTCGACTCAGACCGATGTCGAACAGAAGCAGTTCGAGCTGATCCGCAGGCTCGTCACCGTGGACGACGTGCTGGTGCTCGACGAGCTGGGCCGCCTGTTGGACGCAGCGCAGGGCCCCGGCGCCCTACGGCGCCTCGACGACGACGAGGTCGACGCCGTGCTCAGGCAGCTCCTCGAGGAATGACCTAGATCACGCCCTGCGAGCGCAGCACCCACCACACCGCCGCACCCACGGCGATCCACAGCACCCACTTCAGCATGCCGCCGAAGCGGGCGCCGCCGCCCTTCATGAAGCTCTCGCGGGCCTCGGCGGCGTCCTGCTTGTAGGCGAGCCGCTGGGCGCGCCGCAGATGCCTCACGCTCTTGCCCAGGTCGCCCTTGCGCCGGTACGCCACGCCCAGGTTGTGGTGGGCGTTCGAGAACTCGTCGTTGACGGCCAGGGCCTCCTGGTAACGGGCGATGGCCCCCTCGATGTCGCCCTCCTCGAGCGCGACGTTGCCGAGGTTCGTGAGGGCACGGAAGTGCTTGGGGTCCACCGCTATGGCGGCCTCGAAGCACGCCTTGGCCTCGACGGAGTCGCCCAGGTAGGCCTGGGCGGTGCCGCGCAGCGTGCTGGCCTCGGCGGCGAACCAGGTGTCGCCGAGGCGGTCGAGCTCGGCTAGCGCCTGCTCCACGTCGCGCTTGTCGAGGGCCCTGCCCACGGCGGCGAGCGCCTCGATGTCGGCCTGGAGCGCGTGCCACGGCGCCAGGGGAGGCTTCTGCTGCAGCCTGGCGATGCGCTCGCCGGCCTTCGCGTAACGCCGCTCGCGCAGCAGGTCCTCCACGTCGGCGAGGGCCGTGAGGGCGGCCCGGGTGGCGTCGTCGTCGGCCGCGGCGTCCTCCACGATCCTGCCGGCGGCGGCGTACGTGGCCACCAGGTAGGCGTGCTTGGCGGCGTTGAAGCGCCTCAGCTCGAGGAGCTCGCGCCAGTCGCCTGCGGCCGTCTGCGCAGCGGTGGCGGCGGCGGTGGCGGCGGCGCCTTCCTGTGCGGGGACCAGGTGGGCGCCGCGCCCGGCGTCCCGGTCGGTCATGGCCGTGACGGTATCACGCTGGCCACGGCCGCCTCATACAGCGCCGCGTAGCGGCGCGCCGAGGTCTTCCAGGAGTGGTCCTGGCGCATGGCGGCTTGCTGCATCGCCCGCCACCTGTCGGTGCCCGGGCCCACGGCCATGGCCTGCGCTGCCGCCCAGGCCAGGCCCTCGGCGGTGGCGTGCTCGAAGGCGAAGCCGGTGCGCATGTGCTCCACGGTATCCCGCAGGCCGCCCGTGGCGCGCACCACGGGCAGGGTGCCGTAGCGCATGGCGATCATCTGGCTGAGGCCGCAGGGCTCGAAGCGGCTGGGCATGGCCAGCGCGTCGGCGCCGGCGTAGAAGAGGTGGGAGAGCGGCTCGTCGAAGCCGATCGTCACGCCCACGCGGCCGGGCTCGTCGGCGGCCAGCGCCAGCGCGGCCGCCTCGAGCTCGGGCTCGCCCGTGCCCAGCAGCACGAGGCCCCAGCCCATCTCCAGGAGGCGCGGCGCCGCCGCCAGGAGGAGGTCGATGCCCTTCTGCTCCACGAGCCGCGACACGGCCGCCATCACCGGCAGGCCCGGCTCGAGCCCGTAGCGCTCGCGCAGCAGGACCTGCGAGGACGCCTTGGCGTTGGGGTGGGCGGCGTCGTAGCGGGCGGGTAGGTGAGGGTCCGTGGCGGGGTCCCACTGCTCCACGTCGATGCCGTTGAGGATGCCCGTGAGCCGGCCGGCCAGGCTGCGGAACGCGCCGTCGAGGCCCCAGCCGTGCTCGGGCTGGGTGAGCTCCTGCGCGTAGGTGGGGCTGACGGTGGTGACCCGCGTGGCGAAGCCGGCGCCGGCCTTGAGGGCGTTGAAGCGCCCGTAGTGGTTCGCGAACGAGCCGGCCAGCTCGCCGGGCAGCCGCAACCAGCGCAGCGTGGAGTACATGTCCGACTCGCCCTGGTACTGAGCGTTGTGCACGGTGAAGACGCTGGGCAGCCCCGGGAACCCCTCCGGCAGGTGCCAGCCGCGCGTCAGCACCAGCGGCAGGTGGCCCGTGTGCCAGTCGTTGGCGTGGGCCACGTCGGGCCTGAAGCCGAGCCGCTGCGCCACCTGCGGGGCCGACCGCGAGAGCAGCGCGAAGCGCCACGGGTCGTCCTCGTAGCCGTAGAGCCGCTCGCGGTCGTAGGCTGGGTGGCCCACGAAGGCCAGGCGCACGCCGCGCTCCTCCAGCGTGCCCACGCCGACGCTCACGGTGCCGCCGTCGAACGGCACCTCCACGTCGCCCACCCACAGCGGCCGCGCCCCGCTCGCCAGGCGGCCGTGCCACGGGGTGACGACGAGCACCTCGTGGCCGAGACCGGCGAGCGCGGCGGGCAGCGAGCCGGCCACGTCGCCCAGGCCGCCCGCCTTGCTGTGGGGCGCCACCTCGGCGGAGGCGAAGAGCACGCGCATCCCCTAGAGATTAGGCCGTCTCTGTCCCTACGGACCCGCTCCCGTGCGCTGCGTATACTTCCACGTGCACTGCGAGGCTCATGGTCCACCGGCCCACGGCCGCGCCCTTGGAGGCTTATGAAGCGTAGATGGATGATCACCGGCCTGGTGGCCCTGACCGTGGCGACCATGGTCGTATACGCGCAGGTGTCGCGCGACTTCGCCGGCGAGTTCCTCAACACGGCCGCCGGACGGGCGCTGATCCAGTCCTACGGCGCCCTGAAGAGCGGCTACCTGCACGACGTCGACGACGAGAAGCTGATCCGTGGGGCCATCAACGGCATGATCGAGTCGCTCGACGACCCGTACACGGCCTACATCGAGCCGAGGGCCGCCGCCAGGGAGGCCCAGGACCTGTCGGGCTCGTTCGAGGGCATAGGGGCCGTGCTCACGCCCCACAACAGGAACACGGGGAAGGGCGTCGAGGTGCTCACCGTCTACAAGGGCGGGCCGGCCAGCGAGGCGGGCCTGCAGCGTGGCGACGTCTTCCTCGAGGTCGACGGCCTCGACGTCAAGGAGCTCACGACCTCCGAGGTCGCCGACGTCGTCCGCGGGCCCAAGGGCACGACCGTGACCCTGAAGATGAGCCGGCCCGGCGTGCCGGAGCCGCTCACCTTCGAGATCGTCCGCGACACCATCCAGATCGTCGACGTCAGCAGCACCATGCTGCCAGACAACGTGGGGTACATAAGCCTCAGCTCGTTCAACAACCAGCTCCTGCACGAGCAGCTCGTCGAGCACCTCGACAGGCTCATCGACCAGGGCGCCACGTCGCTGATCCTCGACCTGCGCGACAACTCCGGCGGCCTGCTCACGCAGGCGATCCTCGTGGCCGACGAGTTCCTCTCCAGCGGCGACATCGTGTTCCAGCGCGCCCGCGGCGTGACGCAGCGCATCGCCTCGGCCGACCCGGCCGCCTACGACCTGCCGATGGTGGTGCTCGTGAACGAGCAGTCGGCGTCGGCGTCCGAGATCGTGGCCGGCGCGCTGCAGGAGAACGGCCGCGCGCTGATCGTGGGTGAGCAGACGTTCGGCAAGGGCGTGGCGCAGTCGGTGCTCTCGCTCTCCGACGGCGGCCAGCTCCGCTACGTCTCGTTCGAGTGGCTCACGCCCACGCGGCAGAGCATCGCCGAGCAGGGCGTGACCCCCGACGTCCCCGCCGAGGACACGCGCTTCCCGGACACGATCGTGGCCGAGGGCCGCGGTCTCAAGCCCGGCCAGACCGTGCAGATCGTCGTGGACGGCGAGGTCGTGGGCAGCGCCACGGCGGACGACGACGGCGAGTTCGAGGTCATGGCGCTCGGCCCGGCGCCGGAGGTGAGCGAGGTGCAGGGCGAGGCCATCGTCCACCTGGACAGCGACTCGGCGCTGCAGGCCGCCTACGACACCGTGCTCCAGCAGCGCGCCGCCGCCGCCGCGGCCGCCGCCGACTGAGCCTCGGCGCCAACCTAGCGTTCAGCGGCCCGGGCCGAGAGCCCGGGCCGCGCTCGTCAGTGGGGACGCGCGCCGCCGGCCGCTCTCGCGGCCTAGACCCCGGGACCGTACTCACGACTCGCTCTCGCGGCCCAGGCGCGGTACCGCACTGACGACTCGCCCACACGGTCCTACCCCCGCGGCCTCGTAGCCTAGGCGCCGTGATCGAGGTCAGCGGGCTCGTCAAGCGCTACGGGAGGGTCACGGCCGTCGACGGGCTGTCCTTCGCGGTCCCGCGTGGGCGCGTAGTGGCCCTCCTGGGCCCCAACGGGGCGGGGAAGTCCACGACGATCCGCGCCGTGACGGGCCAGGTGATGCCCACCGCCGGCGCCGTGTCGGTGGGCGGCCACGACGTCGTGAAGCGGCCACTGGAGGCGAAGGCGCTCATCGGCTACGTGCCGGACCGTCCTTACCTCTACCCGAACCTCACGGGCCGCGAGCTGCTGCGCTTCCTCGGCCGCCTGCGCAGGGTGGCCGACGCCGAGGAGCGCGCGCGCGACCTGCTCGCCAGGTTCGAGCTGGCGCGCGCCGCCGACGAGCTGGTGCAGACCTACTCGCACGGCATGCGCCAGCGGCTGACCTTCTGCGCCGCGCTGCTCCACGGCCCGCCGGCGCTGGTCATCGACGAGCCCATGGTCGGGCTCGACCCGCGCGGCGCGCGCGACGTGCGCGCGCTGATGCGGCGGCACGCCGACGACGGCGGCGCCGTGCTGCTCACCACGCACTCGCTGGCCGTGGCGGAAGCCGTGGCCGACGAGATCGTGCTCCTCAGCCGCGGACGTGCCGTGGCGCGAGGCACGCTCGCCGAGCTGAGGCGGCGCGTGGGCGACGACGCGGCGGACCTCGAGGAGATCTTCCTGCGCCTCACCGAGGAGGCGGCCTGAGGCCATGGTGCTGGTGGCCATGCGCCTGCGCGGCGCCCTCAACGGCCTCTCCCGCCGCCCGACGCGCGCCGTGGTGGGCGCGATCCTGCTGGCCGCGGTGTTCTGGGGCATGCACGCGCTCACCACGCGCGGGCTCAGGTTCCTGGCTAGCTACCCGGACATAGGCTCCGTGGCCGACGCCGTCGCGCGGCGCAGCCTCGAGGGCCTGCTCGCCGTGCTGATGGTCGCCGTGGCGTTCTCGGTGCTGACGGGTGCCATCGGCACGCTCTACGGCTCCGCCGACCTGCCGTTCCTGCTCTCGCAGCCGGTGCCGGCCTACCGCGTGTTCGCCCTCAAGGTCGCCGAGACCTACGCCTCCAGCGCCCTCCTGCCGGCCGTCTTCACGGTGCCGGTGTTGGTGGCGCTGGGCGGGGAGCGCTCGGCGCCGGCCGCCTACTACCCCACGGCGCTGCTGGCGCTGGCCAGCCTCTACGCCCTGCCGGTGGCCCTCGGCGCGCTGCTGGCCCTCGTGCTCATGCGCGTGGCGCCGGCCGGCAAGGCGCGGGAGTTCGCCACCGCCGCCAGCGTGGTCGTGGCCGCCGGCCTGGTGTTCGGGCTGCGCGCCCTGCGGCCCGAGCAGCTCCAGGCGCTCACGCCCGAGGAGTTCGAGGCCCTGCTGCAGCGCTTCGCCGCCCTCGACATAGGCTGGCTGCCCAGCTCCTGGGCGGCGGACGCCGTGTGGCACGGCCTCGACGGTACCTTCTCGGCGGGCGCCGTCCTCCTGCTGGCCCTGGCCGTCGCCGCGCTGGGCGGCCTGGCGCTGCTGGCCACGCGCGCCTACGCCGCCGGCTGGTACCGCTCCGAGGGCGACACGCCCTGGCTGGGCGGCAGGCGCCGGTCGTCCGAGCGTCCCCCGGCCTGGGAGCGCGCCCTGGGCTCGGTGGGCGGCGGGCTGGTCGTGAAGGACGTGCGGCTCATGCTCAGGGACCCGTCGCAGTGGTCGCAGCTCCTCGTCCTGGGGGCGCTGGCCGGCGTCTACTTCATCAGCACCGCGAGCCTCTCGGTGGGCATCCAGCGCTTCCGCGACGTGATCGGCGCGATGAACGTGGCCTTCCTGGCGTTCCTGCTCGCCGGGGTCGGCGTGCGCCTGGCGTTCCCGCTCGTGTCGCTCGAGGGCGAGGCGGTGTGGCTGCTGCGCACCGCCCCCGTGCGGGCGTGGCGCGTGGTGTTCGCGAAGTTCCTGGGCGCGCTGCCGCCGATGCTGGCCCTGGGCATCGGGCTGGGCGCCGCCGTGGCGGGGCGCCTGGAGCTCTCCCCGGCGCTGGCCTTCGCCGCCCCGCTGGCGGGCGGCCTGGCGGCGTTCGCGACGGCAGGTCTGGGCGTGGGGCTGGGCGCGGCCTTCCCGCGCTTCGACAGCGTGAACCCCCACGAGGTCGCCGTCTCCAGCGGCGGGCTGCTGTACATGGCGCTGTCCCTGGCCTACGCCGCGCTGTCGACGCTGCTCTTCGCGTACCCGTCGTGGCGGGCGCTGGTGGGTGGCGGGGCGTCGTTCTCGTGGGCGGCCCCCGACGGCCTGCTGGTGTTGGCCGGCCTGCTCGTCCTCTGCGGCCTGTTCACGCTGGTGCCGCTGCTCGCCGGCAGCCGCAGGCTGTCGCGGTGGGAGCCCAGCGACTAGCGGCCGACGCGGGCGTCTCCGGGGTCGGGCTCGGCCCCGAGCGGCCGGCGCGGCTGGGGAGCCGGGCCTCGGCTCAGCTCGGCCCGGCGGCCGCCAGGTCGCCGGCCACGCCGCCGAACGACCGCCTGAAGTTCTCACGGAACATCGCCACGAGGCGCTTGGCCGCCTCGTCGTAGGCCTCCGGGTCGGGCCACGTCTCGCGCGGCGACAGCACCTCGGACGGCACGCCCGGCGCCGCCGTTGGGTAGGCGAGGCCGAAGAACGGGTCGGCGCGCAGGGGCACGTCGTCGAGCTCGCCGGCGAGCGCCGCGCGCACCAGCGCCCGGGTGGCCGGCAGCGACATGCGGCTGCCCACGCCGTACTGGCCGCCCGTCCAGCCGGTGTTCACCAGCCACGCCCTGGCGCCGTGGCGCCTGAGGCGTTCGCCGAGCATGCGGGCGTACGTCACCGGCGGCAGCGGCATGAAGGGCTCGCCGAAGCAGGTGCTGAAGGTGGCCGTGGGCTCGGTGACGCCGCGCTCCGTGCCCGCGACCTTGGCGGTGTAGCCGCTGAGGAAGTGGTACATCGCCTGGTCCGGCGTGAGGCGCGAGATGGGCGGTAGGACGCCGAAGGCGTCGGCGGTGAGGAACACGACGTCGGCCGGGTGGCTGCCCACGCCCGACTCCGACGCGTTCGGCACGTACTCCATGGGGTAGGCGGCGCGCGTGTTCTCGGTCTTGGCGTCCGACGCGAAGTCCACCTGGCGCGTCTCGGGGTCCACGACCACGTTCTCGAGCACCGTCCCGAACCTCTGGCTGGCGGCGAAGATCTCCGGCTCCTTCTCGGGCGAGAGGTCGATGACCTTGGCGTAGCAGCCGCCCTCGAAGTTGAAGACCCCGTCGTCCGACCAGCCGTGCTCGTCGTCGCCGATCAGCCGTCGGCTCGAGTCGGAGGAGAGCGTGGTCTTGCCGGTGCCGGACAGCCCGAAGAACAGCGCCACGCCGCCGCGTCCCTGCAGCGGCTCGTTCGCCGAGCAGTGCATGGGGAACACGCCGCGCAGCGGCAGGTCGAGGTTCAGCACCGAGAAGATCGACTTCTTCATCTCCCCGGCGTACTCGGTGTTGCCGATCAGCACGAGGCGCTCGCGGAAGTCGACGGCGATGACCGTGGAGGACCTGGTGCCGTGCCTCTCGGGGTCGGCGCGGAAGCTGGGCAGGTCGACGACGGTCCAGCCGCGCCACGGCTCGTCCGACGCGACCTGTCGCGCCGGCGCCGGCCGCCGCGCCGGCGCGTCGCCCTCCGGCCCGCGGAAGAGGTTGCGGGCGAAGAGCGCGTGCCAGGCGTACTCGGTGACGATGCGCACGGGCAGGCGGTAGCGCGGGTCGGCACCGGCGTAGAGGTGCTGCACGTGCAGCTCCAGGCCCCGCGCGTGCCGGTGCATGTCGCGCAGCAGCAGGTCGAAGTGCCGCTGCTCCATGGGCTGGTTGATGCCGCCCCAGGCGACGTCGGCGCTGGCCGCGTTACGGACTATGAACTTGTCGCGCGGCGAGCGGCCCGTGTAGACGCCCGTGTCGGTGGCGAACGCCCCCGCGGCCGTGAGTAGGCCCTCGCCGCGCCTCACCGAGTCCTCCACCAGCGCCGTGGGGCTGGCGTCGTAGGTGACGCTGAGGCCGGAGAGGGGGAAGCCCCCGCCCTCGCCGCGCTCGAGAGTGCCGCGCTGCCGCTCGCTCACAGTGCCCTCCGGTTCACGAGGCTACCATCGCAGCGTGACGCCGAAGCTTATGAGGCTGCGTTCCGTCGACAGCGATGTGGATAGCGCCAGCCCCAGGGACCGGCTCACGTCGTAGGAGAGCCCGATGCCCAGCGCCGACCGGGGCGAGGCCAGCACGCCGGACATCGGGAAGTCGATGCGGCCGGACAGCTCCAGGTCGAGCGGACCGAGCGCGTACTGCAGCGCCACCTCGTTCGTGACCGCGAAGCCGGGGTCGTCGGGGTCCGCGGTGCCGATGCGGTAGCTGGCGAAGAGCTCCGGGTTCAGGTAGCCGCCCAGCCGCACCGACACCCCGAACGGCTGCCCGCCGCCGTCGATGAGCTGCGACAGTGACGACGTGCGGATCTCCAGCACGTCGAGGCCCAGGGCCTCGCGGAGGGCGTTCTGCAGCTCGCCCAGCAGCAGCACGTCCACGGCCGTGTCGAGCGCACCCTGCGCCACGGCGCCGCCGAGGCCGCCCGCGCCTATGAGGTCGGAGCCGAGCTCGAGCCTGCCCAGCGTGACGAGGGAGAGCAGCTCGGCCTGCGTGAGCGGTCGCACGCCGTTCCCCGCCACGGCGGCCGGGTCGGCGTCGCCGGCACCCACCTCGATCAGGGCCTCCGACGAGAGCGTCGGCCTCACGTCGAACCGCACGCTGCCGTCCTCGTCCGTCTCCACGGGGCCGGAGAACGCCAGGTCGACCCTGAAGGTGCGGCCCTCCGGAGCCACGAACTCCACGTCGGTGCTGCCCGTGAGCACGCGCGCCTTCTCGAACTCGGTGTGGGCCCTCACGTCGAGGTCCGGCAGCACGCCGCGGTTCGCGCTGAAGGTGGCCACGGCCTGGTCCACCGTGAACTCGCGCCCCGAGAACCGCAGGTTGCCGCGCAGCGCCCGCGCCTCGCCGGTCAGGCGCGGCTCCGCGCCGGTGCCGGAGAGCGTGAGGTCGAGAGACGCCTCCAGCGACGCGAAGGCCGTGGTCATCACGACCCGCTGCGGCGCCGTGATGCGCACGTCGTCGAACCGCAGGCCCGCCAGGGCGCCGGCGGGCGCCGGCTCGGCGCTGGGCGCGGGCTCCACGGGGGAGGGCGCCAGGGCCGCCGGGTCGACGGTGCTGGCCCGGGGGTCCTCGGCGACCTGGGCGCCGGCGTCCGCGGCCGTCGCCTCCTCCTCCGCGTCGCCCGCGGGCTCCTCCGCGGCGCCCGCAGGCTCCTCCACGGCCGGCGCCGCCGCGCTGGGGTCGATGACGACCTCGTCGGCGGCGATGGCGCCGCTCAGGGTCACCCCGCCGTCGCCGCCCACGAGCCTGAGGTCGGCCGACAGCGTCGAGTCGGCGATGAGCAGGCCGGGGTACGACACGTGCAGCCCGGTACCGCCGGCCCTGAGGTCGAGGGGCACGAGCGTGCCCTGCACCGCCACGGGCGCCTCGAGCCGTCCCGTGAGCGCCAGGTAGGGTCGGAACATCGGGTCCTGCGTGACCGAGCCGGCCACGTCGTCGATCCGCCCCACGCCCGGCACCACCAGCGCGCCCGCGAAGCTCAGGTCGGCGGCGCGCAGTGCCAGGGGGTCGAGGACCAGCGTCGCGTTCCCGGCGAGGCTGAGGTCTCCCCGCACGGGGGCGAGGGCGCTGAGCGTGGCCTCGGCGGACAGCTCCGCGCCGTCCAGCCTCACGTCGGCGTCGGCCAGCCTGTAGGCGGTGCCCGCCACGCGGAAGTCGAGGGCGTCCGTCTGGAACGCGACCTGCGGCTCGGCGAGCGTGCCCGACGCCGTGAACGTGAAGCTGCCCTCGGCGCCCACGCCCTGGCGGGCCAGGCTGGGGACGAGGCCGAGCAGGGGACCGAAGTCGGCCTCGTCGGCCACGAGCTCGAAGTCGAGGCGGTCCGGTGCCAGGACACCGCCGGCGTGCCAGTCGCCTCGGCCGGAGAAGGCGGCGCGCTGCACGTTCAGCGCGCCCTGGTCGTAGACGAGCGTGACCTCGCCGCGGGTCACCACGCCCGCGCGCTCCAGGGTCAGCTCCTCGCTGGCCAGGGCCGCGTAGCCCCGGCCGGGGTCCGTGAGCGGCAGGTCCACGCGGGCCACGCCGGTCAGGTACGCCGTGACGTCGCTCGGACCCACGACCGCCTCGGCCAGCAGGTCGAGGGGGAAGCGCTCGAGGCGCGCCGAGCCGGCCAGCGTGAGGTCCGAGAGCGTGAGGGAGAGCAGCGACCCGCCCAGCACGACGGCGGCGTCGACGCGCGTGGTGGGGCCCGAGAGCTGCACCGACACGGGCAGCCTCTTCTCGCCCACGGCGAGGTCCGGCGCCACGAGCTGGCCGAACACGAAGTCGCCCTGCATGCGCACCACGCCGGACAGCGCGCCGGCGAGGTGCGGCGCCACGGACGCCAGCGCCGGGACCTCGCTCAGCTCGATCGTGCGCAGCCTCAGCTCGGCGTTCGTGCCTCCCTGAGCGGCGCCCATGGCGTCCGCCACGTCCGGGCCGGCGCCGAGCGCGGTGAGGAGCCTGGCCAGCGGGGCCTCGCCGCTCACAGTGACGCTGCCGGCCGCGGTGGCCACCGTGGCGGAGCCCTCCAGGCGGCCGCCGGCCAGTGCGGCGTCGGCGTCGACGCCCACGTCGCCCAGGCCGGGGGTGGTCAGCCGCACCCCGGCGACCTCGACGCTGCCCGTTGGCGGCGCGCCGGGCCGGTAGTCCAGGCGCGCGGCCACCGAGCCGGCCGTGACGCCGGGCAAGGGGCTGCCAGCGCCCTGGCCCGCAGGCAGGTCCAGCGCCACCTCCACGAGCGCCGCGCCGGTGGCCGCGTCGTAGCTGGCGGCGACGTCGCCGAGCGAGCTGCTCGAGGTCACGTTCCACAGGCCGCCGTCGGCGGTCACCGCCACGGGCAGCGTCCGCGCCGACGGGTCGGCGGCGTCGAGGGGTAGCTCCAGCGTGCCCTGGAGGTCGGCGGAGGCCGTGGTCAGCGTGCCCGACAGGGTGGCGCGGAAGCCGGAGAGAGCGAGCGCGAGCTGCCGCAGCTCCACGGCGCCGGCGCCGACGTCGAGGTGGGCTGAGCCGCTGGCGGACCCGGCGCCGGTGACGACGAGGCCATCGCGGGCGACGCGGGAGACCAGCTCGAGGACGTCGTCGGCGGCCAGGTCTGCCGACAGCCTGGCGGCGGGCAGCGCCGTGGGCGTGACGGTGAGCTGCGGCGACTGCGAGGTGCCCACCGACCCCAGGGTGACGGTGACGGGGCCCAGCGGCACGTCCAGCCGACCCATCGCCGCCAGGCCGTCCTGCCGCTCCAACAGCCTCACGTCGCCCCGCGGCTGCCCCAGGGCGCGGCCGGGAGTGCTGATCCTCACGTCGAGGCCGGGGGCCAGGCGGCCCTCGAGGCGCACCGGCGCCGTCGCCCGCGGCAGCGCGACGGTCTGGTCCAGGGTGACCCCCGCCGGACCCACCGAGGCTCGGCCCGCCATCGCCACCCCGGCGCCCTGGGCGTACACAGCCGTGGCCAGCACCACCTGCGGCAGCAGCGTGCTCCCCTGCAGCACGCCCGTCGCCGCCAGCACGGCCGCGGGCTCGCCGCCCCCCGCCGCCAGCTCGGCGCCCTGCAGCGCCAGCTCGCCCGTCCACTCGCGCCCCGTGGGCCGCCGGCCGCTGAGCCTCAGCTCGCCCCCCAGGGCGGTACCGGAGGCGCTGAACGCGGCGCCGTCGGAGTCCACTGACGCCTCGACCCCCACGTCTACCCCCAGCTCGGCGCCGCCAGTGAGCCGGCCCGAGGCGCGGCCGGCGGGTCCCTGGCCCGACGCCAGGAGGTCCACGGTCAGGGATCCGGGCAGGGCGAGGCCGGCGAGGCCCAGCGACCACGACTGGTCACCAGGGTCGAAGGAACCGCTCAAGAGCTCACCGGAGAGGGTGATCGGCGCGCCCGCCGCGCTCGAGCTGAGGGCGACGTCGCCCACCTGCTGGCCGGCCACGGAGACGTCGGTGAAGGTGCCGCTCAGCCAGGCGGCCTCGCCGGCCGGCTCGCCGAGCGCGAGGCGGGCCCTGCCGTCGAGAGCCGTGGACACCGTGGCGAGGGGGCCCTCCACGACCAGGCCGGCGAGGCCCGCGGACACGGTGCCCTGCCAGCCGTCGAGGCGCCCGGCGCCGGTGAGCGTGGCCTCGCCCCCGAAGTCGGACAGGAGGAGGACCGCGTCCCCCACCCGCAGGCTGCCGCTGGCGATGACGTCTTCGCCCGAGACAGCCACGCGCACGTCGCTGGTGAGGTCGCGGTAGGCCAGCGTGGAGCGCACGTCCAGGCGACCGCGCCGCGGAGCGGCCTCCAGCCGCAGCGAGCCGCGGAGGTCGCCGCGGCCGTTCAGCGCGGCGAACACCACGGGGTCGTCGACGCTGCCGCCTAGCTGCAGGGCGCCGTCGACGCGCACCGGCACGCCCTCCACGCCTATGCCGGCGGCGTCGAGCTGCGCCGTCACCGTCACCTGCGCGAGGTCCTCGAGCCCGGGCGCCACGATCACCAGGGGCCCGCGCAGCAGGCCCGTGAGGCGCGTGTCGCCTACGTCCACGTCGGCCAGGTCCACCTGAGCGCGCAGGGCCAGGCGCAGCCGCCCGTCGTAGGAGGCCGACCCTTGCAGGCGGCTGGCGCCGCTGGTGACGAGGAGGTCCTCGACGGCCAGCCCTCCCGTCGCCGAGCCGCCCGTGAGGCGCAGGCTCACGCGCGGGTCGGCGCGCAGCGGCAGGACGTCGGCGAACGTCATCTCTTCGAGCGCGCCGGTGACGGACCAGCCGTCCGCTCCCGCCGTCGCCTGGAGCGCCAGACCCTCTCCGGCGACGTCGAGCGACACGCCGCCGGCGCCGGCGGTGAGCCGGCCCGTGGCCGCGACCGCGCCCGTGACGGCCACGTCGGCCGTGAGGGCGCCGGTCAGCGGCGCGTCGGCGGGCACGGTGGCGACGAGCGAGACGAGGGGCGCGCCGGCGGCGTCCTGGCCGGCCGTCGCGGCCACGGCCAGGGCGCCGCCGGAGGCGCCGCGCAGCGTCGCGGCCAGGGGCGTCGCCTCCGCCGGCACCGGGCCGCCGGAGACCGACGCCGTGAGCTCGCCCCCGAAACCCGCCTGCCCGCTCCACGTCAGGCCGGGGCCCTCGAGCCGGAGGTCGGCGCCGGCGAGGCCCGGCGCCAGCGCCGCCACCGCGGGCGCGACGTCGCCGACGGGCCGCAGCCGCGCCTCGCCCGACGCCGGGGCGTACGCCGCCTCGAGGCCCAGCCACGTCACGCTGGCCTCGACAGGGTCGCCTGCGACGTGCCACGACCCCTCTTCGCCTACCTCCGCCAGCGGGCCGGTCAGCGCCGTGACCGCGCCCGCGAGGTCGACCCGCGGAGCCAGAGTCCCGCTGCCCGTCACCGCCACGCGCTGGCCCGCGAGGGGTCCGGGGAGCCCGGTGACCTCAGCCGTGAGCTCGGCGACGGCGACCTCGCCTCCGCGCGCGACGACCTCGCCGCTCAGCTCGCCATCGAGCCCCAGCGGCCCGCCGCTGAGCGCGCCCTCGAAGGTGGCCGTGCGCACCCCCGGCTCCGCGGCGGCCAGCACGGCGTCCAGGGTGACGCCCGGGACATCGACGTGCAGCCTGCCGTTCTCGAGGGCGTCGTCGACCTCGAGCCAGGCGTCCACCGGTTGCCCCGCCGCCCGGCCGCTGACGACGACGCGGCGCGCTTCGCTCCAGGCGAGCCGCCCGGCCACGTCCACCTGCGGTGCCCGCAGCGTGAACCGCAGGTCGTCCGGCGCCGAGCCAGCCAGGGAGACCTGGGCACCACCTACCATGCCGAAGACGTCGAGCGTGAGCTCCGCGGTCGCGGGGTCCGTGCCTAGGACGGCTCGTCCGCTGGCCGTGACGTCGACGTCCACGCCGTAGGCGGCCCCTATCCTGGTGAAGTCGACGGCGGCCATGTCCAGAGCGGCGGTGAGGTCGGCGCCCTCGCCGGCGAGCGAGGCCACCGCCACCGGCCCCTCACCCGGGGCGGCGGGGAGCGACGCGGCCAGCTCGCCCGCGTAGGAGGCACCTTCGCCGCGCAGCGCCAGGGCGAGGTCCACGCTCCCGGCGGCGGGCAGCTCGGCGGCGGCGTCCGCGGCGAGGTCCCAGCCCGTCGCCGGGCTCCAGGCGGCGTGCGCGGTCACCGGCGCGGTCACGAGGCCCGCGATCGACCTGGCTCCCTCCGGCAGGGCCGCCGCCAGCGCGGTCTGGCTGAGGGTCAGCTCGGCGGTCGCGCCGTCGAGGCCGCCCGCCGCGGTGGCCGTCATGCCGGCGCCGTCCAGCTCGGCCGTCGCCGTCGGCTCGGCTAGGGTGCCGCCGAGCCGGGCGCTCAGCGTGGCGGGCGCGTCCAGGAGCATGAACGGCAGCTCGACGCGCCCCTCGATGCCGCCGTCCTCCGCCAGGCGGGCGTCCACCCAGTCGCCCGACAGCCGCGGTCCGCCGCCCTGGAGCGGCACGGTCAGGGTGGCCTCTAGGGGAGGGACCGTGAAGTAGGGCTCGCCGGCCAGGCCGGCGCTGCTCAGCTCGAGGCGCAGGCCCTCCGTCGGCGAGGCGGTGAGCGCGGCGGTGACGGCGCCGCCCAGGGCCTGTGCGTCGCCCTCGAGGCGCAGCTCGGGCGACACGGTGCCACGGGCCCGGAGTGTGCTCTGCAGCGGGCCGGTGGCTGTGACCTCCGCGTTCAGGCCGCCGCCGGCGCCGGTGAGGCTGACGGTGGCGACGGTCGGCTGCGGGCCCGACAGCTCGAGGTCGACCCGGAGACCGCCCAGCCAGCCCGAGTCGGGGTCGTGGTGCAGCGCGCCGTCGACCGTCGCCCGCAGGCCCGTGGGCGCCTGCGTCGGCAGGTTGGGCGTTAGGTCGGCTTCGCGAGCGGCGAGCTCGAGCGCGCCCTCGCGGTAGGTGGCGGTGATGCCCGCCCCGACCGTCACCTCGGCCTCGCCGGCCAAGGCGTCGACGGTGCCGGCCACGGCGAGCGCCCCGGTGGGCCGGGCGGGCTCCGGCAGGGGAGCGGCGAGGAGGCCCGCCGGCAGCTCGCCCGTCAGGGCCAGTTCGTCGGCGGTGCCCGCGGCCTCGAGCAGGGGCTCCTCGCCGGGGCGGGAGACGGTCACGCGCAGCGGCGTGGCCGCGATGTCCCGGAGGTCGGCGCGGTGCTCCGCCAGGTCGAGCGACAGGGAGAGCTCCTCGCCGGCGTAGAAGGCGGGCAGCGCGATCGGCCCGCTGGTGAGGACGGCCTCGTCCTCGAGCGTGAGCGCGACCTCGCTGTCGGCGACGCGCACCAGGGCCGTGGGCGTACCGTTCCAGCTGGCATGCAGGCTCCAGGGCACGTCGGGGACCTGCGCTGGCCCCGCCGTCACGCCGGGGAACGTGCCGCTTCCCTCTAGGCCGCTGCCGGTGAGGGCGAGACCCTCCAGCGGCCCCACGTCTAGCGTGAGCAGCGTGGTGGTCGGGCTCAGGTCGGCGAGGCGCACCTGGCCGGCGCCGCGCACCGGCAGGTCGCCCAGCTCCGCTCGGAGGGTCGCCGCGACGGCGTCGTCCCTCCCGGTCAGCTCCGCGGTGGCCGCCACCGGCGAGGTGACCGCCACGGTCGCGGTGCCGGAGAGACCGTCGACGGCGCCTCCGCGCAGGCGCCCGGAGGCGTCGATCGAGAGGGTGCCGGCGAGCGGCGCCTCCTGGCCGGTGGCGAGCCGCCAGAAGGCGGCGACGTCGGCCCCACCGGCGGCGGTGACCACGCCGGTGGCCGCGTCGAAGGTGGCGACGACCCGGTCCTGGTCGGGCGGACCGATCTCGGCCGTGGCGGTGAGCGGCCCGTCCCAGGCCGCGGTGAGGGCAAGGGGCAGGTCACCGAGGGCGCCGTCGAGGCGGGCGGAGGCGTCGCCCACGTCCACGTCTCCCGCCAGGCGCACCTGGGCAGGGAGGTGGGCGGTGCCGCCGCCGGAGTCGTCGACGGTGAGCTCGACGCTCACGGCCCCCAGCGTCGTGCCCGATGCGGCGCTGCCGGACAGCGCCAGGGTCAGGGTCGCCGGTCCGCCCTCGTCGCCGGCCACCGTCACGGGCAGGCCTGCCGCGGCGAGGCTCAAGCCCGCCGGCGTGGCCTCGAGGCGCAGGTCTCCGGCCTCCGAGGTCGCGGTCACGCTCCACGCGCCCGTGGCGGCGTCGACGGCGGCGTGGGCGCGCAGTGAACCGTCGGGTGTCGTGGCGGGGCCGGCCGTCACGTCGGCGTACTCGACGCGTCCGTCCCAGGACAGGCCGTCGGGGCCGAGCACGAGCGAGCTGGCGGGGACCGTCACGCTGGCCGTCACGTCGGCGCCCTCGGCGCCGAGACTGGTGGGCTCGACGAGGACGTCGGCGACGAGGGCGACGGGGTCGAGCTCCAGCTCGCCGGAGACGATCACTGGCCCGAAGCGTCCCACGAGGCCCGTGACCCGCTTGCCGTCGGCGTCGTAGACGCCCGAGGCGCTGCCGCGCAGGTCCTGGCCGGCCGGCAGGCCGGGGACCGAGAGCGGCCCGTCGCCGGTGAGCGCGAGGGTCAAGCGTGCGCCGTCGAGCGACGCCGGGCCCGTGACACCGATGGAGACGCCGGCGTCGTCAGGGAGCGGTGCGAGGCCGAGGTCGCTGAGCGTCAGCCCGCCCTGAACGGTCCCGTCGGCGAGGACCACGGCGCCCTCCAGGCTCGCGCCCGTGGAGTCGCCGCCGGTGACGAAGCCCTGCCAGCCGTCGGGGTCGAGGCGGGCGTCGAGGCGCGCCTCGGCCCGCCTGCCGACGACCTCGCCGGCCCAGGTGAGTGTGAGCTCGCCGTCCTGGCGTCCGCCCATCGCGAGCCGCAGCCGCGCGTCCGCCGTGCCGAGGCCATCGCCGAACGCGGACAGGTCCACGCCGCCGGCGGTGACGACGAGGTCGTCGCCGCCCTGGCCCGGGCCGAGCTCGAAGCTGACGCCGCCGCCGCCCAGCTCGGCGCGTCCCTCGACCCTGATCCTGCCGTCGCGGGGGAGGCGGAAGGCGGTGCTGAGGTCCTCGAGCGGGAGGCCCTGCACGGTCCCCTCACCCGTGGCGGAGCCGTCGATCACCACGTAGTCCCAGCCGCTGAGGCTCAGCTTCACGTCCGAGCGGCCGGCCAGCGCCACGGGAGGACCGCCGGGGTAGCTGCCGCGGAGCAGCCAGGCCGCCGCCTCCGCCAGGCCCGGGCTGCCCGTCGCCTGCGCTTCCCAGCGCCTGGCTTCCACGTTGACGACGCCCGACGCCGTGACGGGCCCGCCCAGGGCGTGGCCGGTGAGGTCGGCCGTGAGCACGGGGTAGTCCAGGTCCACGTGGCCCGAGACGTCGGAGGCGGCGATGCCGAGGTCGTCCACGGCACCCCCGGTGACGTCGAAGCTGCCGGCGATCTGCTGGCCGCGCACCCGCAGGTCGCCCGTGACCTCGCCGGCCGTGACGCCGCGCCACCACTGGCGCGCGAGGGTCGCGTCGGCCCGCTCGACGCGCGCGTCGAAGCTGCCGGTGAGCGTCTCGTAGCGGCCCGCGAACGTGGCGGAGCCCTCGGCGGTCGACACGGTGCCGGACACGTCGAGCGCCGTGCCAGACTGCGCGACCTTGACGTCGGTGAGCGTGGCGTCCGGCAGGGTGAACGGCAGCTCCTCGACCTCGACGTCCACGTCGTCGAGCGCCAGTCGCCGGAGCTGCAGGGAGAGCGGCCCGGCCGGGGCGCCGGGCGCGGCCGCCGCCCCGCTGAGGAAGCGCGAGACGTCGAGCCGGCCGCGTGCCCCGGTGACCTCGATGTCCAGGGGCAGCTCGCCGCCTATGAGGGACGGCAGGAAGTAGCCGACGCGCAGCCGGTCCACCGCGACGTCGATGCCCGGGCCCGCGACCCTCGCGCCGCGCAGCCCCACGCCCCGCCAGGCGTTGCCCTCGGTGGCGCGGTACGTGACGTGCGTGCCGGAGCTCTCGAGCGCGGCCACGACGCGATCGACGATGAAGCCCCGCACCGGGGGCAGGGCGGGGAGGAACGCGATCAGCGCCAGGACCGCCACGACGACGATGGCGATGATGGATGCTCTTCGGCGTGACATCGCTGCCAGGCGGTTCCGTTCGCTTGCGCCGGCGTGTCCCGCCGGCCGGGGTCGCGGCCCTTCGGAAGCGCCAGGATGGCCGTTCCCTACGCGCTTCTCATGACAGGCAAATCTATCACGTGCGCATGAGAGGGCCGGTCCCGACGCCACGAACCGCCCTTCACGGGACCTTCGCTATCCGGGGGTGGGGGGCGTCGGGTACGCGTGTCGCGGTCCCGCTGTCTCGGGACCGCGGCGGGGCGGCCGCGCCGCTCGGTGTCGCCCCGGCTAGGCCCTGGGCGGCGCTCCCGCCCCGACCGTTCACGGGTCCGCTCCGGCACGGGCCCAGGCGGCCCTCCCGTCCCGGCTACGCGCCGCGCCGCTCCCGGCGCTAGCATGGCGGTCCATGTTCACGGACGGCGGCACACAGGCGGGAGGCGAGACGGGCAGGGTGAGGCTCACGGCCCTCGTGAGGGGCAGGGTCCAGGGCGTCGGTTTCCGGGCGTTCACGCGAGCCCATGCGCTGGACCTCGCCGTCGCGGGCCACGTGGAGAACCTCGACGACGGGCGCGTGGAGGTGGTGGCCGAGGGCTGGCGCGACGACGTGGAGCTGCTGCTCGTGCGCCTGCGGACCGGCCCCGCTCACGCGGAGGTCGAGGACATCGAGGAGACCTGGACGGACCCAGTGGGGCTCGTCGGCTTCCATGTCTACTGAGGCGACCCCGCAGCCGCCCGCCTCCCTGGAGGGCCTGGCGCCGCTGGCGCCCGAGCGGCTGGGGTCGGTCCCCGGCGTCCTCGGCCGCATCGTCAGGGAGCGGGCGGGGGACTACGCCCGTCTACGGTCCTGGCTAGACCAGTCGGTCCATCGGCGCGAAGGGGACGAGCATCCATCCGGCCGCGAGGCCTTCTACACGGTCCTGCGCCGGAGGCGCGGGGAGCCCCTCAGGGTGATCGCGGAGGTCAAGCGCTCGAGCCCCTCGCAAGGGCAGATCGCGCCGCTGGAGCCGGTGGAGGCCGCCCGCCAGTACGTGGCCGGCGGCGCCGCTGCCCTCAGCGTGCTCACCGAGCGGCGGCACTTCGGGGGCGAGCTCGCGCACCTGGCCGCGGTCGCCGCCGACCGCGCGGGCTGGCAGCGCTACGTGCCGCTGCTCCGCAAGGACTTCACCGTGCACCCGGCGCAGCTCGTCGAGGCGGCGCGGGTGGGCGCCGACGCCGTGCTCGTCATCGTCGCCGTCACGGGCGAGCGGACCGCGGACTACGTGGCGGCGGCCCACGACCTCGGCCTGGCGGCGCTGGTGGAGGTCCACGACGAGCGCGAGCTCGAGGCAGCACTGGCCGCCGGCGCCGAGGTCATCGGCGCGAACAACAGGGACCTCACGACGCTGGCGGTGGACCTGGGCAACGCCCCGCGCCTGCTGGCCGCGGCCCGGTCCGCGGGCTTCGGCGGCGTCCTCGTCGCCGAGTCAGGCTACGGCTCGCGCGCGGACCTCGCGAGCGTGGAGGACGTGGCCGACGCCGTGCTCGTCGGAACCAGCCTGGCCGGCAGCGGCGACCTCGCGGCGGCGCTGAGGCGCCTCACCGGCCGCTGAGGCGCGGGCAGCCGGCCAACGGCGCGGCGCGGCCGCTGAGGCGCCGTCTCTGGGCAGGACGTCGCGACGGCGCCGCCGCTGGTACGTCGGCGGAGGCGGCCCCACGGACGCTCCAGGAGCGGGCCCGGCGACCGGGGCGGGCGAGGGCCGGGGCTATACTCGCGCTCATGCCTATCGATGATCAGGCGGTCTCGGTCGAGGCCGCGGGCGTTCACGAGCGGCGGCCGCTGACCGCTAGGCTGGACAACGGTCTCACGGTCGTCTACGAGGCCATGCCGTGGCTGCCGTCCGTGAGCGCCACGCTCGTGCTGCCCTTCGGGTCGGCCAGCGACCCCGCGGGCCTCGAGGGCACGGCTACGGTCCTGCACGAGTGGCTGCAGCGCGGCGCCGGCGACCTCGACTCGCGGGCCCTGTCCGACGCCCTGGAGGACCTGGGCGTGAGGCGCGGGGGAGGCGCCAGCCGCGAGAGCTCGAGTCTCAGCCTGTCGTTCCTCGCCTCCGAGCTGGAGGCGGTGATGCCGCTCCTCGCCGCCATGGTCAAGGAGCCGCGCCTCGACGACGCCGAGTTCGAGCCGTCGCGTGAGCTGGCCGTGCAGGAGCGGGAGTCGCTAGACGACTCGCCGGCGCAGCGGCTCTTCGACGAGCTGCTCGCCGCGTTCGTCGCCAGCCCCCAGGGGCGCAGCCCCCTGGGCACCGCCGAGGGCCTGGCTGCCCTCACCGCCGAGAGCGTGCGGGCCGAGGCGATGACGGCGCTGCGCCCCGCGGGCGCCGTGCTGGCGCTCGCCGGCGGCGCCGATTGGGACCGGGTGCTGTCGTCGGCCGAGGCGTCGTTCGGCGGCTGGGAGGGAGCAGGGCCCGGCGTGCCCCAGGTGTCAGTGGCCGCGCCCGGCCGTCGCCACGTGGTGGCGGACTCGGCGCAGGTGCAGATAGGCCTGGCGTTCCCCGGTCCGGCCCCCGGCACCGACGAGGCTTACGTGCACAGCGTCGCCCTGAACGTCCTGTCGGGGTCCATGGGCTCGCGCCTCTTCACCGAGGTGCGCGAGAAGCGCGGGCTCGTCTACACGGTCAGCGCCTTCTACCGCTCGCTGCGCGGCTTCGGCTACACGATCGGCTACGCCGGCACCACGCCGGAGCGCGCCGACGAGACCCTCGAGGTCTTCCTCGCCGAGCTCGACCGCCTGTCGCAGGGCGTGTCGGCCGAGGAGCTGGAGCGCGCGAAGGTGGGCATGCTCTCGTCGCTGGTCATGCAGGGCGAGTCCTCGGGTGCCACGGCCGGGCGGCTCGCCGGCGACGTCTTCAACCTCGGCCGCGCCCGCACCCTCGAGGAGATCACCTCGCGCGTGCAGGCCGTCACGCTCGACGAGGTCAACGACTACGTGCGGCGCAACCGCGTGCCCGAGCCGACGATCGTCACGCTGGGACCGGCGCGCGTGCCGGCGGCGGTGGGCTGATGGCGTCCCGGCAGCCACGAGGCATGCCCGCCGGTAAGAGGGCGTCGACCGACGAGGGCGTCGTGGACGCGCCCAGGCCGCTGGCCGGCGAGGTCGCCCGGCGCCTGCGCTTCGACAAGGCCGTGCTGGACAACGGCCTGGCGGTCATAGGCGAGCACAACGACGGAGCCGCCAGCGTGGCCGCCGGGTTCTTCGTGCACACGGGCTCGCGCGACGAGACCCGCGACCTCGCGGGCGTCTCGCACTTCCTCGAGCACATGGTGTTCAAGGGCAACGAGCGCTACACGGCCGAGGACATCAACAGGACCTTCGACGAGCTCGGCGCCCAGTACAACGCCTTCACCTCGGAGGAGCGGACCGTCTACTACGGCGCCGTGCTGCCCGAGCGCCTGCACCAGCTCATCGACCTGCTCGGCGAGCTCATGCGCCCGTCGCTGCGGCAGGAGGACTTCGACGTCGAGAAGAAGGTCATCCTCGAGGAGATCGCGATGTACGAGGACAGGCCGCACTTCCACGTCTTCGACCTCGCCGCGCCGCTGTTCTGGGCCGGCCATCCGCTGGGCAACAGCGTGCTCGGCTCGAAGGAGAGCGTGGGGGCGCTCACCCGCGACCAGATGCTCGACTACTTCGCGGGCCGCTACTCGCCGCGCAACCTGGTGCTGGCCGTCTCCGGCCGCTACGACTGGGACGCCGTCCTCGACCAGGCGGAGCGCCTGGCGGGTTCGTGGGAGCCCTTCGAGGCGCCGCGCGAGCGGCCCGCCGCCGCGCCGTCCACGGGCCGCCAGGGCACCGTGGACGCGAAGCTCAGCCGCGTCCACGTGGCCTACTACGCGCCGGGCGTGCCGATGACCGACTCGCGCCGCTACGCCGCGGCCGTGCTCGGCTACGTCCTCGGCGACGCCTCGGGCTCGCGGCTCTACTGGGAGCTCGTCGACAAGGGCCTGGCCGACTCGGCCAGCCTCGGCCACGAAGCGAACGAGGACCAGGGGGCGTTCGTGGGCTACCTCAGCACTGCGCCGGAGCGCGCCGAGGAGGTCATCGCGCGCTACGCCGAGGTCCTCGGCCGCGCCCAGGACGAGCCGCCCACCGAGGACGAGTGGCGCCGCGCGCAGCGCAAGCTCGCGTCGGGCCTGACACTGAGGGCCGAGACGCCCCTCGGCCGCCTGACGTCGCTGGGAGCCACCTACCAGTCCCTCGGCGTGTACCAGAGCGTGGCCGAGGTGGTGGACCGCGTGATGAACGCCCAGCTCGAGACCGGGCTCGAGCTCCTGCAGGCCCGCCCCTTCGACGCCAGCTTCGTCTACACGCTGGGCCCCGGCGCGGGGCGGTGACGGCGCCCCGCCAGGGTGAACCACCCGACCTGGTTCTCACAAAGACCGTGGTTAGACTCGCGCGATGCGGCTGAGGCGGCCAGTCGTCGCGTCCTTGACGGCGCTCCTGCTCGCATGGGTCACGGCGCAGGAGGCGGACCCGCCTGCCGCCGGCTCGCCCGACGACAGGCCCTTCGCGGCTCTGGTCATCGTGTCGCACGGGCGCCAGACCATCGACATCGTCACCGGCCTCACCACGCTGCCCGACGGCGGCACCCTCTACGACGCGCACACCGGCGTGGAGGTGCAGGCCTCGGTGATCAGGTACGTGGACGGCGAGTACATCGAGGCCTCGGGCGTAACGGCCTCCGGCGGATTCGGCGACCTGGTGGCCGAGTCGCTGCACATCGACGTCGTGGACAGCGTGCTCACGGCCTCCGGTGAGCTGAGGCTCAGCCGCGACGGCCTCGTGCTGACCGCCGGCTCGCTGCGCTACCACGCCCTGGAGCAGGTCATCGTCTTCGACGGCGGCGTCACGGGCTCGGAGCCCACGTTCTCCGCCGACCGCGTGCTGCTCGACACGCTCAGCGGCGACGTCCTGCTGGACGGGCGCTACGAGTTCGCGGGCGCGCTGTTCACGATGCGGTCGCCCGCCAAGGGCGGTCGCCTGCAGCTCAGCCTGGAGCAGCGCGGCGACGAGGTCGTCTACGCGGCGGCCACCGAGGTGAGCCCCGCCCTGCTGGAGCGCTTCAAAGCCTATCTTTAGGCGGTGACCCGACGGCTGCTACGGGCGCTGGCGTCGCTGGCCGCGCTCACCCTGGCTGGCTGGGCGACGGCGCAGTGCACGCCGGCTCCCGACACGTCGCAGGTCACGGTGCCCGACTACCTGGCCGTGTACTACCAGCACTTCCGCAGCCTGCCCGAGACCGACGAGGTCCGCTTCTACGGCGGCGTGTGCGTCACGGCCGTGGGCGGCGAGTGGACCGTGATCGCCGACGAGGTCGTGGTCACGGGCCTCTCCGGCCAGCTCGGCCTGCGCGCCGACTCGCCCGAGCTGTTCTGGGGCGACCTGCGCATGACGGCGGCGCACCTGGCGGCCACGACCGAGACGCTGGTGCTGCAGCAGGCGGCCGTGACCGCGCCGGACTTCTCCGGCGAGGCCGAGTCCATCGCCCTCGACCTGGTAGGCGGCGGCATGGCACTCACGGGCTTCACGCTGGCCGGCGTGGCGTTCGCCGTGAGCGGCGCGTCCGCCGAGCTCATAGGCCAGACGCTGTCGGTGACGAGCCCCTCTGTGAGCACCTGCATCGGGATGGAGGAGACGCCCTACGCCATCGAGGGGGAGAGCGCGACGGTGGACCTCGACACCCGCACCGTGGAGCTGAGCGGCGGGGTGCTGCGGGTGGGGGCGCTGCGGCTGGGCCTGCGTCCGCGCCTGCGTATCACCGAGGAGACGATGGAGCGCTTCACGCTGCCGGTGCGCGTGCAGAACGTGCCCGACCGCGGCGACCCGTCACGCCCCGGGAGCGGCGTGGGCGTGCGGGTCGTGGGCCTGCCGCTGGGCTACGAGGGCGACGCCTCGCTCGACCTCGGCGCCACGGGCGTCGACGCCGGTCACCCGCTGGGCGCCGTGGCGCTGGTGCGCCTGGCCGCCGCGAGCGCGGGCGAGAGCGTGGAGGCGACGGTCGGGCTCGAGGCGGGGCGGCCCCTCCTGGACGTCGAGGTCACGCGGCACGTGGCGACCTGGGTGGACGCCCGGTTGGGCCTGCACTCCGGCGCCGAGCTGGGCGAGGCGCCGTACCACGAGGGGAGGCTCGGCCTGAGCGCGTCGGTGGAGGTGCCCGTGGCGGGCCCGCCGACGCTGTCGCTCTCGGGCGAGGCGTTCGCCGCCGCCACGGCCCTGGCGACGGAGCAGGACCCCGTCACCCCGTCGGTGTTCGGCCCGCGCCTGGGCGGGGCGGTGGGGCTGGTGGCGAGCACGGGCCGCACCGCCGCCGGCACCTTCGCGCTGCGCTCCCGCGCGGAGGCGACGCTCTACCCGCAGCAGGGCGCGCTGCAGTGGGGCGTGAGGCTGAACCCTACCTGGCGGCTCGAGGCGGGCCCGCTCACGCTGTCGGTGGCCTACGACACGCGGCTCACGAACGCCGCGTCGCCCTTCGCGGGCCTCGACCGCCTGCGGCCGCTGGCGCGGTTCACCGGCTCGGCGCGCCTGAGCGCCGAGCTGCACCGCTGGGACGCGGCCAGGAGCCTCACCGGGTTCGTCGGCGTGGAGGCGTCGCACGACGGCGTCCCCGTGGACGCGTCGCCGGCCGGCCTGTCCACGGCGGTCGCCGAGGCGGGCCTCACCTACGCCGCGGGCGACTGGGCTGTAGAGGGGGGCGCCCGGGCCCAGCTCGCCGGGGTCATCGAGCCGGCGGCGGGGCGCGACGCGTCGGTGACGTACACGCTGGAGGCGCGGCGCGCCGGCTGGCCCGTCGTGCAGGTGGGCAGCGCCGGTCCCGTCGAGCCCTACGGCGCCTTCTCCGTGCGCGCCGAGGCCGTCCAGGGCCTGGTGCCGTGGGACCCGGGCCTGCGCCGCCTGGAGCTGTCGGTGGGCGTGCCTTTCGCCTTCGAGAACCTCGAGCTGCGCCCGTCCGTGGGGTTCGACTTCGCGCCGCTGGTGCTGCGGGGCGACCTGCCGCTGCTCAGCCTGCACGCCCTGGACGTCACGGTGATCACCTGCTGCGGCTCGCTCACCGTGGGGTACGCCAACGAGCGGGGGACGCTGTCGGCGTCGTTCTCCATCGACCTCGAGCGTCGCCCGCCGCCGGCCGGGGAGCCGCCCGCGCCACCGCAGAGCGACGAGGGGGCGCCGGGCGGTCCGTGAGCCTGGGGCCCGAGTAGGGGAGGGGTCCGGGGGTCTCCGGCCCCGGCGAGGCGCGCGGGTATCATGGCCCGCCATGGAGGCGCGCGCCCGGTGAAGCTCGTCGACCGCTACGTGCTGCGGGAGGCCCTCCCCCCGTTCCTGTTCGGTCTGGTGCTGTACGCGTCGCTGGCGGTGGTGTCGGTGACGATCCCGCGGCTGCAGTGGATCGTGGGCACCCCCGTGGCGGAGCTCCTCGGCTGGCTGGCCCTCCAGCTACCCCAGGCGCTGGTGCAGACGCTGCCCATCGCGCTGGTCCTGGCCGTGCTCATCGCCATGGGCCGACTCTCCACGGAGCACGAGCTCCTGGCCATGCAGGTGGGCGGCGTGCCGCTGCGCCGGGTGGCGTTCACGTTCGTGGCGCTCGGGGCCGTGAGCGCCGGCGCCGCGCTGGCGATGAACCAGTGGGTGCTGCCCGTGACGAACGCCAGCACGGCGGAGACGTACTGGCGCCTCACCACCGGCCGCTCCGGCCTGTTCCGCTTGGCGCAGCAGAACCTGCCGATAGACGACTTCATGCTCCACTTCGACGGCACCACGAACGGCGGCAACGGCATGCTGGGCGTGAGGATCGAGCGCTGGGAGGGCGACGTGCTCACGCTGCTGCGGGCCGACTCGGCGGTGTTCGAGGGCACCGACCTGGTGCTGAGCGGCTACCGCATCGACAGGCTCGACCTGAGCGCGCTGGACATCGCCGTCTCGGACCCGGCGCTGGCGCTGGCGAACCTCGTGCGCCTGCGCAACGTGCCGCCCGACCGCGAGCAGACGCTGGTGGTCACGACCTCCTACACGGCCGACGACCTGGTGGCCCGCTTCTCGGGCGGCGGCTTCGAGGACAGCCGGTCCCTCAGCGAGCTGCGGCGCGACGCCGACAACGCGCTCATCTCCGCCAGCGACAGGCGCCAGGCCGAGGTGCTCTACCAGCGCAAGCTCGCCGAGCCGTTCACGAACCTCGTCCTACTGCTCGTGGCGGTGCCGCTGGCGCTGTCGTACTCGCGCTCGCGCGGAGTGGCGTTCGGCGTGAGCCTTGTCGTGACGCTGATCTGGTACCTCTTCTACACGTTCGGCCAGCTCTTCGCGCAGACGGGCGCCCTGCCCGTGTGGCTGGGCGCCTGGGGCGGGAACCTCGTGTTCGTGGCGCTGGGCCTGCTCCTGCTGGCGCGCCGCCGCGCCTGAGCCGTGGCGCGCTCGGCCGCCGCCCGCTAGCCCACCTTCGCTCTGAACCAGGCGCAGAGGCGCTCGCCGTCGGCGAAGACCTGCGCGACGCGGTCGACGGCCTCCGGACCGTACATCCACTCCTCGGGCGCGAACTGCACGGTGGCGGCGAGTCCCTTGCGCTTCAGCAGGGCGACGCGGGGGTGGTCGTCGGTGAACCCCTGCGGCGGCCGCTTGAGCGTCTCGCCGGCGAGCCCGTAGCCCTTGGCCGCCAGCGCGGCGACGATCTCCTCGAGCTCGCCGCCCGCGCGGTCGTCCGCCACGGCTCGTCGGTAGCGCCTGAGGTGCTCGTCGTGCATGTGGTAGGTGCCCACGCCGAGGAACAGCCCGTCGGCGCCCACCTGCAGGTACTGGCCGCCCACGGCGCCGGGCCCGCGCCCACCGAACTGCATGGCCGCGCGCTCCTTGTACGGCCGCTTGTCCTTCGTGAAGCGCAGGTCGCGGTATGGCCGGAACACGTGCCACTCGCCGAACGCGCCCTCCAGCTCGCGCGCGAGCGACTCCAGCGGCGCGCGCACGTTGTCGAGGTACCGCTGCTTGTTCGCCTCCCAGAACGCCTTCGAGTTGTCGGCGTGGAGCTCGGCGAAGAAGAGGAAGGCGTCGGGCGAGAAGCCGGTGAAGCGCTGGTCCGTGGCCATGGCGTGATGGCCAGGTTAGCGCGCCGCCGCGGGTCGGAGACCGGCGGTCCCGCTGGCCGAGGCTCCGTAGCTCGCGCCGGCCGCCCGACCGCCCTTGGCGCCTGCGGAGGTCCTTCCGCAGACGCTCGAGTCAGTAGCCCGAACCAGGGATAGTGGCCGCTGGGTCGAGAGGAGCGCAGGAGCCCGACGGGAGCGGCACTCCAGGGCGTGTTCTGGGCCTGGCCAGTATGCCGGGAACGGGATACTGGCATGAGGGGGTCCGGAAGGGTGGAGCCGCGCGGTGGCGACGTGGTCCCAACGCCGACCGGGACCAGACTCCCCAAGCACATCGCCGTCCGGAACGCAAGGGGGATTCCCTGAGAAATGGGCCTGCGGTGGTACACTCGCGGTCTGATGGATGCAGCGGTGGTCACCGTGCCCGAGGAGCTGCGGACGGCGACGAGCTACCTGGCGCCCGAGGACAGGCGCCGGCTCGCCGACGCGTACGCGTTCGCGGAGCGCCACCACCGCGGCATGACGCGACGCTCGGGCGACCCCTTCATCACGCACCCCGTGGCGGTCACCGTGATCCTCGCCGAGATGCGGCTGGACATCGACGCCCTGCGGGCCGGCCTCCTGCACGACACCGTGGAGGACACCGAGGCCACCTTCGAGGAGATCGAGGAGCAGTTCGGGCCCACGGTCAGGCGGATCGTGGAGGGCGAGACGAAGATCAGCAAGCTGGCCGTGCGCGTCTACCAGGACGAGCAGTCCGAGAACCTGCGCCAGATGCTGCTGGCCATGGTCAGCGACGTGCGCATCATCCTCGTGAAGCTCGCCGACAGGCTCCACAACATGCGCACGCTCGAGCACATGCCGCCGCACAAGCAGCGGCGCATCGCCGAGGAGACGCTGGAGATCTTCGCGCCCCTGGCGCACCGGCTGGGCATCAACCACATCAAGAACGAGCTCGAGGACATCGCGTTCTACTACGTGGACAGGCAGCGCTACGAGCAGCTCGAGCGCCAGGTGAGAAGCCGGCACATCGAGCGCGAGAAGTACGTGCAGGAGTCCATCGAGCTGCTGGCCGACCGCCTCGCCGCCGAGGGCCTGAGGTTCGAGCTGTCGGGCCGCAGCAAGCACCTGTACTCCATCTACAGGAAGATGCAGCGGGACAACCGCACGCTCGACCAGATCTTCGACCTCATGGCGATCCGCGCGATCCTCGACCCGGAGCCGGCGAACGGCAACGGCATGGCGCAGGAGGACGCGGAGAAGGCCGTGTGCTACAGGGCGCTGGGCATCGTGCACAGCCTGTGGACGCCCATCCCGGGGCGCTTCAAGGACTACGTGGCCGTGCCCAAGCCGAACGGCTACCAGAGCCTCCACACCACGGTCATCGGCCTGCTGGGCCAGCCCATAGAGGTGCAGATACGCACGCGGCGCATGCACGAGGTGGCCGAGTTCGGCGTGGCCGCTCACTGGGCCTACAAGGACGGCATCAACGACCCCGCCGAGATCCAGAAGCGCCTCGAGTGGATGAAGCAGCTCCTGGACATCGACACCACGTCGGAGGACGCCGAGGGCTTCGTCGACGCCGTCAAGACCGACTACCTGGGCGAGCGCGTGCTCGTGTTCACGCCGGCCGGCGACGTGGTGAACCTGCCGCGCGGCTCCACGCCCATCGACTTCGCCTACCAGGTGCACACCGAGGTGGGCCACAGGACGATAGGGGCGCGCGTGAACGGCGAGATCGTGCCGCTCACCTACAAGCTGCAGACCGGCGACCGCGTCGAGATCCTCACGAACCGGTCCAGCCAGTACGGCCCCTCGGCCGACTGGGTGAACATGGTCGTCACCCGCAGCGCCAAGCAGAAGATCAGGCACTACTTCAGGGCGCTGGAGCGTCAGCAGCAGCTCGAGTCGGGCCGGCGCATGCTCGAGCGCGGCCTCAGGCGGCGCAGCCTGCCGGTGGCGCCGAACATGACGAAGGCCAAGCTGCAGGACGCCGCCGAGACGCTCCTCAACACCGACTCCGTGGACGAGCTGTTCCTCGCCCTCGACGCCCAGCGGGTGACGCCGAAGCAGGTGGTCGAGGTCCTGGTGCCCGAGATCGCCAGGGACCGCAAGCCGCAGCAGCCGGCCGAGCACCCGCGCAAGAGCGTCTCGGGCGTGTACGTCGACGGCCTCGACGCCCCCGCGAACCTCGCGAACTGCTGCAGCCCGGTGCGCGGCGACGACGTCATCGGCTACGTGACGCGCGGGCGCGGCATCTCGGTGCACCGCGTGGACTGCCCGAACGTCAAGCACCTCATGGAGACCGACGCCGACAGGTTCGTGAACGTCACCTGGGACACGCCGGCAGGGGAGGTGTTCCCCGTGGACTTCGAGGTCGTGGCCGTCGACAGGCCCGGCCTGCTGAAGGACGTGCTCGACGTGATAAGCGGCATGAACAAGAGCGCTTTCCGCGTACAGGCCGACGTGAACTCGAACATGAGCGCGCGCATCATGTTCCGCATCGACGTGAAGGACCACGCCGAGATCGAGTACGTGAAGGACAACATCGGGCGCATCCCCGACGTCACGCGCGTCTACCGCAGCAAGCCCGGCCTGAAGGCCTAGCTCTCCCCGGGGCTCCAGCTCGTCCCGCCGCGGACGCGAACGTCTCGACGCTCAGCGCTCGTAGACCGCCGTGAACGTGGGGGACTGGAGCTGCGACACGATCAGGTGCGTGCCGCTCACGTCCACGGACCAGCCGAAGCCCGCCCCGGCCGCCGGCTGCGGCGAGGTGAGCTTGGCGACCTCGTGCCACGTCGTGCCGTCGTGCCGGAACACGTACACGGCGCCGGCGTTGTTGGCGGCGCTGTCCTCGTACTGCGTGCCCACCACGGCGTAGGGGTAGTCGAGCGCGACGTTCGCGCCGAAGCTCGCGAAGGGCGCGGCGTCGGAGGCGTGTAGCTTGTCCACCTGCTGCCAGCCCGAGCCGTCGTCGTGGAACACGTACACGGCCCCGGCCTCCTGTCCCTCGTCGCCGTCGTTCCACGAGCCCACCAGCACCCAGCCGTCGTCCGCGGCCACGGAGAGGCCGAACTGGTAGCCCGCCTCGAGGTCGTCCGGCGCCAGCTTCGCCACCTCCTCCCACACGTTCCCGGTTGCCTCGAACACGTAGGCGGCGCCGGCGTCCAGGCCCCTCTCGTCGTTCGCGTAGTCGCCCACCACCAGCAGGTCGCCCGAGACGTCGAGCGCCTCGCCGAACACCGTGCCGTCGGCGGCGTCGCTGGGCGTGAGCTTGCCGAGGAGCTCCCAGCCGCCCAGGCCGCTGGGCTGGAACATGACCACCGAGCCGCTGGCGACGCTGTTCTCGGTCGCCCCGGGCGCGCCGGCGAAGAGCACGTCGCCGCTGAGGCCCACCGACCTGGACATCCTGTCGCTCTGCTCCGGGGCGGGGTCGAGGAGTTCGCCGTCGAACGCGAAGTCGTCGCCGCTCCTCGCGAACAGGAAGGCCGTGCCCTGGTCGGTGGCGCTGCCGTCGCTGTCCGGGGCGCCCACCAGGACCCGGTCGCCCTCCACGGCCACGTCCACGCCGAAGGCCTCCACCACGACGATGCCGTTGATGTCCGAGGTGAGCTTCTTCCGCTCCACCCAGTCGCCGCCGTCCAGCTCGAACACGTAGGCGTACTCGGCGCCGCCGGCCACGGCCACGTCGCCGTCGATGGCCACGGAGACGCCGATGGGGTCGGCGTTCTGCGGGGTGAGGACAGCCGGCGCGCCGGCGAAGGGCCTCTCTACCGTCACCTCGAAGTCGACGGACGACGACTTCCCACCCTCGTCCGTCGCCGTCACCGTGATCACCGCCGTGCCGGTGGTCGTGCTGCCGGGCGTGACGGTCAGGGTACGGCTTGTTCCCGCGCCGCTCACGGCCAGGCCGGACGAGGACACGACCTGCTCGTTCGAGCTCGAGGCCGTCACCTTCACGGTCGCCGGCGCCTCGTCCGTCAGCGCCAGGTCCACCGCCACGGGCTCGCCGAGCGTGGTGGTCTGGTCGGCTACGTCGGAGAGGGAGGGAGGCTGGCCGCCCGGGCCGGGTCCGACGTTGCAGGCGGCGAGGGCGAGCGCGGCCGCGACGGCGAACGCGAGGCGGGCGTGTCGACGGTGGGACCGAGGCGCGGGACGTGCCATGCCAGACCACCTTCCTGAGCCCCTAGGTGGCTCGGCAGAGGTTCACCGCCATGCTAACCGCGGGTTCATGAGAGCCGCCGCCCCCGCGGCCCCGCCGTGCGCGCCGCGCGTCATACGATGGCCCGCGTGACCGAGTCCGCCCCAGCCCGCGTGAGCGTGCTCTTCGTCTGCATGGGCAACATCTGCCGCTCGCCCACCGCCGAGGGCGTGTTCAGGCGCCTGGTGGAGGAGGCCGGCCTGGCGGACCGCGTGCTCGTGGACTCGGCCGGCACGCACGACTACCACGTGGGCTCCCCGCCCGACCGGCGCGCCCAGGCGGCAGCCCTGCGCCGCGGCTACGACCTCTCGCCGCTGCGGGCCCGCCAGCTCGGCCCGGCGGACTGCCGCCGCTTCGACTACGTGCTGGTCATGGACCGCGGCAACCTGAACCGCACGCGCTCGGCTTGCGGAGGCCTCGCCCCCAACGTGCGCCTGCTCATGGACTTCGCACCGAACAGGCCGGAGCGCGAGGTGCCCGACCCCTACGCCGGCGGCCCCGAGGGCTTCGAGCACGTCCTCGACCTCATCGAGGAGGCGTGCCGCGGGCTGCTGGAGGACGTGAAGAGGCGGTTG
>JBIQHQ010000041.1:0-13989 GCA_044508445.1 Deinococcaceae bacterium
GGTCCTGCCGATCACCGACCTGGTGGACACCAGCCCGTTCATCGACAGCCTGATGAACGTCTACACGATCGACGGCGAGGTCTACGGGATCCCGAAGGACTTCAACACGCTGGCGGTCTTCTACAACGAGGACCTCTTCGACGAGGCGGGCGTGGACTACCCGAACGCCGACGACGACTGGAACACCTTCAAGGCGAAGCTCGAGGCCGTCAGCGCGCTGGGTGACGACGTCTACGGCGCCTGCCTCCCCGCGGAGTTCGCGCGTTTCGGTGCTTTCGCCTACGCGAACGGCTGGACGCCGTTCACCGGCGACGGCGACGTGGACCTCTCGGACCCCGCGTTCGTCGACGCGTTCACCTACTACACGAGCCTCGTGACCGAGGGCATCGCGGTGCAGCCCGCCGACGTGGGCGCCGGCTGGCCCGGCGACTGCCTGGCGCAGGAGAAGGCCGCCGTGGCCATCGAGGGCGCCTGGATCATCGGCTTCCTGAGGGACGCGGCCCCGAACCTGCCCTACGGCTCCACACTGCTGCCGAAGTCGCCAACCACCGGCGAGCGCGGCAACTTCATCTACACGGTGGCCTGGGGCGTGAACGCCGACTCCCCGAACCGCGATGCCGCCGTCAAGGTGCTGCAGGCGCTCACGAGCCCCGAGGCGCAGCAGTTCATCCTCGAGGAGGGCCTGGCGATCCCCAGCCGCGAGGCGCTGGCGGACAACCCGTACTTCCAGGAGGACTCGCGCGAGGCCAAGGGCAACCTCACAGTGTTCGAGGGCGCCTCCGACGGCAACGTGCTGGGCTATCAGTTCGGGACCATCGGCACCGACTACATGGGCCCGCTCAACAACGCCGCCACGGCCGTCATGACCGGTCAGGCGACGGTCGACGAGGCCCTGACGCAGGCTCAGGTGGAGCTGGACGCGCTCCTGCGGCGCGCCGGCCAGTGAGCCGCTAGACCCCTAGACGACGGGGGCGGCGACGAGTCGCCCCCGAACCCTTATCTTCTTGTCGAGGACCCGTCCAGCTCGCAGGCCGCCAACGGGCGGCCGGTTCGGGAGAGAAGCATGCGCCTGAGGCGTCAAGAGATCGCCGCCGCGCTACTGTTCCTGGCGCCTTTCCTGATCACGCTGGGCATCTTCTTCGTGTACGCCACCGCGCGGGCCATCTACTTCAGCTTCACGAACTACGACCTGTTCAACCCGCCCCAGTGGGTGGGCCTGCGGAACTACCGCAACCTGTTCCTCGACGACCTCTTCCTCACGGCACTGCGCAACTCGCTCATCTACGCGGCTCTGGTGACGCTGGTGCAGACGGTGGGGGCGCTGATCATGGCGTCGATCCTCAACCAGCGCATACGCGGCATGTCCTTCTTCCGCACCGCCTTCTACATGCCCAGCGTCACGAGCAGCGTGGTCATCTCGCTCATCTTCCTGTGGCTGTACCAGCGGCGGGGCGCGTTCAACTACCTCGCCACGCAGTTCTCCACGTACCTGCCCCAGGTCCTCGTGTTCCTCGGCGGCGTGATCGTCCTGCAGGCGGTCCAGGTGCTGTGGGAGCGGTCGCGCGGCATGCCGGCCAGGGCCCTCGACCCGGCGCTGCTGGTGGTCTCGCTGCTGGTGGCGTTCGGGGCCACCTGGGCGCTCACCGCCACCGGCGTGCTCATGCCGCGGGACGTTCCCGACGTCGACTTCGTGTGGCTGCAGACGCGGCTCGAGGTGCCGCCGGGCGCGCCCGAGTGGCTACGCGCTCCCGTGCCGCTCATCGCGATCATGCTGCAGAACGTCTTCACGACCATCCCCACGTTCATGCTGATGTTCCTGGCGGCCCTGCAGGACGTGCCGAGGTCCTACTACGAGGCCGCGGCCCTCGACGGCGCCTCGCCGGCGCAGCAGTTCATCTACATCACGGTGCCGTCGGTGCGGCCCGTGACCTTCCTGGTGGTGACCCTGGGGCTCATCGGCACGCTGCAGATGTTCGACCAGGTGGCCATCTTCGGCAACGCGGTGCCGCTGCGCAGCGTGATCACGCTGTCGTACTTCGTCTACAACAGGATGTTCCCCGGCGCCCAGCTCCCCGAGGTCGGGTTCGCCGCGGCCGCGGCCATGTTCCTGGCCGCGCTCACGCTGGTCATCGTCCTGTTCCAGCGGCTGTTCCTCAGGGCGGAGGGCAACAGGTGAGCACCACCATGGTCGAGGCGCCCGTCCGCATGCGGCTCCCGCCGCGGGAGGCCGAGCGTTGGCTGGCGCGGCGCCGCTGGTCGCGGGCGGGCCTCGTGTACCTGCTCATGCTCGCCTTCTCGCTGGTCTTCCTGGGCCCGCTGCTCTTCGCCACGATCTCGAGCCTCAAGCCCGACCCGCTGGCCTACCCGCCCACGATCACGCCGCCGCAGCTCTCGCCGGCCAACTGGGCCGCGGCCGCCAGCCTGGGCCGGCAGGGGGCCGGCGCGCCGTTCTGGGGCGGGTTCGCTCCCGGCGCCGAGGTGTCCTTCGACCTCACCTACTTCGCGCCGGAGGGCGTGGAGCCGGCGCCGCCCGAGGTCGTCGTGCCGCGCCGTAGGCCCGGCGCCGGCCTGGGCGCCGTGCAGAGGATCCAGTACGCCGCCGACTACTCCGAGGTGACGAGCGTGGAGGAGGTGCGGCGCGACCCCGGCACCCTCACCGTGGACGGCGAGGTGCAGAGCGGCCAGGTCGTGACGTACCGCGTGGTCGTGAGCTACGTGGGCGACGGGCCGACGCTCGACCGCCTGCCGCTGGACGCCACCGCCGCCTCTCGCGACCTGGTGTTCCTGCGCGGCACGCTGCCGCCCACGCGCATCGAGCGTCGCGGCCTGGTGGCCTCGTACGACAACGTCACCCCCGGAGCGCTGGGCTACGCCCTCCACAACTACCGGCGCGTGATGGACGAGGCGCGGTCGATCACCACGGGCCGCAGCCTGTTCCTCTCGTGGACCGCCAACTCGTTCTTCATCGCCATCGTCAAGGTCCTCTCGACGCTGCTCTTCGCCTCGATGGCGGGCTACGCGCTGGCGCGTCTGCGCTTCCCCGGACGCGGCCTGATCTTCGTGCTGATCCTCTTCGCGCAGATGATCCCCATGCAGGTCATCTTCATAAGCAACTACCTGGTGCTGCGTGACGGCCTCTTCGGCCTCTCGCGCCTGTGGGGCCAGCCCACGCTCCTCAACAGCCTGTGGGGCGTCATCCTCTCCGGCCTGGTGGGTGCCAGCGCGGTGTTCATCATGAAGCAGTTCTTCGAGTCCATCCCGCGCGAGGTGGAGGAGGCCGCCATGCTGGACGGCGCCAGCCAGTGGCAGCGCTACTCGCGCGTGGTGCTGCCCATGGCCCGTCCCGCGCTGGGCGCGCTGACGATCATCACGTTCCAGGGCGCCTGGAACGACTTCTTCTGGCCGCTGGTCGTGCTGACGACGCCCGAGGACGTCAAGACCCTGCCCATCGGCCTGCTGTCCTTCCGCAACGCCTACGCCGGCGCCGGCGACTGGGGCCTCATCATCTCCGGCGCGGTCCTCAGCGCCCTGCCCATCATCGTCCTCTTCTTCGTGTTCCAGCGGTACTTCCTCGAGGGCGTGTCCTATGGGGTGGGGAAGGATTGAGGGTGCGCTCTCAGACTTCGGCTGCGCCTCTCCAAGCGTTCGTGCCGCACGTCTGCCGCTGGTCGTGACAGCCCGTTAGCACCAGTTCCGCCGTCTTGACAGCGGGGTGGGGCGTGAGTATCGTCGCACCATTCGGAACATCTGTTCCACATGCTGTTGACACACGGAACAAGCGTTTCATCCCGGCGAGCCGGACGAGGGGACGATGCCGACTATCAAGACGGTGGACAGGACGCGCGGGAGAGGCCCCTCCGAGGGTCCACGAGTGGGTTCCACGGGCGGGCAAGGCGGGCCTCCTGGTCCGCCAGGCAAGTCCACTGGTCCGCAAGGGAGGCTGGCGGCGTTCGTCGAGAGGGAGTACGCGAGGATCCCGTTCATGAGCCTGGCCGAGATCGCCGCGGCCTGTGGCGTGGGCAAGGCCACGGTGTCAAGGTTCGTTCAGCGTCTCGGCTACGAGAACTTCAAGACGTTCAAGGAAGAGCTCCAGGACGAGGTCTACGTGAAGGCGGTCTCGCCCGCGGCCCGCCACGCCGCCGGCAGGCACACGGCCGACGTCAGGGCGGTCCTCGAGTGGCACAGGGAGCGGTCGCTGGCGAACGTCAGCTCCACCCTCGACGAGCTCGACGCCGGTACTGTGGCGCAGCTCTGCACCGACCTGTTCCAGGCGAGCCGCGTCTACGTCTACGGGCTCAGGCTCTCCTACGGCCTCGCCTTCAACCTGGGGCTCTACCTCCAGCAGCTACTTCCCGACGTGAGGACGGTGGACGGTACCGCCGGAACGGTGGCCGACACCTTCAACGCCGCGCTCCCCTCGGACCACGTATTGATCGTGGCGCAGAAGCGTGTGGGCAGGGAGAAGGAGGTGCTGGCGCGGTTCCTCACAGAACGTGGCGTGCCCTTCAGCCTGCTCACCGACCTAGAAGGCGGCGACGGCCCGCTCACGAGCCAGGCGCGTCACGTGCTGCACGCCAAGACCGAGGGCGTCGGCGCCTTCAACAGCTACGTGGCGACTCAGGCGCTCGTGCACGCCGTGGTCGCCGCGCTGGAGGTCGTGGTGCCCACGGCCAGGTCGCGCCTCACCAGCGCCGAAGCGGCGCTCGGCTGGTTCTCTACGTTCGCGAACCACAGAGGGAGGAGGTGATGGCCGGGCGCACACGCTGAGGGCCTGCGCCCGTGGGTGGAACCTGGACCCGATCGAACGGTCCGCGGCCGAGCGGACCTCTGTAGAACGCCTGGAGGAGGAACCAGATGAAGACGCTGTTCCGCACTCTCTCCGCCTTGGTCTTGGTCGCGTTCGCCGCGCTCGCCTGGGCTCAGGGGGGAGGCACGCTGACCATCTCCGCCACCGAGGAGCCGGACACGCTGGACCCGCAGAAGACCAGCACGGCCATCACCGGCACGATCATGCGCTACGCCGGTGACACCCTGCTGACCAAGGACCTGAACAGCAACTACGCCGACGGCCTGGCTAGCTCCTGGTCGGCGTCCGACGATGGTCTCACGTGGACGTTCGAGCTCAAGCCCGGAGCCAAGTTCCAGGACGGGTCGCCGCTCGATGCCGAGGCCGTGCGCGCCTCGATACTGCGGGCCAAGGACCCGGCGACCCAGTCGCCCATCGCGGGGAACCTGTTCGAGCCTGTCGAGACGATCGAGGTCGTCGACGCCGACACGCTGCGCATCACGCTGAACAGGCCGTTCGCGCCGTTCCTCGACAACCTGACCGACCCCAGGGCCGCGATCGTCAACGTGGCGGCCGCGGAGGCGATGGGCGACGACTTCGGCCGCACGCCGGTCCTCAGCGGTCCGTGGAAGGTCACGCAGTGGATCTCGGGTGACCGCATAGTCCTCGACCGCAACCCGGACTACGCCTGGGGTCCCTCTTACACCAGCGGTGGTGCTCCGAACATCGAGCAGATCGTGTTCAGGGTCATCCCCGAATCGGCGACGCAGGTGGCCGCCCTCGAGTCGGGAGAGGTCGACGTGCTGCCCGGCGTCCCGCCCACCGACGTCGAGCGCCTGATGAACGACGATCGCTTCAACGTGGTCAGCTTCTTGCGGAAGGGCGTCGGCCTGTTCCTCGAGTTCAACACGCAGAGGCCCCCGTTCGACGACGTGAGGGTCCGCCGGGCCCTCAACTACGCGGTCGACCCAGAGGTCGTGCTCCAGGTCGCGTTGCGTGGCCTGGGTGAGGTAGCGCACGGCGTGCTGCCGCCCAGCATCTGGGGCTACTGGGAAGGCATCGAGGACTACGACCCCAAGTACGACCCAGAACAGGCCCTCGAGCTCCTCGCCGAAGCCGGCTGGACCAGGACCGGCGACGGGCCGCTGACGAAGGACGGCGTGCCGTTCAGGTTCACGCTCTTCACCGCTCCCATCGACACCTGGACCCGCAGCGCCCAGATCGTGCAGGGTCAGCTCGCCGAGATCGGCATCGACATGCAGATCCAGACGTACGAGTTCGGCACCCTGCTCGAGAACCTGATGGCTGGCGAACAAGACGCCGACTTCATGGGCTACACCTACACGAACCCCGACATCGTGCAGCTCTGGTTCCACAGCTCGAACATCGGCACGGGCCTCGCCCACAGCCACTTCCCGTCGCAGGAGCTCGACGACCTCATCGAGGCCTCGCGCACTGAGACCGACGAGGCGAAACGGCTCGAGATCTACGCCGAGATCCAGCGCTACGTCAGCGACCAGGCGCTGTGGGTCCCGCTGTGGACGAACCAGAACTTCATCGCGACCGGGAAGCGCCTGTCCGGCGCGGTCGTGCATCCGGAAGGGTTCCTCCTCCTGAACGACGCGACACTGGAGTAGGCCGTGGTCCAATTCCTCCTCCGTCGCCTTCCGTCGGCCGTGCCCGTCGTGCTGGGCGTGACGCTGCTGGCCTTCAGCATGAGCCACCTGACGCCGGGCGACCCCGTCAGGATCATGCTGGGCGAGAGGGCGACGGCGGAGGACATCGCGCGCCTGCGGGCGCAGTTGGGGCTCGACAAGCCGCTGCCGCAGCAGTACCTGCGCTACATCTCCAGGGCCGTGGTCGGCGACCTAGGCACGTCGATCCGCAGCGGCCAGCCCGTGGCGCGGGAGATCGTCGACCGCATCGGCGCGACGGCCGAGCTCACTGGCGCGGCCATGCTGATCGCCGTGCTCCTGGGTGTCGGCCTGGGGCTTACGGCGGCCGTCAGCCGCACGCCCGGCCTGGAGACACTGGTCATGAGCTTCGCGCTGCTGGGCATCTCGATGCCCACGTTCTGGAGCGGCCTGCTGCTCATCATGCTGTTCTCGCTGGCGCTGGGCTGGTTGCCGGTAACGGGCACGGGCCTGAGCGGCCTCGTGCTGCCGGCCGTCACCCTGGCCCTGCCGGCTGCGGCGGTCCTGGCGCGCATGACGAGGTCCGCCCTCCTCGAGGTGCTGGGTCAGGACTACGTGAAGACCGCGCGGTCCAAGGGCCTGAGGCCGCGACTGGTGGTCCTCAAGCACGCGCTCCGCAACGCGTTCATCCCCATCCTGACGATCGTCGGCCTGCAGTTCGGCGGGCTGATGGCTGGCTCCGTGATCGTGGAGTCCGTGTTCGCCCGTCCCGGCCTCGGGCGCTTCGCGGTCAACGCGATCCTCGCCCGTGACTTCCCGCAGATACAAGGCATAGTCCTCGTAGCTGGGCTCATCTACGTGGTCGTCAACCTCGTCGTCGACCTCATGTACGGCGTTCTCGACCCCAGGATCCAGGTCCGATGAGCGGGGACCTCGCCACGACGGCGGCCGTAGAAGGCGCCGCAGGTCCCGGGCCCGCGGCGGTGCGGCGTCGCTCGGAGCGGTCCGGGCGTTGGCTGCGGCGCTTCCTGGCCAAGCCGAGCGCGGTGGCGGGAGCCGTGATCACCGTCTTCTTCGTCCTCGTCGCGCTGTTCGCCGACGTGCTCGCCCCGTACCCGCCACAGCAGATGACGTACACGGCGGTCGAGGTGCCGCCGAGCGCCGGGCACCTCTTCGGTACCGATGACCTGGGGAGGGATGTCCTCAGCCGCGTGATCCACGGCTCGCGTATCTCCCTGCGGGTGGGGCTCATCGCGGTCGGCATCGCGATGACCGTCGGCACGCTGCTGGGCCTGCTGGCAGGCTTCCTCGGAGGTCTGTGGGACTCCGTGATCATGCGGACGGTGGACGTCATGCTGGCCTTCCCAGGGATCCTGCTAGCGCTGGCCATCGTCGCGATCCTCGGCCCTAGCCTCAGCAACACGATGATCGCCGTCGGCGTCTCGGCCATCCCCGTGTACGCCCGCACCGTCAGGGGGTCCACGCTCTCCGTGCTGTCGCTGGAGTTCGTCTCTGCCGCCAGGGCCTTGGGGGCCAGGTGGCCGCGGATCGCCTTCATGTACGTGCTGCCCAACGTTTCCGCGCCCATCATCGTGCTGGCGACTATAGGCGTGGCGACCTCGATCCTCAGCGCCGCGGGCCTCAGCTACCTCGGCCTCGGGGCGCAGCCGCCCACGCCCGAGTGGGGCGCGATGCTCAGCGACGCCCGCGCGTACATGCGCACCTCGTGGTGGATGGCCACGTTCCCCGGAGCTGCCATCATGATGGTCGTCATGGGCTTCAACCTGTTGGGTGATGGTCTACGAGACCTGCTCGATCCTCGGGAGCGGCGGTGAGCGGCTCCGGTGCTGCTGGGCCTGGGGCCGGCGAGGACCACGGTCGGCTGGTCGACGACCTCTTGAGGTACTGCGACATGCTCGGTCCCTCCGGCCAGGAGGACGACGTGGCGCGGGCGTTCGTCGAGGACATGCGGGCCCTGGGGCTCGAGCCGGAGGTCGACGCCTTCGCCAACGTGACGGTGCGTGTGGGCCAGGCGCGGCCGGAGCGCCCGACCGTGGCGGTGACGGCGCACCTCGACGAGATCGGCTTCGTCGTTCGCAAGGTCGAGCCGGGCGGCTTCCTGCGCGTCCACCGCGTGGGCGGCGTACACGACCGGGTCATCGCCGGTCAACGACTCGTCTTCCTCACCGACGAGGGCCTGGTGTCCGGGGTCGTGGGCGTGAAGGCGAAGCATCTCAGCGGACCGGAGGAACTGGCGAAGGCGGTCACCGTCGACGAGGCCTACGTCGACGTGTTCGTGGGCTCCCGCGAGGAGGCCCTGCGGCGGGGTCTCCGCGTTGGCACCCTGGGCGTGTTCGACGCCAAGGCGAGCGTCGAGGGCGGCATGCTCTGTGGCAAGGCGCTCGACGATCGCGTGGGAGTCGCGCTACTGGTGGAGCTCGCTCGTCGTCTGCGCGGCGCCGACCTCCCGTGGAACACGGTCCTACTGGCCACGGCGCAGGAGGAGTTCAGCGTGCGCGGGGGCGTGAGCGCCGCCCGTCGGGTGGACGCCGACATCATCTTGTGCCTCGACATCGCCATCGCCACCGACACGCCGGACATGACCTCGCTCGGGGACGTGTCGCTGGGAGCCGGCCCCGTCCTGACGCGCTTCACGCGGGCTTCGCTGAACGGGATCATCCCGAACCCCTCGCTCCGCCGCTTCGTGGAGTCGGTCGCCGCCGAGAAGGGCATCGCCGTTCAGGACGGCGTGTTGCAAGGCGGCCTCACCGACGCCTCCTTCATGCAGCACGAGGGGCGCGGCGCCGCGGCGATCGACCTCTCCTTCCCGACCCGGTACACGCACACGCCGGTCGAGACGGCCAGCCTGGCCGACATCGCGAGGCTGGCCGATTGGGTCGAGGCGGTCGTCCGTTCGCTCGATGGATCGCCTGACCTGCGTCGGGGGTAAGGCGCGGCGGCGACGCCTGGAGCCATCGCGAGAACTTGCTCGCGGCTCCGTGGTGTGACCTCTCGGGCTCGACTCTCGGACGACCCAAGCCGTGCGCCCGGGCGCACGGACGTCACGTCTCGTGCGCCCGGGCCGGGTACTCACTCGATCGAAGCTATCAGGCGAGCGAGCGCTTGGGCCTCGCGGCTGACGGCCTGTCTGGCCTCGCCGACCGCCGGGCGCGGCTTCAACGCGTCGAAGACGTCCGACCAGGTGAGCTTCGGCTGACCGCCCGCCAGGAGGGACGGCTCGCCGCCAGAGGCTCGGGCGGCTCGGTCCGTCGCCAGGCTGGCGAGGCACTCCATCACCACCGCGGGGTCATGCCCCTCGCGCCGCAGCGCCTCGAACAGGGGCTTGCTCACGACGTCGTAGCCACGTATCACCTCGTACAGCGCCAGGACCTGCTTGCCGCAGTCCGGTCTCGGACCGCCCTCGGGCTGGCCGCCCGGCACGTGGGGCTCGCCCTCCTGCTGGGGTGGTCGGGGTACGTAGATGGCTCCGGTCAGCCGGCGTTCGCGCGTGAAGCGTTCCCCGCGGCGCGTCTTGCCGCGGGCGATCACGCGGAAGCGGTAGAGGCCGTAGGCGTCGCCGGGCACGGTGGCGGTGAACGTCCCGGGTTCGGTCTCGCTCAGCTTGATGAGCCGCTCGCCCTGCGGGCCTGAGAGCTCGGCCACCACCTCGGCCCGGCCGGCGAGGGGGAGGCCGACCTCGGTCAGGCGGGCCTCCAGCTGCATCTCGGTGCCGAGCCCTATGCCCTTCTGCCTCAGCGTGGCCTGCATGCGGATGGACGACCGGGCGTGCACCTCGGTGGCGTAGCGCAGCCCGTGGCGGGCGGCGTGCTGGTAGGCCTCGACGTCGGTGGCCTCGAGCTTCTGGAGCCACTCCTGGAAGCGTTGACGGTCCACGTGGAGTCGGATCAGCCAGCGGCCCGCGCCGGCGGCGACGCCGTCGACGACGAGCGGCAGCGTGAGCCGGTAGTAGCGCACGTCCCTGCCGGTGATGTGGCGCGCGCCCGGCGGCAACGAGCCCGAGCCGACGACCGCGCCCGAGGGCGTGACCAGCTCGAAGTCCACGACCCAAGGCGCCGGGCACAGGAGGATGACGTCGGCGCCGGAATCGCCGCGGTTGAGGTCGAACGGGATCTCGGTCGTCTCGGCGGGCTTGAGGTGCCCCTCGGGGTCGAGCACGATCTCCTCGTTGGAGACGCCGGCCAGGATCTGCAGGTAGTACTTGGTGAGCGTGAAGTACTCGTCGGCGGAGATGTTCCCCGTCATCACCACGTAGCCGCCCGTGTTGTCGGTGAGGCTGGTCAGCGCCGCGGGGTTGATGACGCTCGGCTCGCCCAGACCGATCGCGAACACCCTGTCGTCGATCGAGGCCTCCACGTCGGCGATGAACTTCGCGGCGTTCTCCTGCCCGTCGGTCAGGACGATCATGGCCGTCTCGTCGTAGCTAGACGTCACGGCGGAGAGGACGCCCGCGGCCGTCTCCACCCCGTCGCCGATGGAGGTGGTGCCCGCCGGGTTCGGCGCGTGGCTGGCGATGGCGGTCGTGGCCTGCGCCCGGCCCGGGCCGAAGACCTCGGGTCCGGCGTCCACCACGGCCATGGCCGTCATCGCGTCGTGGTCGAAGCGCACCACGCCCAGGCCGGTGTCGGGCTTGGCCACGTCGACGAAGGTCTGCGCCGCCTCGCGCAGCACCTCCACGCGCTGGCGTCCGTCGCCGGCGTCGGCCATCATCGAGCCCGACTTGTCGAGCACCAGGCAGACCGCCACGGTCGGTCGGGCGATGGTGTTGGCGCTGATGGGGATGGTCCACTGCTCGTCGGTCTCGACGCAGCGCACGGTGACCGAGCCCGCGTCGGTGGCGCCCGCCGTCGTGCCGGTGTAGGTGAACCAGAGCTGCGCCTTGGCGCCGGCGCCGATGCCGGGCGCCGGCAGCACGACCTGCGGTCCGGCCAGGGGCGCGAACGGGCCGGACGGTCCGCTCACCACCTCGAAGGTCAGGTCGTCGAACCCGAAGCCCTGCCAGGCCACCGCCCGGGCCGCCAGCTCGCCCTCGGGGATGTCGTTGAACACCAGCGAGGACGTCAGCAGCGTCACCCGCCTGGCGGCCAGGTGCACCGCGGCGTCGGCGTTGACCCGACCGAAGCCGTAGTCGTCGTTGTGACCGTTGGAGTCGTAGGTCACCCCGCCGATCTTGTCGGCGCTGTCGCGCATGATCTGGCGCAGCTCGGCGCCGGTGAGCCCGGTGTTGACCGACAGCGCCAACGCCGCACAACCGGCGGCGCACGGCGCCGCGAAGCTCGTGCCGGTGTCGGTGCCGTAGCCGTCGCCCGACCGCGTCGAGTAGACGTTCACCCCGGGAGCGATCAGCTCCACGCCGTCTCCGCGGGCGGCGTTGTTCTCGAGGTCGTCGTGGTCCGACCTCACCACGGCGATGACGTTCGCGTGCGAGACGACCTCGTCGAGGGCCACGTCCACGTTGTTGCCGTTCGATGCCGCCCAGAAGATCGGCAGCCCCAGCCCCTGCCGCCCGTTGGGCGCCGTCGACAGGGCGAGGTCGAGCACTGTCGACAGGTCCCAGACAGCTCCGTTCGGACCCAGCGAGCTGACCAGGATGTCCGGCCCGTTGGCGAGGTTCGCGCCGGGGACCTCGTTGGTCATGTCGACGGCGTAGGCGACGGCGCGCGCCAGGGTGGCCTGCGTACCCACCTGGTCCGGGAGGCAAGCGATGAGCATGAGGTCGCAGTCGGGCGCGGCCCCGACCCCGCCTCTGCCGTTGTTGCGCCGCGCGCCGACCATGCCGGCGCAGAAGGTGCCGTGGTCGGAGTCTGGCATGCCGGCCGTGCCCTGCACCCAGTTCCCCGAGCCGTCGAAGTAGCCGCTCTCGGCGACCACGCCGGCGGCCAGGTCCTCGTGGTCGGCGTCGAAGCCGTTGTCGATGACGGCGACGGTCACGCCGGCGCCCCACGTGTGGTCCCATGCGGCCTCGGCGCTTACATCGGCACCGGCCGTCCCGCCGCTCGAGCCGTCGTTGCGCCACTGCCACTGCTGGCCGAGGTCGGGATCGCTGGGCAGCGCGCGCTGCGGGATGTGCTCGATGAACTCGGGCTCGGCGAAGACGAAGCGAGGGTCGTCGTGCAGGTCCACCGACGCCGCCATCGCGTCCTCCCAGCCGTGAGCGATGACCTGGTAGAGGTTGGGGGCGAAGCTGAGCTTGCGCACCACCTCCAGGTCTCGCTCGGCGAGCACCTCCTCGGCCTCCGACTCGCTCAGGCCTGGTTCGAGCTGGACCACCAGGGCCCGGGTGACGACCGCGATCTGGCCCTCGTCCCGCTGGACGACCTTGCCCACGTCGGTGGACCCCGACGGCAGGCGGCCGTCCTCGAGGGCGCTGCGCGTGACGGCGTTCGGGCGCACGAACACCCAGTCGGCCCGACTGAACGCTTCGAGCGTCTCCTGCGGCACGCCGGCGACCGCCTCTCGCAGGGCGGTGAGCCCCGACCGGCCGAACTCCGACTGGGCGGCCGCTCGCTCGCCGCGCGCGTCGCGCTCCAGGTGAACGGCGGCGAGACCCTCGACCTCTTCGACCTCGACGCGCTTGTCGCGCTTGTAGTAGTAGCGCTTCATGGCTACCTCCGCAGGTGTGGTTCAGACCCGACTACTGGCTGCTGTTTGCGGATCTTCCGGTCCGTTCGGCGTTGGGCACTTGTCGCGGCGGATAGACGGTCGGTCCTAACCGGTCTGAAGGGTGGGCGTGGCCGACTCGTGCCCTCCTGTGGCGGAGCTTCCGACCGGGAAATGGAATCGCGAACCGGACCGCGCCGTGGAAGATGCCGTCGGCGCCGAACGGCATCGACCCGGTAGCGGTGTCGCAGGCTGTCGTATGTCCCGTCCTCGTACGGTCCATGTCGTGACCTGCCCGTGCATGGGTGCGGCCGTGCGCGTGATCCGGCACGGATCGAAGGGCGAACTATCGACTCGCGACCCCCCAAGCCCAAGGGAACACCTCGGCCTTGACTATCTTCGGCACCGGCGCCCTACTGGCCGGAGGCGGAGTCCTCGGGCAGAACGGAAACTAGCGTAGTAAGTACACAGCGTCCCCCTTCGCGATGAGGCAAAGACCCCCTACGTTCCTGGAAGACGCGAGTGAGTGTGCTTGGCGCCAAGATGCCCGGGCGACGGGAGCCTGTCAAGTGCAGGTGCACCGGCTGGCATGGGGGTGCCGTTCGGTGGGTCTCACGTGCGAGATGGGGGCACGGACTCGAGCCTTGCCGCTAGCGCGAACCGGACGTCCGTCTGCCGTCGCCTTCGCAAGATCTCGGGGTGGGCGAGTACGGTTGTGATTTGACGCGGTGTCGAGGAGCCTAGGTCATAGGTCCTTCCCCCCTTGAGGCCGTGGTCTGACGCGGCCCGCCAGGCCTCATGCGTTGGGTGTTGGTCCGGCGAACGTCAACATGCGGGTGGGTGCGGCGCTGGACGTTGACCGGACCCCGTTCTCTGGTCCACTACTGGTGAGGGGTTCCTGTCTTGACTCTATCAGTCAGGCCTTCTAGCGCTTCGGCGGGGGTGCCGTAC
>JBIQHQ010000012.1:0-84665 GCA_044508445.1 Deinococcaceae bacterium
CGGAGACCGGCGGGGCCAGCCGACCCAAGAACCCGGCGGAGGCGTACCTGGGGTCGCGGTCGTAGGGGACGAGGTCCAGAGCTGTCTGGCCGGCGCTGTTCGCCACGGAGGGGTTCGCTCCCAGGTCGAGCGGGACGAGGGCGATCCTGGGCTCAGGGTCGAACCTGACGGCGTACATGAGGGGAGACCAGCGCTCCGGCGACATGCATGCACGTGACGAGGCCGAAGATGAGAACCCTGGCTATCTCCATGAGCACTCCGGATGCCTGCCATGTAGGCAGCCTCATGGGACCTCCTGCAGGGTGCAGCGCGGAGCGATCGCGTTCCAGCGGGCACGGACAGGGGCCCAGGTCTCCTACACGACCAGACGACGCTAGCTCGCCGCCTTGCCGAGGCTCGTGCGCATAGCCGCGATCGTGCCACCTCCCTTTCACGTCCTTTTCATCGATGTTCGGGCTATAAGGGCCTCGGACAGAGGTAGGGACGGCCGGCGAAGCCTAGCGGGTGCGGTCGCCATGGGCGCGCACGGGCACCCGGGGTCAGGGGTCGCGAGTGGAACGCAGCCGAGGAGGGCCCGTCGAGGGGCGGGGCGAGATGTCACCCGGCGCGGCGGACGGACCGGTGTCCGACCAACGCGATGAGGACGAGCTGTCTCGCGGCGGGGTCGCGGTGGGTGTCGCGTCCGCTCCGCCGCTGGACCTCGCCGCCCTCTTCGACGCCGCGCCCGTTCCGTGTGTGGTGCTCTCGCCGCGGAGCCTCAGGATCGTGGCGGTCAACGAGGCGGCCCTGCGCGCCACCGGCGCCGACCGGGAGGACCTCGTCGGCAAGCCCCTGTTCGCGGCCTTCCCGTCGCGCCGGCCGGGTCCGGGCGACGGCGAGCAGGCGAGGATGCGCACCGCCCTGAGGAGCGTGATCCGGTCGCGTGAGCCGGGCGTGCTGCCGATGATCCGCTTCGACGTCCCGTCCGCCGGGGCGCCGCGGACCCTCGAGGAGCGCTGGTGGTCGCCCGTCGTCTCCCCGGTCGTGGGCGCGGGGGGAGAGGTGGAGCACCTCGTCGTGCAGGTCGAGGACGTCACCGCCACCGTGCGGGCCGTCGCGCCTCCCGGCTCGACGCGCGACCAGGAGGCCACGATCGCGCGGCTCCGCCAGAGCAACCTGGCGCTGGCCCGCGAGACCGAGATGCGCCGTCGCTCCGAGGAGCAGCTGCGCCGCGCCGCCGTCCTGGACGCCTACCGCGTGCGCCTCAGGGACGCCCTCGACAGGTGTCACGACCCGGAGACCGCCCTGGCCACGGCGCTGGAGGTGATGGTCGAGCGCCTCGGCGCGGACGTCGCCTACTTCGCGGAGGTCGACCACGAGACCGCCACCTACGTCGTCGACCATTGCCACTCTCGCGACGGTCGGGTGAGCTTCGTGGGGCGCTACCCCCTGAGCCGCTACGAGGTCGCCAGCGAGCGCCTGGGTCGCGGCGAGACCCTGGTCGTCACCGACGTCGCCTCCGACCCGGAGCTCGACGAGGAGGCGCGGACCGCCATGCTCTCGCACGGCTACTGGTCGCTGGTCACGGCCCCGCTCCAGAGGTCGGGGCGTTGGGCGGCCATCATGAACGTGCTGGGCGACACGCCACGCCGGTGGCGCGCCGACGAGGTGACGCTGGTGGAGGAGACCGCGCAGAGGGCTTGGTCGGCGGCCGAGGCGCTGCGCGCCGAGCAGCGGCTCAGGCAGAACGCCGAGACCTTCGAGAGCCTGGTGGCCAGGGCGCCCTTCGGCGTGTACGTGGTGGACGCCGACCTGCGCATCTCCCTGGCGAGCCCGACCGCCCACCAGACGTTCCGCTCACCGCACGGTCTGATCGGGAGGGCGCTGGAGGACGCGCTGCGCGCGAACTGGGCCCCCGAGGTCGTGGCCGCGAGCGTGGCGAGCTTCACGCGCACGCTCGAGACAGGGGCGCCCTTGGAGTCGAGGGACACGGTCCAGCCGCGCGTCGGCAGCGGCGATGTCGAGGCCTACGACTGGCGCCTGGAGCGCGTCGTGATGCCTGACGGACGCTTCGGCGTCGTGTGCTACTACTACGACCTCACCGAGCGTCGGCGTCTGGAGGACCTGTTGCGACAGCGCGAGGACGAGCTCAAGAAGCTGAACGCAGCACTGGAGCGCAGGGTCGAGGAGGGCACGGAGGAGCTGCGCCAGAGCGAGGCGCGGTTCACCTCCGCGTTCTCGGACGGGCCCGTCGCGGCGTGCATCACCACGCTCGCCGAGGACAGGCTGCTCGAGGTGAACATGGCCTTCGAGCGGCTCACGGGCTACCCGACGGCGGAGGCCGTCGGGCACCCTGCCGCCGAGCTGGGCCTATGGTCCAGCCCGGAGGACATGGCGCGCATCGCCAAGGCGCTGGAGAGCGCCGACGGCTACAGGGACCTCGAGCTGAGGGTGACGAGGAAGGACGGCGCCGTGATCGACGTCCTCGGGTCGGCCTCGCTGATCAACTGGGGCGGTGAGCCGGTGCGGCTGAAGATGTTCATCGACAACACCGCGAACAAGCGCGCCCAGGAGCAGGTGAGCCGCGCCATCAAGGACGTCATGGCCGAGGCCGCGTGGTTCAGCAGGAACATCATCGAGAGGCTCTCGCGCGCCGGCGACCCCAACAGGCGGCGCGAGCCGTCGCCGGAGCTGACGCCCCGTGAGCAGCAGGTGCTGGCGCGCATCGCGCTGGGGATGACCGACAGGGCCATCGCCGCGGAGCTGGGCGTGTCGCACCAGACGGTGCGGAACCACGTGGCGCGCATCTACGCGAAGATCAAGGTCCACTCGCGCTCCCAGGCCGTGGTGTGGGCGCGGGAGAAGGGGATACCGGGCTCGGCGATAGCGCCCACGTGAGCCGCTGGCGGCGAGGCACGCGGCCGGCGCGGGCAGCGGTCCCGCCTAGGAGGCCAGCTCCGACACGTGGCCGCGCCAGCCGCAGGCGGGGCAGGTGGCCTCGTCGGCGTCCTCCCAGCCGCCCTCGGCGAGCCGCTCGTCGACGACGACGAGCTCGGTGGGGACGTCGGCCGCCTCCACCTCGTACTCGACCTCCACGCGCGACCTGATCTGGACGCGCACCGAGCGGCAGGCGGGGCAGAGGCCGTGGCGTTGCTCTGGGGAGGTGTCGGCGGGGAAGACGGTGGGCGACGCCATACGTGGGTGACGCTACTGCCGCGGCTCTTACGGGTTTCTGAGAGCCGGTGTCGCGAGCCGCACGCCGGGGCCACGGGGGTCTGTCGCCCCTCGCGACTCGCGCCGCGCCGACCGGCGCGCACGGCGGCGCGCGGTTACTATGTGCGCCGGCCTCGCCCACGCCGGGATGGCGGAACCGGTAGACGCAGCAGACTTAAAATCTGCCGCCCCGGAGGGGGCATGCGGGTTCGAGCCCCGCTCCCGGCACCACGGCGCGGCGGGCCCGGGCCGCGGCTGCGCCGCGGCATGGCGAGCCCCGAACCGCGGGCGCGCGGACCTCACTTCGTGCTAGCCGTCCGCGGACGCCCAGCCCTTCGCCCGCGACACGGCGTCGGTCCAGCGCGCGCGCAGCGTCTCGCGCGCCGCCTCGCCCATGCGCGGCTCGAAGCGAGCCTCCTCCCGCCACAGACCGGCGACCTCTCCCTCGTCTGCCCACACCCCCACCGCCAACCCGGCCAGGAACGCCGCGCCCAGCGCCGTGGTCTCGGTCACGGCCGGCCGGACCACGGTCACCCCGGCCACGTCGGCCTGTAGCTGCATGAGCAGGTCGTTGCGTGCCGCCCCGCCGTCGACGCGGAGCTCGGTGAGCGGCAGGCCGCTGTCGCGCCTCATGGCGTCGACGACGTCCGCCACCTGCAGCGCCACGCCCTCCAGGGCCGCGCGCGCGACGTGCGCCGCCGTCGTGCCCCTGGTGAGGCCCACGATGGCCCCTCGCGCGTAGGGGTCCCAGTGGGGCGCGCCCAGGCCGGTGAGGGCGGGCACGAAGCAGACGCCCCCCGAGTCCGGCACGCTGGCGGCGAGGCCTTCGACGTCGGCGGCGTCGCGGATCACGCCCAGTCCGTCTCGCAGCCACTGCACGACCGCGCCGGCCGTGAACACGCTGCCCTCCAGGGCGTAGGCGACGGGGGCGCCGGCGGTCGCGCGCTGCCAGCCCACGGTGGCGAGCAGCCCGTGGCGGGAGGACCGCGGCTCGTCCCCCGTGTTCAGGACCAGGAAGCAGCCGGTGCCGTACGTGTTCTTCGCCGCGCCGGGCGCGAAGCAGGCCTGGCCGAAGGTGGCGGCCTGCTGGTCGCCGGCCATGGCGGCCAGCGGCACGCCCGCCAGCGGGCCCACGCTCACCTCGGCCACCACGCCCGAGGTCGGCACCACGTCCGGCAGCACGGCGCGGGGCACGCGGAACGCCTCGAGCAGCGGGTCCGACCAGGCCAGCTCGCGGATGTCGAAGAGCAGCGTGCGCGAGGCGTTGCTCACGTCCGTGACGTGGACCGCCCCGCCCGTGAGCCTCGCGGCCAGCCAGGAGTCCACGGTGCCGAAGGCGACCTCGCCGGCCTCGGCGCGGTCGCGCAGGCCCGGCGTGGAGTCGAGCAGCCAGGCGACCTTCGTGGCGGAGAAGTAGGGGTCGAGGAGGAGGCCCGTGAGGCGGGTCACCGACGGCTCCAGCCCCTTGGCGCGGAGCCTCTCGACGTCCGGCGCCGTGCGCCTGTCCTGCCACACGATCGCGTTGGCGAGCGGTTCGAGCGTGCGCCTGTCCCACAACAGCGTCGTCTCCCGCTGGTTCGCGATGCCCACGCAGGCCACGTCGCGCGCCGCGAGCCCCGCGCGCGCCAGCGCCTCGGCGGCGACCCGCTCCTGGCTCCACCAGATGTCGAGGGGGTCGTGCTCCACCCAGCCCGGCCGCGGATAGAGCTGCGCGAACTCCTCCTGGGCCGCGGACACGACCGCCCCAGACTCGTCGAAGACGATGGCTCGCGAGCTGGTCGTCCCCTGGTCGAGCGCGAGGACGTGCCCGCTCACAGCTTCAGCGGCTCGGTCAGGCGGACCCTGGCGTAGTCGCGCTCGCCGGCGAGCTGCGCGGCGAGCGTGTCGCGGTGCAGGGCCATCGTCCTGAAGCGGGCCGTGATGTGCGTCTGGTGGCGCCCCACCTTGAAGGCCTCCACGAACGCGCGCCTCACCTCGTCGACGGCCACGCTGCGGCCGGAGACGAGCCTCATGGTGAGGCGCCCCAGGCCCGTGAAGGTGTGCACCATCACGCCGGTCTCGCCCGAGCGCGCCACGGCGCTCACGCCGGGTCCGTCCCCGTCCTCCTCCAGCACCACGACGAGCGGCTCCTCGCCGTTCTCCAGCCGGGAGAGCGTCTGCCGCACGAAGCCCTCGGCCAGCTCGCGCGAGCCGAGCGTGGCGGCGTCGGCCAGGCGGCCGTCCATCACGACCTGGGTGCCGTAGGCGAGGAGGTCGCGGCGCAGCTCGTCGTGCCCGCCGCCCGCGTACGTGGGTACGCCCTGGTCCGTCATGCCCGGCTCCTCACCTAGCGGTGGAGGATGTCGTCGACGGCCGCGCTCAGGGTGGCGGCGACGTCGGCGTCCTCGTCCTCTAGCAGGGTCGTGAGCGCGCGGGCCATCGGCTGCCAGACGGCGCCCATCTCGGGGACGTTCGGCATGGGCTCGGCGTCGAGCAGGGCCGCGCCGAACCCCGCGATGACAGGGTCGGCCTGCACCTGCTCGAGGGCGGACAGCGAGGCCGGGATGCGACCGGAGAGGCTCGCGAGCGAGACCTGCGCCTCGGGTCGGGAGACCCACTTGGCGAAGTTGGCGGCCTCGCGCCCGAGGCCGCTGTACTGGTTGACCACGGCGCCGATCACCTCCATGAACCCGGAGAACGGGGTGCCGTCGGCGAGCGGCGGCACCGGCACGACGGTGAAGTCGAGGCCGGCCGCGAGGTAGCCGGGGATCGACCAGGGGCCCGTGTAGATCATCGCCAGGGCACCGTCGGCGAAGAGGCCGTCGGCGATCTCGAAGTCGGTGCCCGGGGGTATGAGGTCGCGGCCGAAGCGCAGTTCGCGCAGGGCCTCGGCGCCGGCGACGGCGCCCTCGTTCGCCAGGCCGACGTCGTCAGTGTCCAGCGCCCCGCTGGCGTCGCGACCGAAGACGTAGCCCCCGAAGGTCTTCAGCCACGCGTAGGCGAAGTAGAAGTTCGCGTCGTCGAACATGAAGCCGAAGGTGTCCGGGGTGGTGAGCTCCTCGGCCGTGGCCAGCAGCTCGTCGTAGGTGCGCGGCACCCGGGCGACGAGGTCGTCGTTGACCACGAGCGCCGGACCCTCCACCGACAGCGGCAGCCCGAAGAGGCGTCCGCCCACCGTCAGGCCCAGCCTGGCCTGGTCGGAGAGGTCCGCCAGGTAGGCGGAGGTGACGTAGTCGGTCATGTCGAGGAGGATCCCGCCCTCGACCATCTCGCCCACCTGCTCGTGCGGGACGCCCACGAAGACGTCGCCCGCCGCGCCCTCCGGCGCGCCGACGAGCGCCTTCTGCTTGAGCTCGTTGACGTCGAAGGGCACGACCTCGACGTCGATGCCGAAGCCGTCGCTGAAGGCGTCGGCCTGCTCCCTCAGCCACTCGAGGGAGATGTTCTGGAACGTGGTCCAGACCGTCAGCGTCTGGCCGAACGCGGCGCCGGCCAGCGCCAGCACGGCGGTTAGCGCGGTGACGAGCCTCTTCAAGTCGTGCTCCCTTCGCTCCCGGGCTGCCACGGCTCGGCTCGCCTCGGGAGGGGCTCGCGCGGCGGCCCCACCCCTTGAGGATAAGGGTCCGGCGGCAGGGACGGCATCGCGGTGCTCCCGACAGCCGGCGGCGGGGCGCCATCACCGTCGCCCCGGCGGGCGGGCGGCCAGGGACGTCCGCCGGTAGCGACCGTCCTCCCCCCGCGTGAGGCAGCCGGCTACCTCCAGCCGCACCAGGCAGCCGGCGAGCTCGGCCGGCGTGGGCCGCCGGCGCAGACCGGAGCGGGTGAGGCGGGCGAGCAGGCCGTCGAAGGAGGCGTCGCCGTCGCGGGCCAGGACGGCCAGCACGCGCAGGCAGCGGCGGCCGGGCGACCCGGCCGCTTCCGTCGCGAGGCGCGGACGCGCGGTGGCTGCCTCCGCGGCGCCGACCGCCGGCGACCGCGGGGGCGGTCCCGACCCGCCGTTGACCAGGGGGGCCTCCACCGACACGCCGCGCGACGCCCGGCGGCCGTTCCGGGCGGCCATGGACGTGAGGGCCTCGCCCACGCCCCGCGAGGAGGAGAGGTGCACGGCCAGGTCGCCGGCGTCCACGAGCACCTTCGCGCCGCTGCGCAGGAGGCCGAGGTTGCCGGCGCGCCTCCTGTCGGTCGGGCGCGCCGGCACCGTGAGCACGTCCCTGCCGATGCCCAGCGCGTGGTCGGCCGTGTTCAGGGCGCCCGAGCGCTCGCCGGCCTCGACCACGACGAGCACCCGCGAGAGGCCGGCGATGAGCCTGTTCCTGTGGAGGAACAGGTAGGGCTGCGGATGCGTGCCCGGCGGGTGCTCGCTCACGACGGCGCCGCCCGACTCGACGATCGCCTCGGCCAGCGCCGCGTGGGCCTTGGGGTGGAGCCTGTCGTGGGAGCCGCCGAGGACGGCCACCGTGGGCGCGGCGCGCGGGTCGGCGCGGCGGGCGTCGAGGGCGCCGCGATGCGCCGACCCGTCCACGCCCAGGGCCAGGCCGGACACGACGACGGCGCCGGCCGCGGCCAGGGCCGACCCGAGGTAGCGCGCCTCGGCCAGGCCCTCGGCCGTGGCCTTGCGGGTGCCGACCACCCCGGCCGCGTCGAGCTCGGCCACGTGCGGCACCAGGAGCTGCTCGGGCAGGCGCCCGCGCACGAAGAGCAGCGGGGGCGGAGGCAGGCGATCGTCCTTGAGCACGGGCGGGTAGCCGGCGTCCTGGAGCGTGACCACGCTCAACCCGCCCGCCACCGCCGCCGCGACCCGCGCCTCGCACTCCGGCAGCGCGGCGGCCAGCCGGTGCGCCGCGCCGGGCCTCGCGGCCAAGGAGGCCCACGCGCCCTCGACGCTGTGCGCGTGGGAGAACGCGGCCCACAGGCCCCGCGCCCCCACGCCCGGCAGGCTCAGCAGCGCCAGCAGGCGCGCGGCGCGCTGGAGGTCCACGCCACCAGCTTCGACCGCGCGCGGCGCCGCCGTGCCCGCCGGGCGGGCGCCTGCCTACGGGCTCTCGTCAGGCGCCCACGAGCCGCCAGCGGCTGCCGTCGGGACCGTCCTCCACGACGATGCCCAGCTCGGCGAGGCGGTCGCGCAGCCTGTCGGCGGCGGCGAAGTCGCGCCGGGCCCGGGCCCTCTGGCGCTCCTCGAGGAGCAGCGCGACCACGCCGTCCAGCGCCCTGCGCGCCTCCCCGCTCTCGGCGGCGGAGGCGAGCGGCACGCCCAGCACGCCCTCGAGGAGCTCCTCGAAGAGCGCCGCGGCGCCCGCCGCGTAGCCGGGGCCGGCGCCCTCGTCGATGCCCTTGCGCACCTCGCGCGCGGCGTCGAAGAGGGCCGCGATGGCCCGCGGCGTGTTGAGGTCGTCGTTCAGCGCCGCGGCGAAGTCGGAGCGGAACTGCAGGAACGCGGTCGCGTCCGGCTCGACGGTGCCTCCCGCAGCGCGGGCGGCGTCCCGCGCCGCCGCGTACGCCTCGCGCAGGCGCTTGAGGCCCTGAGCGGAGGAGACCAGGCTCTCGTCGGAGAAGTCGGAGACGCTGCGGTAGTGCGAGCGCAGCAGGTGGAAGCGCACCGCGAGCGGGTCGTGGTCGGCGAAGAGCTGGGCCAGGGTCACGAAGTGGTCCTTCGACTTCGCCATCTTCTCGCCCTGCAGCGTGATCATGTTCCAGTGCAGCCAGGTGCGAGCGAAGGGCTTGCCCACGGCCCGGGCCTGCGCCAGCTCGCACTCGTGGTGAGGGAAGACGAGGTCGAGGCCGCCGCCGTGGATGTCGAACTCGTCGCCCAGGTACTTCGTGCTCATGACCGTGCACTCGAGGTGCCAGCCGGGGAAGCCCGGTCCCCACGGGCTGTTCCAGCGCATGATGTGGCCCGGCTCGGCCTCCTTCCAGACGGCGAAGTCGCGCGGGTCGTCCTTCTCGGCGCGGACCTCCACGCGCGCGCCCTCCACGAGCTCGTCCGGGTCGCGGCCCGACAGCTCCCCGTAGGGCGGGTAGGAGGAGACGTCGAAGTAGACGCTGCCGTCGCGCCTGTAGGCGTGGCCGACGTCCATGAGCTCCTGGACGAGCTCGATCTGCTCGCCTATGTGACCCGACGCCCGCGGCACGATGCTGGGCCGGCGCACGTTCATCGCGGCCATGGCGTCGAAGTAGCTCCAGAAGTACTTCTCGGCCACCTCCATGGGCTCGAGCCGCTCCAGCTTCGCGCGCCTCTCGAGCTTGTCCTCGCCCTCCTCGTCGTCGGTGAGATGACCGACGTCGGTGATGTTGGTGACGAGGCGGACGACGAAGCCTTCGTGCTCGAGCCAGCGCCTGAGCACGTCGAAGACCACGGGCCCGCGCGCGTGCCCGAGGTGCGGCTCCGAGTAGACGGTGGGCCCGCACATGTACATGCCCACCCGTCCGGGGACGACGGGGACGAACGGTTCCTTCTGCCTACTGAGGGTGTTGTAGAGCTCGAGGGCCATGGCGACTCTCCAGTCGGCGCGGCGGCATGGGCCGGCGCGTGGCGGGCTGGCAGCCCACGATGGGCTGCGGTTCGGCTGTCGAGGGTAGGGGCGACTCGCTGGGCCGGACGCTTCCTGCCTCAGGCCCCGGCGCTGCTGTGACATCGTGCGGCCAGGAGCTGCATGGTTGCGGCACTCTAGCACGGGCGCTAACGTCGCTGGCGTGCCCGTGGAGAGGGTCACGCCGGCGCGGGAGGCCGAGCACGAGGACGTCGTCGACGGCTCGCGCTTCATCGCCCGCGTGCGGCCGGTGAGGAGCGTGGCGGAGGCCGAGGCGCTCCTCGCCGAGGCCCGACGCGACCATCCCGACGCCACCCACCACTGCTGGGCCTACAAGGTCGGGGAGGCATCTCGCTTCTCCGACGACGGCGAGCCGGGCGGCACCGCCGGCAGGCCGATGCTCGAGGTCATGCTCAAGCGCGGGCTCGACGGCTGCGCCGCCGTTGTAGTCAGGTACTTCGGCGGCCGGAAGCTCGGGGCCGGCGGCCTCGCCAGGGCCTACGGCGCCGCCGTGGCCCGCGCCCTCGACGCGGCCGGCGTGCGCCGCCTCACCGCCTACCACAGGCTGCGCGTCCGCGCTCCGTTCGCCAGCGCCGACGCCGTGCTGCGGGAGCTGGGTCCCGGCGCCTCTCCCGGCTTCGACGAGCGCGGGCTGGTGGCCGAGGTGTCGGTGCCGGCGTCCGAGGCCGGCGCCCTGCTGGACAGGCTGGCCGCGCTCACCAGGGGCGAGGCCGAGGTCGAGTTCGTCGCCACCGAGGAGGGTCCGCTGCCCTGAGCGGCGGACCGCCTTCAGCGGGCCTTCATCGCAGCGCCACGGGGCGGGCGCAGCATGACACGATGAGCGGGAGACGCGCCCGCCGCGGACGCGGCGGTGCCGCCCGGAGGTCCCCAGATGTCCCACGCTGAGGCGCTGGCGAACGAACCACCCGCCCGCGCGCCCGCGCGGCGCGCGGCCCGTCTCGCGCTGCCGGCACTGCTGGCGGCGCTCGCCCTGGCGTCCTGCGCGCCCGCGGTCCGCGACGAGACGCGTCCGCTGGTGGCGATCATGAACGCGCCGGCGCAGTCCGCGGTGCGGGGCGCGGCCGAGATCGTGCAGGACGTCCTCTTCGACGACACGGGGCGGTCCTTCGACCTCGTCTCCTCGTTCACGATGCGCTTCCTCGAGTCGCACACGGACCTCTACCACAGCCAGGCCGCACCGTCGGCAGCGCGGATCGCGCGCAACCAGAGCGCCGACCTCGCCGTCATGGTCGGTGCTCCCGTCCTCGACCGCGACGTCTCGCTCTCCCGCGACGAGGCCTCGCGGCGCGTGGACGTCTCCCTGGCCCTCGAGGCGCAGGTGGTGGACCCCGAGACGGCGGCGGTCGTGCAGACGCTGCGCACGCGCACGCACCAGGGCTCGCGCGTCGAGGCCAACGACGCGCCGCTGCCGGAGCCCTCCGAGGACGTCACGGTCCAGGCGCTGCTCGAGGAGGCCGCGCCGGAGCTGGCCCGGTCGCTGGCCGCCGAGCTGCCCTTCCTCTTCCGCGAGCTGCTCATCGACACGGGCAGGTAGGCGCAGGCCGGTCCGGCCCGTCGCCCTGCCGCGGGCCCCTCGCGCCCGCCGCCCGGCGCGCTACCTGAAGTAGCGCCTTATGACCTCCTGGTAGGCGAGCGGCAGGTCGCCCTCGCTGAGCGCCTCCTCGGCAGCGGCCTGGTACTCGGCAGGCGCGCGCCCCGGTGGCAGGTAGACGTCCGCGTCGCCCGGCAGCCGCACCGTGCCGGCAGGGTTCTCTGGCCCGTCCTGCAGCACGCCGGGCAGCAGCTCCGGGGCGCCGGCCTCGCCGGGCGCCACGCCTGCCTCGGCCCCGGCACCGGGCCCGGCGCCGGCGCCGACGGCGTCGTCGGGATCGGGCGTCTGCGAGCCGTCGTCCGGCATGAGACCCCGCTTCGTCTCGCCGGCGCCGTCGCCCGGGTCGCCGCCCGCCTCCGGCGCCTGACCACCCTGGCCGCCCGGCTGCTGCGATGGGCTCGGCTCGCCGCCCCCCTCGCCCTCGCCGTCCTCGCCGCCCTGGCCCGGCTGTCGGCCCTGCTCCTGACCCTGGTCGGCGTCGGGCTGGCCCTGGTCGTCGCCCTCCTGCTGACCGCGGCCGTCGTCACCCTGGGGCGAGTTCCCTTCGCCCTGCTGCCCCTCGGCCTGCGACCGCGGGTCTAGCTGCACGCGCTCGGGGTCACCCTGGCCCTGTGACGGCGACGCCGGCGCGTCGGCGCGCGGGGGCTGGGCGCCCGGCCGGCCCGGCGCTCCGGGCCTGTCGGGCGGCGGCGAGCCGTCCGGGCGCTCGCGGAGCGAGTCGAGGAAGCGGGACAGCGGCGCCGCGGCCGAGCCGTCGCCGCCGGGAGGGGCCGCGCCAGGACCCTGGGCGGCGTCGTCCTCGTCGCGCTTCTGCGAAGAACCGCCCTCGTCGGCGCGTCCGGGCGACGCCTCGGGGGGCGCCGGTGCCTGCTCCTGCCGGTCCTCCCCCTGGGCGGCTTCCGGCGCGGGCGGCACCTGGCCGCCGGGCTGCGACGCGCCGCCACCGCCGCCTGACCCGACGAGCCCCGACGGACCGGCGAGGCTGAAGAGAACGAGGCCCACGGCCACCGCCAGGGCGGGCAGCCACCAGGCGGGCGCCGGCTCGGGCCTGACGTCCCTGACCGCGAGCCTGGCGCGTTCCACGACGGCGGAGCGCAGGCCGAACTCGTCCTCGGCGGCCGCGCTCACGACGTCGAGCGCGGTCTCGTAGCTGAGGCCGGCGCGCCCGCGTATGTAGGCGAGCGCCTCCTCGCGCGCGCCGCGCACCGGCACGGCGGCGCCGACCGCCAGGCCGAGCGCCACGGCGAGCAGGTGCGTCGCGACGTCGGCGCCGAGTGCGAGCGCCGCCACGGAGGCGACTAGCGCCAGGACGGCGCCGCGCCGCAGCCGCACCGACAGCGAGGCGCGGGCCGCCAGCGCCTCGTGCAGCCGGAAGGCGTCGCCGCGCTCTGTGCGCCGCCGGCGCGAGGCGGCGATCACGGCTCGACCTCGCGCGCCGGGCGCGCCGTCCACAGCGCCAGCGCCGCGGAGGCGCCCATGAGCACCGCGTAGAGAGGGGAGAACTCGAGGGTCGCGAACCAGGGGCTGGCCAGGCGCAGACCGAGGGCCACGTCGAGCCAGGCCGTGGCCGCCAGGAGCGCCGGCACGGCCAGCGGCAGGAGCGAGCCCAGGCGCGCCAGGCGCATGATCCGCCCCAGGCCGAGGCCGACGCCGAAGTAGCCGCCGGCGGCGAGCAGCGGGGCCAGGAGCGACCAGCCGAGGCTCGTGGTGGGGTAGGCGGCGGCGTGGCTGAGGACGTCGAAAGGCAGCGTGATGACGACCATCGACAACAGCGCGACGAGGGTGGCGCCCACCTCGCGGCGCCAGGCAGGCTCGCCGTGCGGGGGCGCCTCGGGAGAGGGCACGAAGGAGGCGCCCAGCTCGTCGCGTCGCGGACGCGCTCCCGCCGCGGCCCCCCACGCCAGGGCCGCGAAGGCGAGCAGCGTGGAGCGCACCGGCGCGACCACGGACCACGAGTCGTTGACGACGGCGCCGCCGGCGGGCCAGCTCATGGCCAGGACCAGGCACAGTGCCGCGAGCATGCCCGTGAGGCCCTGGAGCATGTCCTGGCGGCTCAGGCGGGCCGCCGCGGCGAAGAGCAGGCTCACAGCTCCTCCAGGGCGCCCTCGTCGAGGAGCGCCGGAGCGAGCCAGACCGTGCAGCCGACGTCGCAGCCGGACACGGCCACGACGCTGCCCACCGGCAGCAGCGGCAGCAGCGCCGCGTAGGCCTCGTGCGGCGGCCCGTCCTCGCCGGGCCCGGGCACGGCGCCGGCGCCCGGCGCCAGGTCGCCCTGCGGGCCGAGCCCGACGATGAGGACGTCGCTGAGGGTCGCGGCGCCGCGGTTCACGAGGCGGCCGTCCTGCAGGCCGAGCGGCGCGTCTACGAGCTCGGGCGCCATGACGAGGACCACCGAGCGCCAGCCCGGCAGGTCGAGGTGCAGGCCCTCGCCGTCGACGAGGTAGGGCCTGGCGTCGAGCGGACGTGCCAGGCCGCCGGCGGTCACCGTGGTCGCCGGCAGCGAGTAGCGCTCCTCGAGCCGGGTGGCCAGCGCCAGCTCGCCGCCCACGACGGCCACGGTGCGCGTGCCCACCACCTGCGACTGCGTGGGCCTGGCGTAGAGCCAGGCCGCGCCGGAGACGATGCCGGCGAGGAGCAGCGCCGAGGCGAGCCCCGGCGCCCCGAAGAGGCGCGTAACGGTGATGGCGAGGACGGAGAACACCACGGCGGCCGCCACGACGAGCTGCTGCCGCAGCGGGGCGGGCGGCGTGACCAGAGGCCGCGCCGCCGCCGCCGCCACGAGGTCGCGGCGCTCCGGCCGGGCGGCGGCGAAGCGCTCCACGGCCACGGCGACGTCGGCGGGCGAGCCGTCGAGGGCCAGCACGGCCCCCCCGCCGAGCGGCCTCTGAGGCCGGGAGGCGAGCAGCAGGAGGTCGGCGTGGCTCGCCGGCATCTCGCCGACCACGACGACCGCGGCTCCGGCGGCGGCGGCGGCGGCCAGCGCCTCCAGGCGCGGAGCGGCCACGCTGCCGTCGACGATCACGCTCCTCACCCCGTCGTACGCCGCCGGGGCCAGGGGCAGCTCGGCGGCGGAGACGTCCACGACGCGAGCGTCGCCGCCGAACGCCGCCGAGTAGGTGCCGCTGTGCCGGCTCAGCACGACGTCGAGCCGACGGGAGTCCTGGTCGCGCCCCGGGATGCTGCCGCTGGCCACCACCGCCCCGTCACCGACGAGCGCCCAGGTGACGCTGGCGAACGGGGCGACGTAGACGATGTGCTCCACCACGGAGAGGCCAGGCCCGCCGGACACGGGGAGCCGCAGGCGGAACGGCACCGCGCCGGCGCGCAGGGAGCCCTGGTCGAAGGTGACCTCGAGGAGGCTGCCGAGCGGCACGTCGCGGGCGACCACCCGCAGCGGGTTCCAAGCCCCGACCACGACGTTCCCTCCGATGCCGATGCGGAGCTCCGCGCCCGCCTGCGCCCCAGCCACGGGGAGCGCGGCGAGCAGCGCCAGCAGCGGCGGAGCGGCGAACCGCACGGCAGCGCGAGGGAGGGGCTTCACGGCGCGAGTATAGCGGCGTGCCTCCGGGGAACGCCCCCGCGCTCGGCACGAACCCGCGGCGCGGTCGGCTCAGCGGCGTTCCGGCAGGAAGACGATGGCGCTCACGACGCGCCGTTCGGTGCGGCGGTTCACGACCTCGCCGCCCAGCACGAGCGTCGTGCTGCTGCCGCTGTCGAGGCGCATGGCGTCGGAGGCGCCGAGCGCGAGGAACAGGCCCACCAGGTCGCGCGCCCTCATCGTCTCGGCCACGACGAGCAGCGTCGTGCCGTCTGGTGTGACGCCGATGGCGGCCTGCTGGGTGAGCCCGTCGAGGATCCTCTGGCCCGTCGCGAAGCCCTCGACGTCCGGCTCGTACGCCGGCGCGCCGTCCTTGAGAAGCAGCGGCCCGGCCTCGACGGCCCAGCGGGCGCTGCCGAAGCCGGGAGGGTCGATGCGCGCCTCGATGCTCACCCTGTCGCCCCGGTCCAGGAGGGCCAGGTCGCGGTTCGTGGGCGGGTATACGAGGGCGTAGGCGTCGCCGTCCGGGACCTGGCGCGGGCCCACCTTGTTCTCGACCACCACGCCGTCCACTACCACCAGGACGCCCATGTCCGGCCGGCCGGCGAGGGCGCCCGGCGTCGACACCACGCCCACGCCGTCCTGCACGGGGCCCACCTCGATGACGCCGCGAGAGGTGTGCAGCCGCACCGAGGCCTTCACCCTGTCGATCACGGGCTTGCCGGCGCCGAACGCCACGCTCGCCCGCCCGCGGCTGGGCAGCGACAGCAGGCCGTGGTCCACGAGCAGGTAGCCGATCGCCTCGAAGGTGGCGGTGTCGAAGTAGCCGGCGTTCAGCGCGACCAGCGCGCCGGAGGCGAGCTGCGAGACGGTGCGCGGCACCTTGCTCTCGCCCACGACGCGGAACTCGCCGCTGCCAGGCGCGATGCTCACGACGTGCACGACGGACCCGCCGCCGGGCGTGCGGTAGTTGAAGCGCCGGTACTCGACGCCGTCCGCCAGGCTCCTCGTGACCTCGGGCTGGTCCAGCACGCGCCGCGGGACCACGTCCACCACCACGCGCGTGGGCGCGGCGAGGGCGAAGTACTCGTACGTGAACGCCGGGCCAGTGAGTCGCAGCGAGGTGCCGCCGGCGTCGGCGGTCAGGCCCAGCTCCACGCCGCCCAGCTCCTCGGGCTGCTCGGCGGGGAGCAACAGAGGGGGGAGGCGCAGCTCCAGCGTCTGCCCCTCCGCCACGGAGCCCTGGCCTGCGAAGCCCTGCAGTGCGCCGGGGTCTAGCGCGGGCACGTCGAGGACCACGCGCACCTCGGAGTCTCCCGAGGTCCTCACGGCCTCCACGCGCGGGGTCGTGATGCCCAGGGCCTCGACGGTGGGACCGTCGACGAGCACGTCGGAGCCGGACAGCAGGGGCGCCCCGAAGGGCTCGCCCGCGAGCCAGCCGAGGCCGGCGACGTAGACGTGCTCCTCGCCGCCGTACCTGATCGTCACGGCGTCGCCGTCCACCAACGCCGTCGCGCCGGGCAGCCGGTAGAGCGGCTCCTGCGCCGCGGCGGCGCCGACCGCACAGGCCAGCGCGAGGAGCGCGGCCCTGATGGCGAGGCGTGCTGCTGGCGGCATCGGGAGGGAGTCTTACCCTCGCGCGGCCGGCGGGGTGAGACCGGCGGCCACGTTCAGATGGCGTGGAAGAGCGTCATGAGCGGTTCGATGCCGACGGGCCCGCCGAGCACCTGGCTGAGGCCGAGCTCGAGCCTGTACGCCTCCACGTCGCGGCGGTTGAACGTGAGCGAGCCCGCGGCCATCGCCTGCCGGCGCAGCGGGGAGACGACCTCGGGCACGAGGTCCACGAGGGTCAGGTGGGGGCCGAGCAGGTCGGCCGGCACCGTCGCGGCCTCGTCGACCCGCAGCACGAGGTCGGCCTGCTCCAGCACGGTGCGGCCTATGGGGTCGGCGGCCGACCGCGCCAGGAGCGCGGTGCCGGCGGCGCCCTGGGGGAGGACGCCCTCGGCGGCCACCCTGTCCCTGGCGAGGACGGCGAGAGAGCCCGCGCCCAGGCTCACGGCCTCCCGCGCGAGCGCGCGGGCGGCGGTGCCGGCGCCGAGGACCACGACCCTGGCGCCGGCGCCGTCCCAGCGGTGGGCCGCGAGCATCGCGGCCAGGGCGCGGCCGAGGCAATGATCGGCCATCACACCCGCCTGGGTGACGGTCAGGGTGTCGGCGGCGGCGAGCTCCTGGGCGTCCAGCGAGCTGCGGTCGGCGACGCGCTGCGCCTCGGCCTGGCGCGCCTCGTCGAGGACCATCGCGCCGGCGAAGTCGAGGCTCCTGAGGCCGACCACGACGTCGGACATGGGTCCCGGAGGTACGGGGTGGAGGTGGAAGCGCCCGGCGGCGTCACGGAACGAACGCACGGCGTGGGCCACGTCGTCGTCGCACAGGCAGGCCACGAGGTGCACGGCTGAGGATAACCCGCGCTGACCGGCCGCCCCGCGGCCGACCCCGGCCTCGGCGTCGCCGGGGACGCGCCTCCTGGGGCTATACTCACGCTCCTGAGGTGACGATCGTGCGCGTAGTACTACCCGACGGCAAGGACCTCGAGCTGCGAGCGGGCGCCACCGGCGCCGAGCTGGCGGCCGCGATCGGTCCCGGGCTGGCCAAGGCGGCCCTGGGCGTGAAGGTGGACGGCAGGCTCTCCGACCTGCAGTCCACGGTGCCCGACGGCGCCCACGTCGCCGTCGTCACCCGCAAGGACCCCGACGCCATCCGCCTCCAGCGGCACACGCTCGCCCACGTCCTGGCGCAGGCCGTGCGGGAGATGATGGTCGCGGAGGGCTACCCGCCGTCCGCGGTGAAGATGGGCGTGGGCCCCGTCATCGAGAACGGCTTCTACTACGACTTCGACCTGCCGCGCAGCCTGACGCCGGACGACCTCGAGAGGCTCGAGGCGCGGATGCGCGAGATCGTCGCCGCCGACCTGCCGCTGCGCAAGTACGCGTTGCCGCGCGCCGAGGCCCTGGCGCGCTTCGAGCGGCAGGGCGACCCCTACAAGGTCGAGCTGATCACCGACCTGCCCGAGGGCGAGGAGATCACCTTCTACGAGCAGGGCGGCGAAGACGGCTTCACCGACCTGTGCCGCGGCCCCCACGTGCCCTCGACGGGCGCCGTGACGCCCCACTTCAAGCTGATGAGCGTCGCCGGGGCCTACTGGCGCGGCGACGAGTCCCGGCCGATGCTCCAGCGCGTCTACGGCGTGGCCTTCGCCACGAAGGAGGAGCTGGAGCACCACCTGTGGCAGCTCGAGGAGGCCAGGAAGCGCGACCACCGGCGCCTGGGCGCGGACCTCGACATCTTCATCCTCGACGAGGACGTGGGGCCCGGCCTGCCCCTGTGGCTGCCCCGGGGCGCCGTCATGGTGGAGGAGATCGAGCGCCTGGCCAAGGAGGTGGAGCTCGAGACGGGCTACGAGCGGGTCCGCTCGCCGCACCTGGCCAAGCAGCGTCTCTACGAGATCTCGGGGCACCTGGCGCACTACCACGACTCGATGTACCCGCCCATGGAGCTCGACGACGGCGAGCGCTACTACGTCAAGCCCATGAACTGCCCGTTCCACCACAAGATCTACGCCGCCAGGCCGCGCAGCTACCGCGACCTGCCGCTGCGCCTGGCCGAGTACGGCACCTGCTACCGCTACGAGGACTCCGGCGCGCTCATGGGCCTCCTGCGCGTGCGGTCGATGCAGATGAACGACGCGCACATCTACTGCACCGAGGAGCAGTTCGAGGGGGAGTTCCTCAGGGTCGTGGACCTCTACCTCCGCTACTTCGAGCTCTTCGGCATCGAGAGCTACGAGATGCGGCTCTCGAAGCACGCGCCAGCGGAGCTGGGCAAGAAGTACGTGGACGAGCCCGAGCTGTGGCTGAAGACGGAGGCGATGGTCAGGGACGTGCTCACCAAGGCCGGCGTGCCCTTCGTGGAGGAGGAGGACGAGGCCGCCTTCTACGGTCCGAAGATCGACGTGCAGATCAGGAGCGCGATAGGCCGGGAGTTCACGCTGGCCACGAACCAGGTGGACTTCGCCCAGCCGGCCCGCTTCGGGCTCACCTACGTGGACGAGAACAACGAGCGTCGCACGCCGCTGTGCCTGCATCGCGCGCCGCTCTCCACGCACGAGCGCCTCATAGGCTTCCTCATCGAGCACTTCGCCGGCGACTTCCCGGTGTGGTTGGCGCCGGAGCAGGTGCGGCTCGTGCCCATCGCCGACAGGCACGTGGCCTACGCGCGGTCGTTGCGCGAGCGGATGCTGGCGGCGGGGCTGCGCGCCGAGGTGGACGAGAGCAACGAGCGCATGAACGCGAAGATCCGCGACGCCGAGCTGTACAAGGTGCCCTACATCGCCGTCGTCGGAGACGCCGAGGAGGGGGCGGGGACCGTGTCGTTCCGCAGCCGCCAGGAGCCCGAGCGCAAGGGCGTGCCGGCCGACGCCTTCATCGCCCACCTCCAGGACGCGCACAGGCGGCGCCTGCTGAAGGTGCAGCCCCTGGGGGCCTGAGAGCCCACCGCGGTGAAGCCGCCGAGCGGTTCCCCGCCGCGGCGGCCCCACTGGTGCCGGCTCCCGAGACCCGGCGCGTGCGGCGGCTCAGGCGCGCGCGGCCAGGATCGTGACCCTCTCCATCACGTCGGGGGTCGGGCCGCCCGGTCTGCCGGGGTCGACGCGCTGGATCCTGTCGAGCACGTCCTCGCCCTCGATCACGCGGCCGAAGACCGTGTGCCTGCCGTCCAGCCAGGGAGTGGGCACGAAGGTGATGAAGAACTGCGAGCCGTTGGTGCCGGGACCGGCGTTCGCCATGCTGACCACGCCCTTGGCGTCGTGGCGCAGGTGGTCCCTGAACTCGTCGGCGAACTCGTAGCCCGGACCGCCCGTCCCCGTGCCAGTGGGGTCGCCCGTCTGCGCCATGAAGTCCTCGAGCACCCTGTGGAACCTCACACCGTCGTAGTAGCCGTTGAGGGCGAGGAACACGAAGCTGTTGACGGTCATGGGCACGTCGTCCTGGTACAGGTCGACGACGATGCGGCCCTTGCTGGTGTCGATGACGGCGCGGTAGTCCACGCCCGGTTCGAGCACCTGCTCCGGCCCGGCGAACCGCGTCCGCCTCTCCGCCGCGAGGCGCTCCACGGGCTGGTAGCCGGTGGCGCCGGCGCTGCTGTCGGTCATCACGTCCTCCTCCTGAGGCTCGTCGAGGCTCACTGCGCCGCGGGCCTGGCGCCCACGACGACCTCCTCGATCATGTCGGGCTGCGGGTAGAAGCCGTAGGCCGGCGTGCCGCCCACCGCACCGAGCACGCCCCTGTAGCCGGCGATGGTGAACGACTGGCCGGCCACGGGCTCCGTGCCCAGCGCCTCCTGGACCGCGGCACCCACGGTCTCATCGTCGGCCCCGGGGAGCTCGACACCCTGCTCGGCCAGGCTGGCGAGCGTGTCGTCTGGGTAGGCGATGGCGTCGGGACGCTGCGGGTCGACGCGCGTGATGGCGTCGAGCACCTCGTCGCCGGCGAGGACGTGCCCGAAGATCGTGTGGGCACCGTCGAGCCACGGCGTGGCGTCGAAGGTGATGAAGAACTGCGAGCCGTTCGTGCCCGGCCCCGCGTTGGCCATCGCGAGCACGCCGCGTCCGTCGAAGGTCAGCTCGTCGTCGATCTCGTCGGCGAACGTGTAGCCGGGGCCGCCCATGCCCGTGCCGGACGGGTCGCCGGTCTGCGCCATGAAGCCGTCTATGACGCGGTGGAAGGGGACGCCCTCGTAGTAGTGGTTGAGGGCGAGGAAGACGAAGTTGTTCACGGTCACGGGCGTGCGGTCCTCGAAGAGGTCCACGAGGATGTCGCCCTTCGTGGTGCGGATCAGCGCCACGTAGTCGAGGCCGTCCTCCAGGGCGTCGCCCGCCGACTCGAAGACGCGGCGCGGCTCGTCGCTCAGGTAGGCGACGGGCTCGAAGCCCTCGGGCAGCGTCGCCGCGGCGCTCTCCGCGGCGGCCGGCGGTGCCTCGGCGTCGTCGTCGCCCGTTGGAGCGCCCTGCTGGGCGGCCACCTGCGCGGCGACGAGGTCGGCTCTGGCCTGGGCGGAGCGGTTCCTGGCCAGCCAGAAGCCGCTGACCACGATCAGCGCGGTGGCCAGGAGCAGCGCGATCACGCGCACGGCTGGCGCCCCCGCGTTCGGTCGTCCCCGCCGGCGCGCGCGCCCGCGGGCTCAGGCTGCTCGGGTCTCATGGGCATCGGCCAAGTGTACTCGCCGACCGCCGCGAGGGGCCGCGCCCGGCGACGACCGTCGGGCCTCGCGGGGCGCGGAGGGCTCATGCATCGGCCAGCACGCGCGGCTCGGCCCCGCCCTTCGCGCGGCCCGTCGGCGCCGCTCGAGCGCCGCGTAAGTCCACCGTAAGAATCGGGCGAGAGCGCCGTAAGCGGGCGACAGGTAGGTTCGCCACATGCGCTTCAACGACCTACTGAAGCAGGCTGTGGACGCGGGGGCGTCCGACGTGCACCTGCACGTGCCCCTGCCCGTGATGATGCGGATCAGCGGACGTCTGACGCCGATGAACGACGTGGCCCTCACCCCGCGGGCCACGGAGGCCCTGCTCGAACTCATGTGCAACGAGCGGCAGCGGGCCCAGTTCGACGCCAAGCAGCAGGTGGACCTCGCCTACAGCGTCCCCGGGCTGGGACGATTCCGCGTGAACCTGTTCCGGCAACGCGGCTCGGTGAGCGCCGTGCTGCGCATCATCAACTCGGACGAGAGGGCGCTGCAGGTCGTGAACCTGCCGCAGGACACCATCGACTACTTCAAGCAGCAGGAGAAGGGCCTCGTCCTCGTCACAGGGCCCACGGGCTCGGGCAAGTCGACGACGCTGGCCCGCATCCTCGACGAGATCAACTCGACCCACGCGAAGATGATCGTGACTGTCGAGGACCCGATCGAGTACCTGCACCGCGCCAAGCGCTCGATCGTCGTGCAGCGCGAGCTGGGCATGGACGCGCCGTCGTTCTCGGAGTCGCTCGTCGCCGCGATGCGCCAGGACCCCGACGTGATCATGATCGGCGAGATCCGCGACCACGCCACGGCGGCCGCGGCGCTGTCGGCGGCCCAGACCGGGCACCTCGTCTTCAGCACGCTCCACACGCAGGACTCGGTGCGGACCATCAACAGGATGATCGAGCTGTTCCCGCCGCACGAGCGCGAGACCGCCCGCATCCTCTTCGCCGAGTCGATGGTGGGCATCGTCTCCCAGCGCCTGCTGCCGCGGGTCGGCGGCGGGCGCGTGGCGGCCACCGAGATCCTCAAGGGCACGCTGCGCGTCAAGGACCTCATACGCGACGAGGAGCGCACGCCCGAGCTCTACGACGTGCTCAAGGAGGCGCGCCTCGACGGCATGCAGTCCTTCGACGACCACCTCGCCGAGCTCTACGCCCAGGGCATCATCGACTACGAGACCGGCTACACCGCCGCCACCAGCAGCCAGGCCTTCAAGATGGCCGCCACCCAGGTGGAGGTCATGCGGCAGACGCAGGCGGACTCCACGCGGCACACGCAGGTGGCGTGACGCCGCGGCCGCCGGCGCGCCTCGCGCCGCCGGCCCCCGCCGCGAGGCGGCACAGACGTTCGGCCCCAAGCGCCTAGAGGGGGGCGTGGCGACTCAGAAGGGCACCTCGACCGGCGGCTCCGCGGACCGCCGGTCGAGGCCGTTCCTGGGCCGGGGCGCGACGAGCGCGTGCTTGTCCACGGTCAGCGTCGCCGAGAGCCAGGGGCAGGTGGCCCGCAGCTCCTCGAGCCGGGACGCGTCGACGGCGGCGCCGTCCACCTGGTAGAGGTAGCGCCCGTCCGGCGTGGCGACCTCGAGCCGCACCGGCGTGCGCCCGCCCAGCTCGTCCAGCGCCGAGCGTAGCTCCAGGAGCTGGTGCTCGCCTACGCCCGCGAGCTCGAAGGAGACCACCGCGACCTCGGGAACCGCGGCGCCGGCCTCCCCGCGCCTGTCCCAGCGCACCAGGCGCTCGGCCACGAGGCGCGTGGCCTCGCCGTCCTCGGAGACCTCGGCGACGAGCACCACGGGCGCGTCCTCCTCCAGCAGCGGGGCGACCTCGTCGTAGGTGCGACCGAAGGCGAGGACCTCGCGCGTGGCGGTCTCGTCGGCGATCTCGAAGCGGGCCATCATCGTGCCCTTGCGCGTGGGACGCTTGACGACGTTCTGGACGAGCCCCGCCAGCGCCACCCGCACTCGGCCGGCGTGCCCCCTGGCCCTGGCGTCCGCCAGGTGGTCGTCCACGTCGGCGACCGCGCAGGTGGCGGCCTCGGCCAGACCGGGGTACGACGCCATCGGGTGGGCGGAGAGGTAGATGCCCAGTGCCTCCTTCTCGTGGCGCAGCATCTCGAGCTCGCCGAACTCCCCCGGGGGCTGCAGCGCCGGGGGCAGCAGCTCGGCGTCGCCGAAGAGGCCGAGCTGGCCGCCGGCGGCCTGCTCGCGCTTGGCGGCGCCCCACTTCACGGCCACGTCGACGTTCGCCAGCAGGGCGGCCCGCGCCCGCAGGGCCTCGGCGCGGTCGATGGCCTCGCCGGGACCGAGGCCCAGCGCCGCGTGGTCGAAGGCGCCGGCCTTCACGAGGAACTCCACGGCGCGCTTGTTCACGAGCGTCGTGTCGACGCGGGCGCAGAAGTCGAAGAGGTCCTTGAACGGCCCGCCGCGCTGGCGCTCGGTCAGCACGTGGTCCACGGCGGCCTCGCCCACGTTCTTGATGCCGTAGAGCCCGAAGCGCACGACGTCGCCGTCCGGCGTGAAGTCGGCACGCGAGAGGTTGATGTCGGGCGGCAGCACCTCCACGCCCATGTGCCTGGCGTCGGAGACGTACTGGGCGACCTTGTCGGAGTCGCCGCGCTCCACGGTCAGCAGGGCGGCGGCGAACTCCACGGGGTAGTGCGCCTTGAGGTAGGCGGTCTGGTAGGAGAGCAGCACGTAGGCGGCGGCGTGCGACTTGTTGAAGCCGTAGCTGGCGAAGCGCTCGAGCAGGTCGAAGATCCTGTCGGCCTCGACCCTGTCGATGCCGTTCTTCGCCGCGCCCTCGCGGAACACGGCCCGCTGGCGCTCCATCTCGTCGGCCTTCTTCTTGCCCATCGCCCGGCGCATGATGTCGGCCTGACCGAGCGTGTAGCCCGCGACGGCCTGCACGATCTGCATCACCTGCTCCTGGTAGACGGGTATGCCGTAGGTCTCGTCGAGGATCGGCGCCAACAGGTGGCGCGACCTCGGGAAGTCGGAGTAGTCCACCTCCTCCAGGCCGTGGTGCCGCCTGATGTAGACGGGGATGTTCTCCATCGGCCCGGGGCGGTAGAGCGAGTTCACGGCGATGAGGTCCTCGATGCGCCTGGGCTTGAGCTTGCGGAGAGTGTCGACCATCCCCGCGCCCTCGAACTGGAACACGCCGGCGGCGTCGCCCTGCGAGAGCATCTCGAAGACCTTGGGGTCGTCCTGCGGGAACGAGTCCGGGTCGAGGTCGATCCCGCGCGACTCCTTCACGATGCGCACCGCCGCCTCGATGAACGACAGCGTGCGCAGGCCGAGGAAGTCCATCTTGATGAAGCCCAGCTCCTCGACCGAGCTCATGTCGTACTGCACGACGATCGGCCCGTCGCCGGCGCGGAAGACGGGCGCCAGGTCCGTGACCGGGTCCCGGGCGATGACCACGCCGGCCGCGTGCACGGAGGCGTGCCGCGTGAGCCCCTCCAGGGCGCGGGCGACGTCGATGTAGCTCCTGGCGCCCTGCTCGTAGAGAGCGCGCAGCTCCGGCACGTCACGCAGCGCGTCGTCGATCTTCACGCTGCGGCCCATGACCACGGGGACCAGCTTGCTCACCCTGTCGGACTCGGCGAACGGGACGTCGAGCACCCGTGCGGCGTCCTTGATGGCCGCGCGCGACGCCATGGTCCCGAACGTCGCGATGTGCGCCACGCGCTCGTCCCCGTACTTCTCGCGCACGTAGTCGATGACCTCGCCGCGCCTGACGTCGGAGAAGTCGATGTCGAAGTCCGGCATGCTGATCCGCTCGGGGTTCAGGAAGCGCTCGAAGAGCAGCCCGAACCGCAGCGGGTCGATGTTGGTGATGCCGATGCAGTAGGCGACGATCGACCCGGCGCCGGAGCCGCGTCCGGGACCCACGCTGATGCCGCGTCCCTTGGCCCAGTTGATGAAGTCCGCGACGATCAGGTAGTAGTCCGCGAACCCCATCGAGATCACGACGGCGAGCTCGTACTCGCACCTGGCCAGCACCGTGTAGGCGTCGGCGTCCTCGCCGGGACGCGAGCCGGCGTCCGGCAGCCTCGCGCGCAGGCCCTCCAGGTGCGTGTAGACGTAACCGCCGCGTCGCCGCAGCGCCGCGCCGTCCTCCCCGGCGAGCTCCTCGTCGCTCAGCCGACACAGCTCGCCGGCGCGGGCGAGCGCCAGCAGGACGTCGTCCATGGGCGCCGTCTCGGGCGTGCTGCCCGGCGGCAGCGACGCCAGCGCACCGCTGGTGGCGTCGTCCGCGGCCGCCTCCGCCAGGTAGGCGCGCATCACGTCCTCGGTGAGGGAGGCGTAGCGCTGCATCGCCCCGCGGTAGGTCTGCACGCGGAGCTGGTCGGCCAGGGTCATCCCCTCGGGCACAGCGATCTCGGGCATCTGGTAGACGCGCTTCCTGCCTATGGGCAGCTCGCACGTGACCATGTCGGCCAGCAGGCAGGTGTTCGCGATCGCGCCCGGGTAGTCGCTCTCGGGTACCGCCGCGGCCATCTCGTCGGGCGTCTTCACGTAGAACTCGTCGCAGGGGAAGCGCATGCGGTCCTCGCTGGCGACCATCTCCTTCGTCTGGATCGCCAGCAGCACGTCGTGGGCACGCGCGTCCTCGCGACGGACGTAGTGGCCGTCGTTGGTGGCCACCATGCCCACGCCGTAGCGGTCCGCCAGCTCCCTGAGCACGGGGTTCAGGCGCTTCTGCTCCTCCAGGCCGTGGTCCTGGATCTCGACGAAGAAGTCCTCGCGGAAGATGTCGAGGTGCTCCTTGAAGAGGCGCTCGCCCTCCTCGGGGCCGAGGTCGAGGATCGCCCGCGGGATCTGCGCGCCCAGGCAGCCGGACAGCGCGATCACGCCCCGCGAGTGCTCGCGCAGCAGCTCGAGGTCGACGCGCGGCTTCATGTAGAAGCCCTCCAGGTAGGAGCGGCTCGACAGGCGGCAGAGGTTCTGGTAGCCCTCGAAGTCCTTCGCCAGGAGCGTGAGGTGGTAGTAGCCGCCGTCGAGCTTCGCCGAGCCGCGGCGCTTCTCGAACCGCGAGCCGGGTGCCACGTACGCCTCGATGCCGAGGATGGGCTTCACGCCCTCGGCCACGCACGCCTTGTAGAACTCCACGGCGCCGTGCATGTTGCCGTGGTCGGTGATGGCCACGGCGGGGTCGTCCGGGGAGACCTCCTTGACCCACCTCACCAGCTCCGAGATGCGCGCTGCCCCGTCCAGGAGGCTGTAGGCGGTGTGCTGATGCAGGTGGGCGAAGCGCTTGACCTGGCCGGGCATGGGGCGAGTCTAACGCGCCCCCGGGCGCCGGCCTGGCGCCGGGGCGTCGCGGCCGAGGGGCCGCCGCCGACCGCCCTCAGGCGGCCGTGACGGGCGCCGCGGCCGGGCGGCGGACCGGCGCGGACAGCGCGACGCGCACCTCGCGCGCGGCGCGCTCCCCGGAGCGCACGGCGCCCTCCATGTAGCCGTTCCACACGGGCGACGTCTCGCTGCCCGCCCAATGCAGGCGGCCGACCGGCTCCCTCAGCGCGGCCCCGAAGCTCGTCCACTGGCCAGGGGCGAAGCGGGCGCCGTAGCCGCCGCGGGACCAGGCGTCGACGGACCAGTCCTTGTCGAGGTAGGCCGGCCTGTCGAGGGCGCCGCGCCCGAACCAGGCGCTCAGGCAGCCCAGCACCTCCTCGCGCCTGGCCGCGGGCCGCGGTCCCGCGAAGCGCCTGGCGTCGCCGCCCTCGAAGAAGCCGACCAGCACCCCGGCCGTCGCGCCGGGGGGCGAGTCGTCGTAGACGGTGTGCACGGGCCCCCTGACGCTGAACGCCTGGCCGGTGAGCCCCTCCTCGCGCCAGAACGGGCGGGGGTAGACGACGGCGAACTTCACGACGTCGCCGAGCCGCAGGCGCGCGTGCAAGCGGGACCGCGCCGGGGGCAACCGCGGCGCGAACGCGATGCGGGCGGCGAGCGGCGGCGGCACGGCCACCACGACGCGGTCGGCGCGGACGGTCAGTCCCGGAGCGCGCAAGGTCACGCCGCCGGCCTCCTGCTCGATGGCTCGCACGGGAGCGCCCAGCAGGCAGCGCTCCCCGAGGCCGGCGGCCAGCGCCGTGGCCGCGGCGTGGGCGCCCTGGGCCACGACGGCGTCCTGAGCCCCGCCCGCGGTGCTCGCCAGGCTGGCGTGTCCACCGCCAGAAGCGAGGTAGAAGGCGGCGTGGAGCACCGAGACCTCGCCGGGGTCGGCGGCGAGGAACCCGCCCATCTCGGCCGCGAAGTAGCGCCTGGCGGCGGCGCTGGGCAGGCGCCGCGCGAGCCAGGCCGCCAGCGTCGTCGCGTCGAGCTCGCGGGCCAGCGGGTGGCCGTGGGGCGCCTCGAGGTCGAGCTCGGCTCCCACCTCCTCCAGCTCCGTCCAGGCCTCCGCCACCCCGGGCGCCTCCCTCAGGGGCAGGCTGGCCCCGCCGAAGGCCACCGCGTCCACGCGCGTGCGCGTGCCGCCCTCGCAGATCAGGTGGTGCCCGACCGAGGCGACGGGTCGCACGGTCAGGCCCAGCTCGGCGCACAGACGCTGCAGGCGCACCTGGCCCACGCCGAGCCACTGGGCGCCCAGGGAGACGCGGGTCTCGCCGTGATGCCAGGCGTCCAGGACCCGACCGCCCACGCGTTGCCGCGCCTCCAGCACCAGGACGTCGCGCCCCGCGGCGGCCAGGCGCCGCGCGGCCACGAGCCCGGCGAGGCCCGCGCCCACGACCGCGACCTCGCAGCCGAGGACCTCGCGCTGATTGCCGCTGCCGTCGGGACGAACGCTCCGCATGACCGCACCTCCTCGTGGTGTGCGGTCAGCCTCTCCGGACGGCGTTTCAGCAGCGTTTCACGCCGGAGCCTCAGCCGCCGGGCGCCGCTTGGCGCGCCGCCCGCGGGGAGCGCTCCAGCCTCCGCGAGAGCTGAGCGAGGAGCTCGACCTCGTCGGCCACGACCCGCCTCAGGTCCCAGGCGGCGGTCTCCTCGGCCACGCGGCGCGCCCTGGAGGGCGGCAGCCGGCTGCGCCTCTCCTCGACGACGTCCCCGTTCAGCCTCCGGACCGGCGCCTGCGTCAAGGGCTCGGCCAGCAGGTACTCGGTGAGCGCGTAGGCCCGCTCGTGTTCGCCCACGTCGGCGTGCAGCCTGGCCGCGAGGGACAGGCCCTGAGCGATCGACCTGTTCACGGGCTCGAGCTCCAGTGCCGCCGCGAACGCCTGCGCGTGGGCGCGCGCCGACTCCAGGTGCTCCCCGCGCAGCCGCGCGTTCTCGCCGAGGAGGCAGAGGGACGCCTCCTCGGCGCCGCGGGCGCCCACGCGTCGAGAGAGGGAGAGCGACCCCAGCAGGAGCTCGTGGGCCTCCTCGAGCCCGCCGTGGCGGTTCAGGTGGCCGGCCAGGTTGTTGCGGCCGGCGATGAGGTTGTGGAGGTCCCCCAGCCGCTCCGTGACCCTCAGCGACTCGCGGTAGAGGGCCTCCGCGGCCGCCGGGTCGCCGCGGTCGCCGGCGACGACCGAGGCGTGGTTCAGGGCCGCGGCGCGCACCCTGTCATCGCCCAGGCGCCGCGCCTCGGCCAGCGCCTCGCCGACCACGACCTCGGCGCCGTCCATGTCGCCCAGGTCCCGCATCATCACCCGCGCCACCCTCAGGTCGGCGTACACGGCGTCCACGAGGTCGCCGTCGGCGCGCCTCAGGGCCGCGCAGCGCCGGGCCGAGGCGAGCGCCACCGCGGCCTCGCCCGCTTTCTCCTGCACGTCCGCGAGCACGCTCAGCGCGTCGGCGAGCTCGGAGGCGGAGCCGCCCGCCTCGGCCCGCGCCAGCGCCAGCTCGGCGTAGCGCCGCGCCTCCGGCAGGTCGCCGAGGAGCCGCACCGTCGTGGACGCCCAGCACAGGGCGGACCGCAGCGGCGGTACGCCGTGCTCCTCCAGGACGGGCAGGGCGGCGCGCAGTACCTCCCAGCCCTCGGCGATACGCCCGGCGCCGAAGAGCATGCGAGCCTGACTCGCGCGCGCCCGCGCCGCCAGCACGGCGTCGCCGGCGGACTCGAACCCCTCCGCCAGGCGCGCGAAGAGGTCGGTGCCCAGGTCGGACGCGCCTAGGTAGCTGAGCGCGGCGTCGAGGGGACCCAAGGCGTCGGCGACCGCGGCGACGTCGGCCCGCGCGGCGAGCTCGACCGCGTGCCGCAGGTTCGGCATCTCCGCCGTGAGCACGCGCCGCGCCGCGGCATGCCCGGCCCCCCGCAGCGCACGGCGCTGCTCGCGCAGCAGCTCGAGGTAGTACGCGACGTACCTGGCCTCTAGCGCCCGCCGCTCCGCGGGCTCCAAGGCCTCGAGCGCGTGCCTCCTGACGAGCTCGTGCGTGACGAACAGCCCGGCCTCGTTGCTCCGGAGGAGGGCCGTCCTGGCTAGTCCCTGCAGGAGGGCGGGGTGGACGCCCGCGACCCTCTCGACGTCGGTCGCGGTGAACCCCCCAGGGAAGAGAGCCAGCCGGGACAGCGCGGCCCGCTCCCGCGCGTCGAGCGTGTCCGTGGCCTCGGCGAGCAGCGTCCCCAGGCTGCGGTGGCGCTCCGGGACGTCGGGAGCGCCGGTCGTGAGCACGCTCAGGCCCTCCTCGAGCCGGGCCAGCAGCTCCTGCACCGAGAGGGTGCGGGCGGCGCCGGCCGCCAGCTCCAGCGCCAGCGGCATGCCCTCCACGAGCCTGGCCAGCTCCGTCGCCGACGCGAGGTCGTCGCGGCTCATCGGGACGCCGGCCCCGTGGGAGGCGACGCGGTCGGCGAAGAGGCGCACGGCGTCGTAGGCGAGGGGGTCGTCGGCGGTGGAGGGAGGCGTCGCCAGGCCGCCGAGGGGGAAGAGCGTCTCCGCGCTCAGGCCCAGCGCCACTCGCGACGTGACCAGCAGCCGCAGGCCGGTCGCGGCGGCGAGCAGCTCGGGGAGGGCCGACGCCGCCGCCGCTGCCACGCGCTCGAAGGAGTCGAGGAGCAGAAGCCCTCCCTGCGGCACGAGGCGGTCCGTCACCTGCGCCTCGACCGGCCGTGGTCCCAACGGCACGAGGCCCAGGGCGTCGGCGACCGCCGCGAACAGCCCCTCCCGCGTCGCCACGTGGCCGAGCGGCACGTACCACGCCGGCTGCGGGTGGTCGCGCAGATGGCGCCTCGCCGCCTCCAGCGCTAGCCTGGTCTTGCCCACGCCGCCCAGCCCGTTCACCGTCACGAGGCGCGCGTCGTCGCGTGACAGCAGGCCCACGAGCGCATGGAGCTCCGCGCGCCGCCCCACGAACGGTGTCAGCGCGCGCGGCAGGGACGGCATCTCCCGCGCCAGCCGAGGCGGCGAAGCCGCGCCGGCGGACAGGGCCTCGTAGTAACGCGTCGTCTCCCCGGCCGGTTCGGCGTCGAGCTCGCTGCGCAGAGCGTGGGCGAACGCCGCGTAGGCCTCGGCCGCGGCCTGGCGCTCGCCAGCCAGGAACAGCGAGGCCAGTAGCACGCGCAGGGCCTCCTCGTCGAGCGGGTCGTCGCGCAGCAGGCGGCGCAGCCAGCCGGCCGCCGCCGCGTGGTCGCCGCGCTCGCCGAGACGCGCGGCGAGCCCCAGGACGCAGGCGCGCCAACGCCTCCTCAGGTCGGCCCGCTCGTCGTCGAGCCAAGAGACGTAGGCCGGAGCGTCGTGCACCACCACGCCCGCCAGGAAATCGCCCCGGTAGAGGCCCAGCGCCTCCTCCCAGTCGCCGCGGGCGGCGGCGCCGCTGAACGCGGCCACGTCGGTATCGACCACGTACCTGAGGCGGGCCTTCTCGACGACGAGCTCGCCGGGCCAGCCGCGTGAGCGGGCGCGGTGCAGGATCACGCGCACGTTCCCCAGCGCCACCTCCTCGGGGGCGTCGGGCCTATAGAGGTAGGCGAGCTCGCTCCGCGTCACCCAGCCGCCACGGCTCGCGAGGTAGTAGAGGAGGGACGCCGGCTTGTCGACGGGCAGGTCCCGGGCTCCCTCCGGCGCGTGGACGGCGGGCGACCCGAGCAGCCTCAGGCTGGCCTCCACCCCGGGATGATAGACGCTGTGGCCGTCGGGAGCGGCGGCGGCGCGTCACGGACGCCCGTCGCCGTCGTTGACACCGTTCGCGAGGGCCGTGGTAGACTCCCTTTCGCCTTGGCGCCGTAGCCAAGTGGTAAGGCAGAGGTCTGCAAAACCTCGATTCACCGGTTCGAATCCGGTCGGCGCCTCCAACCTTCTCCCAGAGGCGCCCAAGGCCACGGCGAGAGGCACACGGTTCGCAGGCGCGTAGCTCAGTGGGAGAGCGCTACATTGACACTGTAGAGGTCGGCAGTTCAATCCTGCCCGCGCCTACCAGGAACCGAGACCCCCGGCGTGCGCCGGGGGTCTCGGCTTCCGCCAGGGCGAGCTCCCCGCGGCGCCCACCGGCGAGACCGCGCGCCCGCTGGCCGGCCCGCGCGACCTGTCCGTGCCCGATGTGGCTCGCATCTCGTCGCGCCCGCCGCCCGGCCGTGGTAACAGAAGCGCAGGGGGCAGCCCGGCAGGGCTGATCGAGATGGGGGTCCCGCGGCATGGCCTCGCCGAGCATCCACGTCACCCGAACGCTCAGTTCGGTACGCGCACCAGACCTGCTCTCCAGGATCTGCGTGCGCCCACCCTACTTCGCCCTGGAGGACGTCGCCTTCGGCGGCCTCGAGCTGCAGGCCACGGCCCGCGCTGAGTCGCCGGCCGTGCTCGAGGTCGGGCCCATGCCGGCCGCCGAGCTGGGCAGGCACGCCGCGATCGTCGGCCTCTCGCTGGCGGCCCTCACCCAGGCCGACGGCGCCCGCCGCTACTACCTGGCCAGGCGAGCCGAGTGTCGGTACGCACCCAACGACGAGCCGTACGGCTCACCGGTGCGCTTCACGGGACGCCTGCTGGGCCTCGACAAGCGCTCGGCCCGGGCCGCCGTCGCGGCCACCGCCGGCGGCCTCGCGCTCGCCGCCTTCGAGGTCGACTACACCGTCCTCACCGTGTCCGCCTTCGAGCGGCTCTTCAGGATCCGCGCCCGGGCGACGCCCGCCGCGCCGAGCCCCTACGGCTCCCTGCTCACGAGCGCGTGGCACGGCGACGCGGAGCGCGGTGAGCAGGTGGTGGAGGAGGTGCCGGTGAGCGCCTGCGTGGGACACTTCGACGGCTACCCGGCGCTGCCCGTGGCCGTGGTCATGGGTCAGCTCTCCTACCTGGCCGGACGCCTGCACGGCGAGCCCTACAGGGTGCTGCGCGGCGAGGTGGAGGCCAGCGACCTGGTGTGGGCCGGTGAGCGCGCCGTCTTCAGCGCGGTGCGCGACGGCGTCGGCGGGCATCCCGACGTGCCCGGTGCCGCCAGGTACAGGTGCCGGGCGGCGGCCGGCGACAGGGTCGTGGGCGCCATGACGCTGTGGCTCGAGTCAGTTGACCAGGGTGTCGCGGACGGCTCGCTCCTTGCCGTGCGGTAGCGGCAGGAACGGCTGCAGGTCGGCCGCCGGCATCGGGCGCGAGAACAGGAAGCCCTGCCCGAGCTGACACCCGAGGTCGCGCAGCACCTGGCGCTGCGCTTCGGTCTCGATGCCCTCCGCCACGATCACGAGGTCGAGGTGCTTGGCGACGTGTGCGATCGCCTCGACCAGCGCCAGGGCGAACTGCGGCGCGTGCAGCGGTGAGCCGAGGTCCTTCACGAAGCTCTTGTCGATCTTCACGGTGTCGATGGGCAGGTCTCGCAGGTAGGCGAAGGACGAGTAGCCGGTACCGAAGTCGTCGATGGCGATCTTGACCCCGAGGCGCTGCAGCCGCTGGAGCGTCTCCGTCACGTGGTCGACGCCGTGCATGACGATGCCCTCGGTCAGCTCGATCTCGAGCAGTTCGGGCAGCAGAGCGTGGTCCTCGAGGGCTGCCTCCACCGTGCGGAAGAAGCCGGGGTGCGCGAACTGCATCGCCGAGACGTTCACCGACACCACGACGCCGTGTCCCGACAGGGCCTCCCACGCCTTCGCCTGCCGGCAGGCCTCGCGCAGCACCCACTCGCCGAGGGTGACGATCAGGCCGCTGCGCTCCGCGATGGGTATGAACTCGTGCGGCGGCACGTGCCCCCACTTCGGGTGGTGCCAGCGCGCCAGGGCCTCGACCTTGCGCAGCTCGCCGTCGCCTAGGTCGTGGATCGACTGGTAGACGACGGAGAGCTGGTCGCTGCCCGGGCTGAGCGCGCTCCGCAGCTCGCGCTCGAGGTTCCGCTGGCGCTCGACCAGCGCGTCAGAGTCGTCCCGGTAGCGCTGCACGCCGTTCTTGCCAGAGCGCTTGACGCGGTACATGGCCGAGTCGGCGTGGCGCAGCAGCGTGGCCCCGTCCGGCGCGTCGTCCGGGTAGAGGCAGATGCCGATGCTGGCCGTCACGTGGTGCGAGAGGTCGTGCAGCTCGAAAGGCTTGACCAGCGCCGCCTGCAGCTTCCGGGCGGCGAACATCGCGGCCTGGGCGCTCTCGACGTCGTCGAGGACGATGACGAACTCGTCGCCGCTGATGCGCGCCATCACGTCGTGGGGCCCCAGCTCGTCCTGGAGGCGGCGCGACACCGACCGCAGCAGCTCGTCGCCGGCCTCGTGGCCGAGCGTGTCGTTCACGACCTTGAAGCCGTCGACGTCGAGGTACAGCACGGCCACCCGCCCGCCGGACGACCTCGCCCTCACCAGGCGCCGCTCCAGCTCGTCGTCGAGGCGCAGCCTGTTCGCGAGCCCGGTGAGCGCGTCGTGGTAGGCGTGCCGCTCGGCCTCCTCCATGCGCGCCCTGGTGCGCGTGTAGCTCTCCTTGAAGCGGATGAAGGCCGAGGTGAGCGCGAGCAGCACGCTGTTCGCCAGGTTGAGCTCGATCAGCGCGTAGACGACGCCCCAGTCCACGGTGCCGGCGAGGACCCCGGGGACCGCGTAGACGCCCGCGAGCACCAGCACGCCGGCGGTGAACACGCGCACCGCCCACTGGCCCAGGCGGTCCTCCTCGAGGATGAAGGAGAGGAGGTAGACGACGGGGATCCAGAAGAGGGTCTCCGTGAACTGCGCCTGGAGGTCGCTGCCGGCAGGGGCGAGGAACAGCAGCCAGCCGAGCTTGAGGAAGAAGAACGTGCTGGCGCCGCCGATGATCGAGAGGACGACCAGCGCGAGCGTCCTGCGCCCCAGCGCCAGCACGGCCTCCAGCACCAGCAGGAGGGTCCCCATGAGGGGATAGAGGACGAGGTCGAAGCTCGTGGCCTGGCCGCTGGGGGCCTCCAGCGCCCAGCCCACGAAGAACGCCAGGGCGCCGAAGGGGATGAACGCCAGCAGCGTCCTCCGCCACTCCGCCTCGTAGCGGGTGCCGGAGACGCGCGGGTCGTTCGCCAGCGGCGGGCCGTCGGCAGGCGTCACGGCCAGACGTTAGGGGTCCGGCGCTGACGGGAACCTTACGCGCGGCCGGGCGGTGAGCCGGTCGGGGGCGTATCGTGGCCCTCGAGGCGTCGGGAGTAGGCAGGCGCGCGGGCACGCATAGGCGTAAGCGCCGATGACGATGCCGTGCCCCGCGCACCAGCATGGGCCCACGCCGGCGGCGGAGCGCGCCGCTCGACCCCCTGCCCACCCGATCGGCAGGGGCGCGTGCGCGGCGCCCGTCCGGCGGCGGGAAGGGAGCCCACATGCCCGGAGTCATGGAGCTCGTCAACAGGGCGAAGGACGAGGTCGAGAACCTCTCGCCGGCCGCCGTGGCGCGCGAGCTGGCACGGGGATACGTCGTACTCGTCGACCTCAGGGAGGCACACGAGAGGCGTCAGGGAGCCATACCGGGAGCGGTCCACGCGCCGCGGGGCATGCTCGAGTTCCACGCCGACCCCTCGAGCCCTTACCACATCGCCGACCTGCAGCCTGGCAGGCGCGTGATCCTCTACTGCTCGGCCGGCTCGCGCTCGGCGCTCGGGGCGAAGGCGCTCAAGGAGCTCGGCTACGGCGACGTGGCGCACTTGGAGGGCGGCTTCGATGCCTGGCAGGAGGAGGGCCTGGAGGTCGAGGTCCCCGCGGACCAGCCGGCCTGAGCAGGACCCAGAGCCCGCGCACGCGCGGGGCGGGCCGGCGGGAACCTAGCGCGTCGGCCCGCCCGCGAGCCCGAGGCGGTACGCCTCGGCGACCGCCTCGGCCCGCGACCGGACGCCCAGCTTCGCCAGCACCGCCGACACCTGGTGGTCCACGGTCCGCGAGCTCACCCTGTTGCGCGCGGCGATCTCGGCGTTGCGCATGCCGGCGACCATGAGCTCGAGCACCTGCCGCTCGCGCGGGGTGAGCCCCAGAGGGTGCGCCCGCGTGGACGGCAGCGGGCCTCGCGGCAGGCCCCGCACACCGCGGGCCCTCAAGCGCCGCGTGACCTCTTCGGCCGCTGGGCGCGCGCCCAGGGCCTCGAACGACCCCCGGGCCTCGAGGAGGTCCTCGACGGTCTCGGACTCGGCCAACGCCGTCGCGCGCTGGTAGGGGCAGCCGAGCCTGGCCCAGCGGCGGGCGGCCCGGCGGGGACGGCCTTGGACCTGCAGGGCGAAGGGCCCACCCAGGCCGGCCGGGAGGCGAGGGTCGCCGCCCGCCTTCCAGACCCAGTAGGCGAGCTGGGAGACGTGCCAGGCGCTGCCCTCCTCCAGCGCGCGCCCGTAAGCGCCGCTCGCCGCGGCCAGCGCGGCGTCGCCGTCGCCCCGCGCCAGCGCCGCCTCGGCCAGTGCCCCGCGCATGGTCACGACCACGACGAGACGGGGCGAGCCCCTGGCGTATCCCTCGAGGTCCGCGAGCGCCTCGCCGGGGTCCTCGCCGCGCCGGACGCGGAGCAGCACGCGCACCAGCGTCGCCCACACGATCGCCGTCGGCGACAGGTGGGGCCGCTCCAGCACCCAGGACGAGTCGGACTCCGCCTCCGCCCAGCGTCCCAGGCGCAGGTTCACGAGGGAACGCAGCGCGACGGTGGGGTGGAGCAGGCCCTCGAAGCCGCCGCGGCGCGCCAGGTCGTCGGCGCGCTCGAGGAGCGCCGCCGCCGGCCGGCAGCGGAACGTCTCCAGCAGGGCCGACGCCACCTGGAAGTGACCCGCGACCGCCAGGTCGGCGTTGGGCCCCGTGGACAGCTCCACGGCCCGGGCCAGCTCGCGGCGCGCGGCCGCGGAGCGCTCGTTCGCCCCCAGCGCCATGGCGGCGATCGTCTTGGCGCGGACGAGCACGTGGGCGTTGTCGCCGCGCCGAGCCCATTCCTCGGCCTCGCGGGCCAGGCGGAGGCCCGCCTGGCCCCGCGCGTAGCTCCGCCAGCCGTGCAGGAAGCGGATGTACGCCTGCACGGGGGAGTCCGGCCGGCCCTCGAGGGCCGCGCCGGCCTCCGCCAGGGTCAGCTCGGCCTCGTCGTCGCGCAGCATCGAGCAGAGCGTCCAGGTGAGCTGGCTGAGGAGCTTGGCCCTGCGCTCGGCGTGCTCCGGCCCCGTCAGGAGGTCGGCGGCTGCCCTCCGCGACGCGGCTGACTCCTCGTTGTGGCCGGTGAAGCCGCAGGCGTTGGCGTGCAGCTCGAGCAGCGTGGCGCGCTCCTCGGGCTCCAGGCCGTCCGCGCAGCGCAGCGCCCGCGCGAACTGCTCCCTCGCCTCGCGGTACGCGCCCAGGCGCATCGCCAACCGGCCCGCCTCCGGCGCGTAGCGCAGGACGGCCGCGGCGTCTCCCGCCATGTAGGCGTGGTGTGCCAGGACGGCCGAGGGAGCCTCCGGCGCCGCGCCGTCGCCGATCGCTCCGACGACCCGCCCCCCGGCCGATCGCCGCTCCAGCGCCGCCAGCACCGCGGCGTGCCCGCGCTCGCGACGCGTGGCGGGCATGGACTCGAGGACGGCCTGCCTGGCGAGCTCGTGCCTGAAACCGAGGGTGCCGCGCCGGCTCACGAGCAGGCCGGCCGTGACGCACTCGTCGAGGCAGCCGTCGGCGGCGCCGAGCTCGCCGAGCAGGGACGCCGGCACGCTCTGACCCACGACGCTGGCCAGCTCCAGCGCGGCGATCGCGCCGGCCGAGAGGCGCGACACCCTGGCCATGACCGCGTCCCCGACCTGGGCCGGCACGCCGTCGCCGCCCGCCGCCAGCACCTCGGTGACGAAGAACGCGTTGCCGCCGGTCCGGCGGTAGAGGGCCTCGGGGTCCAGGGCGCTGCCCGCGGCCAGCTCGGCAACGGCGGCGGCGGAGAGCCTGGGCACCTCCAGGCGGTGCACGTGGGGAGTGCCGGCGAGGTCGCCCAGCAGGCGACGCACCGGGTGCGTGGGCGCCAGCTCGTCGTCGCGGTAGGTGCACACGACGAGCGCCCTCACGTCGCCGAGACGACGGCCCAGGTAGCGCAGCAGGTCGAGCGTGGCGTCGTCGGCCCAGTGGAGGTCCTCGACGAGCAGCAGGTGCGGCCGCGCGGAGGCGCGGAGCCTGTCGAGGAGGGCAGGGAAGAGGCGCTGCGGCGCGGAGCCGTCCTCGACGAGCCGCTCGAACCCGTCTTCCAGCCCCCCGGCGAAGTCGAGCACTGGCCCCAGCGGCCGGGGGGCGCTCATGGCGTCGCAGGCTCCCGCCAGCACGAGGGCAGCTCCGGAGTGGCGCCGGCGGAAGGCCTCCACCAGCGCGCTCTTGCCCACGCCGGCCTCGCCCCCGACGAACACCAGCCGGCCCTCGCCGTGCGCCGACGCCTCGGCGTGTCCCCTCAGCAGCTCGAGGAGGTCGTCCCGTTCGAGCAGCGTCTGCTCCCGCATGGGCAAGGGCGACTATAGCGGCTCGGCGCCCGCGGCTCCGTCCCGGGCGGCCCTGAGCCTGGCCCCCGCGGCGGGCACGCTGGCCGCCGCCGGCGACGCGCTAGCATCTGGCCCCATGGCAGGCCAGGACAGGTCCCAGCTCACCGCCAGGGCGCTCAACCGGGCGGCGCTGGCCCGGCAGCTCCTGCTCGAGAGGGCGCCGGTGGGCGCGGCCGAGGGCGTGCGCCGCGTGCTGGCCCTGCAGTCGCAGGAGCCGGCGTCCCCCTACCTGGCCCTGGCGGCGCGGCTGGAGGGCTTCGCAGCCGAGCAACTCGACGCCGCCTACCGCGCCGGCGAGGTGGCCCGCTGCACGCTGCTGCGCATGACGCTCCACACCGTCAACGCCGACGACTACCCGGCGCTGCACGGCGCCATGTACCTCCGCCTGCGCGGCGCGCGCCTCGACGACACGCGCTTCACCGCGGCAGGGGTGGCCGCGCCGGCCGTCCTCGAGTCGCTGCCGGGGCTGCTGGCGTTCCTGTCGGAGCCGCGGTCGAAGGAGGAGATCGACGACTGGCTGGGCGAGCGCTTGGGGGTGCGCCACGAGCGCATCTTCTGGGCCCTGCGCCCGTTCTCGCCGGTATGGCACGTTCCCAACGGCGGGCCGTGGTCGTTCGAGCGTGGCCACCGCTTCAGGGCCTCTCCGCAGCCGCGCCGGGAGCCGTGGGAGGAGGCGGCGGCCGCGGCGCTGAGGCGCTACCTGGAGGCCTTCGGTCCGGCGACCGTGGCCGACGCCGCGCGCTTCACCCTGCTCACCCGCGACATGGTCCGTCGCGCCGTGGCGGCGGCGGGCGACGACCTCGTCCGCCTCCGGGGCGAGGACGGCGCCGAGCTCCTCGACGTCCCCGGGGCACCCCTGCCCGACGAGGACGCGCCTGCTCCGCCGCGGCTGCTGCCCATGTGGGACAGCCTCCTGCTGGCGCACGAGGTGCCGGGTCGCGCGCTGACGCCGGAGCTGAGGCCCCTCGTCGTGAAGCGCAACGGCGACGTGCTGCCCACGGCGCTGGTGGACGGCGAGGTCGCGGGCGTGTGGCGGCCAGCGCCGGGCGGGGTGGAGGTGACGGCCTTCAGGCCGCTCTCCGGCTCCGAGTGGGACGGGCTGGCCGCGGAGGCCGAGCGGCTAGGCGCGTTGCTGGCGCGCGACCCCGACGTCTACTCGCGCTACGGTCACTGGTGGAAGGCCCTGGACGGCGCGCAGAGGCGCACGCTGCCCTACGCGACGACCTCCGTGAGGTAGCCGGGCAGCTCGACGGGCTCGATGCGCAGGGCCTCGAACAGGGGCGCCGGCAGCGACAGGTCGCCCACGAACAGGCGCCCGACGTTCCCGCCCGGCTTCACGCCCACCTTGGGGAGCGCGATGCTCATGGTGATGTCGGCCCTGACGACGTCGCCCGGGGTCTCGCCGGTGTCGGCGATCATGCCGGTGGGCACGTCGAGGGAGATCACGCAGCAGTCGGAGTCGGAGTGGTTGAGGACCGTGATGACGTCGAGCGTGCGCCCGCGGGGCGGCCCCTCGAGGTTCGTGCCGATGGCGGCGTCGATGATCACGGCGAACTTCATCTTCGGCAGGCTGTTGCGCACCTTGACGCGCTCGAAGTGCTTGAGGTGCTCGAGCTGCTCCTTGGGCGTCCCGGAGTAGTTCTCGGCCTCGTGGGTGGGCACGACCCAGACCCGGCGGCCGCGGGCGGCCAGGAGACGCGCGGCCGCCAGGCCGCCCGAGCCGTTGTTGCCGCGCCCGGCGACGACGAGCACGGGACCGTCCGACCCGACCTCGTCGATGAGGCCGACCAGGTTGCGGGCCGTGTGCTCCACCAGGACGCGGTTGTCGAGGCCGAACTTGCCCGTGGCCAGCATGATCAGCTGCTGCATCTGCGAGGCCGTGATGGCCGGCAGGTCGTCCCACTTGACCGTTGGAAAGCCCATCCAGCACCCTTTCCCGGGTCTAGCCGACGAGCTCGACGGCGTCGAGGTCGGCAGTGGAGTAGACGTTCTGAACGTCGTCGAGGTCTTCCAGCGCCTCCATGAGGTTCAGCACCTTGCGCGCGTCCTCGCTGGGCACGGGCGTGAGGCTCTGGGGCACGCGCGTGAGCTGCGCCACCGCGGGCTCCACGCCGCGCGCCTGCAGGGCCTCCACGACCCCGTAGAGGTCGCCGGGCGCCGTGTACACGGTGAGGGCGCCGTCCTCGAGCTCGATGTCCTCGGCGCCCAGGTCGATCGCGACGTCCTCGAGGCCTTCCGCGGGCTCCTCGACGACGATCATCCCCTTGGTCTCGAACTGCCAGGCCGTGGAGCCGGAGAGGTTGCCGCCGTGCTTGCTGAACACGTGCCTTACCTCGCCCACGGTGCGGTTGCGGTTGTCGGTGAGGGCCTCGACGAGCATGGCCACGCCGCCGGGGCCGTAGCCCTCGTAGAGGACCTCCTCGAAGCTGCCGCCCTCGGCGCCGCCCAGGGCCCGCTCGATGGCGCGCTCGATGTTGTCGAGCGGCACGTTGTCGGTCTTCGCCGCGGCCAGCGCGTTCTTCAGCCCCAGGTTGACGCTCGGGTCACCGCTCCCGCCCGCGCGCACGGCGGACTGGATGGCGCGGATGTGCTTGCTTATGACCTTGCCGCGCTGGCGGTCCAGCACCGCCTTCTTGCGCTTGATCTGGGCCCATTTGCTGTGTCCTGCCAAGGGTCGGTCCTCCAGCCGGCGGAGCGAGCTTCGCACCGCCGCGCCGGACCACATTCTACCCCACGGCGCCGAGGGCGCGGTTCGCGCCCTCCGACGGCCCTGGCAGGTCAGTAGATGTACAGGTTGGTCTCGGCTACGTCCCTGACCTCGTACGACCTCAGCTCGAGCTCTATGGCCGCCGACCACTCGGCGTCGCCGCGGCGACCGCGGTAGACCACGGTCCCCGAGGTGGGCTGCGTGGTGAAGCTGGCCCGCACGCGGTGGAGGCCGCGCGGCGGGGCGGCGTTGTAGACGACCCGCTGCTCGCGGGTGGGGAGGATCACGGCGCCGCCGGGCACGGGCACGTTGCGGGAGAGCAGGTAGACGGTGCCGTCTGGGTCGATGGCCGTGAGGGTCACGTAGCCGGGGCGCCTGGTGTTGAGCAGGAACTCGATGCGGTCTCCCACGCGGTAGGTGCTGCCGACCCCCAGGGTGGGCCGGAAGTCGACGATCTCATCGCTGAGGGTGATCTGCACGCCCGGCGACGGCGTGATCGTGATGGTGCAGGCGGAGAGCAGCAGCCCACAGGCCGCGGCCGCCAGGGCGAAGGGCAGGCGGTTGTTCCTCACAACTGTCCTCCTCTGGCCACCAGGCTACTCCAGCGCGGGCACGGCGCCGCGCCCGGCGCGCGACGCGCCCTTAACCGAACGTTCAGCGCCGTCGGGGCTACTGGGCCTCCGCGCCCTGCTCCTCCCGGACGTCGTAGGACGTGAGCATGTAGGGGAGGTCGGTCTGGTGGTAGCGACCGCGCTCGTCGTACCAGAAGATGTACGCGCCCTGAGCCTCGCCGCCCGACCCCTCCGGCGCGGTGCCGGAGCGCGTGACCTTGCCGTCCACGACGCCGCTGAAGACGGGCTTGCCGTCGTACGAGTAGATGGTTATGTACATCCGCGTCGCCGTGAAGTCCTGGATGCTGCGGCGGATCCGGTTCTGCGTCTCGTTGCGGCAGCCCGCCAGTTGCAGCGCCGCGAGGACGAGTAGCAAGAGTGTCAGGCTCCTGCGCACTTCCCACCTCCTACGAGGGCGCACGCCGGGAGGGCGCCTCGCCGAGGGAATCCTAGCGCGACCTCGCCCGCGACCCGTATCGGCCGAAGGTATGACGCGCGCCGGCCCGGACGTCCGCGGCAGCGTGGGACCCCCGGGACGTGACCCGCGAGGGGACGCGCGCAGGAGCGGTTCAGGCGGAAGCATGAAGTTTAGTCGGTCAGGCTCAGGTAATGTACCATCGACTCGTGACGGCGGCGAAGCGCGACCCATACGAGGTGCTAGGCGTGCCGCGGGACGCCGACCTGGAGGCGATAAAGCGCGCCTATAGGCAGCAGGCGATGCGCTACCACCCGGACAGGAACCCTGGCGACGCGGCCGCCGAGGAGCGCTTCAAGGAGCTCTCCGAGGCCTACGCGCTGCTGCGCGACCCCGAGTCCCGCGCGCGCTACGACCGTCACGGGCACGCGCCGGCGGGTGGCTTCGCGACGCCCGCCTACACGGCCGAGCAGTGGCGCGAGATGTTCCGCGAGGCCGAGGTGCCCATCGACTGGTCGCGCGTCACCACGTTCGGGACCACCGGCAACGCGCTCTTCGAGGCCCTGTTCGGCATGGTCGCGGGCATGCTCCGCGGCAGCGGCCTGCTGCCCGGCGAGACACGCGAGGTGGGCCTGCGGCTCAGCCTCGGCGAGGCCGTCCTCGGCGGGACGCGGCGGGTGAGCGTGCCGGGCCCCAGCACCTGCGCCATCTGCCGCGGCACCGGGCGGGTCGCGCTCGGGGCCGCCGCCGAGGGAGCGGCGGCGCGCGTCGGGCCCTTCGAGGTCCCGGCGCCCTCCGGCGTCTGCCCGGCCTGCGGCGGCAGGGGCGTGCGCCGCGGCACGGCGCTCGTCGACGTCACGGTGCCGAAGGGCACCACCAGCAGCACGAAGCTCAGGCTCAGGGGGCTGGGCGGACCCGGCTCCCCGCCGGGCGACCTGCTCGTGGACGTCCAGGTGGCGCTGCCGCCCACGGCGGTCGTGCGCGGGCGCGACGTCCACGACCGCCTGCCGCTCCTGCCGTGGCAGGCCGCGGCGGGCGCGCGGGTCGACTACGAGGGCGTCCCCGTGGACGTCCCGCCCGGCACCCGCGACGGCCAGACCCTGGTCGTGCGCGGCGCCGGCATGGGCGGAGGGGACCTGCGCCTCGAGGCGCGGGTGGACCTCGTGGGCGGCGCCCTGCGCGCCGCCCGCGGGTGGTTGCGTAAGCTTGCCTCCGGAGGGACGGCTTGAAGGACACGCACGACGACAAGCGCGAGCGCGAGGCCGAGCGGGAGGACAAGGAGATCGACCGCGACAAGCCGCTCTACGTCATCAGCATCGCCGCCGAGCTCGTCGACATGCACCCGCAGACGCTGAGGCTCTACGAGCGCAAGGGGCTCATCGAGCCCAGCCGCAGCTCGGGCAAGACGCGCCTCTACTCCCAGCGCAACATCGAGCAGCTCCGCGAGATCAGGCGGCTGACGCAGGAGCTGGGCGTGAACCTAGCGGGCGTCGAGGAGATCATCAGGCTGCGGCAGCGCCTCGACGAGCTGCAGCGCAGCATGGAGGAGCGCATCGCCAGCCTCCAGGAGCAGCTCGGCGGCAAGGTCGGCGCGCCCACCACGCGGAGGCTGCCTCCGCCGGACGACGAGGGCGGCGAGGGCTGAGGCCGGTCCTGCGGAGGCGCCTCTCGGGGGACGCGAAGTGCCCAGAGCCCCCGTCCCGCGCGCCAAAGGGCGGGGCGTGAGGGCCAGGGCCGCCCACGACGGGCGGGTTATCTTGCGGCGTGCGGATCGCCTCCCTGACCCTGCAAGGCTTCAAGAGCTTCGGGGACCGCACCACCATCGAGTTCTCCCCGGGCGTGACGGCGATCGTCGGGCCCAACGGCTCCGGCAAGTCGAACATCATCGACGCGCTCCGCTGGACCACGGGCGGAGGGCGGGCGACGTCGTTCAGGGCCGAGGAGAAGACCGACCTCATCTTCCACGGCGCCACCGGGAAGCGCCCTGTGGGCCTGGCCGAGGTGGAGGTCGAGCTCGTCGGCCCGCGCGGCAGCGTGAAGGTGTGGCGCAGCCTCGACCGCGACGGCAACACGCGCCTGCGCCTCAACGGCCGTAGCGCGCGGTTCCTCGACGTCGAGGAGGCCCTGGCCGGCTCGGGCCTGGGCCGCTCCGGGCTCGCCGTCATCGGCCAGGGCGAGGTGAGCCAGGTGCTGATGGCCGACCCGGAGCGGCTGCTCGCCTACGTCTCCGAGGCGGCCGGCGCCGCGCGCCTCGCGACGCGGCGTGACCAGGCGGCCGAGCGGCTGGCGGCCGCGGACAGGCACCTGGAGAGGCTGCAGGAGCTGCTGGCCGACCTGCAGGAGCGCGAGCGCGTGCTGGCCGCGGAGGCCGAGGGCGCGCGCCGTCACGCCGATCTCACGGCCCAGGCGCTGAGCCTGCGCTACACGGCGACGGTGCTGCGCCGCGACGCCCTCCTGTCCGAGCTGGCGTCCCTCGACAGGCGGCGCGGCGAGGACGAGCAGCGCCTGGCCGAGGGCAGGGCCGCGCTGGCACAGCTCCGCAGCGCGCTCGACGCGGCCCGGCGCGACCACGAGCGGGCGCAGGAGCGCCTGCGAGCCGCCGCCGCCGCCCTCGAGGCCCGCCGCGGCGACATGAGGGTCGCCGAGGAGCGCGTCGCCGGCCTACGGGCCCGCCTCGCCGGGCTCGAGAGGCGCGCCGACGACCTGCGCGCCGAGTCGGGGCGCCTGGAGGCCGTCACGCCGCCCGTCGCGCCGGGGGACACGGTGGAGGCCGCCGACGCTCGCCTGGCCGAGCTCGTGACGGCCTCGCGCCGGGCGGCCGACCGCCTCGCCGCGGCGCGCCAGGCCGAGGCCGCCGCTGCCACCGCTCTGGAGGCGGCGCGCCAGCGGGCGTCGGCGCGGGAGCGGGACGCCGCGGCCCGCGAGGCGCGGCTGACCTCGCTGGCCGACCAGGAGGCGGAGCTGGCGGCGCGCCTCGGTAGGGCGGAGGCCGCCGCCACGGGGGGCGAGCTGGCCGCGCTCGAGGCCGCGGCCGAGGCGTCGCGCGCGGCGAGAGACGCGGCGGCGGCCGCGCTGGAGCGCGCCCGACAGGAGCTGGCCGAGGTGCACGAGCGCCAGGCGTTGGCCGCGGCCGAGGCGATGTCCACGCGACGCGCCGCCGAGAGGCTGCGGGCGGCGTTCGAGGCCCGCCGCGGCTACGCCCAGGGACCGCGCGCCGCCCTCTCCTCGGGCGTTCCGGGCGTGGTGGGCTCGGTGGCCGACCTACTGCGGGTCGCTCCCGAGCACCAGGCCGCCATCGGCGCCGCGCTGGGCCGCCGCGCCGAGTACGTCGTCGTGGACACGGCCGCGACCGGCGAGCGCGTGATCGAGCACGTGAAGCGCGTCGGCGGCTACGTGACGGTCCTACCGCTCGACCTGTTGAGGCCGTCCGCGGCGACGGTCCCGTCCACGGTGCTCGGCAGGGACGGCGTGGTGGGCCTCGCCGCCGACCTCGTCGCCGTGGACCCGGCCTACGAGGGCGTGCGGGACATGCTGCTGGCCGGGACGGTCGTGACGCGCGACCTGCGCACGGCCACGGCGATCGCCCGGTCCGAGCGGCACAGGCCGCGCTGCGTGACCCTCGAGGGCGAGGTGCTGGAGGCCTCCGGCGCGATGAGCGGCGGCAGGCGCTCGCAGCAGGGGACGGTGCTGGGCCTCGCCGCCGACCTCGAGGACGCCGAGGCGTCCGCTGCGGCCGCGGCGCGCGCCGCCGACGAGGCGCTGGCGGACCTCGAGGTGGCTAGGCAGACCGTTCGGTCTAGGCAGGAGGAGGCGCGCGCGGCCGCGGAGCGTGCGGAGGGTGCCGAGGCCGCGGCGGCCAGGGCCAGGGAGGAGAGGGCGGCGGCGGAGCGCCTCGTCGAGGAGCTGACCGACCGCCTGGCCGCGACCCGCGCCGCCTTGGCCGAAGCCCGGTCCGATGCGGCGGCGAGCGACGCCGTCACGGACGACGCCGCTGCCGCCGACGTGAACGCCGGGCGCGCCGCCTTCGAGGCCGCCCGCGCCGTGCTGGAGGACGCGCGGCGCGCGCACGCCGAGGCCGAGGCCGCCGTGGCCGGCGCACGCCACGAGCGCGAACTGCTCGTCGAGCGCTGGGCCGCCCACGCCGCCGCCGCCGAGCGCCTGGAGCGCGCCCGCGCGCGGCGCGAAGAGATCGCCGCGGAGCTGGAGCTGCTGGCGCGCGAGCGCGAGGCGGCCGGCGCCGAGCTGGCGCGCGCCGAGGCGCGCCTCGAGGAGGCGAGGGCCAGCCTGCCCTCGGGCGTGGACGAGGAAGAGAGCGAGGTCGTCCGCACCCGCGGCGTCGTCATCGAGCACGAGGAGGAGCTCGGGCGCCGCACCGAGGAGCAGGCCGGGGTCGCCCAGGCCATCGAGGAGGCGAAGGTCCAGTCGGCGCGGCGCGAGACCGCGCTCGAGCTGGTGAACGAGGAGCTGCAAGGCTTCCCCCCGGGCGTTCCAACGCTTGACGTGTCGGAGCGCGTCGCCAGGCAGCGGCTGCGCGAGGTGACCGAGGCGCTGGAGGCGCTAGGGGCGGTGAACCACCGCGCCGCCGGCGAGCTCGAGGAGGTGAGGTCGCGGCGCGAGACGCTCGAGGTGGAGGCCGTGCAGGCCACCCTCGCCGTGGCGGAGCTGCGGTCGGCGCTCGAGCGCATCGACAGGGAGACCAGCGACCTCGTGGACGCCGCCCTGCAGCGGCTGAGGTCGTCCTTCGGCAGGCACGTGCAGCACCTGTTCGGACCCGACGCCCGGGGCGCGATCGAGGTCGACACCGACGGGCACCGACCGACGGGCGTGAGGATCCGCCTCACGCCGCCGGGCAAGCAGACGCAGTCGCTGCACCTGCTCTCCGTCGGCGAGCGCACGATGGGCGCGCTGGCGTTCCTCTTCGCGCTGGTGGGAGACGGCGCCACCGGCCTGCCGGTGGCGGTGCTGGACGAGGTGGACGCGCCGCTCGACGAGGCCAACATCCGCCGCTTTGGCACCTTCCTCACCAGGCTGGCGCGGCACGGCACCCAGTTCATCCTCATCACCCACCAGAAGGCGACGTTCGAGGTCGCCGACGCCCTCTGGGGCGTCACCACCGAGCGCGGCGTGAGCCGCGTGTTCAGCGTCAGGCGCGCCGACGACCCGTCCGACGAGCCGGGCGCCGGAGTCGCCGGACCGGCGGCTGTCGCCGCCGGCTGAACCGTGCCCCCGGGGCCCTACACGGTGCTGCGCCTGGACAGCGTGCCCTCCACTCAGGACGTGCTGGCCCAGCGCGCCCGCCGCGGCGAGGACGTGACGGGCCTGTGCGTGCGCGCCCGCGAGCAGACCAGCGGGCGCGGCAGGCGCGGCACCGCCTGGGCGTCGCCGCGCGGCGGCAGCTATCAGTCGGTGGGCCTGGGCGAGGAGGCGCGCCCGTGGCTGACGCTGGCGCTGGGTGTCGGGGTGGCCGAGGCGCTGGCCAGGGGCGTGGGCGCGCGCGTCCTCGTGAAGTGGCCCAACGACCTCTACCTGGGTGACGGCAAGCTCGGGGGCATCATCGCCGAGGTCGTCGCCGGCCAGGTGATCGCAGGCGTGGGCGTGAACGTGGCCAACCCACCGCCGCCCGGCGGAGCCTCCCTAGTGGGCGCCGACCCCGAGGCGGTGTCCGACCTCGTGCTCGCGGGCCTCGAGCGCGGCTCGGCTCTGGCGCGGGCCGGAGGAGAGGCCGTGCGCGACGCCTACGCGGCCGTCGACGCCCTGCGGGGACGCGAGGTGACCGTGACGCCCGCCGACGAGCGCGGCGGAGGGCCGCTGACCGGCGTGGCGATGGGCGTGGACGCGCTGGGCGCCCTGCTCATCGCAGTGCAGGGCGCGGCGGAACCGGTGCGGGTGACGGCCGGGCACGTGACGAGCCTCGGTGGGCGAGAGCGCTAGCGCGCGGCTGGACACCCCCGAGCGGGCCGCGACGACCGCGACCCGTACCGCCTCCGCGATGGACCGAACGCCCCTCGCCCGCGTCTCTCATGTGGCTTTGGTCTCGTCGTGGGCGCGCCCGCCTACCTAGAGTGCCCACATGCACAACTCGGTCGCACGGCCCCCTGGGGGCCCGAGCGGGGTGGGGGAGCGAGACGCTGGTGCCGCGGTCACAGGGGACGGCTGCTGCACCCTCTGGGTGGTAGACGACAGCGAGGCGATCCGCGTCCTGGCGCGAAGCGCCTTCGAGCGGGCCGGCTGGCGCGTGACGACGTTCGAGGACCTGGCCGGAGCGCGCGCGGCGCTGGCCGGCGAGCCGGCGCCCGACGCCGTGCTCCTCGACATCCACCTACCGGACGGCAACGGGCTGCACGACGTGGGCGCCTTCGCGTCCACAGGCGCGGCCGTGGTGGTCGTGAGCAACGTCGCCGGTCCCGACCAGGTGGAGGCGGCGTTCGCCGCCGGCGCCGCCGACGTGGTCCCCAAGCCCTTCGACCTCAGGAGCCTGCAGGCGCGGGTGGACCGCGCCGCGCGGGCCGCGAGGGCGGTGAGGCCCGTCGCGGACCGCGGCGCGGGGGCGCAGGCAGCCGCAGGGGTCGGCGGCCCAGAGCCCCTCTGATGCGCGGCGCCGGGCTGGCGTCGCTGTTCGTCGCCATCCTGGTCGTGGCGGCCGCCGTGAGCGCGACCATGCTCGCCATGCTGGTCTGGTTCGTGGGCGGGCAGGGCACGTCCGGCGCCTGGAGCGCGCTCGTCGTGGCCCTGACGGTGGCCGGCGTCGCGTTGGCCGCCGTGGCGGTGGTCCACCTCGCGCTCGTGGCCTACAGGCACGAGACGATCAGACGGCGCGAGCGCCGGGTCCAGGCCTGGACGTACGCCTGGGCCCACGTCGCCGCGGGTGGTGCCGTGCCGTTCGTGCCGCCGGACGCCCGCGCCCTCGCCTCCGAGGGCGCCGCGCGGGTCGTCCAACAGCTCGCCGGTGAGGGCGCCGAACGCGTCAGGGTGGGCCTGGCCGAGAGCGGTGTGCTGGCGGCGGAGCTGGCGTCCGCCGCCAGGGGCGTCGGCGTGCCCCGCAGTCGCGCCACCGCCGCTCTCGAGAGGTTGGCCTGGATCGCCGCACCGGACGCGCTGCCGCTGTTCGCCCGCGCGGCCCGCGGCTCCGACGAGAGGAGCGCGCGGGCAGCACTGTTGGGCATGGCCCGGGTGCTGGCCGGTCAGCAGGAGCCCGAGCCCGTGGGGCCAGAGCTGGTCGCGGCGGTCGAGGACCACCTGGCGAGCGTGCCCGACCCAGCGGGACTGCGGACGTTCCTCTCGACGGTGCTGCTCTCCACCGGCGACCACCTGGCCTGGCTCTGCTCACGGCTGCTGCGGCGCATCGAGCCCGAGGTCGCGCACGTCGCCGCGCTGGAGGCCATAGGCCTCTCGCACCGCCCCGAGGCCCTGGAGCTGGCCACGAACGCCCTGCTGGAGGCCATGGAGGACGAGACGGCTGCCGCCGCCCTGCGCGCGCTGGCGCGGGTGGGTCACGTGCCGGAGCACGCCCACGGCGCCGTGCTGGAAGCGGCGGAGTCGGCGCACCTGGGCACCAGGGTCCAGGCGGCCTACGCGCTGGTGTGGCTACCGCCCGCCGTGGCGCTGCCAGCGCTGTGGGAGCTGCTCGGCGACACGGCGTGGGAGGCGCGGCGCGCGGCGGCGCAAGCCCTCGCTCGCTCCGGCCCCCCAGGCGAGGCCGAGCTGCGCCGGGCCGCCGACTCGCACCCGGACCGCTACGCCAGGGACGTGGCCGCCCTCACGCTGGCCGCCACGCATCGGTCCGTCGACGACAACGCGCCGCCGGCGCCGCGGTCCGTGGCCCAGCTCCCCCTCGCCGCCGCGGCCGACGGAGCGCCATGAGCATGAGCGTCGTAGACGCGCTCCAGCTCGTGGTCCTCGTGGCGTTCGCGGTCATCAACGGCACGCAGCTTGGCGGCCTCGTGCTGGCCTCGCGGGCGCTGCTGATGCGGGACCGGCGCGCCTCCCGCCTCGAGGAGACGGCGCTGGCCAGGGCGGCGACCTACCTGCCCGTTAGCTTCCTCGTCCCCGCCTACAACGAGGAGGCGACGATCGTCGGCAGCGTGAGGAGCCTGCTGGCCATGCACTACCCGGAGTTCGAGCTGATCGTCGCGAACGACGGCTCGAAGGACGGCACCATGGCCGTCCTGCACGAGGCGTTCGAGCTCGTGCCCGCGGTCGCCAGCCCGCGCCGCTGCACGGAACACGCGCGCGTGATAGGCACCTGGCGCAGCGCCACCCATCCGAACCTCACCGTGATCGAGAAGGAGAACGGGGGTCGCGCCGACGCCCTCAACACCGCCCTGGAGCAGGCGCGCTACCCGATCGTCGTGGTCATCGACGCCGACAGCCTCGTCGACCCCGAGGCCCTGCTGCTCGCCGGCACGCGCTTCCTCGACGACCCCACCCTGGTAGCCCTGGGCGGCTCGATACGGCCCGTGAACGACGCCGTCGTGAGCGGCGGCAGCGTGCGCCTGGCCCGGACGCCCCACAACTTCCTGGCCCGCTGGCAGCAGCTCGAGTACGCCAGGGCCTTCACCGCCGCCAGGGTCGCTATGAGCCAGCTCGGCTGCCTGATCCTGATCTCGGGGGCCTTCGGGCTCTTCAAGCGCAGCGCGCTGATCGCCGTGGGCGGCTACCGCACGGACACCGTGGGCGAGGACTTCGAGCTCACCGTGAGGCTGCACCGCCACTTCCGTGACAGGGGAGAGCCCTACCGCATCGAGTACCTCGTCGACCCTGTGTGCTGGACGCAGGTGCCGGAGGAACCAAGGGTCCTGCGCAACCAGCGCGACCGCTGGCACCGCGGCCTGTGGGAGGTGCTGTGGGCGCACAAGGACATGCTCTTCAACCCGCGCTACGGGCGCATAGGCTTCCTCGCGCTGCCCTACATGTGGTTCGTCGAGGGCCTGTCGCCGGTGTTCGAGGTGTCTGGCTACGTGCTCGTGGCCGCCCTCGCGCTGCTCGGCCAGCTCGACGCGGCTTTCGCCGCGGCGTTCTTCGCGCTGGCGCTACTCTACGGGCTGCTCGTCAGCCTCGGCACCACGGCGCTCGACGTGGTGCTGCCGCACTCGCCGCGCCGCGCCGTGGACCGGCTGAGGCTGCTGAACGCCGTGATGACGGAGAGCCTGTGGTACCGCCCGTGGCTCGCGTTCGTGAGGCTCGTCGCCACCTTCGGCGTGAGGAGCAAGCGCGGCAAGTGGGGCACGATGACGCGCCGCAGCTTCGGGTAGGCGGGCCCGTGTGCCGGCCCGCGCGCCGCCGCCGGGCCGGGGGAGCTGCGTCACTCACCAGTCCTCGATGTCGTCGCCTATCGCCTCGGCGTCGATCTTGGCGTAGATGCGCGTGGTCTGGATGTCGGCGTGGCGCAGGTGCGCGGCGACGCGGCCCAGGTCCTTCGTCTGGCGGTAGTAGCGGGTGCCGGCGCCGTGCCTGAGGCCGTGCACGCCTGCCGTCCCGTAGTCCACGCCGGCGCGAGCGCACAGCCGCCTGAAGCGCCGCCTGGCGTGGTCGGCCGACCAGGGCAGGACGTACGAGACGTCCCGCTGGCGCCTGTCGCCGGCCCTGTAGTCCGGGTCGGCGGCGAGCTCCTCCAGCGCCTCGCGCAGGCGCCTCGTCATGCGTACGGTGGCGGCCTTGCCACCCTTGCCGGAGCGCACCCTCAGCGTGCTCGTGCTCATGTCCACGTCGTCCCACCGCAGGTCGGCCATCTCGCCGATCCGCAGGCCTCCGTGCGCCCCCAGCAGCACCATCACGCGCTCCGCGCCCACGGCGAGCTCCAGCAGCGCCTCGACCTCGCCGTCGCGGTACGGCCGCCGCTTCTCCCACGGCGGCGTCGGGTCCTTGGCGACGCGCACGTCGTCGAACGGTCGCGCCTCGGTCGCCCCGGCCCACCTGAGCGCCTTGTAGAGCGTCCTGGCGGCCGCCAGCTTCACGTTCAGCGTCGCCGGCGACGGCGGCTCGCCGCCGCTGAGCGCTCCGGCCTCGAGGCGCCTCACGTACACGACCCCGGCGTCGCGCGCCGGCCGCAGCAGGTTCTCGCCGGCCCAGGCCGCGAGCAGGTCGGCGACGCCGCGCCTGTAGGTGCGCAGCGTGTGCCGGCTGACGCGGGCGCCCTTAGCGCCGTGGAGGAAGATGTACGCTTCGGTGAGCGCCCACAGCTCCTCGCCGTCGCGCTCGTTCGCGGCCCTGGCGGCGCGGCGCCTGAGCTCGTCGGGCGGCAGGCCCGCCCAGGTCTCGGCACGCGACAAGGCGGTGCCGTCGTAGCGGGTGATCTCGGCGCTCATGCCAGCCAGGTTACACGGGTCTGATAAGACTAGTTATCAGGCTTTTCACAACCGGGCCATTGCATTCGGCCCGCTTGAAGCGACATGCCCCACCTGAGGTTGGAATAGTTGCCAGGCGCCTGTACTAGCCCCTTCAGCCGGCAGGTCCATCACCCGTGTCGCGAATGGGCGGGTAACATGCGCTCCACTTGGGCAATGAAGACGCTACCGCAAGTGATCGCTTTGGACATTACGGCCGCTCCACTCAGCAAGCATCCGCTTCGACAACCACAATGTAGCTTGCCGCGCCGTTCGCCCGAAGCCCAATATGATTGTGCTCTGTGTACACACAATTGTCATTGGGGGGCAATTCATGGCTAGCAAGCTTCGAATTCGCAGTGGAGACATGGAGATTGACTTCGAGGGCTCGGAGGACTTCCTGAAGGAACAGTGGGCCGGCATGTTCGATGCTGCCAAGGACTCGCTCCAGGCTTCGCCTATCCGCACAGAGTACCGGGGTGAACGCGGAAGCGGTGAGGTGACCTTCAGGGCGAGGCACTCCAACCTCCTCGGCTCAAGTTCACTACCTCCCCTGGATGGAGGCAGACTTCGACAGCTGGGAATGCACTTCAGCGGATCTGCACAGCGGGCGGCACCGAGCCCCAGCGCGGGTCGGCCGTCAGGACGGGAACGGAGAGGCGGCCCGCCAGTGCCAGGCTGAGGTGGTCCGTCAACGAGAGACCGGCACCGGTCCGCCAGAGCCGCGCTGCGAGCTCGGCATCCTCGACGGTCACGGGCTCGACGCGGAGCTCGTGGAGCTGGAGTAGCGCGCGGGCCATCGGCCAGTCGCGGCCGTGGGCCCTGAGCTTCTGAGCCACCTCCGCCCAGCTCGCTGCCGAGCAACAGGCGCCCTCCTGCAAAGCCTCCTCGACGACGTCGCTGCCTTGCTCGCCCAGCAGGAACGCCAGGAGTGCCGAAGAGTCGAGGACCTTCACTCGCTCTCCTCGGCAGCCGCCTCTGCCTTCCTCTCGCGCAGCAGCTCCCCTACCAGGTCGAGGTCCTTCAGGTCTCCCCTGACCTTCGCCAGCAGCTGCTCGCGGGTCATGAGCACGAGCCCGTCGGGTGTCTCGAGAAGCGTGAGCGGCGTGCCCTCGTCGAGGCTCAGGCGCTGGCGGACGTCCGCAGGGATCACGACGCGACCCCGGTCTCCCATGACGATGCGGTACGTCCCACTCATGGCATCAACGTACCACATGGTGGGCCGGAATCCCACACGCATTGCCATTCTCCCACTGGGACTACGCTCATCCCATCAATGGAGCACATGTCCCACATTAGCTGGCTCGGTGGGACACGCGCAGGAGATGGCGACCCAACCGATCGGCCCCTAGCGCCAAGAGCGAATCGCAGGGTCCCCTCAGCCGACGCGAGTATCGTCAGACCATGAGGAAGATCATCGTTCAGGAGTTCATGACGTTGGACGGGGTCATGCAGGCCCCTGGCGGGCCGGAGGAGGACACCTCCGGTCGGTTCCCCTACGGCGGCTGGACGGCGCCGTACTCCAGCGGTGGCGACCCGCGGGGCCAGGAGTTCATGTCCGGCGTGCTGGCTCCCGCCGACCTCCTGTTGGGCCGCAGGACCTTCGAGATCTTCGAGTCGTACTGGCCCGACCACGCCGATAACTGGCCGGGCGTCCTCGACGTCACCAAGTACGTCGTGAGCACCACCCTGGACGAGTCGCGCGTCAACGGCTCGCGCTGGCCGAACTGCCGGCTCCTGAGGAGCGTGGACGACGTGGAGGCAGTGAAGCGCACGGACGGCTCGCCGCTCAAGATGTGGGGCAGCAGCGTGCTGGTCCAGTCGCTCATGGAGCGAGGGCTGGTGGACGAGCTGGTCCTGATGACCTACCCCATCGTGCTGGGCGTCGGCAAGAAGCTGTTCGCCGAGGGCGCCGAGGCCGCGGCCTACACGCTCACCGATGGCGTGGTCACGCCCTCTGGCGTGCTGCTCGCCCGCTACGAGAAGTCCGGAGAGGTACAGACAGGCACCGTCGGCGACTGAGGACCGCGGGAGAGGGCTCGGGCTCCTCGTAGTGAGGCGGACGTACCAGCACGCCGGCAGGGCCCAGGGAGGTCGGCATGGACGAGGCGCCTTTCGGCAGGACCGGACACATGAGCAGCCGCGCGATCTTCGGAGCCGCGGCCCTCTCGGACGCGGACCAGGCGACGGCCGACCGGGCCATCGAGACCGTCGTGAGCCACGGCGTGAACCACTTCGACACCGCGGCCTCCTACGGCGACTCGGAGAGGCTCCTCGGCCCTTGGCTGGAGCGCAACCGCGACCTCGTCTTCCTGGCCACGAAGAGCGGCGAGCGCTCGAGGGGCCCCGCCCGCGACGAGCTGCACCGGTCGCTGGAGCGCTTGCGCACAGATCACGTGGACCTGTGGCAGCTCCACAACCTCGTCGACGAGCGCGAGTGGGAGGTCGCGCTCGGGCCGGGCGGTGCCCTCGAGGCGGCGATCGAGGCGCTCGAGGAGGGCCTCGTGCGGTTCATCGGCGTCACGGGCCACGGCGTCGAGGTGGCCGCGCGGCACAACGCCAGCCTCGACCGGTTCCACTTCGACTCGGTGCTGCTGCCATACAGCTACGTGATGATGCAGAACCCGCGCTACGCCGCCGACTTCGAGGCGCTCGCCGCCAAGTGCGAGCAGCGTGGCGTGGCGATCCAGACGATCAAGGCCATCACGCGCCGGCCGTGGGGCCCGCGCCCTCAGGACCGGGCGACCTGGTACCAGCCGCTCGAGGACCCGCACGCCATCGGGCTCGCCGTGCACTGGGTCCTCGGCAGGGAGGGCGTGTTCTTGAACACCGCGGGCGACGTCGACCTGCTGCCGCGCGTGCTCGAGGAGGTGTCGCGCTTCGAGCGCCGTCCCAGCGACGCGGAGATGGAACGGCTCGTGCGCGACGAGGAGATGTCTCCCCTGTTCACGTAGCGGCGCGCCGGCCAGGACCGCTCCCGAGGTCGCCTCCGGTCAGAGCGCCCGCATCCTGTTGCCGCGAGGGTTGTGCTCCACCTCCGCCAGGCCGAGGGCCTCCAGCACGGGCGGCACGTAGTTGCCCACCCTCCCGCGCAGGCCCTTCTTGAGCCCGTACCAGCCGCCCACGGGGTTGTCGGGCGACCGCGCCCACGCCTCGACCGTCCCCTCCTTGGCGGGCTTCTGCTCGTCCGCGTTGCCCAGCTCGACCCAGTCGCCGCGCTCCCTGAGCATGCGGTGGAGGTCGTCCACGACCCTGAGGTCGTAGTGGAGGACCGTCTTGCCGACGGTGCAGACGAGCAAGGGCGGCTCGTGGGCCTCGTCCCTGTGCATCAGGAACTGCGATGACAGGCTGGGGGTGTAGAGGACCCACGGGTCCTCGGGGGTACCCGATCCGCTGAACTCGGCCTTGGCCATGGTGGCCGCGATGGTAGCAGAACGGCCCATCGCCGCGGACGCGGGTCGCTCGGCGGGCCCGACCCATATCGTGGCCGCGATGAGCGACCCGTCTCTGACCATCCACCTGGTGACTCCCGTGAACGCCCACCTGCTGGACAGGGTGGCACCCGACGTCTTCGACCACGACGTCAGGCCCGGGCTGCTGCGCGAGTTCCTCGGCAACCCGATGAACCACCTGGTCGTCGCGGTCGACGACGGCACCGTGGTGGGCATGGCCTCCGCGATCAGCTACGTGCACCCCGACAAGCCGCTGCAGCTCTTCGTGAACGAGGTGGGCGTGGCCGCCGCGCACCGGCGCCGGGGCATAGGCAAGCGACTCATGGCGGAGATGCTCGACCACGCGCGACGCCTCGGTTGCACTGAGGCGTGGGTGGGCACCGAGTTGGAGAACGAGGCCGCCCTGGCGCTCTACAGGGCGACGAGCCCCACTCTGGAGGAGCGCGTCGTGATCTTCACCTACGAGTTCGGCGCCGAGGAGCAGGCAGGCTAGGCGCCGGCCGACGCGCCGCGGGCCCGGTCGCGAGGACGTCGAGGGACGCTCCCCTTGGCCCCGGATGGCAGGACGCTGTAGGCCAGACGCCCGCGCTCACCGCCCCTTGTAGTCGACCCTCTCCCACGGCCACGCCTCCCGCAGCCAGGCGGAGACCGCCGCTGCGAGGGGTCGGTCGAGGTGAGCGCGGTCGGCGCGGACCCACGACGAGACCTCCACGTCGTGGTGCGGCGACTTGCTCGGGTAGACGTACACGCAGCCGATCACGTCGCCGTCAGCCGGGTCGAGGACCGTGAACGTGAAGCCCCGCCTGGCGGCGAAGTCGGCGGCGTGTCGCTCGAGGTCCTCGCGGTTGCGCTCCAACGACATGCCGCCCTCGGGCGGCCAGCGGCCGTCGGGGAAGCCGGGGGTGGACCTGATGTGCTCGATGCTCGTGGTCCAGGCCCTGTGGTCGGCCTCGTTGTGCTGCGGACCGAGCGGTTCGAGCCTGAACCGGTCGGTGACGAGGGTCCTGGGCGGGTCGAAGTAGGAGGGTACGAACGGCGCGTCTGGCATCGCCCGACTGTAGCGGGAGTCCCGGGTGACGTCGCCACTGGCCGGGATACTGGCCCATGACGATCAAGAGGCTAGACCACACGGTAGTCGTCGTCGAGGACCTCGAGTCGGCCGTCGCGTTCTTCTCGGCGCTGGGCATGACGGTCGAGGGCGAGGGGCAGCTCGAGGGCGACTGGATCGACCGCGTCAACGGCCTGGACGGGGTGAGCGTGAACATCGTGCTCATGCGCACGCCCGACGGCCAGGGGCGCCTCGAGCTGACGCGGTTCCGCAGCCCGGAGCTCGTCAACGTGGAGCCGGCGGTCCAGCCGCCGAACGCGCTCGGCCTGCGCAGCGTCATGTTCGAGGTCGACAGCCTCGACGACGCCCTCGAGGTCGCCCGCCGGCACGGCGGCGTGCTCATGGGCGAGGTGGCCCAGTACGAGGACACCTACAGGCTCTGCTACCTGCGGGGCCCGGCCGGCATCATCGTGGCGCTGGCGGAGGACCTGCGGAAGTGACGGTTCGGTAGAGCCTGCCCGCTGGGTACCATCGTCGGCATGGCCACCGTACGGATCGCGCTCGCCAACCTGCGCCAGCCCGCGTCGGTCACAGACGCCGTGGGACTGGCCACCGCGGCCGTCGCCGAGGCTGGCGAGGGGGGTGCCCTCCTGGTCTGCTTCCCCGAGTGCTTCGTACCGGGCTACAGGTGGCCGGGCGACGCCAGGCCGCGCATCCGGCCGGACGAGCTCGAGGCGGCCCTCGGCGCCGTTGCCCAGGCCGCGCGCGCGGGGAACGTGGCGGTGGTCCTCGGGGCCGAGCGGCCCACACCGCAGGGGCTGCAGATCACGGCCTTCGTCATCGGGCCGGATGGGGAGGCGTTGGGCCGGCAGGACAAGGTCCAGCTCGACCCGGCGGAGGAGCAGGTCTACCCCGTTCGCGGCAGCGAGAGGCGCGTGTTCACCGTGGGCCCGCTGACCTTCGGCATCGCCATCTGCCACGAGGGCTGGCGCTACCCGGAGACGGTGCGCTGGGCTGCGCGCCGCGGCGCGCAGGTCGTGTTCCACCCCCACGGGCACGTCGCCGAGCCGGGCAGCTTCAGGCCCACGACCTTCGGCGACCCCAGGAACACGTTCCACGAGAAGGCCGTGCTGTGCCGAGCGGCCGAGAACACCTGCTACCTCGCCTCGGTGAACTACGCCAGCGAGGGCTCGGGCACGACGTCGGCGATCGCGGCTCCCGACGGCAGCCTGGTCTGCTACCAGCCCTACGGGCGGGAGGGCCTGCTCGTGGCAGACCTCGACCTCGACGCGGCCACAGGGCTGCTGGCCGGCAGGCTACTCACGTCTCCCCTGTAGCGGCCAGCCACCCGCGGCACGGAGGCCTCGGCGCGGGGTGGCGCCGCCGTGGCCCCGCGGCGGAGCGACGCGTCAACCCTTCGCGCTCGGCTTCGGCGGCAGCGAGCGGGCGGCGTTCTCGATGGCCGAGCGGATCGCGTTGCGCACGGCGTAGTCGACGATCGTGGTGCCGGTGCGGCCCACGCGCAGGTCGGTCATCACGTTCGCGATGTCCACCGACACGTTGCGCTGTGACACCTCGGACACGCCCCTGCCTATCGCCAGGATCTCGGCGGTGTTCGTGTCCACGAAGCGGATCTCCACGGCCACGCGCGCCGTCACCGTCTCCGACCTGCCGCCGAACACGCCCAGCACGCGGCCGCCGCCGCCCGTGGTCTGCACGCCGAACTCGCTGACGCTGCCGAGGACCATGAGCTCGGCGCCCTCGATGCGCCCCACCGCCGCGGCCGTGTCGGGGTTGATGCGCCCCGATCGCGCCAGGTCCTGCTCGTAGAGGATCTTGTCGATCTCGGCGCGCTCCGTGATACGGAACTGCTGGCTCTCGTACGCCTCGGCGATGAAGATGTCGGCGACGCCTGACCCCAGCTCCCTGTAGAACTCCTCGCCCTCCTTCGAGAGGTCGACGGAGCCGATCCTCACGCTCCCCGCGCCCACGTTGAAGCTCGGCACGGCGATGATCCAGCGCTGCTCGCGGGGCACCGGGTCCAGCGTGAACTCCATGAGGTGGGCGCCCGTCTCCTCCACCGTGACCGTGGGCGCGCACGCGGCCAGCAGGAAGAGAGCGACGACCGTGGGGCGAAGCAGGGACCGCACGTCGAGGATGTTAGCCCGGGTCAATCTGCCGTCTCGTCACCCGGGTAGAGGCGCCGAGCGCCGAGCCGACGTGGGACCACAAGGACGTCGTCATGCGCCAGGGCGTCCTCGAGCGCTCGACTTGGCTCGGGTGGGCCCGTCCGGCGCGTGCGCGACGGCCGCGTACATGTCCTTCGGCCCGTAGCGCGACCGGCGGCGGCCCACCTCTCGCGGCTCTCCGAGGGCAGTCGCAGCCGCCAGCTCGGCGAACCGCTCCGGCGGCAGTGGATGAGGCACCCACGGCTGGCCTCGCCGCTGGTCGTACTCGACCAGCAGGAGCGCTCCGCCCGGGCGGAGGTAGGACACCATCAGCCCCAGGACCCGCTCCTGGTCCGCCCCAGGGACGAAGTGCAGCGCGTTCGCCGCGAGCACGCCGTCGAGGCCCTCCAGTCCGAGCTCGTCGGAGAAGTCGGCGACCAGCGGCTCCACGCGCGCGCCGCCTGCCACGGGACGGGCCGCGGACCCGAGCCAGCCCAGGATGCGCGCGTCGCGGTCGACGGCGTAGACGGCGCCCTCAGGCCCCAGGAGAGCCGCCAACGCCCTCGTGAACGTCCCTGGGCCGGCACCGAGGTCGGCCCACGTGCCGCCGTGCTGCACGCCACCCCTGATGAGCTCCGCGGCCTCCGAGTCCTCCATGGCCTGGGTAGAGCATGACGCACCGCGCCCGGCGGCCCCTGCCGTGGGCTACTGCCCGCGGCCGAGGAGTAGGGGCTCTTCGTAGCGCGTCGCCGACCCAAGTCCTCCCTTGGTATATGGTCGTGGCACCGCACCAACGACGGTTGTCCGCTCGTGGGCTCGCCCACCACCTTCCCCGTACCGTCAACGGCCGGGAGCGAGCGTCTGATGAGCGAGCGTCTGTCAGCCAACGAGGGCGCGGACCCGGTCGTGCTGTGGCTCGGCGAGCCGTCCTGTGACGACCCCGAGGTCGTCGGCGGCAAGGCCGCGCAGCTGAGCCGCTTGGCCGAGCTGCACCCCGTACCCGACGCCTTCTGCGTGACGACCGCCGCGTACAGCGCGTTCAGGAGCGGCGGCGCGATGCCCGGCCACGTGGCGGACGCCGTGCTGCACGCGTACGAAGAGCTCTCCGCGAGGCACGCCCGCGGCTCCGCGCCGGCCCCGCTGGGCCTGCCGGTCGCCGTCAGGTCGTCGGCGGTCGGTGAGGACGGGGTCTCGGCCTCGTTCGCCGGCCAGCACGCGACGCACCTGAACGTCCGAGGCCCCGAGGGCCTGCTCGCGGCCGTGGAGGGCGTCTGGCGGTCGGCTCACGCGGACGGCGCCCTCGCGTACCGCCGCGCCCAGGGCCTGGCGGAGGCGCCCGTCTCCGTCGCTGTGCTGGTGCAGAGGCTCGTGGACTGCGACGTCTCGGGCGTAGTGTTCAGCATCGACCCTGTCGCCATGAATAGCGATCTGGTCGTGATCAGCGCGAGCTGGGGACTGGGAGAGAGCCTCGTGGGCGGCGGGATCAACCCCGACCGTTGGGTCGTGGACAAGGGGAGCCTCCAGGTGTTGAGCGAGGCCCTGGGCGGCAAGGAGCTCATGACGATCACCGACCTGGCCGGCACCCGCGAGGTGAGCACGCCGAGGTACCTGAGGCAGCGCCGCAGCCTCCAGGAGGAAGAGGTCATGGAGGTAGCCAGGCTGGCGCTGCGCCTCGAGGCGATGCTCGGGCGGCCTGTGGACGTGGAGTTCGCGATCGAGGGCGGCAGGCCCGTCCTCCTGCAGTGCCGCCCGGTCACGGGTCTGGGCGCGGGCGTGCCGATGGGAGCAGCGCGATGACGCAGCGGTACACGGGCGCCGACGCGTCGGCGCCAGGGGCCCCCGCGCCGGGCGCCAACGCCCCTGCGCCGGGCGCGAACGTCCCGGCGCACCTGCCGGCACCATGGACTGACCCGCGTCAGGCGGACCAGTTCTTCGAGCGGGACCTGACGCACTTCCCTGGCCAGATGACGATGTTGGACTTCGACTTCGTCAGGCACTGCGTGGACCACGGGATGGCCGCGGCGGTGAAGAACCGCGCCTCCCCGTTCCGCGGCGAGCTGAACAGGTTCTGGACCTACGTCTACTCTCGCGACGTCCTCTACGTCGAGCCGCAGGACGTCCAGAAGGCGTGGGACTCCACCACCCGGGCCGCGTTCGCCCCGGTCCTCGAGGACTTCGAGCGGCACTGGCGGGAGAGGTGGCTGCCCCGGATCAGGGCGCACCAGCGCTTCTGGGACGGCTTCGACCTGCTGGTGGCCTCGGACGCCGCGCTGGCCGCTCACCTGGCGGAGTCGCTGCGCCGCATCCAGGAGGTCTGGGAGCTCCACTTCGAGATCGTCTACACGGTCGGGCAGTCCTGGAGCATGTTCTTGGAGACCTACGGGGAGGTGTTCGAGGGCGCGTCGCAACTCGACGCCATGAGACTGCTGGAGGGCTTCGAGAGCCTGACGGCCGCCGCGGGCCGTGCGGTGTGGGCGCTGGCCGAGGTGGCCGCGGCCGTGCCGGGCGTGGCGCCAGTGATCCTGACCAGCGAGCCGCGGGAGGCCCTCGCGAGGTTGCGCGAGACCCCTGGAGCCGAAGTCTTCCTCGGAGCGCTCGACGACTACCTCCAGGAGTACGGGCGGCGCACGACCAGCTTCAGCCTGCTCTCCAAGACCCTCGCCGAGGACCCCACGCCTGTGCTCTCCCAGGTGAAGGACGCGCTGGCCAACCCCGCGGCCGACCCCCGGCTCCACCGGCGGGCCCGCGACGCCGAGCGCGAGGGGTCCATCGCCGAGGCCCGTGCCGCCATCGAGCACTACCCGCGGCAGTTCCGCGAGGAGTTCGAGCGCCGGCTCAGGCAGGCCCAGGTGGGCGTGAGGCTCAAGGAGGACCACAACTTCGTCATCGACTACGAGTGCACGGCCTCCATCCGCATGATCGTCGTCGAGGTGGCGCGCCGGCTGGTGAAGGCGGGCCTCCTCGACCGAGTGGACGACGTGAAGCATCTGAGCCTCGCCGAGCTGCAGGCGGCCGCCGACGGGCTGGCGGCGAAGGCCGCTCCGCTGGACCTACGAGCGCTGGTCGCCGAGAGGGCCGCCGAGATGGAGCGCTACGCGCACGTAGAGGTCCCCGACAAGGTCGGCACGCCGCCGCCGGCGCCGCCGGAGGCCTCCCACGAGACCGCCCCTGCCGAGCCCGGCACGCTCAGGGGCGTGGGTGTCTCGCCCGGGGTCGCGCGTGGGGTCGTCAGGGTCGCACGGTCCTTCGACGCCGCCGGCGCGCTCAGGCCGGGCGAGGTGCTGGTCGCTACCTCCACGTCGCAGCCGTGGACCCCGTTGTTCGCTACCGCGGCCGCGCTGGTCACCGAGGCGGGCGGCGTGCTCAGCCACATGGGCGTCATCGCGCGCGAGTACAGGCTGCCCGCGGTCTCCGGCATCGCCAAGGCCACCGAGGTGCTCAGGGACGGCATGCTCGTGGAGGTAGACGGGCTCGCCGGCGTCGTCAGGGTCGTCTCGGAGGGCTGATAGAGCTGAGCCCGCCGCGCCACCTTGGCCTCGTCGTCGTGGGCACCGCGGTGCTCGCCGGCTCCCTGGCACCGCTGAACTCGACGATGATCGTCGTGGCCCTGCCCGAGATCCTCGGGCACCTGGGCGCCTCACTCACTTGGGGCAGCTGGGTGGTCGTCTCGTACCTGGTGGCGATGGCGGCCATGCAGCCGCTCGGAGGAGGCCTCGGAGACAGGTTCGGCCGCCGGCGCCTGGTCGTCCTGGGGCTGGGAGGCTTCCTGCTGTCCAGCCTGGCTGCGGCAGTCGCCCCCAGCATCGAGGCCATGATCTCGGCCCGCACCGCCCAGGCCGTCTTCGGCGCCATCACCCTGCCCAACGGCACGGCCCTCGTGCGGACGCTAATACCCCGCGAGCGGCAGGGGCGGGCGCTCGGCCTCATCGGCACGGGCATCGGGGCGGCGGCCGCGTTCGGGCCGCCCCTCGGGGGACTGATCACCGACGCGTTCGGCTGGCGGTGGATCTTCCTCGCGAACGTGTTCGTGATCGTCCCCGCGTTGGCCCTGGCCCTGCGGATCCCCCGCCAGGAGGTCGGCGTCCGGAACGGCAGGTTCGACCTCCTCGGAGGTACGCTCCTGCTCGTCTCCCTCGTCAGCCTGGCGCTGGCCGCCAGCATCTGGCGGGTCCCGGCGGTGCCCCTGGTCACGGCGCCGGCGCTCGGCCTGCTGGGCATCGCCACGGGAGCCTGGTTCTGGCGGCACGCCAGGCGCGCTCCAGCGCCCGTCCTCGACCTGGGCCTCTTCTCGCGGCGCGGCTACCTGGCCGCGGGACTGACCGTGATGTTCTCGAACATGACCATGTACACGGTGTTCCTCGCTGTGCCCCTGTTCGTGGCCCAGGTGCTGGGCTGGCCGGCACACCAGGTGGGCCTGCTGCTGGCCGCCATGTCCGTGCCGATGATGCTGCTGGGCCCGGTGGCCGGCTGGCTGTCGGACCGCTACGGCAACCGCCTGCCGGCGCTCGCCGGCTGCCTGATCGCCGCCTGCGGCGTCGTGCTCTTCACGTTCGTGAGCGCGGACTGGTCGCGGGTCGACCTCCTCTTGCCGCTCGTCACCCTCGGCGTCGGCATGGGCCTCTCCGGGGCCCCGGTACAGGCGGCAGCGCTGCAGGCGGCGCGCCAGGAGGAGGCCGGGAGGGCGGCCGGGCTCTACTCCACGATGCGCTACCTGGGCAGCATCGTCTGCTCGGCCGGCATGGCCGCGGTCCTGGGCGCGAGCGGCGGCGTCCCCGAGTTCAGGTTGCTGTTCGTGCTGCTCGTGGGCGCCGCGTCGGCGGCCGCGCTGGCGTCCACGCGGTTGCCGACCAGGCTCGTCGGCGGGCGGGCCGCCGCGTCCACGTCGTGAGCGCCGGCCGGCGACGGCGCCGTCTCGGGGTTGCGGCGGGTGCGATGAGGCCCGGCTGACGTGTGTGGTCAGGCCACCGGTACAACGCTCGATTTGATAACTCGTAGCAGGCAGGCGGCCCCGGCACTTGCGCCGAGGCGCACCGCGCGCTTTCATTCGTGCATGGAAGGATCCCCCATGGAGGTCGCACCGCCCGGAGCGCGGGACGCCGCCGAGACCGGCGCGCTCACCCCGCTGCTCCGTCGCATCGGCGAGGCGCTCGACGACTACCTGAGGTTCGAGCGCCCCGACGCCCTCGTCACCGCAGGGGACTGGCGCCGGCGCCTCCTTCGGCCGCTGCCGGAGCGCGGCGTCGGCATCGCGTCGGTGGCGGAGGAGCTCGCCGCGACCGTGATCCCCAACGGGTCTGCGGTGCCGCGCCCCGGCTTCACCGGGTTCATCACGACCGGCGGCGTGACCGCGTCCACCCTGGCCTCCACCGCGGCCAGCGTGGCGGCGCCCCAGCGCTACGGTCTCAACGCCTTCAACCTCCTCGAGGAGCTGAGCCTCGAGTGGCTGGCCGAGATGCACGGCATCGCCCACCTGAAGGGGGTCTACAGCAGCGGCGGCTCCACTGCGAACCTCGTCGCCCTGGGGGCGGCGCGGCAGCACGCGTTCGAGTCCGTCGGGCGGGACCCTGGCCTGGAGGGCGTCGACAGGCCCACGGCGGTGTTCGCCACCGCCGAGGCCCACCACACCGTCCAGCGCGCGGCGGGCGTGCTGGGCCTGGGCCGACGGGCCGTGCGCCTGGTGGCCACCGACGACGTCGGACGCATGGACGTGGCCGACCTGCGGCGCGCCCTGGCTCGGGCCGCCGACGAGGGCGTCCTGCCCGTGGCCGTGGTGGCCACGGCCGGCACCACGAACACGGGCGCCGTGGACCCGCTCGAGGAGATCGCCGACGTCGCCGCCGAGCACCGCGTGTGGCTGCACGTGGACGGCGCCTACGGCCTGCCCGGCGTCCTCGACGAGAGGAAGGCTCACCTCTTCCGCGGCGTCGAGCGCGCCGACTCCGTGATCGTCGACCCTCACAAGTGGCTCGGCGCCTCCGTGGGCGTGGCCGCCACGTTCGTGCGCGACAGGGAGCTGCTGGCCCGCGGCTTCACTCAGACGCCGGCCGACTACCTCGAGGGCAACGTCGCGGCCGAGGACCCCGAGCCCGGCCTCGGCCACTCGATGGACGACTTCGGCATCCCCTACTACGACTACGGCGTCGAGCTGAGCGCCCCGCCGCGCGGCGTGGTGGTGTGGGCCCTGCTGCTTGAGGTGGGCGTGAGCGGGCTGCGCGACAGGGTGCGCCGCCACAACGACATGGCCGCGCGCGTCGCGGCGGCGGCCCGCGAGCACCCGAACCTCGAGCTCCTCCTCGAGCCCACGCTGTCGATCTGCTGCTTCCGCTACGTGGCACCCGGCGTCACTGACCTCGACGCGCTGAACAGGCGCCTGCACAGGCGCCTCGTGAGGGAGAACGTGAACATCCCGTCCACCACGCGAGTGAACGGCAAGCTGGCCATCAGGCCGTGCTTCCTAGGCGCCCGCACGGGCCCCGAGCAGGCCGACTCGCTCGTCGCGGACGTGCTGCGCATCGGCGCCGAGCTCACCGCTCGCCCGGCGGCCTAGGCCGGCGCCCCGGTGACGCGAGGCGAGGACGCACCTGACGGGGGCACCTGGCACCACGGGCTCGTCGCTCGCTGGTGGGCCGAGTTCAACCAGGGAGGGCCCGAGGTCGGCTACTTCGTGAACGCGGCGCGGCGCTTCGGCGGTCCCGTGCTCGATGCCGGCTGCGGCGCCGGGCGCCTGCTCCTGCCGCTGCTGCGGGCCGGCCTGGACGCCGACGGCAGCGACGTCTCGAGCGACATGCTCGCCCACTGTCGGAGCCGGGCCCGGCGCGAGGGCCTGGACCCTGACCTCTACCGCCAGGCGAACCACGAGCTCGACCTCCCGCGGCGCTACGGCACGGTCGTCGTCTGCGGCGCCTTCGGCCTGGGCGGGTCGCGGGAGCGGGACCTCGAGGCGCTCAGGCGCTTCCACCGCCACCTGGCACCGGGCGGCGCGCTGGTCATGGACCACCACCTGCCCTACGAGAGCGCCGACGAGTGGCGCTACTGGCTGGCCGAGGAGCGCCTGCGCCTGCCCGAGCCGTGGCCGGAGGAGGGCGACCGCAGGACCGCCGCGGACGGGGACGAGCTCGAGATCAAGACCCGCCTCGTGGCCTTCGACCCCCTGCAGCAGGTGGCGCGCCGCGAGGTCGCCGTCACGCTGTGGCGGGCCGGCCGGGAGGTCGCGAGCGAGCGCCGCGTGCTGCTGGAGCGCCTCTGCCTCGCCGGTGAGGTGCTGGCCATGCTCGCCCTGGCGGGCTTCGGCGACGTCGAGACGCTGCACGCGTACACAGAGGAGCCGGCCGGGCCCAGCAGCGACGTCGTGGTCTTCGTCGCCCGGCGCTAGCGAGCGCCGTGGTCGTCGTCGCCCGGCGCTAGCGAGCGCCGGACGCGGGGGCGCGTGGGCGGGGATCCGAGCCACGGGCGCCGCAGGACCGCGGCGTCCACCGAGCCCCCGTGGAGCGGCGTGGCGGGCATGATGGAGGCGTCGCCGCGGGCACCCAGAGGGCCCCGGGCCGACGCGGAGGTGGCGCCATGCCGGAGCAGGTGTCGGTGCGGGTCCTCGCGGAGCTCCTCGAGGCTTTCAACCGTCACGACCTCGACGCCATCATGGGCTACTTCGCCGACGACTGCGTCCTGTACATGCCGCGCGGCGCCGGACCGCGGGGCGACAGGTTCGCCGGCAAGGCGGAGGTGAGGGCCGGCCTGGCCGGCCGCTTCGCGGGCATCCCGGACGTCCACTACGGCGACGACGCGCACTGGGCCTGCGGGCGTCTGGGCGTCTCCGAGTGGACCCTCACGGGCACCGCCCCGTCCGGCGCGCGCCTCGAGGTGCGCGGCGTGGACCTCCTCGAGTTCGAGGGCGGCAAGGTCGTGCGCAAGGACTCGTTCTGGAAGATCGTCGGCTGAGGAGGACGAGATGAGGTTCCTGCAGACGCTCCTCGGGGTCATCGTCACGGCCGCGCTCCTCTACCTGGCCTTCGTCGTGGGCGGCTTCGTGCTGCGCGTGCTGCTCGGGCTGCTGGCGATCGCCGTCGTCGTCCTGCTGCTCATGCGGCTCTTCGGCGGGGGACGCGGGCGTCCGCGCGGGCCGTACTGAGGGGCGACTCCGAGTCCCCCGAGGCGTGCGGCTCGCGCTGCCAAGGGGCGTGGCCGCCCGCCGGCCTCACAGCAGGGTGCCGGTCAGTATCGCCTTGGCGATGAAGAAGAACACCAGGATGCCCACGACGTCCACGACGGTGGCCACGAAGGGCGTCGAGGACGCCGCCGGGTCGGCGCCGAGGCGCTTGAGGCCTATCGGCAGCAGCGACCCCACCAGGGAGCCCCACAGGACGACGCCGACGAGCGCGAGGAACACGACGAGCCCGATGAGCGGCCACAGCGGCCCGTAGGCGCCGAGGAGCGCGCCCCACACCGCCACGCGCAGGAAGCCGAGGGCGCCCAGCAGCACGCCGAGCGAGAGGCCGGCCACGAGCTCGCGGCGCGCGATGCGCCACCAGTCGCGCACCGTCACCTCGCCCAGCGCGATCGCGCGCGTCACCAGTGCCGCCGCCTGCGAGCCGGAGTTGCCTCCCGAGGAGATGATCAGGGGCAGGAACAGGGCCAGCACCACGGCGTCGGCGATCTCCGACTCGAAGAGGCCCATGGCCGTGGCCGTGAGCGTCTGCCCGAGGAAGAGGAGCACCAGCCAGAAGGCGCGCTTCCTGATGATCCCGCCCAGCGACGTCTTCAGGTAGGGCTCGTCGAGCGCCGACACGCCGCCGAGCATCTGGATGTCCTCGGTGGCCTCCTCGGCGGCGACGTCGAGCACGTCGTCGACGGTGACGATCCCCACCAGCACGCCTTGGCTGTCGGTCACGGGCAGGGCCGACCTGTCGAGCCTGCGGAACTCGGCGACGGCCACCTCCTGGTCGTCCGAGGCCCTCAGCGCGACGAAGCGCTCGTCCATGAGGTCGGCGATCCGCGTCTCGGGGTCCACCAGGAGCAGCTCGCGCATGCGCAGGTCGTCTATCAGGACGCCACCCGGCCCGGTCACGTAGACGACGTTCAGCGTCTCCGAGTCCTTGCCGTAGACGCGCACGTGCTCCAGCGCTCGGGCCACCGTCCAGTGCGGCTTCACGGCCACGTAGTCCGGCGTCATGAGGCGGCCTATCGACTCCTCCGGGTAGCCGAGGAGCTGCTTGGCCACGCGGCGCTCGCGCTCGTCGAGCAGGTTCAGCAGGCGCTTCGTGACGGCGCCGGGCAGCTCCTCGAGCAGGGCCGTGCGGTCGTCTGGCGACATGCCGTTCAGCACCTCGGCGACCTCGCCCTCGGCCATGCCGCGCATGAGAGCCTCCTGGTCGTCGATGTCGAGGTACTCGAACACCTCGCGCGCCAGCTCGCGGGGCAGCACCCTGAACGCCACGGCCTCCACGTCGTGGTCCAGGTGGTGGAACACCTCGGCCACGTCGTGGACGGCGAGGTCGGCGAGGAGGCCGCGCACCGCCGCCAGGCGCCTGCCGGCGACGAGGTCCCGCACCTCGTCGGCGAGCGCGCGTGGGTCGACCGTCACGTCCTCCGGCATGCCGACGGGTATGGTAACGCCGCGGCCCCGCCGCGCCGCGCCGGCCACAGCGGCCGCTCCGGGCGGGGCTATGAAACAATGCATTGACCCGCAGCGAGGGCGTTCTTACCCTCTGCGCTTAGGAGGACATAGTGAAGCGTCTCGCCTGGTTGACCATCGGCCTGTTGGCACTGGCCGTGAGCGCCTGCGCACCGAAGACCACCGTCCGCAACGACGTGATGCCCACGCTCATCTCCGTGACGGTGCCGAGCGAACCGGGCGGGACCGTCGTGCTGCAGGGCCGCTACTTCGGCGACGGGTTCGGCGGCGGCGCCGACGACTCCTACGTGCTGGTGGGCGCGAACATGAACGGCGAGGGCGGCGTTCAGGCCGCGGTCAAGGCGTGGTCGCCCACCCGCATCGAGTTCGTGGCGCCCGAGCGCGCCGGTTCCGGCTTCGTCTTCGTGGTCGTCGGGGGCGTGAGGAGCAACGGCCTGCCGGCCAGCCTCCCCTGACCGACCCGGCACCTAGAGCCACGGCGGGCGGCCCCACGGCCGCCCGTTCCCTTGCGCCGCGGACCGTCGTCCGCCGCCGCGCCCGAGGGCGTACACTCGCACCTCATGAAGGCTAGGTCCGTCAAGGGCACGAACGACGTCCTGCCGGAGCAGCAGGACGCGTGGCGCCGCGTGGAGGCGGCCGCCGAGCGCGTCCTGGCCAACGCCGGGGCGGGCCGCGTCACGGTGCCCCTCTTCGAGTTCGCCGAGGTGTTCGAGAAGAGCGTCGGCGAGTCGTCAGACATCGTCGTGCAGAAGGAGATGTACGTGTTCGAGGACCGCGGCGGGCGCACGCTGGCCCTGCGGCCGGAGCTCACCGCCGGGATCGTGCGCGCCTTCGTCGAGCACGGCATGCACACGCGGCCCCTGCCAGTGAAGCTGTGGGGCACGGGGGCCGCCTTCCGCGCGGAGAACGTGCAGCGCGGGCGGTACCGGCAGTTCCACCAGGTGGACTACGAGGTCTTCGGCAACGACTCGCCGCTCGCCGACGCCGAGGCCGTGCAGCTCATGTACGAGGTCCTGGCGGCCTGCGGTCTCAGGCGCCACGTGATGATGGTGGGCTCCGTGGGGGACCCGGAGGACCGCGTCGCCTACAACGCCTACCTGCGCGAGGCGCTGGAGCCGCACCGCGAAGAGCTCTCGGCCGTCAGCCGGCAGCGGCTGCGCCTGAACCCCATGCGCGTCTTCGACAGCAAGGAGGAGCGCGACCAGCGGCTGATCGCCGCGCTGGACAGGCCGCTCGACCGCCTCGGCGAGGCGTCGCGGGCGCACTTCGAGCAGGTGACGCGGTACCTCGACGACTGGGGCGTCCCCTACCGCGTCGACAAGGGCTTGGTGCGCGGGCTCGACTACTACCGGCGCACGGCGTGGGAGGCGCACCACGAGGGCATCGGCGCCCAGTCCGCGCTGGGCGGCGGGGGTCGCTACGACGGCCTCGTCAAGCTCCTCGGCGGGCCCGACATGCCCGCCACGGGCTGGGCCTTCGGCGTCGAGCGCGTGCTCGACGCCCTCGCCGAGGAGGGCGTGGAGTCCGCCGGCCGGCGCGAGACGCGCCTGTTCCTGGTGCCCGTCGACGACGAGGCCGTCGGCGAGGCAGCGGCCCTGGCCGTGCGCCTGCGCTCCCGTGGACGCGTGGAGTTCGCCTACCAGCGCCGGGCGCCGGGCAAGGGCCTCGACGAGGCCGACAGGCGCGGCGCCACGCACGCCGCGCTGAGGGGCGGCAGCGAGCGGGCGGCGGGCGTGTGGCAGCTCAAGGACCTGGCCTCGGGCGAGCAGCGGACCGCGTCGGAGGCGGACCTGGCGGCCCTGCTAGGGTCTCCGGCATGACTCGCACGCTCATGTGCGGCGAACTGCGCGCTTCCCACGTCGGGCGGCGCGTCGTGCTGCAGGGCTGGGTGAACCGCCGGCGCGACCTGGGCGGCGTCGTCTTCGTCGACCTCCGCGACCGCGCCGGCCTGGTCCAGGTGGTCGTGGAGCCGGACGCCGGCGAGGCGTTCGCCGCCGCCTCCGGCCTGCGCAGCGAGTACGTGGTCACGGTCGAGGGGACGGTGCGCGAGCGCCCGCCCGGCCAGAAGAGCGACGCTCCCACCGGCCTGGTGGAGGTCGTGGCCGAGCGGGTCGAGGTCCTCTCGACCGCGAGGACGCCGCCCTTCCTCGTCGACGGCAGCGTCGACGCCTCGGAGGTCAGCGAGGAGCTTAGGCTCAGGTACCGCTACCTCGACCTGCGCCGCCCCGAGGCGCTGCGGCCGCTGCTGCTGCGGCACCGCGCCACGAAGGCCGTGTGGGACTACCTCGACGAGCGCGGTTTCGTACAGGTGGAGACGCCGCTCCTAACGCTCTCCACCCCCGAGGGCGCCCGCGACTTCGTCGTGCCGGCGCGTCAGGCGCCCGGCTCCTTCTACGCCCTCCCCCAGTCGCCGCAGCTCTTCAAGCAGCTCCTGATGATGTCCGGCGTGGACAGGTACTTCCAGGTCGCGCGCTGCTTCCGCGACGAGGACCTGCGGGCCGACAGGCAGCCGGACTTCACGCAGTTGGACATCGAGATGTCCTTCGTCGGCGTGGACGACGTCATCGAGCTGAACGAGGGCCTGATGGCGCACGTCGTGAGGGAGACGCTCGGCGTCACCGTCGACACGCCGTTCGAACGCCTCCCCTACCGCGAGGCGCTGGACCGCTTCGGGTCAGACAAGCCCGACGTCCGCTTCGACCTCGAGCTGCAGGACCTCACCGAGGCGTTCCGCGGCTCCGGCTTCCGCGCGTTCGCCGGCGCCGTGGCGTCCGGCGGGGTCGTCAAGGCGCTGGCCGTCGACGCCGGGGACGCCGAGCCCGTGACCCGCAAGGTCCTCGCCGACCTGGAGGACCTCGCCAAGGCGCACGGCGCGGCCGGGCTCGCCTGGCTGCGGCGAGGCGAGGAGGGCTTCAGCGGACCGGTCGCCAAGTTCCTCGGCGAGGCCGAGCTCGCGACCGTCTCGCGGCTCGCGCCGCACCCTGGCGACCTGCTCCTCCTGGCGGCCGGCCCCTGGACCACGACCTGCACGGCCCTCGGGGCCGTGCGCTCGCGCCTGGGCGGGCTGCTCGGCCTCAGGCCCGGCGGCGACGTGCTGCGCTTCCTCTGGGTCGTCGACTTCCCCCTCCTCGAGCGCACCGAGGAGGGCGGCTGGACCTACATGCACCACCCGTTCGCCAGGCCGCACGACGAGGACCTCCACCTCCTCGAGACCGACCCTGGCGCGGTGCGCGCCTACGCCTACGACTTCGTCCTCAACGGCAACGAGGTGGGCGGCGGCTCGCTGCGCATCCACAGGCAGGACGTGCAGGAGCGCATGTTCGCCGCCATCGGCATCGGGCCGGAGGAGGCCAGGCGCCGCTTCGGCTTCTTCCTCGACGCCCTCAGCTACGGCGTGCCGCCGCACGGCGGCATCGCGTGGGGCTTCGACCGCGTGATCATGCTGCTCGCCGGCGCGTCCTCGATACGCGACACGATCGCGTTCCCGAAGACGCAGCGCGGGCAGGACCCCCTCACCGGCGCCCCGGCGCCACTGGCGCCCGAGCAGCTCGCCGAGCTGGGCCTGGCGGTGACGGCGCCGGCGGCTTCGGGAGGCGCCTCGCGGTGATCCCCCTGGTGGTCCTGGACCTCGACGGGACCGTCATAGGCGCCGACGGCCAGGTGCGCGACTGCGTGTGGGCGGCCGCGCAGCGCGCCCGCGACGCCGGCATGAAGGTCGCGCTCTGCACGGGCAGGCCGGCCTTCGGCACGGCGCTGAAGATCGCCGAGCGCATGGGCCCGGACAACCCGCACGTGTTCCAGAGCGGCGCCCACGTGGGCTACCCGGACGGACGGTCGATACAGGTCACGGCCCTGCGCGAGGCCGACGTGCGCTCGCTCATCGCCACGGCCCGCCAGCGCGGCGCGGTGCTGGAGCTGTACACGCCCAGCGAGCTCTTCGTCGAGAGGCGCACGCCGCTGTCCGAGCGCCACGCGAAGCTCCTGGGCGTCACGGCGATCGTCCGCGACCTCGAGGACGTGGCCGAGCACGAGCCTGTGGTGCGGGCGCAGTGGGTCGTGCCCTACCAGGAGCACGAGGCGCTGCTGCCCTTCACGCCCGAGGGCATCGCGGCGGCCACGGCGACGAGCCCGGCGCTGCCCGGGATCGCCTTCGTGAACATGACGCGCGCCGGCACCTCGAAGGCCAGCGCGGTGGCGTACCTCGCCAAGCACCTGCGGGTGCCGCTGGGCGACATCATGGCCGTCGGGGACAGCGAGAACGACGTGCCCATGCTGGAGGCCGTCGGCCACCCGCGCGTCGTGGCCAACGCCGCTCCGGCCCTGCTGGCGCGGTTCCAGCACGTGGTGCCGTCCGTGGAGGAGTGCGGCGCCGCCGAGGCGCTGGACGAGGCCGTGGGCCTCCCCATCGCCTGAGCCGTGTCGCGGGGGCCGTCGTAGACTGCCCCTCATGTCGCATACACCCATCTCCGAGCTCGGTTCCCACGTCGGCGAGGAGGTCGCCGTCGCGGGCTGGGTGACGGGCGTGAGGTCGAGCGGGAAGATCGCCTTCCTGCAGCTCCGTGACGGCAGCGGGTTCGTGCAGGGCGTCGTCGTCAAGGGCGAGGTGCCCGAGGAGGACTTCGACCTGGCCAAGGGCCTGGCCCAGGAGTCGAGCGTGCGCGCCAGGGGCGTGGTGCGGGCGGACGCGCGGGCGCCCAGCGGGGTCGAGCTCGGCGTCACGGGCCTCGAGCTGGTCTCCCCCGGCAACGACTACCCCATCACGCCCAAGGAGCACGGCGTCGACTTCCTGTTCGAGCACAGGCACCTCTACCTGAGGCACAGGGGCCCGTGGGCGGTGCTGCGCGTCCGCGACCTCGTGGAGCGGGCGATCCACGACTTCTTCGCCGCGCGCGGCTTCCTGCGCTTCGACGCGCCGCTCTTCATGCCCACGGCGGTGGAGGGCACCACGAACCTCTTCGAGATCGACCTCTTCGAGGAGGACACCGCCTACCTGTCGCAGTCGGGGCAGCTCTACGCCGAGGCCGGCGCGATGGCGTTCGGCAAGGTGTACACGTTCGGCCCCACGTTCAGGGCCGAGAAGAGCAAGACGAGGCGGCACCTGCTGGAGTTCTGGATGGTCGAGCCGGAGGTAGCGTTCCTCGACCACGAGGGCAACATGCGGCTGCAGGAGGAGCTCGTCTCTTACCTCGTGGGCCGCGTCCTGGAGGAGCGCTCCCAGGAGCTCGAGATGCTCGGGCGCGACGCCGCACGGCTGCGCCCCGCGGCCGAGGGCGGCTACGAGCGCATCACCTACGACCAGGCGCTCGAGTACCTGCGCGGGCGAGGCGAGGAGCTGGCCTGGGGCGAGGACTTCGGCGCGCCGCACGAGACGATGATCGGCGAGATGTCCGACAAGCCCGTCTTCGTCGAGCTGTGGCCCACGAAGGCGAAGGCGTTCTACATGGAACCCGTGCCCGGGGACCCCGCGAGGGTCCTCGCCGCCGACCTGATACTGCCCGAGGGCTACGGCGAGCTGATAGGCGGCTCGCAGCGCATCCACGACCTGGCGCTGCTCGAGCGGCGCATCGAGGAGCACGGCCTGCCCGCAGAGGCGTTCGGCTGGTACCTCGACCTGCGGCGCCACGGCAGCGTGCCGCACTCCGGCTTCGGCATGGGCCTCGAGCGGTTCCTCACCTGGCTCGTCGGCGGCCACCACCTGCGCGAGGTCATCCCCTTCCCGCGGATGCTCACGCGCATGTACCCCTGAGGGTCCGGTCCTACAGCGCCGACGGCACGGCCACGTGCCCGAGCAGCGTGGCGGCCGGCTCGCCGTCTCTCAGGAAGACCACCTCGTCGGCTCCGGCCAGCTCGGCCGTGCCCACGATCGCCCGGTAGATCGCCCTCTCCTGGGCGACGCTCACGCCCAGGCCCGGCGGCGGGCGCAGGTCGAGGACCGCCACGGTCCGCCTCTCGATGCTCTCGAGGAACGCCCTGGGGGCGGGCAGGTCCTCCGGCCACACCCCCTCGGTCACCAGCGCCTGGCGCAGCGCCGCCATGACCGCCGCCAGCCGGGCCGAGGCGCCCGGCGGCGACTGCACGCGCTCCGCCCGCTGCCACTCCAGGCCCGTGGCGTCGACCAGCACGAGGCGCACGTCGGCGGCGACGAGCGTGTCGTCGTCGCTGGCGATGTCCACGGAGGGCGGCGGGGGCACCGTGGGCGGCCTGGTGGAGAGGAAGACGACCAGCGCCCCCACGAAGGCGAGGCCGGCGACCAGCACCTGCGGGGTGAGGAGCGCGGCGAGGAGCTTGCGCCCGAGCGCCGGGCTCATCGGCCCCCCTGCGCCACTTCCCGCGCCAGCACGTCGGCCACGGCCTCGGCCAGGCGGAGGCTCAGCTCGTCCGTGGCCAGGTCGGCCGGGGAGAACTCGACGAGGACGCCACGGCCGGCGGCGCCCCCCAGCACCTGCAGGGGCGCGGGGCCCACCTCTCCAGCCCTGTAGTCGCCCACGGTGAACAGCGTGGCGCCCAGTCCCTCGGCGAACCCGCGCCCGGCGTCGAGGTCGGGCACGAGCCCCAGCAGCAGCTCGCGCCGCAGCCTGTCGGTCTCCCGGTCAGCGGCCGCTCCGGCGTTGCTCCTTATCGCCATGTCGAGGCTGGCCACGTCGGGGGCCTCGCCGAGGTAGTAGGCGTTGAAGGTGCCCTGCGGCAGGTCGGCGGCGTGGATGGACAGGAAGAGGTCGGCACCGATGCCCGCGGCCGAGCGCGTCGAGACGGGCACCGAGAAGTCGCCGTCGCGGGTCAGCACGACGTCGAAGCCGCGCTGGCGCAGGGCGCCGGCCAGGCGCTGCGCGGCGGCGAGCGCCAGGCTGCTCTCGCTCCCCTCCGGCCCCACGATACCCGTGTCCTGGCCGCCGTGGCCCGCGTCGATCACCACCCGCAGGCCCGCCGCGAGAGGGTTCTCGCCGGCGGCGCCCAGGGCGATCACGAGGCGGAAGCCGCGGCCGTCGGGGAGCTGGTAGACGTCGTAGGTGGCGCCCTCGGCGAGCTGCAGACGCACGTCGGCGCCGCCGCCCGCGGCCAGCGCGGTGGCGATCACGAACCTGTCGCCCTCCAGTGGCGGCAGCCGGACCTCCACGTCGGTGCGCTCGAAGTGGACCTGGAGCGTCTGGACGGGCTCGTTGTAGAAGGCGCTGTAGCGCACGGGGGCGCTGAGGGCCAGCTCCACGCGCTCGGGGTTCGTCAGGCGCCGCATGGCCGTGAGCCGGGCCCGCGGCTGCACGACGACCACGGTGCCCTGCTCCTCGATGTACGTGACGTTGGCGCCCAGCGCCTCGGCCACCTGCTTCACCGGCAGGTAGACCTCGCCGCCGGACACTACGGCGGCGGGCCCGGGCACCGCCACGCCGTCGAAGCGGAGCGCGCCCTGGACCGTCGTCGCCTCCTGCGGCGACGCCGCCACCAGCACCTGCAGGAGGCGCCCGCCGGCGTCGAGCACCACTACGCCGCGGCCGAGGTCGGTGACCGCCGTGGCGCCCAGCGCCGCCGCGAGCGGCGCCGCCGGAGCGTAGCTCGTGCCGCTGACGAGCGCCGTGGTGTTGCCCGCCACCTCGCGCCCGTTCACGATCAGCGCCGGCTGCGCCAGCGCCGCCTGGAGCCCGGGCAGGGCGAGGGCGAGCAGCAGGGCCACGCAGGCGCCGCGGAGACGCGCCGTCATCCGTCGAACGAGCCCTTCAGCGCGCGGTCGATCTGCCGCCTGGCGTCCCGCTCGGCCGCGTCGCGGCGCTTGTCGTGCAGCTTCTTGCCGCGCCCGACGGCGATGTCGAGCTTCGCCCAGCCGTCCTTGAAGTAGAGCTTGAGCGGCACGATCGTCAGGCCCTTCCGGCTCACGGCGCGCTCGAGCTCCTCGATCTCCTTGCGCTTGAGGAGGAGCCGGCGCGGCCGCCGCGGCTCGTGGTTGTTGTAGCTGGCGTCCTTGTACGGCGGGATGTTCATGCCCTCGACGAACACCTCGCCCCCCTTGACCACGGCGAACGCCTCGGCGATCGAGCCGCCGCCCTGTCGCAGCGACTTGACCTCGCTGCCGGTGAGCTCGATGCCCGCCGTGTACCTCTCGAGGAGCTCGAACTCGTGTGACGCCCGCCTGTTGACCAGCATGACGACGCCGATGTTACCCCTGGGGCCGGGCTCACTCGAGGAGCTCTCCTACGTCCACGGGGTCGACGTCCACGGTCACGCGCGCGCCCGCCAGCCTGTCGGGCAGGGCGGCCAGCAGTCCCTCGAGCCGGGCCTCGTCGGTCACGCGCAGGAGGAGCTGGAAGCCGTAGCGGCCCTTCACGCGCGCCACGGGCGCGGCCTCCGGTCCGAGGAGCTCGCCGTCCGCGGCACCGGCCACGCGCAGCCTGTCGGCGGCCGCGTGGGCGCCGGCGTGAGCGCTGGCGCGGTCGCGCGCCGTCACCTGCACCTTCGCCAGAGTCGCGAAGGGCGGGTAGCCGAAGCGCCTGCGGCGCTCGAGCTGGGCGGCCAGCAGCGTCTCGACGGCCACCTCAGGCGCGTCGGAGGACGCGGCGCGCAGCGCCGGCGACCCCGGCGCGAACGTCTGCACCAGCACGAGCGGTCGTCGGTTCGCGCTCAGCTCGGCCACCTGGAAGAGCATGCGCAGCGCCTCCTGCTCGGCGCGGAAGTCGGCCAGCGCCAGGTGCACGTCGAAGAGCGTGACGGCGACGAGCGAGAGCTCGGGCAGCGGCGGCAGGCGCAGGACCGCCGTGGTGCCGACGACGACGCCGGGCTCGCCCGCGTAGAGGGGGCTCAGGTCGTCGCGCCTGTCGGAGTCGTACCTGTAGCCGGGGAAGCCGGGCGCCGACCGCGCCAGCTGCGAGAGCACCCACTGGGTCCCCGCGCCCTTCAACGCCCCGAGGTCCTCGCCGCCGCACTGCGGGCAGGCGGTGGGCAGGGGCGCGTCGTGGCCGCATTGGTGGCAGCGCAGGCGTCCCTCGTCGCGGTGGTAGCGCAGCGTCAGGTCGCAGTTCGGGCACGGCGCCTGCCAGCCGCAGTTGAGGCAGCCGTAGGCGCCGGAGAACCCGCGCCGCGGCGCCAGCACCACGGCCTGGCGCTCGCGCTGGACGACCTGCCTGAAGGTGAGCTGCAGGTCCGGGTGCAGCGGCCAGCCGGGGCTGCCGGACATGTCGGCCACGTGCACCCGCAGGCGCGGCAGGGGCAGCAGGGTCCCCCCGCCCTCGCCGCCGAGGGCGAGCAGCTCCGGGCTGGGCACGACGTCGGTGAGGGTCAGGCTCGCGCCGGCGGCGGCCGCGACGCGCTGCGCGGCCTTCGGCACGTAGAGCCGGCCGCCCGACCTCAGCTTGTGGGCCTGGTTGCCGGCCTCGAGCACGACGACCCGGCCCAGCCCCGCCACGGGCGCGAGCAGGGCCACGTGGCTGCCGACGAGCACCACCGGTCCCGCCGTGGGCAGGGTGGCGAAGAGGGCCTCGCGCTGCTCGTCCGTGGCCTCGCCCGTGAGGTAGAGCACGGGCAGGCGGGTGGCCAGCAGCCCCGCGGCCTCCCGCGCCAGCGTGTTCTCCGGTGCCACGACCACCGCGCTGCGTCCGGCGGCCAGGTCGGCCGCCAGCGCCGGCACGAGCGCCGAGAGGCGCGCGCGGCGCGAGCCTCCCGCCACGTAGCCGCCGCCGGTCGGCGCGGACCCGCTCGGCGGCGGGTCCTCCAGACGGTCGTCGCGCAGCGGCGGCGCGGGCAGCGGTGGCACGGGCGCCTCGACCTCCTCGTAGGACGCGTAGCCCTTGGCCACCAACGAGCGGACGGCGCTCTCCGGGACGTCGGCGTCGCGCGCCAGGGCCGCCGCGCTCTCGGCCTCCCCGAGCTCGAGCAGGCGACCCAGGGCCGCGCGCTGGCTCGCCTGGCGCTGGCCGTCCAACCCCTCGTCCGGCCGCCGGCGTGGCACCAGCACGCGCCGCGTGGGCCTCACCACGCGCACGGCCTCGTCGACCAGCCCCTGCGACCTGAGGTGGTCGAGCTCCTTGGCGCCCACCCTCTCGGCCGGCAGCCAGGCACCTGGCTCGAGGTCGCCGAACAGCTCGTCCGCGGCGGGCGTCTCGTGCAGCCGCACCTCGTGCGTGAGCTCGAGCCCCAGACCGGGCACGCCCAGCGTGGCGAGCACCAGGCCCTGCGGCAGGCCGGTACCCCTGGCTATGGAGTCGACGGCGCGGAGCTGGCTCGACCCCAGGAACGGGCCCTCGTCGAGGTAGCGCAGCGCGTGCCTGAGCTCCAGGCCCCGGCCGGCGTCCACGGGCCGGGAGCCGGCGACGACCCCGACCCTCACGCCCGCCTGCCACGGCACCACGACGCGACGCCCCACGGCGCCCTCCCCCGACCCCGACCGCAGCGGCGCCAGGTAGGTGAGCGGTCCGAGCGGCAGCGGGAAGAGCACGTCGATCGCGGCCAGCACGTCCCTCGAGTGTAGCCGAGGCGGGTCGCGCCGCGGTCCCCCGGGGCGCGGTTAGCATGGCCGCCATGGGCAGGACGGGAGGGCGGGCCTACGAGCGGGCGGGGGTGGACCTCGACGCCGCGGAGCGGACCATCGATTTGATAACTCGTGAGGTCGAGTCGACGTACACGCCGAGCGTGCTGCGCGGCCTGGGGGCGTTCGGCGGCCTCTTCGAGCTGCCCGCCGGCCTGGCGCGGCCCGTCCTCGTGGCCTCGACCGACGGGGTTGGCACGAAGACCGTGCTGGCGCGGCGCTACGCCCACCAGCCCGGCGTGCTGGAGGGCGTGGGCCGCGACCTCGTGAACCACTGCGTGAACGACGTGCTGGTGCAGGGCGCCACCCCGCTGTTCTTCCTCGACTACGTGGCCAGCGAGCGGCTGGAGCCGGAGGCCACGGCCCGGCTGGTGGCCGGGGTGGCGTCGGCCTGCCGGGACGCCGGCATGGCCCTGCTGGGCGGCGAGACCGCCGAGATGCCGGGCGTCTACCGCGAGGGCGAGTTCGACCTCGCCGGCACGATCGTGGGGGTCGTGGAGCGCGGCGCGGTCGTCGACGGCTCGCGCGTCTCCCCGGGCGACGCCGTGCTGGGCCTCCCCTCCGGCGGCCTGCAGACGAACGGCTTCAGCCTGGCCAGGCGCGCCCTCGACGGCCGCCTCGACGACGTCCTGTCGGACGGCACGCCCGTGTGGCGCGCCCTGCTGGCCGAGCACAGGAGCTTCCTGCCCGCCGTGCGGCCGCTCCTGGAGCGCGGCCTGCCGCGCGCGATGGCCCACGTCACGGGCGGCGGCCTCCCCGGCAACCTGCCGCGCACCCTGCCGGACGGCGTGGGCGTGCGCCTGTGGCGCGACGCCTGGCCGGTGCCCGAGGTGTTCGGGCTGATCGCGCGGGCGGGCGGCGTGAGCGAGGCCGAGATGCGGCGCGTGTTCAACATGGGCCTGGGCTTCGTCGTGGTCGTGGGCGCGGCGGACGCCTCGCGGGCGCTGGCGCTGGCGCCGGGGGCGCTGCTGGTGGGCGAGGTCGTGGAGGGCGCCGGCGTGGAGCTGGCCTAGCCGGCCCGGCCGGCGGACCTCACGGGCCCGGCGCGACGACGGGGTGCGCACCCCCGCCGGGCGGATCCGACGGGGCCGGGGCTACGACCGGCTGACGGCGCGCCGCTCGACGCCGCCGGCCCGCGCCAGCGCCGGCGTCTCCCCCGTCTTCTTCGGGTCGAGCGCCGGCAGCATGATCGTGAACACCGTGCCCTCGCCCAGCCGCGACTCCACGCTGACCGTCCCCTCGTGCTGCTGCACGATCCACTTGACGATCGCCAGGCCCAGGCCGCTGCCGTTGCCGCGCGTGCTGCGCGCGCCGTCGACGCGGTAGAAGCGCTCGAAGATGTGCGGCAGCGCCTCGGGCGGGATGCCGGCGCCGTCGTCGAGGACCTCGAGGCGCACCTGCTTCCCCTCCTGGGCCACGCTCACCGTCACCCGGCTGGCACCGGCGTTGATCGCGTTCATCACGAGGTTGAGGATCACCTGCTTGAGCCTCTCGGCGTCTCCCATCACCTCGGCCAGGGCGCGCCGTGCGCTGACGCTGACCTCCGCGCCGGGCGACACGCGGGAGACCTCGTCCCGCACGCTCTCGGCGACCTCTACCAGGTTCATCGGCGCCTTGTTCACGGTGAAGCCGGCGTCGGCGCGGGCGAGCTCGAGCAGGTCGTTGACGAGCTTGCCCATGCGCTCGGCCTCGCGCTGGATCACCATCAGCGACTCCTGCTGGGCCGGCGTGGGGCTCGTGCGCCTCACCAGGTACGAGGCGTGGCCGGCGATGGCCGTGACGGGCGTGCGCAGCTCGTGGCTGGCGTCGGCCGTGAAGCGGCGCTGCGTCTCGAAGGACTCCTGCAGCCTGCCGAGCATGTTGTTGATCGCCATGGCCAGGTCGTGGATCTCGTCCCTGGTGTCGGGCACGGGCACGCGCAGCGAGAGGTCGGAGCCGGAGACGTGGGCGGCGGCGTCCGTCACCCGCTTCAGCGGGCCCAGCACGCGCTGCGACAGCACCCAGATGCCCAGCCCGAAGGCGATGAACGCGAGGACGACGGTCATCACCAGGTCGCGCGCCAGCTGGTCGAGCGTGGTGGCCATGAGGCCCGCCGGCACGGCCACGAAGAACGCCGCGCTGAACGGGCGCGAGAACGGCAGCGGCACCGTCCCGAGCTGGGCGTGGATGCGCATCTTGTTGTCGCCGGAGCCGACCGTGACGGCGATGCGGCCGTCGTCCACCAGCCGCTGCAGCGCCGAGTCCGGCAGCCTGTTCAGTATGTAGAGGTCACGCGCCTCGTGCCAGACGCCGGTCTTGATGCTGTCCACGGAGCGGGGGCGCGTGCCCTCCTGCCCGAGGAGCAGCACGAGGCTGCCGGCGTCGCTGGGAAGGCGCTGGACGGCGGCCTTCACGTCGTTGCGACCGTTGACCAGCTCGGCCAGCGCCGAGGCGGCGCGCTCGTCGAGGCCGGCGGCCAGCGAGCGCTCGGTGAGGAGGTAGACGGACACCGCGACGCCGCCCAGGATCATCGCGATGAGGACCCCGAACACCAGGGTAAGCTGGAGCCTCAGTCCCACCAGGACTCACCCTCCAAGGTCCCGCGATGTTAGCGCCGCGCACCCGGCACCACGGTAGGGGCAGCCTACGCTCACTCCTCGCGCAGCACGTACCCCACGCCGCGCACGGTGTGGATCAGGCGCCGCTCGCCCTCCCCCTCCAGCTTGCGCCTGAGGTAGCCCACGTAGACGTCGACGACGTTGCTGCCGCCCGTGTACTCGGGCCACACCTTCTCCTCGATCTCGAACCTGTTGAACACCTTGCCGGGGTTGCGGGCGAAGAGCTCGAGGAGCTCGAACTCCTTCGCCGACAGCTCGATGCGCCGCCCGTCGCGGAACACCTCGCGCCCCTCGAGGTTGATGACGAGGTCGGCGACGCGCACCTCGCCCGTGACGGCCGGGTTCACGCGCCTGAGGTGGGCGCGCACGCGCGCCAGCAGCTCCTCGATGCTGAAGGGCTTCACGAGGTAGTCGTCGGCGCCGGAGTCGAGGCCCGTGACCTTGTCGTCCACGGAGTCCTTCGCCGTGAGGATGATGATCGGCGTGTTGCTGGTCTTGCGGATGCGCCGGGCGACCTCGAGGCCGTCGAGGACCGGCAGCATCAGGTCCAGGACGACGAGGTCGGGGTTCAGCTCGCGGAACTTCGACAGGCCGGTGACGCCGTCGTAGCTGACGACGGTCTCGTAGTTCTCGGCCTGGAGCTCGAGGTCGATGAACTTGGCGATCTCCTTCTCGTCCTCGACGATGAGGATCAGCGGTTTTCTCTCCATGGCGGGCATCTTGGCACGGGCTCTCATGAGAGAGTTCTACCCGTACTGGTCGGGCTCGCCGGCGGTGGTTAGCGCCGGATGGGAACCGTCTCCTGGACGATGAACCCCTGCTTCGTCACCGCGGCCGCCCAGGCGCGGGCGCCCGGCAGCGAGTGGTCGCGCCAGTTCCCGCAGGAGAGCTCGCTGCAGCCGGGCACCTCGCCCTCGTGCTCCGCGACCCGCCGCAGCGCCGCCTCGGTGGCGGCGCGCACGTCCTCGTGCCGGGGCTCGCCGAGCAGCGTGAGGTAGAAGCCGGTGCGGCAGCCCATGGGCGAGACGTCCACGACCACGGCGTGGGTGCGCGGCTCCAGCTCGTCGCGCAGGTAGCCGGCCAGCAGGTGCTCGATCGTGTGCAGCGCGGCGGTGGGCACCTCGGCGCGGTTCGGCTGGACGAGGCGCAGGTCGTACTTCGTCACGACGTCGCCGCGCTCGCCAACGTAGCGGGCGGCCAGCCGCACGTAGGGCGCCCTGACCTTGGTGTGGTCGAGCTCGAAGGACTCGAGCGTCCGCGAGGCCCGCATCCGCCAAGGTTACACTTGCCAGCGGTCATGGACCAGAACGACTCGAACGGACGCCCGCCCCGCCCCCGCAGACCGGAGCCGCGCGACCCTGCGGCGGCGAGGCGCTACGCCCACGCCCGCAACTTCGCCCAGGGCGAGAGGGTCGCGATCTTCATCGACGGCAGCAACCTCTACAACGGCATGCGCGAGAACCTGCGCAGCACGCGCGTGAACTTCGCCGAGCTGATCCAGCAGCTCCTGCGCGACAGGCCCGTGTTCCGCACCTACTACTACAACTCGATGCTCACCGAGGACTACGACGAGGAGCTGCGCGAGGGCCAGCAGCGCTTCTTCGAGTCGCTGCGGCGCATCCCCTACGTCACGGTGCGGCTCGGCACGCTGCACAGGCGCAACGACGGGACGCTCGTCGAGAAGGGCATCGACGTGGCGATCGCCGTGGAGGCCCTGTCCCTGGCCTACCAGGACGCCTACGACACGGCGCTGCTGGTGTCCGGCGACGGCGACTACGTGGAGCTCGTCGAGGCCGTCAAGCGCATGGGCAAGCACGTGGAGTGCGCGATGTTCCGCGACCAGTCGGCGGGCATCCTCCTCGAGCACGTCGACGTCTTCCAGGCCCTCGACGAGCTGGACTGGACCCGCATCCTCTTCTAGGCGCGCGCACGCTCAAGCAGCGGTTAACGAACGGCCCCCTGAGGCCGCCGAAGGCGCCCCTGACGCTTGCTATAGTCCTGGCGTCACCGCGAAGGTGAAGAAGCTCACTGGTTGTCGAGAGGAAGACACATGCGCAGACTGCTGATCCTGCTCGCCGCCCTCGTCCTGACGGCGGCGTACGCCCAGGACTACGTGCTCGGCATCGTCTACGACGCCGGCGGCAAGTTCGACGGCTCGTTCAACGAGGGCACGTGGCACGGGGTCCAGCGCGCCCAGCAGGACCTCCAGGCCGACGGCTACGAGGTCGAGATCGTCGAGTTCGAGGGCTCGCCCGACACCGCCGCGGAGGGCCTGCGCCGCATCGCCGGCGCCGGCGCCGACATCGTGGTCGCACCCGGCTTCAGCCAGGCCGACGCGATCCTGTCCGTTTCTTCCGCGTTCCCCGACACGTCGTTCGTGCTCATCGACGGCGTGGCCGAGAACCCGAACGTGCGCAGCGTGCTGTTCAAGGAGCACGAGGGCAGCTTCCTCGTCGGTTACATCGCCGGCAAGCTCACCCGCACCGGCGTGCTCGGCTTCGTGGGCGGCATGGACATCCCGCTGATCCACGCCTTCGACCTCGGCTACCAGGAGGGCGTGAAGGCCGCCTGCCCCGACTGCACGATCATCAGCAACTACGTGGGCGTCACGCCCGACGCCTGGAACGACCCGGCGAAGGCTCGCGAGCTGGCCTCCACGCAGAACGCCCAGGGCGCCGACATCATCTTCGCCGCCGCCGGCGCCTCCGGCAACGGCGTCATCGACTTCGCCAACCAGACGAAGTGCTTCGAGCCCAGCGTCCCGCTGCGCGACTCGGCCCTCGTCGACCAGCTCGCCAACGTCCCGCGGCCCGCCGACGAGGCGAGCTGCGGTGAGGGCACGACCCCCGTCTTCTACATCGGCGTCGACAGCAACCAGAACCCGCGCGGCGACACCGACGGCGACCCCACGACCCTCAACCACGGGCTGACGAGCATGCTCAAGCGCGTCGACGTGGCCGCCTACGACGCGATCATGGACGTCGTGAACGGCGAGTTCGAGGGCGGCGTGCTGAACCTCGGCCTGGCGGAGGAAGGCGTCGACTACGCGCTCGACGAGTACAACCAGGCGCTGATCCCTCAGGACCTCGTCGACGAGGTCAACGACATCAAGCAGCAGATCATCGACGGCGACATCGTCGTCACCGACTACCGCACGCTCTGACCCACGGGCTCTAGCACCGCGGGCGGCCGGCTCCTCCGGGAGCCGCCCGCTGCCTCTCGTTCCGGCCGCCCTCCATCGGGGCGGCGGACTCGTGGGTTCATGGAGGCCACCACCGGCGGCCGGGCCGACGCGCCGCC
>JBIQHQ010000013.1:0-4706 GCA_044508445.1 Deinococcaceae bacterium
CGCTACAGGACGTCTACGCGCCTTCCTGAGCCTCACAACCACCCCTTCTCCCGCGTGATCCGCGCCGCCTCGACGCGGTTGGAAGCCCCCAGCTTCCCGATGGCCTCGGAGAGGTAGTTGCGCACGGTGCCCTCAGAGAGGCCCAGCGCCGACGCGATGGCCGCCGTCGTCCGCCCCTCGGAAGCCATGCGCAGCACGCGCCGTTCGCGGTCGGTGAGTGGGTCCTCCTCGCCCCAGGCCTCCACGGCCAGGTCGGGGTCGACGGCGCGGCCGCCGGCCATCACGCGGCGGAGGGCGTCGGCGAGCCGCGAGGCCGGGGCGTCCTTGAGGAGGTAGCCGGTCGCGCCGGCGTCGAGGGCCCGGCGCAGGTAGCCGGCGCGGGCGAAGGTCGTGAGGATCACGACCTTGGTGGCCAGCTCGCCGGAAACCATCGCCCGGTCCTCGGCGATCACCGAGCCGGAGCGCCTGGCCGATTGGTGGGCGCCGTTCGCGGCGGACATCACCGTGGACCTCCGCGAGGGCGGCGCCATCACCTTCGACTGGCACGGGCACGACATCCCGCGGTTCGAGTTCACGATCACCCGGCTGCGCGTGCCGACGCTGCTCGAGCACACTCACACCACGCCGGGCGCGTGGCAGCGGTGGGAGCTCGAGGCCACCGCGTACGGCACGCGCCTCGTCTCCACCTACTTCGTGCCGGACCCCGACGTCGCCATCGAGCGGGGCGACGTGGTGGGCGCGCACTACGGGCTCGACAGGCTGGCGGCAGCTCTGGCCGGGCACCCGATGCCCGTCGACATGGCCGTCTTCGCGGCGCTGCAGGACGACTACGCCGCGCACGGCCTCGCCGCACGCCAGCCCTGACGGCGCCGGCCAGGCGGCGCAGGCGCCGGCAGGAGCGCCCGACCAAAGGGCAGCTGCGAGGGGCTAGGGGGCCCTACCCCGCCAGCTCACGCGTGGCTCCGGCCAGGTCGATGCGGGCGACCGACCGGAACGCGGGCACCGCCGCCACGAACGCGGCGGCCAGAACCGCCAGGCACGCGAGGAGCCACGTGCGGGGCTGCACGACGAGCGTGACCTGGAACATGTCGCTGCTGAAGCTGGCCATGGCCGCGGCGGCCACCAGGCGGGCCAGCAGCAGGCCGGGGGCGAGGCTCAACAGGACCACCGCCAGGTTCTCGCCGCCCACGATGCGGGCGACCTGGCCCATGCGCACCCCGTTGGCGCGCAGGTTCGCCAGCTCGCCGGCGCGCTCCGCGACTGTCACGCCTGTGACGCTGTACATGAGCGCCAGCGCCAGCACGGCGCCGAAGACGAGCATCGCGCCCACGAAGGCGTAGAAGAGTCCCATCAGGTCGTTCGCCGCGGCCTCCAGGGACCTCGAGTCGGCGACGGCGAGCACTTCTCCCACGTCCTCTATCTCCGCCTCGACCGCGGCGCGGTCGGCGCCCGGCTGGTAGCGCACGAAGACCGCGTTCGGCGTGGCGTCCGGGAGCACGTCGCGGGAGGCGTAGGCGAAGGTGCCGAGGGGCTCGCGCACGAAGCCGGCCACGGTCGCCTGGAGCGACATGCCGAGGTCCGGCAGCCTGAGTCGCACCGGGTCGCCGACGCCAAGCCCCAGCTCGGTCCGCAGGCTCGAGCCGAGGAGGACTCCGCTGGCGGGCAGCGATAGGCGCTCGCCCCGCTCGCCGAGGAACCCGTGCATCGCCGTGCCCGCCGGCAGGGCCGTGAGCGAGGTCGCGTAGCTCCGGCCGTCCTCGGCCTCCACGGACACGCGTGTCACCACGGCCGCCTCGGCATCGGCCACGCCGGGCAGGGCGGTCACCTTAGGCAGCACGTCGTCGGCGTCGCCGCTCACGTAGGCCTGGGCGTCCTCGAGCTGCGCCTCGCGGAACTGCTGACGCAGCACGTTCTGCATCGAGTCGAGCATCCCCCAGGACACGAACACGAGGACCAGAGCCGCGAGAGCGCCGGCGAAGGTGGCCGCGCTCCGGCCCGGGTTGCGCCAGGCGCTGCGCAGCGCCATGAGGGCCGCGGGCGGCAGGCGGCGCAGGGGCGGCACCAGGCGCTCGAAGACCGTGCGTCCGCCGCGGCTCGCCGGCAACGCGCCCCTCATCGCCTCGGCGGGCGCCACGCGCGCGGCGTCGAGCGCGGGCCCGAGCGACCCCAGCGTCACGGCCAGCAGCGCCAGCACGACGCCGAGCAGCGCGACGAGCGGGTGTACCTCCACGACGGTCACGGGGATCGCCAGGGCCGCCGTGTAGCGGCCGGTGAGGAGCTGCGCCAGCAGCTCGCCCGCCAAGGCCCCGAGCAGCCCGCCCGCCAGCGCGGGGACGAGCCCGAAGGCCAGGTGGTGGCCCACCAGCGCCCGGCGCGTGACGCCGTTCGCGCGCAGCGTGCCTATGAGACGGCGCTGCCCGTGCACCACGCGGCTCATGACGACGAACGCCACCAGAGCCGCGGCGCCGAGGAACAGCAGCGGGAACATCACGGCCATCTCGCCGAAGCCCGTGATGTCCTCGTGCAGCACGGCGTTCGAGGGCTGGTCTTCCCGCCGGACCACGTCGCCGGCGCCCGCCTCCCGTGCGAGCCCCTCGAGCCGCTCCAGGACGGCCTCGCGTTCGTCACCGACCGTCGGGTCCAGGAGCACCAGGGCCTGGCGACCGGTCCCGAGCGCCATCAATCGCAGGCTGCTCTCGGGCGCGAAGACCACGCCGAAGTCGGACGGCAGAGTGAGCACGTCCTGGCGGCTGCGCGCCAGCCACACGTACTCGGGCGAGGCGGCCACGCCCAGCACGGGCACCTCGCGCCAGCCGAGGAGCGTGCGGAGCCGCAGGCTGCCGCCCGGGCCCAGGCCGTCGTGGTCGGCCAGGTGCTGCTCGACCAGCACGCCCGTGGCGCTGGTCGGGTCGAGGTAGGTGCCCTCCCGCACCACGACCCTGTTCACCTCGGGCTGGTCCTGGGCCGGCATGCCGATCACGCGGACGGCCAGGCGTCTGCCGTTCACCTCCCCGAAGGTGTCCACGACGGTGCGGGTCGTCACCGCGTCCACCCCGGTCACGCCGGCGGCTGACGCCGCGAAGCCCTCGACGTCACCGCCGGCGACGGTCAGGTCGGCGAAGCCCGTCACCTCGAAGAGGTGGTCGTAGGAGGCCAGGAGGTTCTGGTAGGCGCCGTAGCTGGTGCCGAACAGCGCCACGCCGAGGAAGCTCGTGACCGCGACCGCGATGAAGGGCCCGCGGAGCCGCCTGAGGTCGCGCCACAGCTTGGCGCGCCACGCCGATGCGCCGGCGCGCGTCACCAGGTGACCTCCTCGGCGGGCAGGGGGTCGGTCACGACGCGGTCCTCCTCGACGCGTCCGTCGCGCATGCGCACGACGCGGTCGGCCATCCTCGCGATGGCGCTGTTGTGGGTGACGAGGATCGTCGTGAGCGAGCGCTCGCGGTTCACGCGGCGCAGGAGGCTCAGGACGGAGCGTCCGGTGTCGAGGTCGAGGGCGCCCGTGGGCTCGTCGCAGAGCAGCAGGCTGGGGCGCTTCGCCAGCGCCCTCGCGATCGCCACGCGCTGCTGCTCGCCGCCGGAGAGCGCGGCGGGGAAGTGGTCGAGGCGTCCCTCGAGCCCCACGGCAGCCAGGGCGTCGCGGGCGTCGTCGGCGGCGGTCGCCGCGCGTTCCCGGGCGCCGCCGGCCCGCTGCCCCGCCCGGTCCGCGGCGGCGCCGGCACGGGTCCCCGCGCGCTCCTCGGCGGCCTCGGCCCTCTCTTCGGCGCCCGTGAGGCCGGCGATCAGGGCCACGTTCTCCAGCGCGGTGAGCGACGGCACGAGGTTGAAGAACTGGAAGACGAAGCCCACCACGCGCCGGCGGTACTCGGTGAGCCGGCGCTGGTCGTAGCCGCCGATGTCCTCGCCGTCCACGAGCACGCTGCCCGCGGTGGCCGTATCGATGCCGCCGACGATGTTGAGGAGGGTCGTCTTGCCCGAGCCGGAGGGGCCCAGGACGACGACGAGCTCGCCCGCCCCCACCTCCAGGTCGACGCCCTTGAGGGCCTCCACGGACGCGGGTCCCTCGCCGTAGGTCTTGCGCAGGTCGCGGACCGACACGTCGCCTTGTCGCTCTACCTCTCCCTGGACCCCGTCCGCGCGAGTCCCCGGGGTGGCCGTAGTGGTTGCCATGCTCACCTTCGCTCCTTCCCGAACACGGGCTCGAGCGCGGCGATCACGTCCGCGACGGGCAGCGACGGGTCGATGATCAGGTGGACCATCAGCCCGTCGAGCAGCGCGAACGCGAGGGTGGCGACGCCGCGCGCCCGGTCCGGCTCCAGCCCTTCCCGCTCGAGGCGCTGCGCCAACGCGGCCCGGCCCTCGAGCACCATGGCCTTGCTGAACTCGGCCAGCTCCGGCTCCTGCAGCCCGTTGACCGTGACCTCCACCAGGGCGCGCAGCTTCGCCGGTTCCAGGCCACCGCTGCCCAGCCAGCTCACGGCGGCCGTCAGGGCCTCGGAGACGGGCACTGCCGGGTCGGCGAGCATGGCCATGGGCTCGGCGAAGACGTCGGCGACGAGGCGCTTCGCGGCCTCGGTGCGGAGCCGCGACATGCTGCCGAAGTAGTAGTGGACGAGAGCGTTGTTCACCCGCGCCCTCCCCGCGACGCTGCGCGTGGTGATACCGGCCCAGCCGACCTCGCCCAGCAGCTCGACGGTGGTGGCGAG